>NZ_JBYTAI010000005.1:0-565302 GCF_058788035.1 Ideonella sp. FW305-24 | reverse complement strand
CAGCGCACCACCACCGACTCGTCGCTCTCGTTGTAGGCGTGCTTGAGGTACAGCAGCGCCACCATCAGGCGGATCGGCAGGCGGGGACGGCCGGCATTGCTGACACCTGCGCCGGCCACCGCCAGGCTGGGCCCGAACAGATCAACGCCTTCCACAGACCGCCCTTTGCGATCACGGTGCGCGAACACCGGCGCCAGCGAGGCCTCGATCTGCGTCCAGGGCATGCGCGTGGCCAGCACCGCCAGCGCGTGGCGCAGGTCAATCATCTGATCGAGCCGGGCGCGGAAGAAGTCGTCGGTGGCCATCGGTGGGAACTCCAGAACTCCCAGAAACCGATCTCCATTGGATTGATTCTCGGGAGATCTGACCATCGGATATCACCCGAAAGTCGTTTCAGGACAACGACTTGGGAGATTTTCAGGGCCGACTCATTACGCCACGGTGAGCCGGGCAGTGAAGTCATGGGAAGCCGAGCCGCCGTGTGCCGCCAACCGCCTGCCCAGTTCGAGTGCCGGCCCCGCGTGAGGGTCAATCGCTGCCGCGAGCTTTTGCCACTGCTGCGCGGCCTGCACATCCCCAACCGCCAAACGCCTCTGCCCGCGCGAGGCGAGCAAATGGCTGCGGAAGAGGGGTGATTCGCGCAGGCGTTGGCGGACGATGGTCTTCAGCTTCGCCGGGTCGACGTCAACGCAAGCCTGGATCAGCGATCGCATGCTGTCGGTGCTGGCCATCATCCTGGCCGTGTCGTGCTGCAATGCCGCATCGGGACGGACGTCACTGGAGGTTGCGATGAGAGCGACCTGGCGTGCAACGCGTCGACCTGGTGCAGCGGATCGTGGAACAGGAACACGCGGCCTGCCAGATGTTCGGGCCGCACGCCCATGCCTTTCATTGCCGGCACGAAACCCCAGTCCTTGCGCGAATCCCACGGCGCTTCCTCCGGGTCAATCGACCATTGCGGGGAAAACGCCAGCGCATGGTCCAGCGCCAATTCGCGACCGAAGCGCAGCACGCCGTAGGCGCCCATGCTGAAACCGTAGCCGACCCGAACCGGATGCCGGCCAGCCAGCGCACGAACCGCTTCGATGGCGGCTGGCATCTCGGGCGTCACATACCAGTGCGGCCGACTGGAGACGATGCCAACTGCCGAGTAGCCCAGCTTGCCCAGCAAGTCGTCGGCATAGAAGCGATTGCGAATCGGCTTGAATTTGCCCCACGTGAAGGTCACGACCACGGTGTCGGACTCGGTGGGCTGATGGACGACCAGGAGGTCCTTGCCGGAGAAAACGCGGTGGCGTTGGAAGTTGTCGGGCACGTTGAAACTCCGGAAAAGCGGGGACCATCGTTCGGCGTCCGATGGACCGGCCGTCCATCGGTTCGGTTGGGATGTTGCCTTGATGCCTGCAATCCATGCCGCCGAACCTGCATTTCATCGCACACCGGCAGACAATCGGCCGCCCGCTTTTTACAGTGTGCTACATCACCAACACACTGGAGCGGCCCATGCAGACCTGGGACAACCGGCAACCGATCTACCGGCAGTTGGCCGACCGACTGGCCGGCGGCTTGCTCGATGGCAGCCCGCCGGAGGGCGAGCCCATGCCTTCGGTGCGGGCGCTGGCCTCGCATTACGTGCTGAACCCGCTGACCGTGGGTCGGGCGCTGCAGGCGCTGAGCGAGGACGGGCTGCTGGAGAGCCGGCGCGGGCTGGGCATGTTCGTGCGCAGCGGCGCGCGACAGCGGCTCAAGGAGCTGGAGCGGCAACGCTTTCTGGAGCTGGAATGGCCGCAGCTGCGGCGGCGCCTGCGCCAGCTGGGCCTGGGACCCGAACAACTTGACTGGGAGGCATGACGCCATGAGCGACAACATCAACATCAGCAGCACCGAGCCAGGTGCACCGCTGATCCGCGCCGAAGGCGTGAACCTGCGCTACGGCAAGAAGACCGTGTTGGACAACCTGAGCTTCACGATCCCCAAGGGCCGTGTGGTCGGCCTGCTGGGCCACAACGGCGCGGGCAAGACCACGCTGATGAAGGCGATGGTGGGCCTGGCCAACCACGCCGGGCACCTGGACGTGCTGGGCCTGGACCCGCGCAAGCAGCGCACCGAGCTGCTGCGGTCGCTCTGCTACATCCCGGACGTGGCCATCCTGCCGCGCTGGGCTCGGGTGCACGAGCTGATCACGCTGATGAGTGGCATGCATCCGAAGTTCTCGGCCGACCGCTCCCGCGAGCTGCTGCGCCGCACCAGCGTCGGCCTGAACGACAAGGTCAAGCAGCTTTCGCGTGGCATGGTGGTGCAGTTGCACCTGGCGCTGATCGCCGCGGTGGACGCCCGCATCATGATCCTCGACGAGCCGACGCTGGGCCTGGACGTGTTGTCGCGCAAGGCTTTCTACGAGCTGCTGATCAACGAGTGGTGCGATGGTGAGCGCACGGTGCTGATCTCGACCCACCAGGTCGAGGAAGTGGAAGCGTTGCTGTCGGACGTGATGATGCTCAACGACGGCAAGCTGGTGCTCAACATCAGCCTGGACCAGCTGGACCAGCGCTACTCGGCGCTGAGCCATGCGCCTGCGGCTGCCAACGCCGTGGCTGCGGCCCATCCGCTGTTGCGCTATGGCTCGCCCAACGGGGCGTCCACCGCGATCTTCGACGGCGCCATGCCCAGCGAGGTCGAGGCCCTGGGCCAGCGCGTGCGGCCCAGCCTGGTCGACCTGTTCGTCGCGCTCACGCGCGCCCCCGAGCTGAATCCGCGTGCCAGCCGCTGAGCCGCGACGCGACCCAAGGAGCAATGAGATGAACGCAACGACTTTCCTGGCACTGATGCAGCGCGAATGGATGCAGCACCGGCGCGGCTGGCTGATCTTCAGCGCGGTGCCGCTGTGCATGATGCTGTTCGCCATCGTGGTGGGCAATGTGCATGTGTCCTCCGATGAAAGCGCGCTCAGCGTGCTGGTGGCGCTGGCTGGTGGCTACATCGGCGCGGTGATGATGCTGGGCTGGGTGGGCGCCGGCTTCCAGTCCTCCGGGCTGGGCCAGCGCGACCGGCAGGACCGTAGCATCGAGTTCTGGCGTTCGCTGCCGGTGAGCGACTGGGCGGCGGTGGGTGCCACCGCGCTGATGCACGTGCTGGTGTTCCAGCTGATGGTGGCCGGCATCGCCTTCGTCTGCGGCCTGTTCGTCGCCGTGCTGACGGTGGCCCGCGTCTACGGCCTGAGCGGCGTGGCTTCGCTGCCCTGGGGCACGCTGAGCACGGTCATCGTGGCCGCCGTGCCGCGCGTGCTGGTAGCAGTCGGTGCTGCGGCGCTGTGGGCCGCGCCGGTGATGCTGTTCGTGATGGCGGCCTCGGCCTGGCTCAAGCGCTGGGGCGGCATTGCCGCGGTGGGTGCGCTGGGCCTGGGAAGCGTGATCTTGGCCAAGGTCTACGGCATGCCCTGGCTGCTGCAGACGCTGGCGACGACGGCCGAGCGCTTCCGCGACGCCATCTTCCCGGTGGCTCGCCACGATTTCGAGTCCGTTCCCTGGGACGGGCAGCTCACCCAACTGCCGCAATGGCTACTCAGCGACACCCAGCGCGTACTGGGCGAACTGGTCGACCCGGCGATGGCCTGGGGCCTGCTGCTGGCGGTGCTGAGCTACGTGCTGCTGGTGCTGCGGCGGCAACGGGCCTGAAACTCGACACCCACAAGCAAGAGCCCCTCGCGAGGGGCTTTTTTCATGTGCGGTGCGAACCGGCAGCGGCGCAAACGGCAGGCGGCCTTGGCGGCCTGAAGCGAACCATCACACTTCCATCTGCCTCGGGCGCAGCCATGTCGGTATGCGCATGCCGGTATATGGGTTTTCACATTGGGGATTCGGGGGATTCGGCCGCTGGCCGGAATCCAGACAATGCGTCCCAAAGCAATCGAACCGATTGACAAGAAGCAGGCATGGAATTGCGCAAGGCAGTTCGGCGCAGTTTTCGGAGACAAGATGAATCGACGGCAGTCCGTGAAGGCGCTGGCAGCGCTGTCCTTGGGTCACGTTTGGGGAACGTCGCGAGCGGCAGCCAGCAACAAGGGGTTGATCGGCATCTCGATGCCCACGATGGGATCCCTGCGCTGGGTGTATGACGGGCTGGGCGTGATGCGCGCGCTCAACCAGCTCGACTACACGGCGGACCTGCAGTACGCGAACGACAGTGCCAAGACCCAGATCGACCACCTCCAGGCGATGGTGGGCAAAGGTGCGCGGATGCTGGTGATCGGCGCAGTGGACGGCGGTGCGCTGACAGGCGTGCTGGCGGAGGCGGCCAAGCGCGGTGTGAAGGTCCTCGCCTACGACCGGCTCATCCGCGACACGGCCAACGTGGACAGCTATGCAACCTTCGACAACTTTGCCGTGGGCGAACTGCAGGCCCGTGACATCGAGGCGCGATTGCGTTTGACCGCTGCCACGCGGCCCTCCACGGTGGAGCTGTTCGCGGGCGACGCGGACGACAACAACACCCACATGTTCTACGACGGATCGATGTCGGTGCTCAAGCGCTACATCGACAATGGCCAGTTGGTCGTCGGTTCGGGCAAGGTCGCACTCAAGGACATCTACACGCCGCACTGGAATGGCGCGCATGCCAAGGCGCGCTTGCAGGGGGAGCTTGGCACCACCTATGCCCGGCGCCGCCTCGACGCAGTGCTGTCGCCCTATGACGGCATCAGCATCGAGTTGCTGAGTGCCGTCAAGTTCGCCGGCTACGGGCAGGCCGCGCAGCCCTTGCCGGTCATCACCGGCCAGGATGCGGAACTCGCGTCGGTGAGGTCCATCAAGCACGGCGAGCAGGCGTCCACGGTGTTCAAGGACACCCGGCTGCTGGTGAAGCAGGCGGCGCGCATGGTCGACGACACCCTCTCAGGCCGCCCCGTCAGCTTCAACGACCAGAAGACCTATCAAAACGGTGTGAAGGTCGTTCCTGCCTTGCTGATCAAGCCCGTGCTGGTCGACAAGGCCAACCTGCAATCGGTGCTGGTGGATGGCGGCTATTACACGGCCGAGCAGGTCTAAGGCAACGTCTGCAGGTCAACCAGCTGGAAACAGGTTCCTCAATATGGGATACAGCTGCGCCCAGCGTGCCTGACGTGGCGCCAGGCGTTCGGTTTCGGCGGCGTTCGGTTCGAAGAGCCTTGCCATCGGCGGCGCGGGGCAGATGTCGGCCAGCAGCGAGCCGGGCAGGCTGCCGTCGGCGTCCAGCGCGGGCGACAGGTCGGCCAGCCACGCGAGGCGGGCCGCGCCCAGCGCGCCGCCGGCTTCGCCGCCTTCGTGCGTGTGCAGCGCCACGCCCAGCGTGCTGGCCAGCAGCTGCGCCCATTCGGGGCTGCGCGCGCCCCCGCCGACGAGCGACAGCGCCTGCACCGCGCCGGGCGCGGCGCCCAGTGCGCGCCAGCCGTCCAGCAGGCCGAAGCCCACGCCTTCCATCACGGCGTAGCCGAGGTGGGCGGCGCTGTGGCTGCCGGTGAGGCCGAACAGCACGCCTTGGGCGTTGGCGTCGTTGTGCGGCGTGCGTTCGCCGCTGAGGTAGGGCAGGAACAGCGGGGCGGCGTCGCGCTCGGCCGGGCTGAGCGCGGCGACCTTGGCGACCAGTTCGGCCTCGCTGGCCAGGCCCGTCAGCTCGCGCACCCAGCGCAGCGCGCTGGCGGCCGAGAGCATCACGCTCATCTGGTGCCAGGTGGCCGGCAGCGCGTGGCAGAAAGCATGCACGGCCGAGGCCGGGTTGGGTCGGAAGCGGTCGTTGGTCAGGAAGATCACGCCAGAGGTGCCCAGCGAGACAAAGCCCTGGTTGGGCCGCACCGCGCCAATGCCGACTGCGCTGGCTGCGTTGTCGCCACCGCCGCCGGCGATGGGCAGGCCGCCGTCTTCGCCGCGCTTCAGGCCCCAGCGCGCGGCCAGCGCCGGCAGCAGGTGGCCGGCCACCGCGCTGCCTTCGGCCAGGGCCGGCATCTGCGCTTCGCTGAGGCCGGTCGCGGCCAGCAGTTCGGGTGACCAGCGGCGCTTTGCAACGTCCAGCCACAGCGTGCCGGCCGCGTCGGACAGGTCGCTGATGGCCTCGCCCGTCAGCTGCAGCCGCAGCCAGTCCTTGGGCAGCAGCACCTTGGCGACGCGGGCGAAGAGTTCGGGCTCGTGCTTCTTCACCCACAGCAGCTTGGGTGCCGTGAAGCCCGGCATCGCGAGGTTGCCGGCAATGGCGTGCAGCTCCGGGCAGGTGGCCTCCAGCTCTGCGCATTCGGCGCCGGCGCGGCCATCGTTCCACAGGATGGCCGGCCGCAGCACCTGGTCGGCCTCGTCCAGCAGCACTGCGCCGTGCATCTGGCCGGACAGGCCGATGGCGCGCACCTCTGCCATTGCGGCGGGGTGGGTGGCGGCCAGGCGCTGCATCGCGGCGTCGGCCGCGGTCCACCACTGCAGCGGATGTTGTTCGCTCCAGCGTGGCTGCGGGCGCGAGAGCGTCAGGGCTTCGCCGGTCGTGGCGACGATGCGCTGCTGTGTGTCGAGCAGCAGCAGCTTGATCTCGGAGGTGCCGAGGTCGATGCCAAGGTACATGGGGTTCAGTTCCTTCGGCCGTCGGGCAGCAGGCCGAAGCGCTGGCCGGACTGGCGGCGGAATTCGGTGGGCGTCATGCCCTTGATGTCCAGGAAACGGCGGTTGAAGTTGGCCACGTTGTTGAAGCCAACCTCGAAGCAGATGTGTGTGACCAGCCGGTCCGAGTCCATCAGCAGCTGGCAGGCGCGGTTCACGCGGATGCGGTTGACGAAGTCGGTGAAGGTGTTGCCGGTGGCGCGGCGGAAGAAGCGCGAGAAGCGGCTTTCGCTCATGCCGAGCTCGCCGGCCAGTTCGCTGGCCGACAGCGGCTGGGCCACGTTGTCGGTGATGCGGCTGACGATGGCGTTGATCTGATCCAGCTGGGTGTCGTCGTCGGCGCTTTGCATCTGCACACTGGAGAGCAGCCGGTAGTCGGTGCAGTGCGCCAGCTCGCCGAGGAACTCGGCAAAGGCCGCGAAGCGCAGCAGCCCGTGCGTGGCTTTCACGTGCTCCCAGTGCGCACGCGCCTGCTCGGCCAGGCCGAAGAACTCGATGCCGCGGCGCGCCCGCTCCAGCAGCGGCAGCGCCTCGGCCAGCTCGGGAATGTGCTCGGCCGCGGCGGCAATCGGCGCGTGGGGAAACTGGATCACCAGGTCGCGCTGCGCGAAGCCGCCTTCGGGCAGGTCCATCGAGATCCAGTTGTGCGGCAGCCTCGGGCCGCACAGCACCAGGTGGCCGGGCTGGAACGGCCCGATCCAGTCGCCCACGAAGGCCTTGCCGGAGCTGGCGACGATCAGGTGCAGCTCGTACTCGTCGTGGTGGTGCCAGCGCGCCAGCGGCGTTGGAAAGCCGTGCGACAGGCAGCGGATGAAGCCCACGTCCTCCGGCGCCTCGTAGCCCAGCGCCGGGCTGCGGGCATAGTCATGCTCCAGCTCGGGCTGGCGCTGGCGGGGGAGTTGGGGCGGGTGCTGCATCAGTGGGCTGTGACGGGCGAGTGCGAAGCAACGAAGCTTGCCACGCGCGCGCTGGCGCCTTGCAAAGCGGCCAGCAGCGCGGGCGTGCCGGCCAGTTCACCGAACAGCACCGTGTCCGCCGCGAAGGCTGCGACCGGGTCCGCCGCGCCGCAGATCGCGTGCGCCACCGCCGGGTCCATTGCCTGGTCGTGGTAGACGTGCGGCAGCGTGCCGGCATGCCAGCGCTGCAGGTAGGCCAGGAACAGCGCCGGCAGCATCGCCACGCTGGCAATGCTGGCGCCCGCGGCCAGGCGTTCGCGCAGCGTCGGCGCAATGAAGCCGGGGATCTTCGAGAAGCCGTCCATCGCCACGCGCTGGTTGGTATCGGCAATGGCAGGGTTGGCGAAGCGGTCCAGCACCACGTCGCGGTACTTGGCGAGGTCGATCGGGCTGGGCTTGGCTGGCGTGTCCAGCACCGGGATGGTGTCGTTGGTCACGTAGTCGAAGGCCAGTTGGCGGATGGCCGCGTCCTGCGTGCCTTCATGGATGTAGGTGTGGCAGACCAGCGTGCCGGCCCAGGCGATGCAGCTGTGCGTGGCGTTCAGCAGGCGAATCTTGGCTTCCTCGTAGGCATCCACCGACGAAACCATTTCCACGCCGACAGTCTCCCAGGCCGGGCGGCCAGCGGCGAAGCGGTCCTCGATGACCCACTGGATGAAACTTTCGCCCATCAGCGCGGCAGCGTCGTCCACGCCGGTCGCTGCCAGCACGCGCTCGCGCACGGCGGGCGTGGCGCGGGGCGTGATGCGGTCCACCATCGCATTCGGGCAGGTGGTGCAGACCTCCACCCACTCGCGCAGCGCGCTGTCGCCGATCAGGTCGATGAACTGCAGCAGGCCGCTGCGCACGCGGTCGCCGTTGTGGCGCAGGTTGTCGCAGTTCAGCAGCGTGAGCGGGCCGCTGGCCTGCTGCATGCGGGCGCGCAGGATCTGCGTCAGTGCGCCGTAGATCGTTGTGCCGGCTCTGTTCGCCTTGAGGGCTTCGACATCGGCCGCCAGGTCGGCGAAGTTCAGGTCCAGCTGGTGGTCCGCATCGAGGTAGTAGCCGGCTTCGGTCACGGTGAACGAGACGATGCGAGTCAGTGGGTCCGCACCGGCGGTGACCAGGCCTTGCAGCTGCGCGTCCCAGCCGATCACACGGGTGATGGCGCTGATGCGCTGATAGACCCGCTCGCCGGCCGGTGACACGGTTTCCAGCGTGTAGGCGCCGCCGGCGGCCTGCAGCGCGCCGATGGTGTCGGCGCCATCGGGCCGGATATTGCCGCCAGCCAGCACCCAGCGGCGGTCACCGGCGTCGTGCAGCGCCTGCTGGTAGACAGCCTGGTGCGCGCGGTGGAACGCGCCCAGGCCCAGGTGCAGCATCACGAACGGGGCTTCGGCGGAGGAGGGAGAGGCGGTGGTCATGGAAGCAAGGGGGAAATGAAGAGGAATCTCAATGGGTCGCGGCGACGGCGACGCCCGTGCGTGTCACGCGGCCACCGGCATCGAACAGGTGCACGGTCTCGGGCTGCAGCTGCAGGCCCACGCGGTCACCGGCGGACAGCGCGCTGCGCGAGTTCTGCCGCGCCACCAGCTGCGCGCCACTGTCGGTGCTGACGTAGATCAGCGTCTCGGCGCCCAGCGCCTCGACCAGCTCGACCTGGCCGCTGAGCTGGCCCTGGCCGGCCGGCAGCACGGCCAGGTTCTCGGGGCGCAGGCCGATGAAGCCGTCCGCCGCGACCGGCAGGCCGTAAGCGGCGGCGGCCTGCGGCATCTGCGCCGCGGCCACCACGTTCATCTGCGGCGTGCCGATGAACTGCGCCACGAACTGGTTGGCCGGCTTGTCGTACAGCTCCAGCGGCGTGCCGACCTGCTCGATCTTGCCGTCGCGCAGCACCACCACGCGGTCGGCCAGCGTCATCGCTTCGACCTGGTCGTGCGTCACGTAGATGGTGGTGGCGCCCAGCTCGCGATGCAGCTTGGCAATCTCCACGCGGGTCTGGCCGCGCAGCGCGGCGTCCAGGTTGGACAGCGGCTCGTCGAACAGGAAGACCTTGGGCGAGCGCACGATGGCGCGGCCGATGGCCACGCGCTGGCGCTGGCCGCCGGACAGCTCCTTGGGCGTGCGCTGCAGGTAGGCGGTGAGGTTCAGGATCTTCGCGGCACGCTCGACCTTCTCGCGGATCTCGCTTTCGCTGACCTTGGCCAGCTTCAGCGCGAAGCTCATGTTCTCGTACACGCTCATGTGCGGGTACAGCGCGTAGCTTTGGAAGACCATCGCCAGGTCGCGCTTGGAGGAGGGCGCGTGCGTGATGTCGCGGCCATCCAGCATCAGTTGGCCGCTGGTCACCGTTTCCAGCCCGGCGATCAGGCGCAGCAGCGTGGATTTGCCGCAGCCCGAGGGGCCTACGAACACCACGAACTCGCCGGGCTCGATGGACAGGTCCACGCCCTTGATGGTCTCGACCGCGCCGAACTGCTTGCGGAATTGCTTGAGCTGAAGGTAGGCCATTTCAGTCTCCTTGAAATTGATTGCGTGAGGTCATTTCACAGCGCCAAAAGTAAGGCCCTGGACGAGTTGTTTTTGACTGAACCAGCCGAACACGACGATGGGCGCGATGGCCATCAGCGAGGCAGCGGAGAGCTTGGCCCAGAACAGGCCTTCGGGGCTGGCGTAGGAGGCGATCAGCGTGGCCAGCGTTCCGGCCTTGGCGGAGCTGAGGTTCAGCGACCAGAAGGCCTCGTTCCAGCTCAGCACCAGGCACAGCAGGCCGGTGGAGGCCAGGCCGCCCATGCCCAGCGGCAGCAGCACCTTGTAGGCCTCCTGCCAGAGCGTGGCGCCGTCCATGCGCGCGGCTTCGAGGATTTCCGGCGGAATGTCCTTGAAGGCCGAATACAGCATCCAGACCATGATGGGCAGGTTGCTCAAAGTGAACACGAGGATCAGCCCGGTGCGCGTGTCCAGCAGCGCGCTTTGCTGGGCCAGCACGTAGATCGGCACCAGCGCGCCGACGGCCGGCATCATCTTGGTCGACAGCATCCACATCAGGATGTCGCGCGTGCGCTTGCTGCGGAAGAAGGCCATCGAATACGCGGCCGGCGCGGCGATCATCAGGCCCAGCACGGTGGACACCACGCTGGTGATCAGCGAGTTGGTCGCGTAGAGCAGGTAGTCACTGCGGGCCTGCACCTCGTGGAAGTTTTCCAGCGTGGGGCTGAACAGCCATTCGGTGGGCACGGCAATCGCCTGCAGTTCGGTCTTGAACGCGGTGGCGATCAAAAAGCCCAGCGGGAAGAACAGCAGCAGCGTGACCAGCCAGGCGACGAGGGTGCGCACGACCAGCGCCAGCGGGAAGCGGCGCGGCGCGAGCAGGATCTCGGCCGGCGCGGTTTCCACAGTGGGCAGCGTGGAAGAAGTGGTGGTGGGCATGTCGTTCCCTCAATCGAGGTTCTTGCCGACGAGGCGGATCAGGAAGATCGCCGCGATGTTGGCCAGCACGACGGCGAACAGCGCGCCTGCGGAAGCCACGCCGGCGTCGAAGTTCAGCAGCGCCTGCTTGAAGATCAGGAAGGCGATGTTGGTGCTGGCATCACCTGGGCCGCCGGAGGTCGTGGTGAAGATCTCGGCGAACACGCTGATCAGGAAGATCATCTCGATCATCACCACCACGGCCACCGAACGGCCCAGGTGCGGCAGCACCATGTAGCGCAGCTGCTGCAGGTAGTTGGCGCCGTCCATGCGCGCGGCTTCGAGCTGCTCGCGGTTGAGCGACTGCAGCGCGGTCATGAAGATCAGCGTGGCAAACGGCAGCCACTGCCAGCTGATCATGATGATCACGCTGAGCAGCGGCCAGTCGGTCAGCCAGTCCACCGGCTGCGCGCCGAAGGCCTGCCAGACCTGCGCCAGCACGCCGTAGATCGGGTTCATCATCATGTGCTTCCACAGCAGCGCATTGACCGTGGGCATGACGAAGAAAGGCGAAATGAGTAGCACGCGCACCAGCCCGCGGCCGGGGAAGGGTGCGTCGATCAGCAGGGCCAGCCCCACGCCCATCACCACGGTGATGACGATCACGCTGCCGAGCAGCAGCACGGTGTTCATCACCGCCGGCCAGAACGAGGCGTCGGTGATGAAATATTCGAAGTTCTCCAGCCCCGCAAATCCGGTCACGTCCGGCTGCATCAGGTTGAAGCGGATGGCGCTGAAGTACAGCGTCATGACCAGCGGCACGATCATCCACAGGAAGAGCGTGCCGATGGCCGGCGCCATCAGGGCGCGGGGCATGAAGCGATTCATGGCGAGGTCTCGGCAATGAGGCTGGCCACCGCCGCAGCGGTGGCCCGTCAGGCGGCAGGTGCCGGCTTACTTGTAATAGCCGCCCTTTTTCATTTCACGTTCGGCGGAGATTTGGCTGGCTTTCAGCGCCGCGTCCACCGTCGTCTTGCCCGACAGGGCAGCGCTCATCTGCTGGCCCACGGCAATGCCGATGGCCTGGAACTCCGGGATGGCCGCGAACTGCACGCCCACGTACGGCGACTTCGGCAGCGTCGAGTCGTTCGGGTTGGCGCTGTCGATGGCGGTCTTCTCGGCTGCGGCAAAACGCGCGGCCTTCTGGAATTCCGGCGAAGCGTAGGTGGACTTGCGGGTGCCGGTGGGCACGTTGGCCCAGCCGTTGGTCTTGGCAACCAGCTGGATGTACTCCTTGCTGGTGGCCCAGGTGATGAACTTCTGCGCCGCGTCCACCTTCTGCGAGCCGGCCGGGATGGCCAGGTTCCAGGACCACAGCCAGTTCGCGCCCTTGGGCGTGACGGCGGTGGGGGCCTGCGCAAAGGCCATCTTGTCGGCCACTTTGGACTGCTTCGGATCGCTGACAAACGAGGCGGCAATCGTCGCGTCGATCCACATGCCGCACTTGCCGGCGTTGGTCAGCGCCAGGATCTCGTTGAAGCTGTTGGCCGAGGAGCCTGGGGGGCCGTAGTTCTTCAGCAGGTCGACGTAGAAGGTGATCGCGTCATGCCAGGGCTTGGTGTCGATCTGCGGCTTCCACTGCATGTCGAACCACTGGCCGCCGTTGGTGTTCACCAGCGTGGTGAGGAAGGCCATGTTGTCGCCCCAGCCCGGCTTGCCGCGCAGGCAGATGCCGTACACGCCGTTCTTCGGGTCGTGGATCTTGGACGCCAGGTCCTTGATCTGGGTCCAGGTCGGGCGCTCCGGCACGGTCACGCCGACCTTGTCCGCCAGGTCCTTGCGGTACATCAGCATCGAGCTTTCGGCGTAGAAGGGGGCGGCGTAGAGCTTGCCGTCCAGCGAAAGGCCGCTGCGCACGGCCGGCAGCAGGTCGTCCACGTCGTATGCGGCGTCGGTCTTCAGGGGCTGCAGCCAGCCCTTCTTGCTCCAGATCGGCGCTTCGTACAGGCCGATGGTCATCACGTCGAACTGGCCGCCCTTGGTGGCGATGTCGGTCGTCACGCGCTGGCGCAGCGTGCCTTCTTCCAGCGTGACCCACTTCAGCGTGATGCCGGGGTTGGCCTGCTCGAAGTTCTTGCCGAGCTTCTGCATTTCGATCATGTGGCCGTTGTTCACCGTGGCGATCACCAGCTCGGTGGCGGCATGGGTGAAGGTGGCCGAGGCCAGGCCCAGCGCACCCAGCGCGGCCTGGACGACGAGGGTCAGGCAGGTCTTACTGCGGTTCATGTTGTGTGTCTCCTGAGATGTCGGGGCGTTTGGTGTTGTCGCTGCCTGCCCGCATGGCGCAGCGTGCGCATCTTCAGCGAGGGAGGGCTGTGGTTTTGATACTGCCGCCGCCAGTGTCTGTACTTCATTGCGCACAAATGCCCAGGTTTTCCCCAGGTCGGTGGAATTGGATACAGATTGAACGCTGGGTGGCAGCTTTGCTGCATCCAAGGTCAGGTCGCTGCCCTGGCTGCCGCAGCAGGGCAGGCGACAATCCGGCGCATGAAAGCCATCCGCCTGCGCGAAGGAAAAGAACGTTCGCTGCTGCGCCGCCACCCCTGGGTGTTCGCCGGCAGCGTGGAAAAAGGCAAGGCCGATGCGGGCGAGACGGTGCGCGTCGAAAGCCACGATGGCCAGTTCCTCGCCTGGGCTGCGTTCAGCCCGCTGTCGCAGATCCGCGTGCGGGCCTGGAGCTTCGACGAGGCCGAGCGCATCGACGCCGCCTTTTTCCAGCGCCGCATCCGCGCCGCGGTTGCCATGCGCCAGCGCCTGGCGGTGGCCAGCAATGGCGTGCGCCTGGTGCACGGCGAGGCCGACGGCCTGCCCGGCCTGGTGGTGGACCGCTACGGCGACATCCTCAGCGCGCAGTTCCTCTCGGCCGGCAGCGAGCGCTGGAAAGCGGTGATTGCCGATGCGCTGCTGGCCGAAACCGCGGCGCTGGGCTGCACCCGGCTGTACGAGCGCTCCGACGTGAACGTGCGTGAACTCGAAGGCCTGCCCGAGGTGACCGGCTGGCTGCGCGGCGAGGGCGACACCGGCGTCACGCTGCGCGAGCACGACATCCAGCTCACGCTGGACGTGGCCGAGGGCCACAAGACCGGCTACTACCTGGACCAGCGCGAGAACCGCGCGCTGTTCGCCCGCCTGGTGCGCCAGTTCGGCTGCCAGCGTGTGCTGAACTGCTACAGCTACACCGGCGGCTTCTCCATCGCTGCGCTGGCCGGCGGCGCCGCCGAGGTCACCAGCGTCGACTCCTCCGGCCCGTCGCTGGCCCGCGCCACCGCCCACGTCGCGCTGAATGGCTTCGATCCGGCACGCCACACTGCGCTGGACGCCGACGTGAACGCCACGCTGCGCCAGTGCCTGCAGGAAGGCAAACAGTTCGACGCCATTGTGCTCGACCCACCGAAGTTTGCGCCCACTGCTGCGCATGCCGAGCGCGCCAGCCGCGCCTACAAGGACATCAACCGGCTGGCCTTCAAGCTGCTGGCGCCCGGTGGCTTGCTGTTGACCTTCAGCTGCTCCGGCGGCATCAGCGCCGACCTGTTCCACAAGATCGTCGCCGGTGCCGGCATGGACGCGCCGGCTGACGGCTACCTGCTGCAGCGCCTGGAAGCCGCACCGGACCATCCGACGACGGTGTGTTTCCCCGAGGGCGAGTACCTGAAGGGCTTGGTCATCCTCAAGAAATAGGCCGAATCCCCTTTTCATTGCATTGGTTTTCATCGCCGGCAATGTCTCGGTGCGATGCAGGCGCTAAGGTTTTTCCTTCCGTGACATCAGCCGCGCGCCGCCCCGCCCGTGCCATGTGAAGCACTGAGCGAGTCGTCCTGGCCTGCGGCCTCCGACCAAGCGCGAGGTTCCAAAGCATGGATGGGGAATTGCTGGACAAGGGCTCGTCCGCCGGGCGAGCCAGGGGCACCGCAGGTGCGCGCGATGCGCTGCAAAGCCTGCTGAAACTGGCCGATGTGCGCCTGGGCGGCGATCGGCCCTGGGACATCCGCCCGGCGCCGGGCGCTGCCGCGCAGTTCGAGCAATTGCCGCAGCGCGTGCTGGCCGAAGGCTCGCTCGGCCTGGGCGAGGCCTACATGGACGGCTGGTGGGTGGCGGACCGGCTGGACCAGCTGTTCGAGCGCCTGCTCAAGGCCAGGCTGGACCAGCGGGTCACACCCTGGCCGGTGTTGTGGCACGGGCTGAAGGCCAAGCTCTTGAACCTGCAGAATCCGCGCCGTGCCTTCCAGGTCGGCGAGCAGCATTACGACCTGGGCAATGACTTCTACCAGGCCATGCTGGACCCGCGCATGACCTACACCTGTGCCTACTGGGGCGGCCAGCCGGGGGTGGCGCCAGCTGCGCTGGACGCCGCGCAGGAAGCCAAGCTGGACCTGGTCTGCCGCAAGCTGGGCCTGAAGCCGGGCATGCGGGTGCTGGACATTGGCTGCGGCTGGGGCAGCTTCATGAAATTCGCGGCCGAGCGATACGGCGTGCGCTGCGTGGGCGTCACCGTCTCGGCCGAGCAGGTGGCGCTGGGCCAGCAGCTGTGCGAAGGGCTGCCGGTCGAGTTCCGGCTGCAGGACTATCGGCAGCTCGACGAGCGCTTCGACCGCATCGTCAGCCTGGGCATGTTCGAGCACGTGGGCCACAAGAACGCTGGCACCTACATGGCCGTGGCCCGCCGCTGCCTGGCCGAAGACGGACTGTTCCTGCTGCACACCATCGGCCGCAACGACAGCGCGCACGGCACCGACCCGTGGGTCCACCGCTATGTGTTCCCCAACGGTGAGCTGCCCAGCATTGCGCGCATCGGGCGCAGCGCCGAGCCGCATTTCGTCGTCGAGGACCTGCATAACTTCGGCGCCGACTATGACCACACGCTGATGTGCTGGCACCAGCGCTTCGAAGCCGCGTGGCCGCGCTTTGCCGAACGCCTGGGCGAACGCTTCCACCGCATGTGGCGCTACTACCTGCTGAGCTGCGCCGGCGCCTTCCGCGCGCGCGACATCCAGCTCTGGCAATGGGTGCTGTCGCCGCGCGGCGTGCCGGGCGGATACAAGCGCGTGTCGTGAAACTGGCTATCGTTCGGGCATGAGCACTTCATCCCAGGATTCCCACGGCCCGCGCATAGCCTGGGCCGGTTTCGAAACCCATGCGCCGGAGGTCATCAAGGCCTTGCGCGCGCTCGGCCAGGCGGTCGACGAAGGCGGGCTGGACAAGTCCTTGACCGAGCTGCTGAAGGTGCGCGCCTCGCAGCTCAACGGCTGCGCCTTCTGCCTGCAGTTCCACCTGAACCTGGCCCGCAAACTGGGTGTACCGGCGCCCAAGCTGGACTTGGTCGCCACCTGGCGTGAAGCCGGCAGCGTCTACACCGCCCGCGAACGAGCCGCGCTGCAATGGACCGAAGCGCTCACGCTGATGGCTGGCCGGCCCATCGCCGACGCGGCCTACGGCGAGCTGCAGACGCAGTTCAGCGAAAAGGAAATTGCGCTGCTGACGACTTCCATCGGTGCAATCAATGCCTGGAACCGCATTGCCGGCAGCCTGCAGTTCACACCGCCAATTCCGAAGGCGATGGCCTGATCAGGCTGGCGCGGGCGCAGGCATTCGTGGGTCGAACTTCGCCCGCTTCACTGCGAAAAAGCTCTTCACGTTGCGCACGTTGGCGTCCTGCGTGAACAGCGATTGCGTCAGCGCCAGGAAGGCCGGCATGTCGGCCGCCCAGGTCACCAACACGAAATCCGGCCCGGGCGAGACGCGCCAGCATTGCTGAAGCACGCTCGCGGCGCCGCCGTCGAAGGCGAGCGCGCGCGCCTCGAAGGCGTCCAGGTGCTCGGCGCCCTGGCGATCCAGCGTCACCTCGCAGATGGCCTGCAGTCCGCGGCCGGCGAAGGCGGGTGCCAGCAGCGCAGTAAAGCGCTCGATCACGCCCAGCTCGCGCAGCCGCTTCACGCGTCGCAGTGCGGTAGCAGGTGACACATGCGCGGCCTCTGCCAGTGCCTGGTTGGTGAGGCTGGCGTCGGCCTGCAGCAGGTCCAGCAGGCGCCAGTCAATGGCGTCCAGCGTGACGGAAAAATTCTCTGATGCATTCACTTTGAAATATTCGGCCATCATCAATCAGTAGTGACTGAATATTTCACATTGGTATCGATCTAGCAAGCTTCTGTTGTGTTCCCAGGCCTACGATTCGCCTCGTTCCCTCACAGAAAGCGAGCACCCCATGTGCGGCATCGTCGGCGCAGTCAGCCACCACAACATCGTCCCCGTCCTCGTGCAAGGCCTGCAACGGCTGGAGTACCGCGGTTATGACTCCTGCGGCGTGGCGGTCTACCAGGACGGCGAACTGCGTCGCACCCGCTCGACCGCCCGCGTGGCCGAGTTGCAGCAGCAGATCGACACCGACGGCGTGGCCAGCGGCACCGGCATCGCCCACACCCGCTGGGCCACGCACGGCGCGCCGGTGGTGCACAACGCGCACCCGCACTTCTCCAGCGGGACCGCCTCGCAGGGGCGCAGTGGCGTCATCGCGCTGGTCCACAACGGCATCATCGAGAACCACGAGCAGTTGCGCGACGAGCTGAAGGCCAAGGGCTACGCCTTCGAGAGCCAGACCGACACCGAGGTCATTGCCCACCTGGTGCACCACCTCTACGACGGCGACCTGTTCGACGCCGTGCAGCGCGCCGTGCTGCGCCTGAAGGGCGCCTACGCCATCGCCGTCTTCTGCCGCGACGAGCCGCACCGCGTGGTCGGCGCCCGCGAAGGCTCGCCGATGATCCTGGGCCTCGGCACCGAAGCCAGCGGCGGCGCCAACTACCTGGCGTCCGACGCGATGGCGCTGGCGGGCGTCACCGACCGCATCGTCTACCTCGAAGAGGGCGACGTGGTCGACATCCAGATCGGCAAGCACTGGATCGTCGCCAGGGACGAGCATGGCCAGTTCCGCCCGGTGCCGCGCGAAGTGCGCATCGTGCAGGCCCACACCGGCGCCGCCGAGCTGGGCCCGTACCGCCACTACATGCAAAAGGAAATCTTCGAGCAGCCGCGCGCCATTGCCGACACGCTCGAAGGCGTGGCCGGCATCACGCCCGAGCTGTTTGGCGACGGCGCGTACAAGGTCTTCAAGGAAGTGGACCGCGTGCTGATCCTCGCCTGCGGCACCAGCTATTACTCCGGCTCCACCGCCAAGTACTGGCTGGAGAGCATCGCGAAGATCCCCACCAGCGTCGAGATCGCCAGCGAATACCGCTACCGCGACAGCGTGCCGGACCCGCGCACCCTCGTCGTCACCATCAGCCAGAGCGGCGAGACGGCCGACACGCTGGCCGCGCTGAAGCACGCCCGCTCGCTCGGCATGCCGCACACGCTGACCATCTGCAACGTGGCCACCAGCGCGATGGTGCGCGAATGCAAGCTGGCCTACATCACGCGCGCCGGCGTGGAAGTGGGCGTGGCCAGCACCAAGGCCTTCACCACCCAGCTCGCCGGCCTGTTCCTGCTCACGCTGGCGCTCGCACAAGTGCGCGGTCACCTGACGGAAGCGCAGGAGGCCGCGCACCTCAAGGCCATGCGCCACCTGCCCGCCGCGCTGCAGGCCGTGCTCGCGCTGGAGCCGCAAGTCGTGGCCTGGGCCGAGGCCTTCGCCCGCAAGGAAAACGCCCTTTTCCTCGGTCGCGGCCTGCATTACCCCATCGCCCTCGAAGGCGCGCTGAAGCTCAAGGAGATCAGCTACATCCACGCCGAGGCCTACCCCGCAGGCGAGCTCAAGCACGGCCCGCTGGCGCTGGTCACCTCCGAAATGCCGGTGGTCACCGTGGCCCCGAACGACGCACTGCTGGAGAAGCTCAAGAGCAACCTGCAGGAAGTCCGCGCCCGCGGCGGCCAACTCTACGTCTTCGCCGACGCCGACACCCGCATCACCAACGCCGAAGGCCTGCACGTCATCCGCATGCCCGAGCACTACGGCGCTCTGAGCCCCATCCTGCACGTGGTGCCACTGCAGTTGCTGGCGTATCACACGGCGGTGGCGCGAGGGACGGATGTGGACAAGCCGCGCAACCTGGCGAAAAGCGTAACGGTGGAGTGAGCCTGGCGCGGCATTTCGCGGGCGGCTGTCGCCAGCACCACCGCTGCAGTGTGGGACCACATGCCCTGTTCACATGCCTATTTGTTGCTGATGATCTCCAGCAACTCGCCCCGCACGGCTGGGTCGGCCATGTATTTGCTGTACAGCGGGGACATCCTGCGAACGTAGGGTGAAAAGTCGATCACGTTCGCGAATTGGGCGCCGTCCTTGGTCACGGCGGCGCGAGCGGTGACGACCCGCTTGTCCCACAGCTCGCGCATCAACAGGGCAGAACTCTTGCCCGCCTTTTGGAACACGACCCGGTCCTGCGGGCTGAGCTTGTCCCACAGCTTGGTGGAGACGACCAGGGCTTCGGGTGACACCATGTGGCTGTCCAGCAGCATGTACTTGGCGGCCTTGTACTGGCCGGTGGATTCGTAGGACACCATGTTGCCTTCGGCGCAGTCCACGGTGCCTTTCTGCAGGCCGTCCAGCACGTCCTTGTAGGGCAGCACCACCGGGGTGGCGCCGAGCAGCTTGACCATCTCGATGTAGGCCTCGGATTGCTGCACGCGGATCTTCTGCCCCGCGAAATCTTCCGTCCGCGTCATCAGCTTGTTGGCACAGAAGAACGAACGGGCGCCGCCGTTGTACCAGCCCAGCACGACAAAGCCGGAGGCCCTCAACTTCTCGGCCAGGCGCTCACCGGCGGCACCGTCGAGGAAGCGAAACATGTGGGCCGCGTCGATGAACAGGAAGGGCAGGTTGTAGGCCTTCAAGCCGGGCGCCGCTTCGGACAGCGGCGCCGAGTTGAACTCGGCCACGTCGATTTCGCCGGCCTTGAACATCGTCACGGCCTTGGCCTGGTCGCCCAGCGCTGCGTTGGAAAACAGCTCGATCTTGATGGCGCCCTTGGTGCCCAGCTCGACCTCGTGGATGAAGCTTTTCATGGCCTCGGTCACCGGATAACCGTCCGGGTGGGTGTTCCACGCGCGGAGCTGGGTCTGCGCGGACGCCGGCCATGCGCCCATCCATGTGGCCAGGAAAAGACCGCCGAGCAATGCTTTGCGCATGAATGTGCCGCTGTTCGAGTTTTGATGAAGCGCGGGATGCGCGGTGGGTCGCTCCGCAC
The DNA here is from genome assembly GCF_058788035.1 of Ideonella sp. FW305-24. Classification (NCBI taxonomy): domain Bacteria; kingdom Pseudomonadati; phylum Pseudomonadota; class Betaproteobacteria; order Burkholderiales; family Sphaerotilaceae; genus Ideonella; species Ideonella sp. FW305-24. Next base: position 545,112 of record NZ_JBYTAI010000005.1, on the reverse strand, counting down.
ATCGTCAGTCATCGTACAACTCGCGGGCGGCCGTATTTCACAGCAGCTGAGCCGTCGGCAAGTAGCGGGTATGTACCAGGGCCGCCGGCTGTCTTTGGCGTGGTGGCAGCCCTGGCGTGCGCCGCGCCGCGACAATTGGGCGCATGACAAGCACGCCCTCCGCCTCGCTGCTGCACAGCGCCTTCTACCGCTTCGTGCCGCTGTCCGACCCCCAGGCTGCGGCAGTGCAGCTGCGCAGCTTGGCGCATGCGCTGCAAGGCAGCATCCTGGTGGCAGCGGAAGGCATCAACGGCACTGTTGCGGGTGAGCTGCAAGCGGTGGCGGCCTTCGAGGCGGCGCTGCAGCAGGCGGACGTGCTGGCGGGCGCGTTTCGCGGCATGCCGTTCAAGCACAGCGAATGCGCCACGCCGCCGTTCGGCCGGCTCAAGGTCAGCGTCAAGCCGGAGATCGTGGCGCTGGGTTTGCCGCAGGACCCGGCAGCTGCGCTGCCGCCACCGGACGAGCGCGACGCCAGTCACCTGTCGCCAGAGGCCTGGCGCGCGCTGCTGGCGCGGGACGACGTGGTGCTGCTGGACAACCGCAACCACTTCGAGTTCCGCCTCGGCCATTTCCGTGGCGCGGTCGATCCGCAGGTGCACAACTTCAGCGACTTTGTCGCCTACGTGCAGGCGCAAGCACCGGCCTGGCGAGCCGCCGGCCGGCCGGTGGCCATGTACTGCACCGGCGGCATTCGCTGCGACAAGACGGCGCCGTGGCTGCGCAGCCAGGGGCTGGATGTGTGGCAGCTGGACGGCGGCATCCTGAACTACTTCCAAAGCCTGCCCGATGCCGAGCGCGATTGGCAGGGCGAGTGTTTCGTGTTCGACAAGCGCGTGGCGCTGGACACCCGGTTGCGCGAGACCGGCACGACGGCAGAGCAGGTTTTCGATCCCACCCTTCCCGACGAGGCGTGGCGCCTGCAGCGGGCGCGTCGCCTGGACGGGGCGGGCGGCTGACGGCGACGCGGCCGGGCTGCTCTGGCAACGCGTGGTGGACAATTGCCATTGTTTGCCCAGGGCACGGCTCAAGAGGTTGTTTGCACGGGCGCAAGTGAGGCCTTATCCCTGTGGCCAGCCTTCTTTGCAGCGACCCTTTTCAGCAAGCACGATGCCCGCATACCGTTCCAAGACCTCCACCGCCGGCCGCAACATGGCCGGGGCCCGCTCCCTGTGGCGCGCCACCGGCATGAAAGACGAGGACTTCGCCAAGCCCATCATCGCGGTGGTCAATTCGTTCACCCAGTTCGTGCCCGGCCACGTGCACCTGAAGGACCTGGGCCAGCTCGTCGCCCGCGAGATCGAGGCGGCCGGCGGCGTCGCCAAGGAATTCAACACCATCGCGGTGGACGACGGCATCGCCATGGGCCACGACGGCATGCTGTATTCGCTGCCCAGCCGCGACATCATCGCGGACTCGGTCGAGTACATGGTCAACGCGCACTGTGCCGACGCGATGGTCTGCATCTCCAACTGCGACAAGATCACGCCCGGCATGCTGATGGCCGCGATGCGGCTCAACGTCCCGGTGATCTTCGTCTCCGGCGGCCCGATGGAGGCCGGCAAGACCAAGCTGGCCAACCCGGTCACCAAGGTCATGGAGTTCAAGAAGCTGGACCTGATCGACGCGATGGTGATCGCGGCCGACGCGAAGTATTCGGACGCCGAAGTCGCCGAGGTCGAGCGCTCCGCCTGTCCCACCTGCGGCTCCTGCTCGGGCATGTTCACCGCCAATTCGATGAACTGCCTGACCGAGGCGCTGGGCCTCTCGCTGCCGGGCAACGGCACCGTGGTGGCCACCCACGCGGACCGCGAGATGCTGTTCAGGCGCGCCGGCCGCCGCATCGTCGAGATCACCCGGCAGCACTACGAGCAGGACGACGCCCGTGTGCTGCCGCGCTCGGTCGGCTTCAAGGCCTTCGAAAACGCGATCACGCTGGACATCGCGATGGGCGGCTCGACCAACACCATCCTGCACCTGCTGGCCATCGCCCGCGAGGCCGAGATCGACTTCGGCATGGCCGACATAGACCGCCTCTCGCGCACCGTGCCGCAGCTGTGCAAGGTGGCACCCAACACCAACAAGTACCACATCGAGGACGTGCACCGCGCCGGCGGCATCATGGCCATCCTCGGCGAGCTGGACCGCGCAGGCAAGCTGCACACCGACGTGCCCACGGTGCACACGCCGACGATGAAGGAAGCGCTGGCCCAGTGGGACATCGCGCAGACCACCGACCCCGACGTGCGCCGCTTCTACATGGCCGGCCCCGCCGGCATCCCGACGCAGGTGGCCTTCAGCCAGGAAACCCGCTGGCCCAGCCTGGACCTGGACCGCGCCGAAGGCTGCGTCCGCTCGTACGCACATGCCTTCTCCAAGGAAGGCGGCCTGGCCGTGCTGACCGGCAACATCGCCCTCGACGGCTGCGTGGTCAAGACGGCCGGCGTGGACGACAGCATCCTGGTCTTCGAGGGCAAGGCGCACGTCACCGAGTCGCAGGACGAGGCGGTCGAGAACATCCTGGCCGACCAGGTCAAGGCTGGCGATGTGGTCATCGTGCGCTACGAAGGCCCCAAGGGCGGCCCCGGCATGCAGGAAATGCTCTACCCCACGAGCTACATCAAGTCCAAGGGCCTGGGCAAGGCCTGCGCGCTGCTGACCGATGGCCGTTTCTCAGGCGGCACCTCGGGCCTGTCCATCGGCCACTGCTCGCCCGAAGCGGCGGCCGGTGGCGCCATCGGCCTGGTGCGCAACGGCGACCGCATCCGCATCGACATCCCGGCCCGCACGATCAACGTGCTGCTGTCCGACGAGGAACTGGCCACGCGCCGCGCCGCGCAGGACGCCAAGGGCTGGAAGCCGGCCCAGCCGCGTCCGCGCAAGGTGTCGGCGGCCTTGAAGGCCTACGCCAAGCTGGTCATGTCGGCCGACAAGGGCGCCGTGCGCGACCTGTCACTGCTGGACGATTGAAGCGGGCGCGATCGGCGCCTTTCTCCTCCCCAAGCCGCTCCTCGAAGCGGCTTTTTCGCGTGATGGGTGATTGGTGAGAAGGAAATTCTCCGAACACGGGGGAACCCCTGTGCAATGAAGAAGATTCTCCTCCGCTGTGAGAAGAACAATTCTGCATGAGCATTGGTTCCGCTTCCCCCATCCGCCGCCCCGACTACCGCCTGTCCGACAACCTGTGGGCCAAGGACGGAGTCGTTTTCCTCACCGGCACCCAGTCGCTGGTGCGCCTGCTGGTCATGCAAGGCCAGCGCGACGCGGCCCGCGGCCTGAACACGCAAGGCTTCATCAGCGGCTACCGCGGCTCGCCGCTGGGCATGGTGGACCAGGCCATCTGGAAGGCCGGCAAGAAGTTCACCGAAGCCGGCATCCGCTTCGTGCCGGCCATCAACGAAGAACTGGGCGCCACACAGGTGCTGGGCACGCAGCGCGTGGAGCTGGACCCGGAGCGCACGGTGGATGCCGTGTTCGGCATGTGGTACGGCAAGGGCCCGGGCGTGGACCGCGCGGGCGATGCGCTCAAGCATGGCAACGCGTTTGGCTCATCGCCGCGCGGCGGCGTGCTGGTGGTGGCGGGGGACGACCACGGCTGCGTGTCGTCTTCGATGCCGCACCAGAGCGACCAGGCCTTCCAGGCCTGGGGCATGCCGGTGCTGCAGCCGGCCAGCGTGGCCGAGTACCTGGAGTTTGGCCTTTACGGCTACGAGCTGTCGCGCTACTCGGGCGCCTGGGTCGGCATGGCCGCGCTGTCGGAAGTGGTGGAGAGCGGCGCCACGGTGGACCTGGACCTGGTCAACGCCCGCGCCGCGGCCTGGGTCGATGCGGCCAGCGTCACCGCCGCCACCGGCTACCAGCCGCCAGCCGATGGCCTGCACATCCGCTGGCCGGACCTGCCCTCGCTGGCCATCGAGGCCCGCATGGCCGCCAAGCTGCAGGCGACGGCCGCATTCGCCAAGGTCAACAGCATCGACCGCCACGTCATAGCGAGCCCGCATGCCACGGTGGGCATCATCACCTGCGGCAAGGCGCACTACGACCTGATGGAAGTGTTGCGCCGGCTGGAGATCTCGCCCGAAATGCTGGCCGAGGCCGGCGTGCGGCTCTACAAGGTGGGCCTGAGCTTCCCCATCGAGACGACGCGGGTCAAGGCCTTTGCGCAGGGCCTGAAGGAGATCCTGATCGTCGAGGAGAAGGGCGCGGTCGTTGAGACGCAGCTGCGCGACCTGTTCTACAACGCGCCGGCCGACGCGCGCCCGGCCCTGGTCGGCAAGCACGACCGCGACGGCAAGCCGCTGGTCTCGGCGCTGGGCGAGCTGCGGCCATCGCGGCTGATCGAAATCACCGCGCACTGGCTGGCCGAGCATTTCGGCGAGGCCCGTTTTGGCGACCACTTGCGCCATGTGCGGGATTTCACGCCACCGCCGCTGCTGTCCAACGGCGGCGACACGGTCAAGCGCCTGCCGTACTTCTGCGCAGGCTGCCCGCACAACACCAGCACGAAGGTACCTGAAGGATCAACGGCCCGTGCCGGCATCGGTTGCCACTTCATGGCCAACTGGATGAACCGCGACACCGAAGGCCTGATCCAGATGGGCGGCGAGGGCGTGGACTGGATCTCGCATTCGATGTTCACCAAGGTGCCGCACGTCTTCCAGAACCTGGGCGACGGCACCTACTACCACTCGGGCTACCTGGCGGTGCGCCAGGCGGTCGCGGCCAAGGCGGTCATCACCTACAAGATCCTGTTCAACGACGCGGTGGCGATGACCGGCGGCCAGCCGGTGGACGGCGTGATCAGCGTGGACGCGATTGCGCGCCAGATGGAAAGCGAAGGCGTCAAGCAGGTCGTGGTCGTCAGCGACGACATAGCCAAGTACGACGAGATGCGCGAGCGCTTCCCCGCCGGCACCGAGTTCCACGACCGCGCCGAGCTGGACGCCGTGCAGCGCCGCTTGCGCGAGGTGGCCGGCGTCACCGTGCTGATCTACGAACAGACTTGCGCGGCCGAGAAGCGCCGCCGCCGCAAGAAGGGCGAGATGGTCGATCCGGCCAGGCGCCTGTTCATCAACGAGGCGGTGTGCGAAGGCTGTGGCGACTGCACGGTGCAGAGCAACTGCGTGGCCGTGCTGCCGCTGGAAACCGAGCTGGGCCGCAAGCGCAAGATCGACCAGAGCAACTGCAACAAGGACTACTCCTGCGCCAAGGGCTTCTGCCCCAGCTTCGTCGGCGTCACTGGCGGCAAGCTGCGCAAGCGCGCGGGAGCGCTGAGCACCGGCAAGGCGGCGTTCCTGGCCCGTGTCGAAGCGCTGCCGCACCCGGCCGAACACAGCTGGGCCGCGCCGTACGACTTGCTGGTCACCGGCGTCGGCGGCACCGGGGTGGTCACCGTGGGCGCGGTGATTGCGATGGCCGCGCACCTGGAAGGCAAGCGCGCCAGCGTGCTGGACTTCATGGGCTTTGCGCAGAAAGGCGGCGCGGTGCTGAGCTTCGTGCGCCTGGCCGACGTGCCCGAGCGGCTGAACCAGGTGCGCATCGACACCCAGCAGGCCGACGCCATCCTGGCCTGCGACGTGGTCGTCGGCGCCTCGCCGGACGCGCTGCAGACCGTGCGCCACGGCCGCACCCGCATTCTGGCCAACACGCACCAGATCCCCGTGGCCGAGTCGCTGCGCAACCCGGATTCCAGCCTCAAGGTCGACCTGCTGCTGGAGAAGATGCGTTTTGTCGCCGGTGACGAACAGGTCGAGACCTTCGACGCCCAGGCGCTGGCCGAAGACTTCCTGGGCGACACCATCACCTCCAACATCCTCGCCATGGGCTACGCCTGGCAGCGCGGCCTGGTGCCCATCAGCCTGGCCGCGCTGACCAAGGCCATAGCGCTGAACGCGGTGGCTGTCGAATCCAACCTGCTGGCCTTCTCGCTGGGCCGCCTGGCCGCGGCCGATCCGCAAGGCCTGAAAGCCTTGCGCAGTGGCGCAACAGAGGTGCCTCTTGACGAGTCCGTCGACGCGCTGGTCGCGCGCGCCGTGGCGCATCTCTCGGGCTACCAGAACGATGCCTGGGCCCGCCGCTTCGAGGCCACGGTGCAGCGCGTGCGCCAGGCCGAGGCAGTCCTGGCAGGTGGCGATGCCAGCCTGCCGGTCACCCGCGCGGTGGCCAGCAGCCTGCTCAAGCTGATGAGCTACAAGGACGAATACGAAGTCGCCCGGCTCTACACCGACGGCAATTTCCGCCGCAAGCTCAGCGAGCAGTTCGAGGGCGAGCTGCAACTCGAATTCCACATGGCGCCGCCGCTGTTGTCCCGCCCGAAAAACGGCCAGGCCCCGCGCAAGATCCGGCTGGACGCCTGGATGCTGCCGGCCATGCGCCTGCTGGCCAAGGGCAAGGCGCTGCGCGGCACCGCGCTGGACCTCTTCGGCTACACCGAAGAGCGCCGCATGGAGCGGCAGCTGATTGGCCAGTTCGAGGCCCGCACCCAGGAACTGATAGCAGGCCTGGCGGTGGACAAGCAGGCACTCGCCGCCCAGATTGCGGCGGTGCCCATGAGCATGCGCGGCTACGGCCACATCAAGCTGGCGAACGTGGCGCTCGCCCGCGCCCGCGAAGCCGAGCTGATGCACCGCTACCTGCCGCAGCGCTACCCGAAGCCGCCGTCGTCCACCAAGGCCGGGCAGATTCGGGGCGTGGCGGTGGTGGCGGGCTGAAGCGGCGCTTGCTCGCCGCTGTTTCGCCGCGGCCGGGCCGTGGCGGCTGCTGCTTGACCGTGGGTGGCCCTCGCCTATCCTGGCGGCCGGCCGGCGCAGGCGGTTCTAACAGGTTGTGAACGCAAGTTGCCGATTCTGGCTAACACTGCCGGGTGCCCTGGTGCTGGAATGGCACATGCCACGCACCCGCAGCCGGAGAGATCGATGAGCACTGACACCGCCCCAGGCCAGGAACGCACTGTTTTGGGGGCATGTCCCCATGACTGCCCCGACACCTGTTCGATGATGGTGAAGACCAGGGACGGCAAGGTCACGGGCGTCGAAGGCAACGCGTCCCACCCGTTCACGCAGGGCCGGCTTTGCGCCAAGACGAACCACTACGAAGAGCGCGTGAACCACGCCGAGCGGGTGCTTTACCCGATGCGCCGGGTCGGTCCCAAGGGTGCCGGGGTGTTCGAACGCATCAGCTGGCAGGAGGCGCTTTCCACGATCGCGACGCGCTGGCGCAGCATCATCGCCGAGCACGGCCCCACTGCCATCCTGCCGTACAGCTACCTGGGCACGCAGGGGCTGGTCAACGGGCTCACCGTCGGCGATCCCTTCTTCAACAAGCTCGGCGCGACGGTCTCGGAACGCACGTTCTGCGACTCGGGTGCCTGCACCGCCTACATCATGACGGTGGGCCCGACGCCGGGCATGGACCCGGAGAGCTTCCAGCATTCGAAGCTCATCATCCTGTGGGCCTGCAACATGCTCAGCACCAACGCGCACATGTGGCCGTTCGTGGAGAAGGCGCAGCGCAACGGCGCCAAGGTGATCGTCATCGATCCGGTGCGCACCAAGGGCGCCCTGCTGGCCGACCAGCACATCCGCGTGAAGCCCGGCACCGACGCGGCGCTGGCGCTGGCGCTGATGCACGTCATCGTCAACGAGGGCCTGGTGGATCGGGACTACGTGGACCAGTACACCGTCGGCTACGAAGACCTGAAGGCGCATGTCCAGCCCTACACGCCCGAATTCGCGGCCGCCGAGACCGGGGTCGATGCAGAGGTGATCCGCACCCTGGCCCGCGAGTACGCCGCCACGCAGCCGGCCGCGATCCGCATCGGGGTGGGCATCGAACGTTCGGCCGGCGGCGGCCAGCTGGTGCGGGCCTTGACCAGCCTGCCGGCCCTGGTGGGGGCCTGGCGCAGGCCTGGCGGCGGCATCCTGCAGCTGCCGCTGTGGGCCTTCCCCATCAACTGGGCCGGCCTGCACAGAGCCGACTTCATCACGCCCGGCACGCGGGTGATCAACCAGTGGCACCTGGGCCGCGCCCTCACCGGCGATCTGCCGCTGGACACGCCGGTGCAGTCGCTGTTCGTCTACAACAGCAATCCCGTGGTGGTTGCGCCCGACCAGGCGGCGCTGCTGAAGGGGCTGTCACGCGAGGATCTGTTCACCGTCGTCAGCGAACACTTCATCACCGACACGGCCCGCTACGCGGACCTGCTGCTGCCCGCCACCACCCAGGCCGAACAGGTCGACCTGATGTTCTCCTGGGGCCACTTCTACCTCACGCACAACACGCAGGCGATCGAGCCGATGGGTGAAGCGGTCAGCAATTCGGAGCTGTTCCGGCGGCTCGCGAAGGCGATGGACTTCGACGATCCGTTCTTTTACCGCGACGACGAACAGATCATGCAGGACGCGATGCTGTGGGACGCGCCAGCGCTTGCCGGCATCACGCTGGAGACCTTGCGCATCACCGGCTACATGCGGCTCAACCTGCCCGAGGCGCAAGCGTTTGCGCCGCACGCCGAAGGCAACTTCCCGACGCCGTCGGGCAAGGTGGAGCTCAAGGCCTCGATGGCGGCGGGCGGCAACTTCGTGGTGCCGGTGTTCCGGCAAGGCTCCAACGACCACCAGGATGGCAGCCCGGTCGAGGCGCTTCCGACGTATCACGCCAGGCATGAATCGGCGGCGAAGACGCCAGAGCTGGCCGCGAAGTTCCCGCTGTCGATGATGTCGCCCAAGAGCCATGCGTTCATCAACTCGAACTACCCCAACCTCAAACGCCAGTTTGCGCACCAGGGTGAGCAGTTCGTGATGATCAATCCGCAGGACGCGACGCCGCGCGGCATCGCCCACAACGCGGTGATCAAGGTGCACAACACCCGCGGCGCGTTCACCGCCATCGCGCGCGTCACCGAAGACGCGATGCCAGGCGTGGTGGTGGCGCCGCTGGGTCATTGGCTGGACAAGACCCGCTCGCATGCGACGCCGGCTGCCTTGAACCCGACCGCCTTCGCCGATCTCGGCCGCGCGCCGACCTTCTCCGACAACCTGGTGGATGTGAGCCTGGCCTGAATCGCCTCGCGCATCACAGCACTTTCGACAGTCTTGAAGGAATCATTGGAATGACCCATGTTGTGACGGAGAACTGCGAGCAATGCAGGTTCACGGAGTGCGTCACGGTCTGCCCGGTCGCCTGTTTCCGTGGTGATGGCAGCCGGCTCTACATCGAGCCCGACCTCTGCGTGGACTGCGGGGCTTGCGTTCCGCTGTGTCCCGTGCATGCAATCGTCGACAGCTTCGATCTGTCGCCCGGGCAGGAGGTGTGGATCGAGACGAATCGTGCGCAGGCCAAGCTGCTGCCCGGCGTGCGCGAGCGGGCCGCGCCGCTGCCGACCGCTGCGCAGCGCCGGGCCGAATTGGGGCACTGACGTGACCGGGATGCAGCGCACCAGCCCCACGTTCGCGGTCATCGGTGCCGGCCCGAGCGGCTTCTATTCGGTCGAGGCGCTGCTGCGCGAGGTTCCCGGGTGCGAGGTGCACCTCATCGAGCGCACGCTGGCCCCGCATGGCCTGGTGCGCTACGGCGTTGCGCCGGACCATCAGAAGCTCAAGCAGGTCACCGCTGTGTTCGACCAGATCGTGTCGGACGAGCGCGTGTTCCTGCACGCCGGCGTCGATGTGGGTGGCGATGTGCCGCTCGACGAGATCCGGGAGCGCTGCCATGCCGTGGTGCTGGCCACCGGCAGTGCGGTCGGCCGCCAGATCGGCGTGCCTGGCGAGTCGCTGCGGCAGGTTTTCACCTCGGCCGAGTTCGTCGGCTGGTACAACGGGCATCCTGACCATGCTGCGCTGGGGCCTGACCTGGCCGTGTCGAGTGCGGTGATCGTCGGCAACGGCAATGTTGCGCTCGACGTGTGTCGCCTGCTGGCGCGCGCCATCGAGGACCTGGAGGTCTCGGACATCCCCGAGCCGATGCTGCAGGAATTCCGCAGGCGCCGCATCCGCGAAGTGCACCTGCTGGGCCGTGGTGGACCCGGCAATGTGAAGTTCACCTTCCGGGAGTTCAGGCAACTCGCCGATCTACCCAATGTGCGCATCTGCATGCCGCAACTGGATGCGCTCGGCGATGCCGCATGGGCCGGCAGCGCCAGTGCCGATGCGGCCCGGGTGGCGCAGTGGCTGAAGGCCCACGCAACTGCCGTCCCGGACGCTGCCGACACCAGCCGTGTGACCGTGAACCTGTGGTTCAACGTCGTGCCCGCAGCCTTTGTCGGCAAGGGGCCGGTCACAGCGGTGGCGCTGCGGCCGTCCGCTCCGGGTGAGGCACGCACAAAGGACGAAGCCACCGCCACCACCACGATCCCCTGCGGCATCGCGGTCAGCTGCGTGGGCTTCTCCTGCAGGCGGCTGGCCGGCATGCCGGCCTACAGTGACGCCGGCTTCGTTCAGCACGACGCCGGCCAGGTGCTGGGCCTGGACGGGCGTGAGGTGCCCGGCCTGTTCGTTGCGGGCTGGGCCAAGCGCGGCCCGACGGGGATCATTGGCACGAACCGCGCCGATGCGGAGGCCACCGTGCGGTCGCTGTTGCAGCGGCTGCCTCAGTTGCTCGATGACGCTGCGCGCCTGCGCGGTGGCGACCTGCACGCACTGTTCAGGCAACGAGGCCTGCAGACGTTGACGCATGCCGATTGGCACGCCCTCGACCGCATCGAGAAAGTCCGAGGCGAGGCCGGCGGCAAACCGCGAGAGAAGCTGCTCTCGATCGACCAAGCACAGGCGGCCTTGCGAGGGCCGCTCGCCGCCTGATGCGCAGCCACGGCGAAGACCTGCGCTCGACGCGCCTTGCCCCGTGGTTGACCGGTGAAACCTTGGTGTGCTTGGTCTGCATCGGCGGACGCTGAAGAAGCTGTGGACCGCAAACTTGCCGGTTCCGGCTAACGCCCGCCAAGCCCTCGCCAACACAATTTCCACGTGCTCGCTAATGGGCGCTAGGAGTGGAAATTGGAAGCTTGTCGTCTCTCTGCCAAACGATCTTTGGCCCTTACCACCCGCATCGCCACCACGGCTCTGGCACTGGCGCTGAGCGCGCATCAGGCCTGCGCGGTCGATACCGATCCCGGTGACTACACGGCGCTGCCCGATGGCACCAACGCATTTCTCCTGTACGGGCAGTACGCGCAGCGCAATGCGAACTATGTCGATGGCACACGGGTCGCAGGCTCGCAGCGCCTCAAGAGCGAAGTCGGCATCGTGCGCTTTCTCCATGTGGTGCGCATCGATGATCGCTGGACCGTCGACCCGAACGTGCTTTTGCCATTCGGGCACCTCAATCCTTCAGGAGATCTCTCGGTGCTGGGCAGTGCCTCCGGTATCGGGGACTTGATCCTGGCACCCGCATTCAAGTACAAGATCGACCCCGTCGCCGGCGAGACCTTCGGCTTCACGCCATACCTCTACCTGCCAACCGGCTCGTACCACGCAGACCAGGCGCTGAACCTCGGCGAGCACCGCTGGAAGCTGGCGCTGCAGGCGGCCTACACCCGGCCGCTCGCGACGCGGTGGCGCGTGGATGGGGTCGCAGACGTGACCTTCCATGGCGACAACGACGGCTGCAGGGCCGCCTGCGGGTCGACCACCAACGTGACCCTGCAGCGCGATGCGCTGTACTCGGTGCAGGGCCACCTGCGGTACGAGGCCTCGGCGGCATTGTCCGGCGCCGTCAGTCTGATGCATTTGTGGGGCGGCGAGAGCCAGGTGGGCGGCACATCTCAGGGCGACCGCGTGCGCACCACGGCAGTTCGCCTCACCACCTCCTACTTCGTTGCGCCGAACACGCAACTGCTGGGCACCTTGGCACGCGACGTCGCAGTGGAGAACGGCCTGCGCGAGAACATGCGCGTCAACCTGCGGGTGCTGTACCTGTTCTGAACCGGCGGCAGTGCGGCGCCTGCATCAGGGCACCGCGCTCACAACCTCAACTGCGGCGCTGCAGCGTCTCCGATGGCCTTTCGCCGTACATGCCGGCGTACTCCTTGGCGAACCGGGGCAGGTGATTGAAGCCCACTGCCGCGGCCACGTCCTGCACCGTCGTGCCGCCGCGCGCGGAGGTCAGCGCCCTGCGTGCCGCAGAGAGCCGAAGCGTGCGCAGGTAGGCCACGGGATTGACGTCGAAGATGCTCTCGAATGCATACTGCAGGGCACGCCGCGAGCAGCCCAGTTCGTTGCACAGGTCGCTGATCGAGATCGGCTCGCTCATCCGCTCCATCATCACGGAACGGGCGTGCCGGACGATGCGTGGATAGCTGTCAGCCCGCAGCTTGGGGACGGACATCGGGTGCCGGTCCAGCACGTCGGAGATGTAGTCGAGGCTGAGTTCGGTGAGGTCCTGGACCTCGGCGCACAGCCCATCCGGCTCGGCCCCGGACGGCTCCAGGCAGGTGGCTTCGAGCCGGGCCGCCAGGGCGGACTTCGCATTGCCGCCATCGCTCCAGCAGTCCATCGAGGCGAAGTGCCTGACCCAACGCTCCCCGGGGAGGTCCGGCGCGAGCGACTGCAGCATGCGCATTGGCAGCGATATCCCGACGCAGACCGAATGTAAGGGGGTGCGCAATTCGAACTCCCGGCCCGGCGTGAACGCGACGACTGCGTCTATCCCGATGTGGCGGCCGTTCCAGTAGGCCTGCTCTGAAAGCTCGCGGGCCACCGCGATGGTGATGTGGCGCTCATCCGAGTGACCGGTCTGGTAGACGCTCCGGTTCAGTGTTTCGCGGAACACCGTGACCTCGCCCACCGCGACCGACAGCAGGCTGCCGGAGAACTGGCCGGTTGACAACTGCTGGTACGACTGGTCCAGCGGCGCCAGGCCGAGCGCCTGCTCATCGGCATCGCGCGCGCAAACGATGCGCTTCGACGCCTGCGGCGCGGGGCTTTTGCCCCAGCTTGGGGATGACGCTTGGTGCATGCCAGACGTTTCAGCTACCTGTGGCAGCCCAAGCAACATTCGAGCCGGCATGTGGGCGAATCCGCCGCAGCGCGGGTTTGCCGCTTGCCGCCTGACGGAAACCGGGGCGCCCCCGGCGCTGCCCTGTCGGCATCCTGGCACCCAGGGATTGAGCAGCGATGCCGCTGTTCCTTGGAAGTCTCCAGCAGGTACATCGGCTCAGATCCGCATCGCGATAGAGCGCATCGGCGCGAGGTGGGCCGAATTCGCCGTCTCTCAGTCGGCCGTCACCTGTTCGAGCACGCCCTGCGCCGGCGCGCCGTCGGGTTGGGCAAGCCAGTTCAGGGCGTTGCCTTTGGCGCAGCCGGTGCCTTCTTCCACAGAGGTGAGGGCGTTCAGGGCGGTGGCGATGCTGCGTTTGTAGCAGCTGCCGATGTTGTCGCTGTAGCTGACTGTTTGCGTGCCCTCCTGGCCCACGCGCTGGGTGGCGCCACCGGTGTTGCTGAAGATGAGGCCGGATTTCGAAGTGAGGCTGTTCTCGAAGGCGCTGTTGAACACGGCCTTGCCGTTGACTGTTCGCGCCACCACGGTGCTGAAGTCCTGGGCCATGGTGCTGTTCTGGGTGTTCGCATCGCCGTCGTAGACGTAGCCCACGTCCAGCGGGTAGCTGAAGGCGAAGGTGTCGACCGTCTTGTTCTTGCCGCTGGTGGTCGTCACGGTGGCGGCCACGGTGGACTTTTGCGCAATGGTCTGCGAGTACAGCACGTCGGTGATCTGGAAGGTCTGCAGGTTGCTGAACGTCAGATCCTGCTGCACCGTGGTGGTCACGCGGCCTTTGGACGTGTCGACGTAGCCGGTGATCGCATAGCTGCGCGTGGCCGTCACGCTCAGCGGGCCATTCGCGCTGCCGTCGTCAGCCACGACAACCTCGTTGGTCGTGACGGGCGCGGTCAGTGCAGTGCTGGTCAGCGTGTTGCTGCTGACGGCGCCGCCCGTCGTGGTGGCGCCTGCGTCCCGGTAGACCAGCAGGTTGCCGACGACCGAGTAGTGGTCCTGGGCCCCTTCGACCGAGATGGCCACGGTGTGCGACGCGCCGTCGCTCAGCGCACCGGCGAACGGCGTGAGGTCGACGCGTGAAGGGTTGAAGGCGAGGGTCTCGGCACCGGGTGTCGGGCGCCAGAGGCCGGGGTCGATGCCGCCGGTGTAGACGCGCGGAACGACCGGCGCCAGCCCGGCCGGCTGGCCGTCGATGGTGACCAGCACCTCGCGGAAGCTGCCACCGCCGCAGCTTTGCAGCGCGCTGGTCTGGTCGTCGGGCACACAGGTGTACCAGAACTCGTCGCCGCCCTGGCTCTCGGCCTGCACGTCCAGGTAGAGCCGCACGATGTTGGTCGGCAGCGAAAGCGTGCGCTGCAGCGCGTCGGTGGCCGTGGCGAGGCTGGCCGGATCGCCGGTCACCAGGTCGCCAGCGAAGGGAATCACCGCGTCGGCCACGCGCGAGGTGGCGGCGTCTGCGTCGGTCGCTGCCGGATAGAACACCAGCCTGGCCGAGCCCTGGAGCAGGCCGGTGTAGGTGTCGTCGACCACGTTGTCCAGCCGCACGTAGCCGGTTGCCGCTGCGGTGAACGCGTTGGCGTAATCGGTCAGGTCCCGCTCGACGTGCCAGCTCGGCGCCACGGTGGCCGAAGGCTCCTGCGTGGTGCCGAAATACAGGTTCACGCCGCCGATGGAGATCAGCGCGGTGCGGTCGAACTGCCGGCCGGCATTGACCGAGAAGTCCGCTTCCAGCACCACCTTGGCGAACTTGCCGGTGCAGGCGCCCGAACCGGGGTAGGCGAAGGCATGGGCGTCGAAGCCGCTGTAGGTCATGCCGCTGTACAGCGTGATCGTGCACGGTGTGCTGGTGGGCCTGGGCAGCGGCGCATCGGCCACCACCGCGCCGGTGGCGCCGGCGGAGGCGGCCAGAGCCGCCACGGGCACCACGGCACCGGGCGTGGAAGCCCCGTCGCCATCCCCGTCACAGCCGCTGATGAAAAGTGCAAGCGCACACGTTGCGAGCGCCAGCGCAAGGGATGCACGTGGCGTCGGGCGGATCGGAAGGTTCGGCATGAACGGGCTCTGCTGGGTTGAGGAAGATGGCGGGGAGCCAGCCACGCAAAGGGTATGCCAAGGTCTTGCTCATCTGTCGGCGAGGATACCCCATGCCGCATGGCTGATTTCGATCTGGCGGCTGCATGACGGCCGGTGGCGCGGCTGCCTTCGCGGCCGACGTCGCGGTGTCGAACATGCCCCGCGCTAGACTGCCCGCCTCACCGAGCGTCTCACCGCATGCAAGCCAAGCGAGTCCTCTTCCAACATCCTCTGGCTTTCTGGGTCGGCTGCGCGCTGATCACCGCAGGCGTGCTCGCGCATGTGCCCATGTTGTTGATGGGCCAGCACACGCATTGGCGGCTGGTGGGCATGCCGATGACGGCGGAGATGTGGATTGGCATGGCGCTCATCCCCATCGGTCTTTCGCTGTCGTTCTACGCGTTGATGCCGCCGCGGGCGCGGGTCGAATCGTCTACTCCGCAGGCCAGTGCCAGGTACCTGCATGTCGCCGACGGCGTGGCACTGAACCGCGAGCACTGGAAGCTGGTGCTCGTGCTCATCGTCACCCTCGCCATCGACGTGATGAAGCCTGCGACGCTCGGCTTTGTGATGCCGGGCTTGAGTGCCGAATATGCGCTGCCCAGGTCCCACGCGAGCCTGCTGGCGCTGTTCGCGCTCACCGGGACGACCGTGGGCTCGGTCGTCTGGGGGCGCATTGCCGACCGCTTCGGCCGGCGGGCGGCCATCCTGTTTTCGGCGCTGATGTTCATCGGCACGGCCATCTGCGGCGCGATGCCGACCTTCGAATGGAACCTCGCGATGTGCTTCCTGATGGGGGCATCGGCCGGCGGCTTGCTGCCCATCGCCTTCACCTTGATGGCAGAGACCGTGCCGGCCCGGCATCGAGGCTGGCTGATGGTCGCGCTGGGCGGCATCGGCACCTCTGCGGGTTACATGATTGCGGCGGGATCGGCTGCGTGGCTGGAGCCACTCTTCAACTGGCGCGTGCTGTGGCTGCTGGGCTTGCCCACGGGCGCTGCGATCATCTTCCTGAACCGCTTCATTCCCGAGTCTCCGCGCTTCCTGGCCGCCATGGGCCGTCACGAAGAGTCCCACGCGATCCTGCGCCAGTTCGCAGGATCGAAGCGAGCCCTCGAGGCCGATGACCCGGCGCATCCCGGTCCGGCCGTCATCGACGAAAGCCATCCCGTGTCAGGCATTCGCCAACTGATGCGGGGCCGGCATGCCCGCATCACCTGGGCGCTGCTGGTCTGCGGCACCGGCTGGGGTCTGGCGAACTTCGGCTTCCTGCTGTGGTTGCCGACGAACCTGAAGGAGCTGGGCGTCGACCCCGCTGCGGCCAGCGCGCTGCTGGCGAAGTCGGCCTTCTTTGCCTTGCCCGGCATCGCGGTCGTCATCCTTCTCTACCAACGCTGGAGCAGCTTCAAGGCGCTGGTGCTGTTCATTGCACTCACGGCCGCGGTGCTGCTCGGTTTCGCCGCCTTGGCCGCCTTCCAGGTCCGGTCGACGGGCCTGACGACGGTGGCCACCGCGGCCCTGCTCGTCAGCGTCAGCGGCGTGATCGCAATGCTCATTCCCTACGCGGCCGAGATCTACCCTGTGCACCTGCGCGGAAGCGGGTCCGGCGTCATTGCCGCCAGCTCCAAGTTCGGCGGCATCCTGGGCGCCGCGTTGGCACTCTTCAGCTTCTTCGATCATTTCGCGCTGTCAGCCGTCGCACTCGCCTTGCCCATGGCCGTGTCGGCCGCCATGCTGTGGCGCAGCGGCGTCGAGACCCGGGGCATTGCGCTGGAAGACATCCAGAGCGCGCTCAGCAGTTAGCCGCGCATCAAGGCCCGATCATGCGGGCCTTCCTGGACACCGGCGGCGGCATGTCTTGGCTGGCGATCAGCTGATCTGCTCCGGCAAGATGCTGCGCCGCTGGCGGGCGAGAGAAATGGGAGGCCTGACACCCGGCGTGGTGGGCCATGCTGCTGAGCGCCGCCTTCAGAGCCTGGTCAGCCAGTACTCGGGTAGACGGCGGCCATCTGCCACGGCGTGGATCAGGATGCCGTATTCGACCTCCGTGTAGACGATGGAGAACGGGAAGTCGGGTATCAGCCGCCGCCGGGTACCGCCGGCCGAGGGCTTGCCGTGTTCGGGGAAGGCCGCAGCGCGTTGCGCCGTGGCTTCGATCTCGTCTCGAAATTTCGCGCCGAGACCTTTGCGCAAAGCTTCGTAGTAGGCAGTTTGAGCAAGCAACTCCAAACGGGCTTGTTTGGTGAAACGAGCCTTCGTCACGGAGCGATCCGCCGGGCTTCGGCGAACACGTCCTCTGCGGCGAACGTCTCAACTTCGCCCCGTTCGTACGCCGCGACCCTGCCTTCAATTTCCTTGTGCCAGGCCGCTTCAATCTCCGACAGCGGCGGCTCGTGAAGCGACTCCAGCAACAACTCGACCAGGCGAGAGCGCTCCTCTGGCATCAAGGCGCGACCGCGCTCGGCAAGTTCGGCAACAAGGTCTGGCATAGCAATCTCCCGGCAATGTAGGAAATGATACGCGCCGGCCCGTTCACCGATCTGCGTCACTCCGCAGCGTCAAGTCTCCCTTCCACCTTCGGTGATGACCACGGAGGAGATGTGTTCGGGGCTGAGCGCAGCTAGCCCACGCTTTGCTCAAGCCTTCTTCGCCACCAAGGTCAGGATGTCATAGCTCGCGACCATCTCGCCGTGCTGGTTGCGTACTTCCACGTCCCAGGCGACGACGCCTTGGCCGATGCCTTTGGCGTCGCGCTTGTTGCGGTCGATCTTGCGTTTGCAGGTGAGGCGGGCCTGGATGGTGTCGCCGATGGCGACGGGCTTGGTGAAGCGCAGGGTGTCCAGGCCGTAGTTGGCGAGCACCGGGCCAGGGGCTGGTGAGACGAACAGGCCGGCGGCGGCGGAGAGCACGAAGTAGCCGTGGGCGATGCGTTGGCCGAAGTCGGTTTGCCTGGCGGCAATCTCGTCGAAGTGCATGTAGAAGAAGTCGCCCGAGATGCCGCCGAAGGCGACGATGTCGGCCTCGCCCACGGTACGGCGGTGCGTGAGCAGCGACTCGCCGATCTGCAGATCCTCGAAGTGACGGCGGAACGGGTGCTCCTCGGTCTCGATGACCTTGGCGCCGCGCACATGCTCGCCGGTGATCGCGGCCAGCATGGTGGGCGAGCCTTGCACGGCGCTGCGCTGCAGGTAGTGGTGCACCGCGCGCAGGCCACCCAGTTCTTCGCCGCCGCCTGCGCGGCCAGGGCCACCGTGCTTGAGGGCTGGCAGCGGCGAGCCGTGGCCGGTGGACTCGACAGCGGCTTCACGGTCCAGCACCAGCAGGCGGCCGTGCCACATCGCAGCGGCGGGAATGGCGCGTGCAGCAATCACCGGGTCTCGCGTGACCAGTGTGCCGACCAGGCTGCCCTTGCCGCGAGCGGCCAGTGCCAAGGCTTCGTCCAGTCCTTCATAAGGCAGCAGGCTGCTGACCGGGCCGAAGGCTTCGATGTCGTGCACGTCGGCGTGGTGCGAGTCTCGCGCCAGCAGCAGCGTGGGCGAGAAGAAGGCACCTTCGCTGACGCCGTCGCCGACTGGCGCAAAGCCATCGCGTTCGCCGTAGACCAGCTCGGCGTTCTGCAGCAGCCTGGCCACGCGCTCGGCCACATCGGCCTGCTGCGCGTGCGAGGCCAGCGCGCCCATGCGCACGCCTTCGCGCGCCGGGTCGCCCACGACGGTGGCCGCCAGGCGCTTGCGCAGCCGCGCGGCCACTTCGTCCACGTACTGGCGCGGCACGATGGCGCGGCGGATGGCGGTGCACTTCTGGCCAGCCTTGGTGGTCATCTCGTTGGCCACCTCGCGCACGAAGAGCTCGAACTCCTCGTCGTCCGGCGTCACGTCGGGCGCGAGGATGGCGCAGTTCAGCGAGTCGGCCTCGGCGTTGAAGGGCACGGACTGGCGGATCAGGTTCGGATGCACGCGCAGCCTGGCGGCGGTGTCGGCCGAGCCGGTGAAGGTCACCATGTCCTGGCCGGCCAGGCGGTCCAGCAGGTCCCCGGTGCTGCCGATCACCAGTTGCAAACAGCCTTCGGGCAGCAGGCCGCTGGCGTGCATCAGCCGCACCGCGGCTTCGGTCAAATAGCTGGTGGCGGTCGCAGGCTTGACGATGCACGGCATGCCGGCAAGGAAGCCGGGGGCGAACTTTTCCAGCATGCCCCAGACCGGGAAGTTGAAGGCATTGATGTGCACCGCCACGCCGCCGCGCGGCACCAGGATGTGGGTGCCGGCGAAGCCGCCCTTCTTGCCCAGCGGGATCACCGGGCCCTCGTGGAGCACATTGCCCGAGGGCAGGCCGTTGGCACCCAGGCTGGCGTAGGCGTACAGCGTGCCGGAGCCGCCTTCGATGTCGACCCAGCTGTCCTTGCGTGTGGCGCCGGTGTGGCGCGAGATTTCGTACAGCGTTTCCTTGTGCTCGTTGAGGTAGGCGCCCAGCGCCTTCAGCCGCGCGGCACGCTGCTGGAAGTCCAGCTTCAGCAGCGCGGCCACGCCAGGGCCACGGGCGTGCGTGACGGCCTCGCCGAAGTCCAGGCTTTCGGCATGCGTGCCGGCCACCGGTTGGCCGTTGATGGCGCTCAGCAGGGCTTGCGAATGCTGCTGGCCCACCCAGTGTCCGCCGATGAAACTTTGAAGTACGGGGGTTGTCATGTCGAGGCTCCGGTCAAGCGCGTTCAATGGCGATGGCGATGCCCTGGCCGACGCCGATGCACATGGTGGCAATCGCGCGGCGGCCGGCGGTGCGCTCCAGCTGGCGCAGTGCGGTCAGCACCAGGCGTGCACCGGAGGCACCCAGCGGGTGGCCGATGGCGATGGCACCGCCGTTCGGGTTGACCTTGGCCGAGTCGTCGGGCAGGCCGAGTTCGCGCATCACCGCCAGACCTTGCGCGGCAAAGGCTTCGTTGAGCTCGATGGTGTCGACCTCGTCCAGCGTCCAGCCCAGGTGGGCCAGCAGCTTCTTGGTGGCCGGCGCCGGGCCCATGCCCATGACGCGCGGCGGCACGCCGGCGGCCACCATCGCCAGCACGCGGCCGCGCGGCTTCAGCTGGTAGCGCTTGACGGCCTCGTCCGAGGCCAGCAGCAGCGCCACCGCGCCATCGTTCACGCCCGAGGCATTGCCGGCGGTGACGCTGCCGTCTGGCCGCACTACGCCCTTCAGGCGGTTCAGCTGCTCCAGCGTGGTGTCGGGGCGCGGGTGTTCGTCGGTGGTGATGCTGATCGGCTCGCCATTGCCCTTGGCTGATGTTTTGGATGAAGGAATGACCACCGGCACGATCTCGCCGTCGAAGAAGCCGGCCCGGCGTGCGGCCTCGGTGCGCTGCTGCGAGGTCCAGGCGAACTGATCCTGGTCGGCGCGCGAGACCTTGTAGTCGGTGGCGACGTTTTCTGCCGTCTCGGGCATCGAGTCGATGCCGTGCGAGGCTTTCATCTTCGCGTTGACGAAGCGCCAGCCGATGGTGGTGTCCTCGACCTTGGCGCTGCGCGAAAACGCGCTGTCGGCCTTGCCCATCACGAAGGGCGCGCGCGTCATGCTCTCCACACCGCCGGCTATGACCAGGTCCGCATCGCCCGCGACGATGGCGCGCGCCGCGCTGCCCACCGCGTCCAGCCCGGAGCCGCACAGGCGGTTGATGGTGCTGCCCGGTACGTCCACCGGCAGGCCCGCCAGCAGCGCAACCATGCGGGCCACGTTGCGGTTGTCCTCGCCGGCCTGGTTGGCGCAGCCGTAGAGCACGTCGTCCACTGCCGCCCAGTCCACGCCGGGGTTGCGGTCCATCAAGGCCTTGATGGGCACGGCGCCGAGGTCGTCTGTGCGCACGCCTGCCAGGCTGCCGCCGTAACGGCCGAAGGGCGTGCGCACGCCGTCGATGATCCAGGCGTGGCGAGGCGAGGGGGTCATGGGTTCAGTCTCCGTTGGATGTCTTGGGATCGGGTGGCGGCTCGGCCGGCAGCGGCGGGCGCACCGCGCCGATGCCGCCGAAAAACAGGTCCGTGACGACGGGGGCCATCGCGGCGTAGGTCAGCGCGCCATCCGGGCGCAGCCAGGTGAACATCCAATTGATCATGCCGAACAGCAGCATGGTCAACGGCTTGCTCATGCCGCCCTCGGCCAGCCGCGGACGCATCTGGCGGATGGCCCGCGCAAAGCCTTCCACCACCTGGCGTTCCTTGTTCAGCACCCGTTCGCGGTCGGCTGGTTCGAGGATGCCCACGTCCTCGGTCAGCACCCGGTGCGCATGCTGGGCGCTGCCGTATTCCTCGACGAAGCGGTGGATCAACTCGCGCAGCCGCGGCTCTGGCAACAGGTCGGCTGCTTCGACCTCCTGCACCAGCTCCTGCAGCCGTGCCACATGGCCTTCGGCAATCTCGACCAGCAGCGCGTACTTGTCGCGGAAGTAGTGGTAGACCGCGGGCTTGGACAGGCCGCAGGCCTGCGCGACCTGGTTCATCGAAGTGCCCGGGTAGCCCTGCTGGGCAAACAGCTCGGCCGCACGCGCCAGGATGGCGTCGCGCTGGTTGTCGTATCCGGGAGAACGTCCGCGGGCCACGGCTTTCCTTGTCAGTGAGGGGAAGCCGGATTCTCAGCGTTCATCGAAGGAGAGCACCACGCGCTCGGTCAGCGGGTGCGACTGACAGGTCAGCACAAAGCCGGCCTCGACCTCGTGCTTCTCCAGCGCGAAGTTGCGGTCCATGCGCACCTGGCCTTCGAGCAGCTTGGCGCGGCAGGTGCAGCACACACCGGACTTGCACGAGAACGGCACCTCCAGGCCGGCTGCAGCCGCGGCGTCCAGGATGCTGGGGTCGCTCTTGCGGAACGAGATCTCGCGCTCCAGCCCGTCACGGATGATGATGACGCGGGCGCTTTCGGCGTCGCCAGGCTGCGGCAGGTGCACCTGCGCGGCGCGCTCGGCATCCGGCACGCCGAAGCGCTCGATGTGGATCTGCGCTTCCGACACGCCGGCCGCACGCAGTGCCGCTTCGGCTTCGTCGTTGACGCCAAACGGGCCGCAGACAAACGCATGGTCGATGCCCGCCGGGTTGACCACCGTGCGGAAGAACTCGGCCAGCTTGTTGCGGTCCAGCCGGCCGGCGTTCAGCGGCGTGTCCATGACTTCGCGCGAAAAGACATGGTGCAGCACCAGCCGCGTCAGGTGGCGGTTCTTCAGGTCCTCGAGTTCTTCCTTGAACATCGTGGACTTCTGCTGCCGGTTGCCGTAGATCAGCGTGAAGCGGGCCTTGGGCTGTTCGGCCAGCACCGTCTTCATGATGGACAGGATGGGCGTGATGCCGCTGCCGCCGGCAATGCCGAGGTAGTGGCGCGCTGGCGCGTCAGCCGCCGGCAGCGCAGGCACCGTGAAATGCCCCTGCGGCGGAATGACCTGCAGCAGGTCGCCCGGCTTCAGGTGGTCGTTGACCCAGGTCGAGAACACGCCGCCCGGCACCTTGCGCACGCCCACGCGCAGCTCGTCGCCGCTGGCCGAGCAAATCGAGTATGAGCGCCGCAGGTCCACGCCGTCGACTTCGGTGCGCAGCGTCAGGTACTGGCCAGGCTTGAAGCGGAACTGCTCGCGCAGGGATTCAGGCACCTCAAACGACACGATGGTGGCTTCGTCGGTGTCTGGCAGCAGCGCGCGCACGCGCAAAGGGTGGAAGTGCAGGCTGCTCATATGGGTTTGAAGTGTTCGAAAGGCTCCTGGCACGCGATGCAGCGGTACAGGGCCTTGCAGGCGGTGGAGCCGAAGGCGGACAGGCGCTCGGTGCGTTTGCTGCCGCAGCGCGGGCAGGCCAGCCGGGGGATGACACGCACCAGCGACTCGCCTTGGTCCAGCACCGGCCCGGGCGGCGCGATGCCGTAGGCGTTCATCTTCTGGCGGCCGGCCTCGCTGATCCAGTCGGTGGTCCAGGCGGGGGCGCGCTGCAGGCGCACGCGGGCGGGGCCCAGGCCCGCGGCGTTGACGGCTGCCAGCACGTCACGCTCGATGACCTCGGTGGCTGGGCAGCCGGAGTAGGTGGGCGTGAGCACGACCTCGATGCCGTCGCCGCCGGTGGCGACCACGTCGCGCACGATCCCCAGGTCGCGCACCGAGACGGCTGGCACCTCGGGGTCCAGCACGGTGTCCAGCACCGCCCAGACCTGTTCGAGGCGGGCCGTGTCCGGTTCGGGCGGCGCGACCAGGTTCACCAGACGCCTCCGGGGAAGCTGCGCTGCAGGTGCTGCATTTCGGCCAGGATGTAGCCCATGTGCTCGCTGTGGCGGCCGCGCTTGCCGTCGCTGCGGAAGGCGCCGATCTTGGGCGCTTGCAGCTTGCCGCCTTCGAGGATCTGATCCATCTCGGCCGTCCACGCGGCCTGCACCTCGGACCAGCGCGGGCCCAGGCCGCTGGCGGCCGCCGCTTCATCCACCGCATCGGTGTCGAACAGCTCGGGCACGTACAGCCACAGGTCGCGCAGCGCACGTTCCATGCGGCGGCGCGATTCTTCGGTGCCGTCGCCCAGCCGGGCCACCCAGTCTGCGGCGTGCTGCTGGTGGTAGCGCGCTTCCTTCACGGCCTTGCCGGCAATGCCGGCCAGCTCGCTGTCGCTGGAGTCCTGCAGGCGGAGCCACAGCTGCTTCAGGAACGTGGCGACGATGGCATTGCGCAGCACAGTGACGGCGAAGTCGCCGCGCGGCAACTCGACCAGCGTCGGGTTCAGGAATTCGCGCTCGTCGCGCAGGAAGGCCAGCTGGTCCTCGTCATGGCCTGCGCCTTCGAGCTTGCCGGCATGGGTCAGCAGCGCACGCGCCTGGCCTACCAGGTCCAGTGCCATGTTGGATAGGGCGATGTCCTCTTCCAGCACCGGGCCGCAGCCCGACCATTCGGCCAGGCGTTGGCCGGCGATCAGGCAGGTGTCGGCCAGCCGCAGCACGTATTGCACGGCAGGGTTCGCAGCAACTTGAATCGAGGCAGTCATCACATGTGGTCCACGGAGGCGGGCAGCTCGTAGAAGGTCGGATGGCGGTAGACCTTGTCTTCCATCGGGTCGAAGTACATGTCCTTGTCCGACGGGTCGCTGGCGACGATGTCCTTGGACTGCACGACCCACACGCTGGTGCCTTCCTGGCGCCGGGTGTAGACCTCGCGCGCCAGCTGGATCGCGCCGGCCGCGTCGGGTGCGTGCAGGCTGCCGCAGTGCTTGTGGTCCAGCCCCGCCTTGCTGCGCACGAACACTTCCCACAGCGGCCATTCCTGGGCTGCCTTGGGGTCGACCTTTGGGTTCTGGCTGTTGCCGGTGCTCATGCTGCTTCCTTGTCTTGCTGCTGTTGCTTGCTGGCATGCGCCATCGCGGCGTCGCGCACCCAGGCGCCGTCTTCCCAGGCGTCCACGCGGGCGTTCAGGCGCTCGCGGTTGCAGGGGCCGTCGCCATTGACGACGCGCCAGAACTCGGCCCAGTCGATGCTGCCGAAGTCGTGGGACTGGCGTTCCTCGTTCCACTTCAGATCCGGGTCCGGCAGGCTCACGCCCAGCAGCTTGGCCTGCTCGACGGTGGCGTCGATGAACTTCTGGCGCAGTGCGTCGTTCGAGATGCGCTTGATGCCCCAGCGCATGGACTGCGCCGAGTTCGGGCTCTCCGCATCGGGCGGGCCGAACATCATCAGCGAGGGCCACCACCAGCGGTTCACCGCGTCCTGCACCATCTCCTTCTGCGCCGCAGTGCCGTGGTTCATCATCGTCAGCAGGGCTTCGTAGCCCTGGCGCTGGTGAAAGCTTTCTTCGCGGCAGATGCGCACCATCGCCCGCGCATACGGCGCGTAGGAGCAGCGGCACAGCGGCACCTGGTTCATGATGGCTGCGCCGTCCACCAGCCAGCCGATCACGCCCATGTCGGCCCAGCTCAGCGTGGGGTAGTTGAAGATCGAGCTGTACTTGGCGCGGCCGGTGTGCAGCGCCTCGTACATCTGGTCGCGCGAGGTGCCCAAGGTCTCGGCCGCCGCATAGAGGTAGAGGCCGTGGCCGGCTTCGTCCTGCACCTTGGCCAGGAGGATGGTCTTGCGCTTGAGCGTGGGCGCGCGGGTGATCCAGTTGCCCTCGGGCAGCATGCCGACGATCTCCGAATGCGCGTGCTGGCTGATCTGCCGCACCAGCGTCTTGCGGTAGTGCTCGGGCATCCAGTCCTTGGCTTCGATGAAGCCGCCGTCGTCAATGCGGGCTTCGAAGCGGGCTTCCAGCTGCACCTCCTCGGCGCTGCGCAGCGGCTTCTGCGCCGGGCCGCCTTCCTTGGCCATCAGGTCCATGGCTTGGGTGTACATGTGCGTTCCTTTGGTGAACGGAGTGAAAGGGCGAGGACTACTTCGGCCGCTTGTCGACCACGCGGCGGGCCTTGCCCACCAGCGTGCGCTCGATGCTGCCGTTGGCCTGCACGCTGGGCTTGACCGAGATGCCCACCAGGGTCTTGATGCGGTGCTGCAGCCAACCGGCGATGTCGCGCAGCTCGCTGTCGTTCAAGGCCGCGCCGGCATGCTGTTCGCAGACCACTTCGACCTGGTCCAGCAGGCCTTCGCGGCTGACGATGATCTGGTACTGGCCGGAGAGCTGCTGGTGCTGCAGCACGATCTCCTCGATCTGCGTGGGGAACACGTTCACGCCGCGGATGATCAGCATGTCGTCGCTGCGGCCCACGATCTTGCCCATGCGGCGGAACGAACGGGACGTGGGTGGCAAGAGGCGCGTCAGGTCGCGCGTGCGGTAGCGGATGATGGGCAGCGCTTCCTTGCTCAGCGAGGTGAACACCAGCTCGCCTTCGCTGCCGTCGGGCAGCACTTCGCCGGTCAGCGGATCGATGATCTCCGGGTAGAAATGGTCTTCCCAGACGACCGGCCCGTCCTTGCTTTCGATGCATTCGCTGGCGACCCCAGGGCCCATCACTTCGGACAGGCCGTAGATGTCGACCGCGTCGATGCCGCCCTTGCCCTCGATCTCGCGCCGCATCGCCTCGGTCCACGGCTCCGCGCCGAAGATGCCGACCTTCAGCGAGCTTTCGCGCGCATCCAGCCCCTGGCGGGTGAACTCTTCGATGATGACCTGCATGTACGAGGGCGTCACCATGATGATGTCGGGCTTGAAGTCGTGGATCAGCTGGACCTGCTTTTCGGTCTGGCCGCCGGACATCGGGATCACGGTGCAGCCGGCGCGCTCGGCGCCGTAGTGCGCGCCCAGGCCGCCGGTGAACAGGCCGTAGCCGTAAGCGACATGGATGATGTCGCCGGCCCGGCCGCCTGCGGCGCGGATGGACCGCGCCACCAGATCGGCCCAGGTGGCTATGTCCTTCTTGGTGTAGCCCACCACGGTCGGCTTGCCGGTGGTGCCGGAAGACGCGTGAATGCGCGAGACCTGCTCGCGCGGCACCGCGAACAGGCCAAAGGGGTAGTTGTCCCGCAGGTCGCGCTTGGTGGTGAACGGGAACTTCGACAGGTCGGCCAGCGCCTTCAGGTCACCGGGGTGCACGCCTGCTGAATCGAAAGCCTGGCGGTAGTGCGGCACGTGGTCGTAGGCGTGCTGCAGCGTCCAGCGCAGGCGCTGCAGTTGCAGCGCTTCGATCTCGTCACGGCTGGCGGTCTCGATGGTCTCCAGGTCACCAGGGGCAGGGCGCTTGGCGGGCATGTCTCTCTCCGAAAATCAAGGGCCGGGGCGTGGGCTCTGCGGCCTCATTCACCGTGGAAGTGGCTGCCTGCAAAGTGGTGGCGCGAGAGCAGCGGCGCGCGCCGGTAGCGCGTCTCGCCGTAGTGCTGCTGCAGGTTGGCCAGCACGCCGAACACGCGGCTGGGACTCAGCTGGTCGGCCCAGGCCAGCGGGCCCTGCGGATAGTTGGTGCCCAGGCGCATGGCGGTGTCGATGTCGGCCGCGCGCGTGGTCGAGGCCGTCATCAGCTCGGCTGCTTCGTTGGCCAGGCAGCAGACGGTGCGCATCACCACCAGGCCGGCCACGTCGTTCAGTGCGAGCAGGCCGATGCCCGCGGTGTGCAGCAGCGTGGCCAGGTCGGCCAGGTGGGTCTCGGCGCCCGCGCTGGCGGCGGCGCCCAGCAGCGGCGTGCTGGCGAAGTCGCGCGCCAGGTCCAGCAACAGCATCGGCTTGCCGGCTGCGCGTTCGGTGGCGGTGCGGCCGTCGGTCAGGGCGAGCTTCACGTCGCCGAGCAGCAGCTGTTCGGCGGGCAGCGCGTCGTCCAGGTGGATGCTCACGCCGGCTGTCGCCAGGCGCTGCAGCAGCGGCGCGAGCAGGCCGGCATCGCGCGGCGCCCGCACCGCGGGTGCGTCGGCCGCTGGCGCGACCAGCGCGACGGTGGGCGCTGCGGCGTCCTTGGCATGGTCGTAAAAGCCGCGCCCGCTCTTGCGGCCGAAGCGGCCCGCACGCACCAGTTCCTGCTGGATCAGGTTCGGCGCGTAGCGCGGGTCGTAGCCCGTGGCCTGGAAGACCGACTCGGTGACCGAGAGGTTCACGTCCTGGCCGATCAGGTCGGTTAGCTCGAACGGTCCCATCGCAAAGCCGCCGGCTTCGCGCAGCAGCCGGTCAATGGCTGGCGCTTCGGCTACGCGTTCGGCCAGCAGCTTGAAGCCCTCCGCGTAATACGGGCGGGCCACGCGGTTGACGATGAAGCCGGGTGCGTTGGGCGCGTCCACCGGCGTCTTGCCCCAGGCAAGAGACAACGCGCGCATCGCATCGACCAAGGCTGGCGCGGTTTCCACGCCGGCAATGAGCTCGACCAGCTTCATGCGCGTGGCCGGGTTGAAGAAGTGCCAGCCGACCAGGCGAGCGGGGCGCTTCAGGCCGAAGGCAATCGCGGTGATGGAGATCGACGAAGTGTTGGTGGCCAGCACCGCCTCGTCGCCCAGCAGTTCCTCCAGTTGGCGGAACAGGCCCTGCTTGGGCTCCAGCCGCTCGACGATGGCTTCCACCGCCAGGCCGCAGCCCGATAGCTCGGCCAATTGCTCGGTGGCGCGCAGGCGGCTGCCCACGGCGGCACGTTCGTCAACCGTCAGCCGGCCACGCTGCACGGCCTGGTCCAGGTCCGCGCCAATGCGGGCGATGGCTTTGGCCGCCGCGCCCGGCGCCAGGTCGAACAGGCAGACCGCGTGGCCGGCCTGGGCGGCCAGCTGGGCGATGCCAGCGCCCATGCTGCCGGCGCCGATCACGGCAACGCGGGTGGAAGGATCAAGCTTGGAGAAAGAGCGCATGGGGTTCTGCAGGGGCCGGCCGAGGTGGGCTGTTGATCATGGGCGAAGCCATCCGCGATGTCGGGTCGGGAAAGCACCTGAGACGGGGTCAGACATAATTAACCGACCGATCGGTAAATAATAGATCGGGTGTTGATCCAGCGCAAGTTCGGGGACTTGGTGGAAACCCGTGGCGGGGTGCCGTCGGGTCGGCGGGGTGCGTTGGCGGCAAGCAGCGCCACGCCAGCCGACAATCGCGCATTGCCCAGAACGCAGGAGAACGCGCTTGAAGACCTATGACATCGAAGTCCAGAACCTGAAATCGGCCCGACACGACATGGGCCTGATCGAACTCCGCGTGGACCTCACGGTGGTGAACCTCCCGCCGCGCGATGAAGGTGCCGCCAGCAGCCGCTTGCGCATGCCGGTCGAACACGCTCGCACCTTGCTGATCCTGCTCAAGCAGCAGATTGCCGAGCTGGACAAGCTGCAGCCGCGCAGCCGGCGCTCCGGCCGCTGCTGAGCGCCCCCAAACCTGGCGCCCTTCGGTCGCCAGGCCCCCCGAGGGGGTCAAGAAAACTTGGGGCGGCCCTGCGTTTTCTTGAGAGACCCCCGCGAAATCGCGAGGGCTCAGTTCAGCCGCGAGCCCTTGGGCAGCCGCGCGGCCAGCCACTCGTGCACGTCGGCCCGGATGTGCCGGCCTTCGAGCAGGAAGCTTTCGAACCGGCTGGGCACGTAGGGCAGGTACAGCAGCGGCATGCCGGCTTCCTCGGGCGTGCGGGCGGCCTTGCGGTTGTTGCACGGGCCGCAGGCCGCGACCAGGTTCATCCAGGTCCAGCCGCCGCCGCGTGACTCGGGCTGGATGTGTTCGCACTGCAGATCGCGCTCCTGGAAACGCTGGCCGCAGTAGGCGCAGGTCATGCGGTCGCGCCGCAGCAGCTTGGCCTTGGTGAAGCCGGGCACCACGTCGAACAGGTTCAGCTTCGAGGCGCCCCGCAACGCGATGATCGGGTGCACCTTGATCAGCGACTGCCGGCCGCTGGCGACGTTGGTACCGCCGCGCAGCGTGGCCAGCGGGCCGTCACCATCGGTCCAGGCGACCGAGCCGGTGGCGATGTGCACAGCAGCCTGTTCGAGCGAGATCCACGCCTGCGGCGTGCCCTGGATGTCGAGCTGCAACACGTGTTGGTGAGGGGGATGCATGGCGGGCCTCCCTTCATGGCCGCGGATGGTTCAAAAATTGGCGGAGAGCGAGCGGATCGAACGCTCGCGGCGACTCTCGTCACCGGCCAGGGCAACGCTGAACAAGTCCTGCGTGCCGCGGCGGATTCAGGCGGGATGCCAGGCTAGGCGCGAGCCGCCGCCCAGGCTCATGCCTGGGCAAGGTTCGCAACGACGCCTGGCGCCCGCCTGAACCGCCCCGAAGGGCTGGCGAGATAACGGGCCGCCTCGGTCGTTGCGCCGCTCGGCGTCGGGCAGAGAGCCCGACCTTCGCGTCGCGCCTACGATCCGGCCCGTTCTCTCGCCAGCGCGGCATGCAGGACTTGTTCAGCGTTGCCCTTGTTTAGCAAGCCGGCCCCTTGCCACTCGGGCAGCTCTCCGTTGAGCGATTGGAAAAACAAAAAAGGCCCGGGCACCTTTGCGGGTGACCGGGCCTCTGCGTGCAGAGCGACGAGGACTCGCGCCTATGCGCGGTCCTCTCCCGGATGCGTCGAATCCTCCAGCCAGCTCAGCTGGGGGCGCGAACTCGATGGTTGGTACGCGTGACTGCCTGCATTCCCGCCCACGCGCCGGCACACGGCAAGGCCGTGGGCGCGATGGCAATGGGACAAAGAGGTGATGGTCACGATGAAGTCTCGGGTGCTGCGTTGAACTGGGTCGGACTGTAAATAGTCTTTACTATTTCTGTCAACGCCGTTGAGGCAAGCGAATGAAAACAACAACAGCGCGTTCAGGCTGCCGCGGCAGTCGCGCTGCCCGGCCGTCGGTGCGGGAGCGCGTGCGGATCAGCGTGGGCAGGCTTTTCACCAGCGGCCCGCGCACCTGCGGGTCGAACTCGAAGTGGCCGGTCCAGACACAGTCTGCGCGGGCCGGTGCGGTGGCAGAGGTCCAGGCCCTGGCCGCTGGGTTTTGAGCGCCGCCGCGGGCTTGCGGTGCCGGGCCTGAAGCGTTTGCTTACGTGGATCGTGGGGGGACGGGGATTTCCAGGGCAAGCGGGGCTTCCACCGCGAAACAGCGGCTCCTAAAGTCGCGAATTTCGCATCGGAGGATCCATGTTTTCGAAGTTGTTCTTCCCCACTCGCCTGCTGTGTGGCGTTGCCCTCGGCATGGGCCTGGCCCACGCTGCGCTCGCCGCGGACGACATCGCCTGTTCGACAGCGGTGCCCACGCCCCAGAAGGTCAGCCGCACCGTGCTCGACTACAACGGCAACCCTCAGACCTACACCTTCTGGACCGCGCAGGACTACTGCTACGGCGATGCGCAGGACTGGTACGAACCGGCACCGACGCAGGGCCGCCTGGTGCAGCGCGCTGACCTCTGGTATCCCACGTCCGACATCAATGTCGTCCGCCCGCTGATCATCTGGACGCATCCCACCGGCATGACCGAAGACTTCCGGGCTGCGAAAAACGCGCCCTACGAAGAGTCCACCATCTTCCAGAGCGTGCTGGTGCCGGCGATGCAGGCGGGTTATGCCGTCGCATCGCTGCAGTTCCGCCATCCGACGGCGTCCTACGACCCCGCGCATCCCACCGACCTGCCCGGCAACACCGACATCCGCGACGCCGTCCAGTACCTGAAGTACCACGCGGACGAGCTTCACATCGACCCGGCCAATGTGTTCCTGGTCGGCCAGTCGCGCGGCACGCTGAACATGCTGTGGGCGATCCGGCCCGACGCTGCGGCGTCCGTGCCCGGCAAGCCCTGGCGTGCAGAGAGCAGCACGGTGCGCGCGGTGTGGGATTACCAGGCGCAGAGCTGCTACAAGAAGGCCAAGGTCAAGAAGACCTTCATCCTGCCGGAGGACTACGGCGCCTATGTCAATGATCCGGACAACTACAACCTGCCTGACAGCTACGACGCCGGCTGCGCGCTCGAAGACGTGCAAGCGGCCACCTCCGGTGCCACGCTGCCGCCGATCCGCGTGATGTACGACGAAGAGCCGATCAGCCACGGCAGCGTGACACTGCAGCACTGGTGCAGCGACAACAGCGACACCACCTGCCGCGCGCAATACCCGCGCCCGGGCACCGTCTGGGCCGACTACTTCGACCTGCACGACGCGAACTTCGGTGTCGCCTTGTCTGCCGCGTACCAGGCCAAGGGTTCCGGTGACGTGGCCTGCCACGGGGTGGCGAAGAAATACGACCACAAGAGCGGGCCCTACAACGGCTACGCCAACTTCACGCACTTCTTCGACCTGTACCACTACCCCTCGGCGCTGCCGACGGGCTATGTGCCGGACTGCCCCGTCGTCGCGCACCCGACCGGCGAGTGAAGCCAGGCAGGCCGGCTCAGAGCGGCCTGCACCAAGCGCCTAACATCGGCCTCTTTGCTGACCAGAGGCCTGTCATGACGGATGAAGCTCGCGTGGATCCCGGCCGCAGGGTCCTGATCGCCGGTGCGACCGGGCTGGTGGGCCAGGCCTTGTTGGCGCTGCTGCTGGCCAATGCTTCGGTCATGCAGGTGCATGCATTGGTCCGGCGCCCGCTTCCGGCGAGGCACGCGAAGCTCAGCGCGCATGTCGTGGACTTTGCTGCCTTGCCACCGCTGCCACCGGTCGACGAGGTCTACCTGGCGCTGGGTACGACGATCAGGATCGCTGGCAGCCAGCCGGCGTTCCGGGCGGTGGATTTCGATGCCAACCTGGCGGTGGCCCGCGCGGCGCGGGCTGCGGGTGCCCGGCGTGCCGGCCTGGTCAGTGCGATGGGCGCAAAGGCCAGTGCCAGCGTCTTCTACAGCCGCGTGAAGGGCGAGATGGAAGACGCACTGGCGACCGTGGGCTTCGACGCCTGGGTCATTGCCAGGCCTTCGATGCTGGTTGGCGACCGTGTGGCGCTGGGCCAGCCGCCGCGCCGCGGCGAGCAGATTGCCGAGACTGTCGGCCACTGGCTGGGGCCACTGATTCCGGCGAACTATCGGCCGGTTGATGCGGTGCGCGTGGCGCGTGCGCTGGCCACGCGTGTGCCGTTGGCGCAGGGGCAGGAAGTCCTGTTGTCTGGCGAGCTGCAACGGTTCGCCTGAGCGGCGTGCGACCCGCGATCAGCGGCCGTTGCTGAGGTTCACCCGGTCCAGCCACAGCAGCGCATCCGCATGCGCAATGAAGTGCTCGAGGTAGGCCGGCGAGAGTTCGCGCATCAGGTGCAGCGAGCGGTGCACCAGGTGCTGCGAGTTCAGCGGGCCGGCGTTGTCCGGCAACGAGGCCAGCGACTGCGCCAGGCGCTGCTCGGCACTGAGTCGGGACCAGGTGCGCTTGAACAGCTGCATCGCCTTCAGCTCGCCGGGCACGGTGCGGGCGGCCGTTGGCGCATTGGCCGGCAGGGCCATCTGCGCGGGCTCGGTCATGCCGGCCATCAAGGCCTTGAACGGGCTGGGCATCGGCGTTGGCGCGGACTCGGTTTCTGCAGCCAGTCGTGTCTCGAGTTCGTCTTCACAGGCTGCGAGCTGCCGGGCCAGCTTCTCGTCCAGCACGCGCCGCGCAGCGCCTTGATGCATGGCGGCGCGCCGGGCCAGCGACTGCAGCAACTGCCATCGCACCGGCAACAGCCGCGCCGCGCCGCGCGTCTGCAAGGCCTGCAGCCTGTCGTTCATGGCGATGGGGCGGCCTCGCGCGAGGGCTTGGGCGTGGGCGACATCTCGACGCGGCGGTTCTTCGCGCGGCCTTCCGCGCTGTCGTTCGAGGCCACTGGCTGTTGGGCGCCGAAGGCGGCGGCGAACACCGCCGAAGCCGGCACGCCTTCTTCGATGAGGGTGCGGGTGACGGTCAGTGCGCGCTGGGCCGAGAGTTCCCAGTTGTCGGCAAATACCTGGTTCTTGCCGCCGCGCATCAGGCGGTCGTCGGTGAAGCCGCTGACCATCAGCGCTTCGTCGCGCGACTGCAGATAGGTCGCCAGCGGCGCCGCCAGGCTCTTCAGCAGCTGCCGGCCTTCGGGCTGAAGCTCCGCCGAGTTGAAGCCGAACAGCACGCTGCCGGAAATGCCGATGCGGCCATGGTCCAGCGTGACGCGGCCGGCGGCCAGCGGCACCGCCAGCGCGCGCTCGAGCTCGGTGCGGCGCTGGGTTTCCAGCTGGCGCTGCTTGACCTCCATTTCCAGCCGCGCGGCCAGCTCCAGCTGCGAAGCCAGCGCAAACAGCAGGATCAGCACAAACGCGCCCAGCAGGCCGGCCATCAGGTCGCCGAAGACCGCCCAGACCGGCGCAGATGCCTCGACGCCCGCGTCCATCTCCAGTTCGTCGCTCGTCATCAAGCGGCTTCCGCGCTGGCCAGGTTGCCTGACACGCGCTGCAGTTCCTCGATGATCTGCTTTTGCGACAGCATGCTCAGGTCGATCACCTCGCGCGCCTGGGCCACGTAGTAGGCCAGCTGCTCGTCACTGCGCGAGAGCGACTTGCTCAAGGCGCCTTCGATGCGCTGCAACTGCGAGACCAGCTTCTCGTTCGAGTCGCTGAACAGCTGCACGCCAGCGCCAAAGGCCTCGCCCAGGCTGCCGACCTCGGCCGCGCTGCCGGTGAGTTGCGCCGCGGCTTCGGTCAGTTGCGCAGACTGGGTTTCGACCTGCGCGCCGAACTGCTCGCCCACGCGCGCCAACATCCCGGCGGACTGTTCGACCAGCGCATCGATCGCGCCGCGTTGTTCGGTCGCGGCCTGGTTCACGGCGGTGAGCAGCGTGCCCAGCGTCTCCAGCACCTGCGCGCGTTCCTCCAGCAGCGCGTTGTCGCGCGCCATGCTGTCGGACAGTTGCTGGCGCAGCTCGCCAATCACCTCGGCGGCGGCGCGCGGCGCCTCGGCCGCGGCCCGCATCAGCTGGCCGATCTCGGCGATGGTGCTGGCGGCGTGGGTCTCGGCCTGCGTGGTGATTTCGCGCGCGGTGCGTTCCATCGTCTCGCAGATGCGCGCCTGCTGCGCCAGCGTCTGCGCGCCGGCCGCCTGCCATTCCGCGCGCAGCGAAGCGGCCATCTGTTCCAGCGCCTGCGTCATTGCGGCCAGGCGCTGCTGGTCCTGCGTGGCCGAGGCGGACCGCAGCTGGTCATGCGCCTGGCTGGCGGTCTGCAGCAGCGAGGCGGCATGCTGCTCGAAGCTGGCCGCGGCGGTGCTCAGGGCCTGCTGCGTGCTGTGCGCGGCCTGTTCGCTGGCCTGCTGGTGTTGGGCCAACGCTGCCTGCCAGCCGTCGGTCACGCGCTGTGCGGTGTCGTCCAGCCGCGCGGTCACGCTGCTGATCTGCTCGGTGGCAGTGCTGGCCAGGCGTTCCTGCAAGGCGCTGCTGTCGCGCGCCAGCTCGGTCATCGCGTCAGCCAGCGCCTGCTGGGATGCGGCCTGGTGCTGGCTCACGGTGTCCAGCAGCGATGCGGAGCGCTGCTCGAAGGTGTCGCTGAAGCGGGTCAGCGAGGCACCAAGCGCCTCGCTCAGGCCCTGGCTGCTGCGCTCGTGCTGGCCCAGCGCCGCCTGCCAGGTGTCGGCCACTCGGCTGTTGCTGGCTTCGAAACGGGCCGAGAGCTGGTCCAGCTGCTGCTGCAGCGCGCCGGCCAGCGTGGCATGCAGCGCGCGGGTCTCCTGGGCAATGCCGGCCAGCGTGGCTTCGACCACGGGCTGGATGGTGTCGCCGGCCGCGCGGGCGCTGGCGGTGAGGCTGTCCTTCAAGGTCTTGTCGACCGAAGCCGCGAGGCTGGCATAGGCCGTGCCGGCCTGGGCCTGGAAGCGTTCCTGGCTGGCCAGCAGCTGGGTGTTGGACTGCTCGGCCTGGCGCGCCAGCGTGGCCATCATGGCCTGCAGCTGTTCGACCAGCGCCGGCATCTGCTCGGTCTGGCGCTGCAGCAGTGCCAGCGTCTGCTGGCGGTGGCTGTCGCGTTCGATGTCCCGCGCGCGGGCCTTGGAGAACACATGCAGGCCGTCCGCGATCTGCTTGTCCAGCAGCTGCGCCACCTGCACTCGCTCGCGGCGGCCGAGTGCCGACATCAGCCCCAGCGCAGCAGAAGCGGCGACACCCGCCACCGAGGTGCCGAATGCCAGACCCAGGCCTTGCACCGGCGCAGCCAGCGAATCGCGCACGGCGGCGAGGTCGGCCGCGCCGGCCAGGGCGCTGCCGGTGCCACGCAGCGTCAGCACCATGCCGAGGAAGGTGCCCAGCATGCCCAGCAGCACCAGGAGACCCGCGAGGTAAGGCGCCATTGCCGGGCCGGGCAGGCCAGCCGATTCGCCGTCGATGCGGCGGCGCACGGCGGGCTGCAGCGCGGTGGGCACGCGGTCCAGCCAGGGGCGCAGTTCAGGCAGTGGCGCTGGCATTTCGGCCAGCGCTTGCGCCAGCCCGGCGGTCGCCTGCTCGAAGCGCCGCAGCTCCAGCGCGCCCATCAGGAAGAACGCAGCGATCAGCACGGTGACGGCCAGTGCGAGCGGGCTGGTGCCAAGGTAGCCGGCGGCAATCCAGCCGACCACGGCCAGGCCGGCAGCGAAGGTGGCGAGGCGTAGGAATCTGTTCATGGCAATCTGTTCACGAGCCGCGAAGGGCGGCGAGCAGCCCTTCCAGCGGTTGCATGCGGTGGTCCAGTTCGGCGAGCAGCAGCGCGCGCATGTCCTGGCAAAAATGGTCCAGCCAGGCGGTGGACGGCGTGGCTTCGGGCTCGGTCTGCAAAGTGGCCTCGGCGGCCTGCGCGCGGCGCAGGCGCTCGAAATGCACGCCCAGCGAAGCGGGCAGGCTGGCCAGCAGCGCCTGCTCCTGCGCGCCGATGATGGGTGCCATCGCCACGTCCAGCGCTGCCAGCCTGGCCATCTCGGGCGACTGGGTGGCCAGGGCCGCCTGCAGGCGCTCGCGCAGCGTGCCGATCTGCGTCTCCATGGCCTGCTGCGCGGCGAGGTAGCGCTGGCGGTAGGACGGGAAGTCGAGCGCAGCGGCCTCTGGGGCGGCGCGCCTGGCGGCAGCGGTCGGGTTCAACGGGCGGGGCTCGGTCTTGCCGGCGGGGGCCTGTTCGACGAGGGTCGTCAGCTCGGCCCGCACGCGGCGGTATGCGCGCTCCGCCGCGGTGGCGGGCGGCAGGGCGCGGGTTCGGGTGGGGGGCGTTGGCGCCACCGTGGGCGCGCTGTTCAAGGCGGCGGACAGCGAAATCGCGTCACGCCAGTCGACCCAGCCGCTCAGGCGCTCGGCGAAGGCAGCCTTCGAGGCCGGCACGTCCGCGGCGTCCGTCAGCGCGGCCAGCAGGCGCACCAACGCCGAGCCGGTCACCAGGGGGCGGCGCGTCACTTGCGCCTTGCTGCCGTTCAAGGTTCCCAATCGAAAAAACGTCGGATTTTACCGACAGCGGCCAGACCGGGCCAGGCTGCCCCTTCGCGACGCCGGGTTGCAGGGCTGGGCGTCGAGGGGATGAGACTGTTGGTCAAGCTCAAGGCCGTGCCGTGCCGTGCCGCGGCGTCGCCAAGGTGCTTTCCGCGTTGGCTAGCCTTCTTCGTCGCAGCGCGGCTCGATCTTCTGTGCTGTGGCTCTCAGCGGGGCGAGCACCTTGCGCAAGGATGGCAGATCACGCGCAATGGTGTGCCACACGATGCTCAGGTCCACATTGAAATACCCGTGAATCCAGCGGTTGCGCGTGTCCCAAATGGTCTTCCAGGGCACCTCGGGGTGGGCATCGATCAGCGAGCGGGAGCGAATGCGGATTTGGGTCGCAATCTCGCCGATCAGTTCGACCTGGCGCACTGCAGCGGCGTCATGCAGCGGGCAGCGACCTTCCATGAAGTCCTCTTCGTCGCATTCAGAGACGATCTTGTCGGCGAGATCAAGTGCGGCCTCGATGTGATCCAGGTAGTCAAGCAGCCTGGGCTGATTCATACCGGCAGGGCTTCGCTGATGATGCGGTCACGGGAGCGTTTCGGCAGGCCTCCGGGGGTCACAAGGTCAACTTTCACGCCCAGCAGTTCTTCCAGCTCGACGTGCAGACCAGCCAGGTCATAGAGCGAGGCGCCATCCAGCGGTTCGATCAGGAAGTCGATGTCGCTGGCTTCGGTGTCTTTCCCGCTGGCGACGGAGCCGAAGACACGGAGGTTGCGCAGGCGGGCTTGTTTGGCAACAAGGATGCGCAAGGCTTCACGGTGAAGTTCAAGCAGCTGCGAGGGCTTCATGGTGCGCTGATCATAGGGCCGCCGGAACAGTCTGCGCAAATCCACGGCATGGAGCCCGTCACAATCCCCCGCACAGCCCGCAGCGAGGGCGCCAGCGGCGCATGCGCCAAGCAACTTGATGAACCAGACACCGAGCACCTCGACACCCCGGGACCTGCTGATCCTCAGCGTGAGCGCCGGCAACGGCCATGTGCGGGCCGCGCAGGCGCTGGCCGCTGCGGCGACCACGCTGCAGCCAGCCTGCAGCGCCACCCATGTGGACGCGATGGCGCATGTCGCCGCCGGCTTCCGCAAGGTCTACACCGACTGGTACATCCAGCTCGTCAACCGTGCGCCGGAGCTGTGGTCCTACCTGCACCAGAAGACCGACGAGACGCCGCACAGCGCCACCTCGCAGCGTCTGCGCCGCGCCATCGAGCGCGTGAGCGCCGGGGACCTGCTGCGCGAGGTGCGCAAGGCCCGGCCGAAAGCCATCGTCTGCACCCATTTCCTGCCGGCCGAGCTGCTGATGCGCGAGCAGCAGAAGGGCCGGATGGACGCGCCGATCTGGCTGCAGGTCACGGACTACGACCTGCACAACATGTGGCTGGTGCCCGGCATGGCCGGCTACCTCGCGGCGACCGAGGAGGTGGCCTTTCGCATGCGCGAGCGTGGCCTGCCGGAGGACCGCATCCATGTCACCGGCATCCCGGTCATGCCCGGCTTCTCTCAACCTGAGGCACCTGAATTGGCGCGCGGCGCCAACGTCATCCGCCTCGGGCTGGACCCTGTGCGCCGCGTGATCCTGATGGCCTCGGGCGGCGCCGGCGTGGGCGACCTGCCCAGCATGGTCGAGCAGGTGCTGGCGCTGCAAGGCCCGGGCTGCGACTTCCAGGTGATTGCCGTGGCCGGCCGCAACGCGGCGGCGCACGCGGCGCTGCAGGCGCTGGCGCAGCGCGTGCCGGGGCGGCTGGTCGCCATCGGCTTCACGCAGGAGATGGAGCGGCTGATGGCCGCGGCCGACCTGGTCGTCACCAAGCCCGGCGGGCTGACCATCTCCGAATGCCTGGCGCTGGGCAAGCCCATGCTGCTGGTGTCGCCCATCCCCGGCCAGGAAGAGCACAACGCCGGCTTCCTGCTCGAAGAGGGGGCCGCGTGGCTGGCCTATGACGCCATCGGCCTGGGCTACAAGGTGGCGCGGCTGATGGCCATGCCGGACAAGCTCGGGCAGATGGCCGCCGCCAGCCAGGCGCTGGGCAAGCCGCAGGCCGCGCGCCGCGTGCTGGAACAGGTGCTCGGGCGATGAGCGGTGCGCCCAACGACACCAGCCTGCGCCGCACGCTGGTCTACCTGCTGTGGGTGCTGGTGGTGGCGTTTTTCTTTGCCAACGTCGAGGTGCAGATTGAAGGCCCGGCCGGCTGGGCCGCGGCGCTGCCGACCTGGCGCATCGAGTCGCACTGGCTGCTGGACATCTTCTGGGGCGGCCGCGCGATGACCGGCTACCACGCCTGGGTCTTCAGCTTCATGGCGCTGGTCTTCTTCATGCCACTGGCCTTCAACGGCCGCTTCGGCTGGCGAGACGCCGCGTTGGCGCTGGCCGGCCTGATGACGTTCTGGATCGTCGAGGACTGGCTGTGGTTCGTGCTGAACCCTGCCTATGGCTGGCAGCAGTTCAACCCGGCCCACGTGCCCTGGCACAAGCACTGGCTGCTGTTTGCGCCAACGGATTACTGGGTCGGCCTGGGTGGCGCCGCGCTGATCGTCGCGCTGCGCCATCGGCCGCGCCGCGAGGGCCGCACATGAAGCGCGAATCCCGGCGGACCAAGCAGAAGCACTACGCGGTGCCCGGCGTGCGGCCGGAAGACTGGGCCGATCCGCTGACCGGCCAGCAGCATGCGCTGGCCAACCTGCACCGCATCACGCCTACGCTGTTCCGCAGCGCCCAGCCCCGGCGCAACGACCTGCCGGCGCTGCACGCATTGGGCATCCGCACGGTCGTCAGTTTCCGCTCCTTCAACAGCGACGAGCGTGCGCTGGCCGGCAGCGGCATCGGCCAGGTCCGCGTGCCCATCGACACCTGGGCCATTGACGACGACAAGGTGCTGCAGGCGCTGCGCGCGATCCGCGCCGCCGAACAGCGTGGCCCGGTGCTGGTCCACTGCTGGCATGGCGCTGACCGCACCGGCGTCGTCGCCGCCGCGTACCGCATGGTGCTGCAAGGCTGGGACAAGGACGCCGCCCGCCACGAGATGTTCCGCGGCGGCTACGGTTACCACACGCTGTGGCGCAACATCCCGCGCTACCTGGACCGGCTGGACGTGGCCGCGCTGCGCCAGGCCCTGCTTGAAACTGCGACCACATCATGACCACCGCCTCACCCTCGGCCCTGCAGCGCGTGGGCCTGACCACCGCCGCGCTGGTGCTGCTCAACGTCGTGCTGTACCTGGCGCAGGCCTTGTCCGGCCAGTCCTGGATCGAGCGCTCGCCGCAGGAAATGCTGGCCTGGGGCGGCAACCTGGCCTTGCTGAGCCTGACCGGCGACCTGTGGCGGCTGGGTGCCAGCGTCTTCCTGCACGGCGGGCTGCTGCACCTGGCGATGAACATGTACATGCTGTGGCTGCTGGGCCCTGCCGCCCAGCGCCAGCTCGGCCGCAGCGGCTTGCTGCTGGTTTTCCTGGCCGGCGGCTGGGCGGCCAGTTGCGCCAGCAGCGGCTGGTTCGGCTGGCATCTGCTGCGCGAGTATGTGCAGGGCGGCCATCCTGCGCAGTGGATGGTCGTCAGCGCGGGTGCGTCGGGCGGGATCATGGCCTTGTGCGGCGCGCTGCTGTCCTCGCTGGCCTGGCAAAAATTGCAGCGCGAGCCGTCGCGGCTGGGCGCCGGCTTTGGCAGGGCGCTGGGACAAGTGGTGTTGATCAACCTGGTGGCCGGCAGCCTGATCAGCGGCGTGGACCAGTCCGCGCACGTGGGCGGGCTGCTCGCCGGTGGCCTGATGGGCGCACTGGTGGCGTCCGCCGGCAACCTGCGCTCGCAGGGCCTGGCGCTGTTGCTGCGGCTGGCGGTGGCGCTGCTGGCAGGCTGGGGCAGCAGCTGGACCTTGCT
This sequence comes from Ideonella sp. FW305-24, assembly GCF_058788035.1. Lineage (NCBI taxonomy): Bacteria > Pseudomonadati > Pseudomonadota > Betaproteobacteria > Burkholderiales > Sphaerotilaceae > Ideonella > Ideonella sp. FW305-24. The sequence goes on along the minus strand of NZ_JBYTAI010000005.1, from coordinate 504,397 downwards.
GCACCTGGCGGACTGGCAGCCGCTGCAGCAGGCGCGCGGCGATTTCGAGCAGTCAGCGCCCGCCGAATGAGGCCTGGCGATGTCCACAGCGGCTGTGGACAAGCCTGTGTCAAAGCCGTGCCCAGTGGCGCCAAGTGCCGGTCGCGTCAGGCTTTTGTCTGGGGTGCCCGGGTTTTGTGCAGTTGCTGCCTGGCCCGGCGGCGGCGCAGCCATCGCGGTGCCAGCCAGTGGCCGAAGCCGGGCTCCTCGTAGGCCAGCAGCGCGGGCACCCGCACTTCGATGCGGGTGCCGGTGGGCACTTCGCTGGCCAGCGTCAGGCGGGCGCCTATCAGTGCGGCGCGTTCATGCATGCCGGCCAGCCCCCAGTGGCCGTCGGCGGCACCACGGTCCCGCACCTGCGGGCTGAGGCCGATGCCGTCGTCGCAGACGCACAGCAGCAGCCCGTCGCTGCCGTAGGCGATCACCAGCGTGATCTGGTTGGCATTTGCATGCCGGTAGGCGTTCAGCAGACCTTCACGGGCAATGCAGTACAGCTCGTCCAGCACCTTGCGCTGCAGCGCCCGCGGCTGGCCCTGGGTGGTGACGCGCAGGCGCGCAGCCGAGCCCGAGCCCAGCACGCGGCCCAGCGCCTCCAGCGCCTGGGCCAGCTCGGTGCCGTCGACCTGCGGGCTGCGCAGGTCGCGCACCCGCTCGCGGGCTTCGAGCACCACGTCGTCGGCCTTGTCCAGCAGCGTCTCGATCTGCTGCCGCACCGGCGCATCGGCCGGCAGCGTCGAGGCCAGGCCCTGCACGTTGACGATCAGGCCCTGCGTGCTCTGCAGCAAGGTGTCGTGCAGCTCGCGGGCGATGCGCTCGCGCTCGCTGTGGCGCACCTGCAGCTCGCGCCGCACGCGCAGGGCGATCGCCCGCGCGCGCAGCAGGTAGAGCCCACCCGTGACCAGCAGCAGCGCCACGCCGCAGGCCAGCGCGAACAGCCGGCTCTGCTGCCAGGTCGGCGCAATGCGGAAGTCCAGCGTCGTCTCCTGCGGGTTCCACACGCCGTCCCCGTTGGCCGCCACGACGCGGAAGCGGTAGTGCCCGTCCGCCAGGTTCGCGTAGGTGGCTTCGTGTCGCGTGCCGGCCTCCTGCCAGTCGTTGTCCACGCCATCCAGCCGGTAGCGGAAGCGCGCGCGGTCGGCCACGGCCAGCGTCAGCGCGGTGTAGCGGATCGCCAGGTTGCGCGTGCCGGCCGGCAGTTGCAGGTCCGGCACCGGTGCATGGGGCACGTCTCCCACCCGCAGCTGCTGGATCTCCACTGTCGGCGACCGTATGTTGCGCGGCAGCTCGGCCGGGTCCAGCCAGGCCAGGCCGTGGTTGGTCGCGAACCACAGCCGGTCCCGCGCGTCCCGCACCAGCGTGGACTGCAGCGGCGCCTGCTGGGCAATGCCGGGCAGGCCCTCGTGCCAGTCCAGCAGGCGGTAATTCAGGCGGGGCGGCTGCTGCTCGAACATCGCCGGCAGGTCGGCCGGCTTGACCTGCACCACGCCGCGCGCACCGTTCAGCCACAGGTCGCCGTCGCGCGTCTCGGCAATGCCGGAGACATGGCCGAAGGCATCGTCGCGCTCGGCCGAGACGGTCGAAAAACGCCGGCCGTCGAAGCGCGCGAAGCCGGACTCACCGGCCACGAAGATCGCATCGCGGCCGACGTGAATCGCCGTGGTGCGGCCGGTCAACAGCCCGTCGGCGTTGCCGTAGCGGCGCAGTGTGCCGCCGGCCAGCTGCACCACCTCGTCGTCGAAGCCGAACCAGGTGTCGCCGTTGTCGGCCACGGTGATCGCCGTCGGTGGCGGGCCGCCGTTGTCGATGCGTTGTTCGCGCTGCACGCTGTTCGGCGTGACGTGGTAGACGCCCTTGCCGACCAGCGAGACCCAGGCGCCGCCCGCATGGTCGGGGGCAAAGGCTCGCTCAGAGACGCTGCTGGCGACCGACGTGAAGTCGACGAGCTGGCGTTGTCCGCCATGGAGCCGGGTCATGGTGTCGTCAAGCACCCACAGCGCGCCATCGGGGGCCTGCATCATCGCGTGCGCACCGTGCCGCTCATTGCGCACCTGAGGCGGGTTGGGCGGGTCCAGCCACAAGGTCTGGTTGCGATTGGCGACCAGCACACCGCTGCCCGAGGGCGTGACGGCCAGGCGGCCCGGCACGCCCTGCGAGAAGGCGGCCAAAGGGTGCAGCCGCATGTGCCGAAAGCTCTCCAGGCCGTAGTTCGTGCCGACCCAGATGTCGCCGTCGCCGTCCTCCAGCAGCGGTACCACCACCTCGGACGCCAGGCCGTCCGGCCCGGAGAACAGTTCGGAATCCTGCGGCGCGAGGCGTTGGCCGGTGGGCACGGCCGACGGGTCGCGCAGCCGCCGCACGCCGGCGCCGGACTCGGTCATCCACATGCTGCCGTCGCGCGCGAACAGCATCTGCTTGACACGGAGGAACGGGTTGGCAGGCAGCGCCGCATGGGTGGCGGTGGCCTGGGCCAGCGCAGACGACAGCGGTGCGCCTTGCGCGTAGTCCGGCAGCGGCCGCGTGCCTCCTGCGGGCTCCGAGACCCAGAGCCGCCCGGCGCGGTCCTCGGCCATCACCGGCTCGTGGATCAGCCACTCGCCGGTGGGCCTGAACTGGCGCTCGCCCGGTTTCAGGTAGAACAAGGTGTTGGATGTGGTCACCCACAGCACGCCGCGGTGGTCGGTCAGCAGGCCGTCGGCGCCGTCGTCAGGAAAGCCCCAGTCACTGCCGATGCGCTGCCAGCGCTGGCCGTCGAAACGCGCCAGGCCCTCGCCGGCGGCCGCCCACAGCGCGCCGTCCGGCGTGGTCACGATGCGCAGCACGCGGCCGCCCGGCATGCCTTGCGCCTGGTCGTAGGCCGTCACCATGCCGTCGCGCAGGCGAACCACCCCGCCGGTATAGAGGCCGAGCCAGATGTCCCCGTTGGGCAGCACCTTCAGGGCGTTGATGTTGGTCGAGCGCAGCCGTTGGCCCTCGCGCAGCGGGTAGCGGTCGAAGCGGGCGCCGTCGAAGCGGTACAGGCCCAGGCCGGTGCCCAGCCACAGCGAGCCGGTCGGCGACTGCGCGAGCGTCCAGATGTCGGCCGGCGCCCCGTCGGTCACCGTGCGCGAGATGTGCATGAACTCGCTCAGCGGCGGCGCCGTCGCACGCGCCGCGAAGCTGCTGCATGCCAGTGCCAGCAGGAAGGCTGTCAAGTACAGCAGGCGGCCAATGCCGGGGCGTGGAGTCAAGAGGTTCAGTCGAAAAGCAGTGAATGCTTGCAGGGCAAGGCCAGCGCCAGCGCGCCGAGGCTGCATTGTCCCCAATGCCGCGAAAGGCCTGCCACACTGCTGGCAAAGCACTGTCCGAACGACGCATGAACAAGCATCCCTGCACCCCACCCGCACCCGGCGACAACATCGCCGCCCTGCTCACGCCCGCCCTGGTCGTGGACCTCGACGCGATGCAGCGCAACCTGCAGTGCATGGCCGATTTCGCGCGCCAGCACCGCCTGCGCCTGCGGCCGCACGCGAAGATGCACAAGTGCGCCGCCATTGCCAAGCTGCAGGTCGCCGCCGGGGCGGTCGGCGTGTGCGTGCAGAAGCTCTCGGAGGCCGAAGCGCTGGCGGCGGCCGGCATCACGGACCTGTTCATCAGCAACGAGGTCATCGACCTGGCGAAGCTCGCGCGCGTGGCCGAACTCGCCGGCCGGGTGACGCTGGCCATCGCCGTCGACTCGAAGCTCGGCGTCGAGCGGCTGGCGCTGGCCATGCAGTCCGCCGGCAGCCAGATCGACGTGTTCGTCGAGGTCGATGTCGGCCAGGGCCGCTGCGGCGTGGCGCCGACTGCCGCCGGCGCGCTGGCGCAGCAGGTCGTCGCGCACGCTTCTGCAGGCCTGCGCTTCGCCGGCCTGCAGGCCTACCACGGCCGCGCGCAACACCTGCGCAGCGCCGCCGAGCGCGAGGCCGCGATCCACCACGCCGCCTCGCTGGCCCGCGCCGCACAGGCCACGGTCACCGCCGCCGGCATCCATTGCCCGCTCGTCACCGGTGCCGGCACCGGCAGCTTCACCTTCGAAGCCGCCAGCGGCCTGTGGGGCGAACTGCAAGCCGGCAGCTACCTCTTCATGGACCGCGACTACGCCGAGAACCAACTCGCCCCCGGCGCCCCGGTCTTCGAGCAGGCGCTGTTCATCAAAAGCCAGGTCATCAGCCGCGGCGCGGCCCACGCCGTCGTCGACGCCGGCCACAAGACCTACGCCATCGACAGCGGCCTGCCAACGGTCTGGCAGCGCAGCGACCTGACCGTCACCAACGGCGGCGACGAACACGGCATCCTGCATCCCGCGCCGCATGCTAGCGCCGATGTGCTGCCGCAGCTCGGCGACATCGTCTGGCTGGTGCCGGGCCACTGCGACCCGACGGTCAATTTGCATGACCACCTTGTCGCTGTGCGCGGGGGCTTGAGCGACGGGGTGGTCGAGGCGGTGTGGGCGGTGGATGCGCGGGGTTGTGTCACCTGATCCAGTACCTGAGCCGGGGCGCGCTTCGATGCACGGTCAAATGCTAAGAATCGTGAATTAATGCGCGACTTGGTGATTTTCTAGGCAGCCACCTCCCCAAAGTATGGGGGGCATGCCGCAAGCGCCGCCGCAGCGCCGATGCTAGATTTCGCCGCGCGCAGCCGTGCCGACACACAAAAACAACGGGTCAGAAAGCGCGCATTCATTCAAAAGGGGATGCCCTGCACTGCGTGTGCCATGGGCTTTGAGGGAGTTGAGATGAAGAAGTGCCTGTGGGCATGGCTGCTGTGCCTGCCGATGTTGTTGGTCGCCTGTGGCGGTGGGGGAGGTGGTGGGGGAACGTCCGCGCCCGCTGCGGTGTTGAGCATCAGCGCCCAGCCGATCGATCAGGCCGTCACCGAGGGCCAGCCAGTCCAGTTCAGCGTGACGGCCAGCAACGTGCAGGGCTATCAATGGCAGGTCAATGCAGGCCAGGGGTGGACAGACCTCACTGGCGCGAGTTCTTCGAGCTATCGGGTAGACAGCGCCACGATGGCCATGAACGGCCAGCAGTACCGCGTGACACTTACGGGACGCGATGGGCAACTGATCAGTTCCGCCGTGACGCTGCGGGTCAATGCAGCAGCGGTTGCGCCAACGGTCCTGGTGTCGCCCCTGCCTGCAACCGTTGTCGAAGGGCAGGGCACCACGTTCAACGTGACGGCGACCGGTACGTCTGTCTCCTATCAATGGCAGGTTTCCGCTGGCGCCGACGGCTGGACGCCGGTGAACGGCGCCACAGGTGCGCAGTTGCAGCTGGTGGACGTGACACTTGGCCAAAGCGGTGCGCTGTATCGCGTGGTGGTCAGCAACGTGCTGGGGACTTCGACGAGCGATGCAGCGTTGCTCACGGTGACGCCATTGCCCGTGGCGCCGAGCATCACTTCGCAGCCGGCCAGTGTGTCCATCAATGCTGGGCAGACAGGCACCTTTACGGTGGTTGCTGCCGGCACGCCAGTGCCTGACCTAGGCTGGCAAATCAGCACTGATGGCGGAAGCCATTGGACGAACATTGCTGGCGCTACTGGCGCCGCCTATTCACTGGCGAGTGCGACGCTGGCTGATGACGGCAAGCAATTCCGCGCCGTGGCCAGCAACAGCGTTGGCCAGTTGGCGAGCCAGGCTGCGGTGTTGACGGTGAAGCCAGTCCCGGTCGCTCCCACGTTCACACGTCAGCCCGAGAACGTTTCGGCATCGATCGGGAGCAGCGTGAGTCTGTCGGCCGAGGTTGCCGGCGCGCCATCGCCGTCCCTGCAGTGGCAGACCAGCGGCGATGGCAGCAACTGGTTCAATGTGAATGGCGCGACGAGCGCCAGCTATGCGCCGCCGACTCTGAGCGGCGCCGATAACGGTCGGCTGTATCGCCTGGTCGCGACGAACGGCACAGGAAGCAGCATCAGCAGTGTTTCTGCGTTGACGGTTGCTTCCTCGGCCAGCGGTGGTCCGGCCCTGTCCTTGTTCGCCGGCGCAATGGGCGGCTCAGGAGGGCTGGACGGTGCTGGCCCAGACGCGCGCTTGATCAGCGTGGCCGGTTTGGCCGTGACTCCGGGCGGCGAGGTGTTAGTGGCGGATGACTTCGGGCATACCGTGCGCAAACTTTCTTCCTCCGGCATGCTGAGCAGTTGGCTTGGTGTGTACAACCAGCCGGGGTACTTGGAAGGTGTCGGCGCTGCTGCCCGCTTCAATGCGCCCCAAGGACTGGCCATGGACTCGGCGGGCAATGTCTACCTTGCTGATCTCTTCAACAGTTCGATCCGCAAGATCACAAGTGCAGGGAGGGTGTCCACATTGGTCAGTGGTATCAGCGTCAGCTCGGTGGCCGTTGATGCCTCGGGTGTGCTTTACGCCGCTGGCTTGCAGGGCATCAATCGAGTGGCGCCTGATGGCAGTGTGACCCTGGTGCGAGGCAACGCCGTTTTCGTGGGGGGCATCGCGGGCATCGCCGTGGCAAAAAACGGCGATCTTTGGGTGACAGACAGCAGCGGCCACACCGTTCAGCACTTGACGGCTGCGGGCAATGTGGTGGAAGTGTTCGGTGCTCCGGGTATCTCCGGCAGCGCTGATGGCAACGCCGGCATGGCCCGTTTCGATCTCCCCCGGGCCATTGCTGTGGACAGTGCAACGGGCAGTGTGTTCGTAACCGATGCGGGCAACTGCACTGTTCGCAAGATCACTCCCATCGGCAATGTGAGCACCGTTGCTGGCCGCGCAGGGGTCGATGGCATTGAGGATGGGGCTGGAAGCGACGCGCACTTCAGTACCAACATGGGGGCACTGGCAGTTGCACCTTCCGGCGACATTTACGTGGGTGATGGCAATGCTGTCCGGAAACTCGGCGTTTCGGGAGGCTTGTATGTGGTGAGCACCGTGGCGGGTGCACCGCGCTACGGGGCTTCGTCGCCCATTGGGGTGGTTTCGGATGGTGCCGGCAATGTCTATGTTGCGGACAGCATGGCCCACGTCGTTCGCAAGTACACGCCGGACGGTGGCGAAGTTCTCGGCTTCGCGGGGAACGGCGTCGAGGGATCCACAGACGGCGCCAACACCAGCGCATCTTTCAGCGGTCCGAGTGGCTTGGCGGTCGATGTGGCTGGCAATCTCTATGTCGCCGACACTGGCAATCACACCATTCGCAAGGTGACTCCTGCGGGTGTGGTGAGTACGCTGGCCGGCCTCGCTGGGCAGGCGGGTGCTACGGACGGCATTCGCACTGCGGCCCGGTTTGCATCACCGGTGAGCGTGGCCGTCGACACGGCTGGCAATGTGTACGTCGCGGACGCGGGCAACCACAACATCCGCAAGATTCTGTCCAACGGCACGGTGAGCACTTTCAGCGGTGTGGCGGGGCAATCTGGCTACGCTGATGGCACGGCCCAGCAAGCGCGATTTGCCAGTCCCAATAGCATTGCGATAGATGGCGCCAATCGCGTTTTTGTCGCCGATGAAAACCGCGTGATCCGGCAACTCGATGCGAACGGCAAGGCCACAACGCTGGCTGGCCAGCCGTTGCCTTCCGGCAGTGTGGATGGCGTTGGCTCTGAGGCTCGCTTCGGGCGCAACCTGCAATTGGCTGCGGCGGGCAGCACGCTCTATATCGCAGACAACGACAACGGTCTGGTCCGCAGCTTGGACAGTTCGGGCAGGGTCTCCACCGTCGCGGGCCTTGCCGGGCAGGTTGGCATGCGCCTGGGAACCGATCCGCGCTTCAACTTCATCAGCGGGATGGCTGCGACAGGCGCTGGGAAGTTGCTGCTGACCAGCACCACCGAGCAGTCGGTGTTCGTCCTGGCGTTCTAGTCCTGCTGTCGGCGCTGCCGGGCTTTCGGGCGCGCTACCCCGAGATCGAGCTGGACCTGGGCGTGAGCGACCGTTCTGTGGACTTGATCGGTGAAGGGGTGGACTGCGTGATCCGCGCTGGCGCGCTGCCCGATTCATCGCTCATTGCGCGCCACCTGACCGACCTGGCCTGGCACCTGCGCCAGCCCGCGGTACCTGCAGGCGCGTGGCACGCCGAAGCATCCGTCCGAGCTGCTGCCAGCCGCCGCTGCACCGCGAGCGCTGGCTGGACATGGCGTGGCCGGCTACAGGGCCGCGCCCTACCTGCAGAGCGGGCAATTGCGCGAGGTGCTGGCGGACTGGAGCCGCCCGCTCACGCCGCTGCACCTGGTCCATCCCGGCAATCGCCAGCTGAATGCGAAGCTGCGTGTGTTCGTGGATTGGGCGGTCAAGATTTTTGCCGGGATGGACGTCGCCACACGCTGAAAAAAGCGGCAACAACCGTCCACAGCCGCTGTGGACAAGCTTGTGTCCAAGCCGTGACCAGTGGCGCCAAGTCCTTGTGGCTGTGGCGTTTTCCTTGCCGTGCTCCCGGTTTGAGCAGGGTCAGCTCGACACGTCCTTGGTTCGTGTGCGCGAGACGGCCGACATGATGCCGATGCCCAGCACGATCAGGCAGGTGATGCCGATGTACAGCGGCGCAATGCCCACTGCGACCATGCCCCAGGCCACGCCGGCCACCAGCAGCACGAGCCCGATCAGGAAGATTGCAAACGACATGGGGAACTCCTTTGAACGCCGGGGGCAGGGCACGGCTTGGACTTGCGCACTTTAGGGGCCCGCTCCCTGGCCGCGCATCAGCCAAGCGCGGAGGCTGGCGTAGGGCCCGACCTACGGCGGGCCCTCACTCGTCCTTGAAGCCGCTGGCCTTGACCCCGCCGGTCCAGCGCAGCGCCTCGGCCTTCACCAACCGGCCGCCGCTACCGTGCCTGGGCGCTTTCCCGCAATCGCAACCACAGCGCCACCAGCAGCCCGGCCGCCGCAGCCAGGCAGCCCACCAGGTACACGCTGGACAGGCCGGCGCTGTCCGCCAGCAGCCCGGCCAACGGCCCGGTGAGGCCGTAGGCCAGGTCCTGGAAGGCCGAGAAGCCGCCCATGGCCGTGCCGCGCAGCGGCGGCGCCACGCGCTGCACCACCTCGCGGCCCATGGCCGGGAAGATCATCGAGCAACCCAGGCCGGTCAGGAAGGCGCCGGCCAGCGCCAGGGCCGGCGTGGTGGCCTGCCAGATCAAACCCTGGCCCAGCGCTTCCACCACCAGCGAACCGATGGCCACTGGCAGCCCGCCGATGCGGTCCGGCAGCCGGCCGAACAGCACGCGTACCAGCACAAAGCCGGCACCAAACGCCGTCAGCCCCAGGCCGGCATGCGGCCAGTGGCGGTCCAGGAAACTCAGGCTGAAAAACGCGCCAATGGCCGCAAAGCCAATGCCCTGCAGGCAGACCACCAGGCCGTGGGCCCAGATCTGGCCCAGCACCTGGCGCAGCGAAGGCCGCTGCGCAGCGGACGGCACCGCCACCACGGGCAGGCCACGCACCGCCAGCCAGCCCAGTGCGGGCAACAGCGCACTCGCCGCCATTGCGCCCGCAAAGCCCACCTGCTGCTGCAGCACCAGCCCCAGCGGCCCGCCCACGGCCAGCGCCGCATAAATGGCCGCACCCACCAGCGCCAGCACCTGGCCCGAACGGGCCGGGCCGACGAGGGCGATGCCCCAGGCGATCACGCCCACCGCGACCAGGCTTTCGCCCAGCCCCAGCAACAGCCGGCCGGCGACCAGCACCGCGAACGCGCCCACGGCAGGCAGCGAAGCCATGCCGGCCGCCATCGAGGCCAGCGCACCGGCGATGTAGAACAGCAGCCCGCGCGACACCGCGAGCTTGGCGCTGCGCCGGTCCGCGATGCTGCCGGCGTGGCCGCGCGTCAGGATGGTCGCGAGGAAGGCGATGCCCACGGCCAGCCCGGCCCAGGCATGGCCGAGGCCCAGCCGGCCGGTAACAAAGACCGGCACCACCGGCAGGGCCATGCCCACGCAGAGGTAGGCCACGAAGAGCAGCGCGGTGAGCAGCAGCAGCTGGCGCTGCGCGGGGGCATCGGTCGAGAAAGAAGAGAAACGCATGGCATGCATGTCCAGTGGGTCTCGCGTCGACGGGATGCAGCAGGTGAAAGCACGGGCAAGCGCACACCCCGATCAGCGAGATCGGTGAGTGCGTTGACTGACGTGAACGCTTACGGCCAAGCTGGCTGGCGGCTGTCGATTTCCCTCGGCGCTGCAAGGGGCAGGAAGGTGGGTGTGACCGTGACGGTCTCCTTCGTCATGGCGCCGAGTGGCGGAATAATATGAAGAAACATTCAAGTTTTCCATTCGCGTTTGGAGCCATCGCCATGACCACCCGCCCCAGCGCCCCTATCGCCTCGCGCAGGCAGCCCAAGCAGGCCCGCTCGAACGACCTGGTTGCCGCCATCCTCGAAGCGGCCCTTCAGGTTTTGGCCAAGGAAGGCGCGCGCCGCTTCACCACCACGCGCGTGGCCGAGCGGGCCGGCGTCAGCATCGGCTCGGTCTACCAGTACTTCCCGAACAAGGCATCCATCCTGTTTCGCCTGCAGAGCGACGAATGGCGGCAGACCACCGAGATGCTGAGCCGCATCCTGGAAGGCACCCGGCAGTCGCCGTTGGAGCGCTTGCGGGTGCTGGTGCATGCCTTCATCCGCTCGGAGTGCGACGAGGCCGAGGTGCGCACCGCGCTGGCTGCCGCCGCGCCGCTGTACCGCGACGCACCGGAGGCGCACGAGGCCCGCGCGTCCGGCAACCGCACCGTGCAGCGCTTCATGGCCGAGGCACTGCCAAGCGCATCGAAGGCCACGCGCACGCTGGCGGCAGAGCTCATCACCACCACGCTGGGTGCGGTCGGCAAGGAGTTCTCGGAAAGCCCGCGCACGCCGAGGGAGATCAAGTCCTACGCCAACGCGATGGCCGACATGTTCTGCGCCTACCTGGGCCGCCTGTGAGCGGCTGATCTGGTGAAGACCATGACTTGACAAGGCCGAGGCCCTGGCTAAAACTAAACCAAATGGTTAACAGTGAAGCCGCCCAACTCGACCTGGTCTTCGCCGCGCTGTCAGACGCGACGCGGCGCAGCGTGCTGGTGCAGCTGGAGCGCCTGGCGCAGCAAGGCGAGGTCAGCTGCAGCGTCAGCGAGCTGGCGCAGCCGCATGGCATGTCGCTGCCGGGGTTCATGAAGCACCTGGCCGTGCTCGAAGCCGCGGGCCTGATTGCCCGCGCCAAGGCCGGGCGTGTGGTGCGCTGCGAACTGGATGCCGCGCCCATGCAGGCGGCGGCGCGCTGGATCTCCCGCTACGAGCGTTTCTGGACCGAGCGCTTCGACGCGCTCGATCGTTTTCTCCACCAACAGGAAGCATCGACGCCATGCCCGCTGCCCAGCCCCAATCCCGTGCCGCCGTCCTCGGCGAAGCCCCAGGCCAAGTCAGCCTCACGCGCCGCTACCGCGTCCCGCCCGAAAAAGTCTGGCGCGCCTGGACCGAGGCGCAAGCGCTGAGCCAGTGGTTCGGCCATCCGGGCGAGGACCGCGCGCCCACCGTGGCCGAGATCGACCTCAGCGTGGGCGGGCGCTACCGCATTGCGTTCGAAGGCGCCAACGGCGAGATGAACGAAGTCTCGGGCGTCTACCAGGAAGTCGAGCTGCACAGCCGGCTGGTCTTCACCTGGGCCTGGCAGAGCACGCCCGAGCGCGTCTCGCGCGTCAGCGTCACGCTGGCCGCGGTGGATGGCGGCGCAGGCACTGAAATGCATTTCGTGCACGACCGCTTCTTCGACGCCCAGGCCGCCACCAACCACGAGCGCGGCTGGCAGCCCGCCTTCGAGGCGCTGGGCGCCTTCCTGCAACGCAAACCTCAGGAGGCATGACATGCCCAGCACCGTGTACCAGGCCAGCTGCCACTGCGGCCGCATCAAGTTCGAGGCCGAAGGCGAGCTCACCTCGGTCATGTCCTGCAACTGCTCGATGTGCCAGCGCAAGGGCGTGCTGATGTGGTTCGTGCAGCGCAGCGCATTGCGCCTTTTCACGCCCGAGGAGGATACCAGCGTCTACCTCTTCAACAAGCACGTGATCCAGCACCGCTTCTGCCCCACCTGCGGCATCCATCCGTATGGCGAAGGCAAGGCGCCGAATGGCGACGAGATGGCGGCGGTCAATGTGCGCTGCATCGAAGGCATCGACCTCGCGGCCTTGCCTGTCACACACCACGACGGCCGCGCGATGTGACCATGTGAGCTTGCGAGCGCGCCTGCCTCAGGTGCCAGCGGCCTGGCGTGCCCGGCTTCGCGAGGCGTTCACCGCGAGCCAGATCGCCGAGATGAGGAAGTAGACGGCCCCCACGCCCGCGTAGCCCGCGAGGGTCACGATGGGCGGTGCCGACAGCGCGAACGACTGCTGGATGAAAAACGCGCCGGCCAGCGCAGATTGCGCGCCGCTCAGCACCGAGGCCCACTGGCCGCTGTGGCTCTTCCACCGGCGAACCGCGGTGGCGAGCTGCAACACGCCCGCGCCAATCGCCCAGGCGCCGAAGATCGCCAGCACCCAGCTTTGGCTGTGCTGCACTGCCGCGATCACCAGCAGCGTCGTCAAGGCGCTCACGGCGACATTGATCGCCTGCGTCGGGTTGCGCTTCAGGCCACCGCTGCGGATGGCGTCCAGGTAATTCGCCGCCGCATCCCAGGCGGGGTACAGGCACAACAGCACGGCGGCGATCATCGCGTCGTGGCGCCCCAGCGCAATGGCTGCGGCGACCCAGGCGAACGAGAACGCGGCGCGGGTGAAGCTGTAGAGGGTCAGCCAACGGGTGTCGGCGGCTCGCATGGACGGGGTAGGCATGAGGCTAGGTCTTTCGAGTGAAGGGCGTGCTACGCCGAAGGCGTGAGTCGCTGGAGGTGGGAGGACATGACCCTGCCGAACAGGCTGGGCTCGCCTGCGGCACGGGCGGTGAGCAGCGCCCCATGCACGGCGGCCATGAAGGTGTGGGCTTCCACTTCGATGGGTTGGCTCAGCCGCAGCTGGCCGCCGGCCGCGCCGTCCTGCAGCGCGGCCTGCAGCCATGCGACCAGGGCCTGGAAGTGGCCGCGCACCTCTGCCGCCACTTCCGGTGGCAGCGAAGGCAGCTCCGCGGCCAGCAGCGCGCAGAGGCAGAAAGGGTCGGTGTCCGTCGCCACGCAGCGTTCCCAGTAGCCTACGTAGGCTCGCAGCTGTGCGGCAGGATCCGCCACGTTGGCGCGAATCGCCGCCAGCCCGGCAGCGGCCGCTTGCCGGTAGTTCGCCACCAAGGTGCGCACCAGGGCCACCTTGCTCGGGAAGTGATGGTGGATGCTGGGCTTGCGAATGCCGACCTGGTCCGCCACGTCGGCATAACTGAAGCCATGAAAGCCGCGCTGCAGGATGAGCTGGTGCGCGGACCGAAGGATTCGGTCGAGGGTGGAATCGTCAGCCATGAATTGCAGTCTACCGACTAGTTGGTAGGTTGTCAATTTGACGCCGGGCTTTCCCTTGTCCAGCGATGAGCAAGCACGGCCGGAAGACGGCCTTGGCTTTGGTGGGTTGGTCTTATCTGATTAACCTACTGAAACTGATTCGTGGAGATTTCGCCGTTTCTTAGGGGATAACGCCATTAATTTGATTTAGTCATTGAAATAAATTTCGCTACGAGGCGACGCAGGCGCGGCGCCTGAACCTCATCGTTGGAGCCCTCGCCATGCGATCTTTTCCCTTTCTTGTCCTCCCCTCGCTGCTGGCCTCGGCCACGCTGTGTGCCTGCGGTGGCCGTGACCGTCCGATCGCGCGTTTGAGCCCGGCCAGCGCCGGCACGCTGAGCCAGTGCAGCACGCTGGTGGCCAGCTTCGGTTTTGCCAACACCACCCTGACCGCGGCCACCGATGTGGCGGCCGGGACCCTGACCGTGGCGGGTCAGCCCGTGCCGGCGCATTGCCTGGTCACTGGCACGATGAACGCCCGCACCGGTACCAACGGCAGCTATGCCATCGGCTTCGAGCTGCGCTTGCCAGTGGCCTGGAATGGCCGCTTCTATTACCAGGCCAATGGCGGCCTGGATGGCGCGGTGGTCACCGCGTTGGGCGGCCTCGGCGGCGGTCCATTGACCGGCGCGCTGCTGCAGGGCTTTGCGGTGCTCAGCTCCGATGCGGGCCACAGCAATGCGCAGAACGCGCCGGGTGCCGCCAACTTCGGCAATGACCCACAGGCCCGGCTGGACTATGGCTACCAGGCCGTGGGCACGCTCACGCCGATGGCCAAGCAACTCGTGCAGGCCAGCTATGGCCGCGCCCCCGACCGCGCCTACATCGGCGGCTGCTCCAACGGCGGCCGCCACACCATGGTGGCTGCGGCCCGCGATGCCGAGCAGTACGACGGCTACCTGGTAGGCGACCCAGGCTTCCACCTGCCGCGCGCCGCCATCGCCAACATCGCCGGCTACCAGCAGTACCTCACCCTGGCCAGCACCAGTGGCGATGCGTCCACCGGCTTCTCCCAGGCCGAACGTGCGCTGGTCAGCAATGCCGTGCTGGCCAGGTGCGATGCATTGGATGGCGCGACAGATGGTCTGGTGCAGGACGTGGCGGCCTGCCGCGGCGCCTTCAGCCTGGACCGCGACGTGCCCACCTGCGCCGGCACTCGGGACGGCACCTGCCTCAGCAGCGAACAGAAGGCGGTGATCGCGCAACTATTCGCTGGCGCCAAGGCGGGCGACGGCAGCCTAGTCTACGCGGCCTGGCCGTACGACGCAGGCCTGGCCACCAACGGCTGGGCCTCATGGAAGTTCTCTGCGCCCGCCACCCGCGATTCCGTGGCTGTCGGCCAGGTCTGGCAGGCCCCGCCAGAAGACGCCGCGACCTTCGTGCCCACCACCTTCGCCGCCACGGGCAGCATCGACCAGATGCTGGCCCGCGTGATGGCCACCACGGCCATCTTCACCGAGTCGGCCTGGCACTTCATGGTGCCGCCCAACGAGACCGAGCTGTCCACGCTGAAGTACCGTGGCGCCAAGATGCTGGTCTACCACGGTGCCTCCGACCCCATCTTCAGCCACGACGACACCTTGAACTGGTACCAGGCACTGGCCAAGGCCAACGGCGGGGACGCCAGCGATTTCGCACGGTTCTACAGCGTGCCCGGCATGAACCACTGTTCCGGCGGCCCGGCCACCGACCAATTCGACATGCTTTCGCAACTGGTGACCTGGGCGGAGCAGGGCCAGGCGCCGGGCGCCATCACCGCCACTGCGCGCGGCCCTGGCAATGCCGGCGGTGTCAACGCCGACGTGCCTGTCACCTGGTCCGCGACCCGCACGCGACCGCTGTGCCCGTCGCCCCAAGTTGCCCGCTACCAGGGCAGCGGCAGCCTGGATGACGCCGCGAACTTCAGTTGCCAGTGAGGCGCAAAGGGGGCGCAAAGGGGGCGCCGGCGCAAGAGGCCTGGAAGCCCGCGCGGCAGTCGTCGGTCCGCCGCTTCAGCCTCGCGCCCCCAACCTCATCACCACCGCCAACCCGCCTTCAGCAGGCGCATGCGCCTCGATGCGCCCGCCATGCGACTCGATCGCCCGCTTCGCAATCGTCAAGCCCAAGGCCGAAGCCTTCGAGGGGCGTCCTGGTGATTGGCGTGTGTGTTGCGTCCTGCAAAGTGTAGACATCGCTGCAGGAACCCTCTATGCGCACGAGCGTCGTGATTGACGAAAGGCTGATGGCGGAAACGCTGAAGGTGACAGGCATCTAGACCAAGCGCGAGGCCGTGCAGCAAGGCCTTCGAACGCTGTTGCCCCTGAAGCAGCAAACCGAATTGCGCAAGCTGCGCGTCAAGTACGAGCGGGAAGGCGACCTTGACGCCATGAGGCGTGACAAGTGAACCTGGTTGATTCCCGCGTCTGGATCGACTTCTTCCGCAACCAGCCGACGGTGCAGGCGGAATGGCTGGACCGGAAGTTGCGCAGCCGAGGCGTGACGATTCGCGGCACCGTCGACCTGCTCATTGCAACGCGATGCCTGAACGACGGCTTCCGCCTGCAGCACAGCGACCGCGACTTCGACGCCTTCGAGACCCATCTCGGGCTGCAGGTGGTGGATTGCGCAGACTGAAGCGGTGTGCCCCCACGTCGAATTTGGCAGGGGCATCGACCGTTGCTGACTCAAACTTCCGCCTCAAAGCGGCGTGCCGATGGCTGTATGCCGCAGTGACCAGGAGAGAGCCGAACCACACAGTCACCTGCCGGATTCAGGCCTAGGTCTGTACCTGGGCCAGTGCTTGCTCGAATGCCCAGATGCAGCCAGCGCGAAGCTCGGGCTCCTGGTCTTCGGCCGTTAGCCAGGACGCCATTGACTCAGCGTCAAGTTGCCACTTCCCTGGGCTCAGCGTTGCGGTGATCTGAGCATAGATGCGGTGATGGATTTCGTTGAGGATGCGCAGCGCCGATGGGTCGCGCACCCCCGGGGCTTGGAATTCATAGGCACCCCTGGCCAGGACGGTGAGCCAATGGCCCGCGAGCGCAAGGAAGCGCACGGACTCGTCGGGTGACATTGCTTCCAGTGCGGCTTCGCATTCGGCTTGTGTCAGGGGCATGGACGACGATTTTTGGACAGAGGGGGGTTGAGGTCACGACGCTCGCCGGATTTGTCCGCGTCATTGGTTTCAACAAAATGGACGAGCGCAAAACGTCCCCGAACCAGGGCACTGACACACCGAGTTCCAGAGATTCCGGCCACTGGCACCGGCTAGCTCGTCGACATTGCGGAGCGCAACTCCTGGAGAAATGCCTCGCCCATGCCCCGGATGACACCTGCAGCCAAGCTGTCTGCCCACACGGCGGGCGCCGACGCGAAGCTGGGCGCGGAGACCTGGGAGACGTAGGTCCCACCTTCACATTCGAGGAAAAAGGTGAACAGCGGCATTCGTGAAGACACCTCGTGGTTTGCCGTGGCCAATTGCATCGAGTTCGCTCGAAGCCTCAACCCGCGCCCGCTGGTTCGACCCAGTAGAGTTGCTTGTGACCACGGCCTTCGTACAGCGCCTGGTAATAGTTGGCGACACGTGGACTCTCGTAGGTGTGGATCAGAAACTTGTTGCCGTTGTCGTCCAGGCGAAAGAGCTGAGTGGGATTCAAGTCCTTGAAGAATGCCGGGCATCGGGTCCGCAATAGCTCGACCATGCCAGTGTTCAGATGGTAGGTGTGCCCTCGAAGATTCAGGTAGTCCAGTACCGCTTCCACTTCGAGTCGGTCCATGTAGATGTTCAACACGGGCACAGACAGATGGCACTCCAATGTGATTTGGAGACCCCAGGGCAATTCGTAGAACCAAAGCTCGACGGGACCAGGCGCGTCCCAGTCCGCAGGTTGATCCAGGTGCCGCGCACCAAACTTCTCGATGACGGCACCATGGGCCAGGTCCACCGACAGCACGATCTCGCCGACCTGGATGTCTTCCCGTGTGATTTGACGCATCGGGTGCGCTGGATTGAGTGGTGTCATTTCGTGGAGCGCCGGAGGAAATTGAGTGCTGCAACCGTGGCTTCAGTCCCACCATGTCACGACGGCCTGATGAAGACCAGCCGCGGCCGCGTAGAAATGCATGAGTGCCTTGGCGTGCCGCTGGATGTACACGGCGTAGTCGCCCGGAATTTCTTGGTCTGGATGCCGTGATCGGACCGCTGTTTCGGTGAGGCTCATCTCGGTGACGGGAAGTGCTTCGAGTGCCTCCGCGATTTGTACGACGACATCGGGCTCGTGGCTCCGAATGTCGTCGTAGACGAAGTACCCGTCAGCACCGGTCGGGAAGTCCGGGTTCAGCAGTTCGCCGCCGCACAGCGCCTGCGCCACTGTGGAAGCAAGGTCGACCTGTGCCAGCGCGAGCAATGCTCGCTCCAGGAAGACTGGCGACCAGTCCAGGTCTTCAAATGCTTCCTGAGCATCCACCTCAAAGGAAATGATGGACATCAGGGCATTCGCGTCCGACTTGGCGGCGCTGAATCGTTGAGCGCTGATGCGGGCAAGCTGTTGTGTGACGGCCATGCGCTCAGGTCGATTCGATTTGGCCACCCAAGACAAGGATCTCGTGATACCGCGCATAGGACATCCCTGCCGCGGCTTCATGCGCAATGGCATGGTCCAAGCCCACCTCGAATCCGATTCGTGGTCGTTGGGAACTGGTGCGGAACTGGATCCGCACAGGCAGCCCCAGCGTCGTGCCGTATGCCTTGATGTCGTTGGCAAGCCTGCCGCCCACCGTCGGTTCCTGCGTGCCGTCCGCATCGTAGAGCTGCACATAGCGTTCGAAAGCCGGCCGTTCAACTTCTGCCCAGGCGCCCCAGCCGTAGTAGTCTGGCTGATCGGTAAACGAAACCTGAAGGATGCAGCGGATGAAGAATCGCTCGCCCATCACACACAGGTCGTTGCCGAACTTGGCCTGCTCCGCGCGTTGGTCTTCCGGCAATGCCCAGACCACGTCGGGCAACGTGTAGCCGGTGTCCGTGGGTAGGCTGTCATGTGTGCCGCCGCAGCAGGAGCAGACGAAGGATGGCATTCGGGGCGTCCGTTCAAGTGAATGAAGCGCGGGGAACGATGCTGGTTTCTCCGTCGCAACGCGCCATTCTGCTTTGGGCCAGCGCCTCAGCCCACCCCCAAGCGCATCACCACCGCTAACCCCCCACCTTCCGGCGCATGCGCCTCGATGCGCCCGCCATGCGACTCGATCGCCCGCTTCGCAATCGTCAAGCCCAGCCCAAAGCCCTCGACGCCGGCCTCGCCCAGGCGCTCGAACGGTTCGAACATCCGGGTGCGGGCTTCTTCGGGGACGCCGGGGCCCTGGTCCTGGACGGTGATGAGCAGGGCGGTGCTGCTGGCTTCGGCGGTGACTTGCACGCTGGTGGCTTCACGGGTGAACTTGACGGCGTTGCGGACGACGTTTTCGAAGGCGCGGCAGAGCAGTTCGGCGTTGACTTCGGCGACGAAGCTGCCTTGGGCGCTGAACTGCAGGTCGCGGTGGGCTGCGCGGGCCTCGAAGCGGGCGTCGTTGCAGACCTCGGCCATCAGCGCGACCACGTCGATGGGCAGGCGCGGCGGCTGGGCCTGCGTGGTCTCCATGCGCGCGAGCGTGAGCACTTCGCCAACCAGCGCGTCCAGCCGCATGCATTCGCGCTCCACCCGCTCATGCATTGCCGGCATGCGCTCGGGCTGCTGGCGCGCCAGGCCGATGGCGGCCTGCATGCGCGCCAGCGGCGAGCGCAGCTCGTGCGACACGTCGTGCAGCAGCCGCTGCTGTGCGCCGACCAGCTGCTGCAGTTGCTGCGCCATGCGGTTGAAGTCCGCGCCGAGCTGGACCATTTCGTCGTCGTTTTCGGGACCGCGGCGGCGACGATGGCGACGACCTTGCGGCATCGGCACCCGCGTGTCGAGCTGCCCGTCCGCCAGGCGGCGGAAGGCGGCCTGCAGCGTGTGGATGCGATGCGACACATGCCAGGCGGCAAACGTGGCGAACAGGGTGCTGATCAGCAGCGTGGCCAGGATCGGGATCCACACCGGTGGTGGCGTTCGCTCCAGCGGTCCTTGGGTCGAACGCAGCGTGTCGGCCGGCATGAAGACGGTGATGGCCTGGCCGGAAGCGGTGGGCGTGTGCTCGATCAGGCCCAGGCTGTCGCCGCCATGTTTCAGGTCGGTCTGTTCGGGGGCGGCCAGGACCTTGGCCACCAGCTGCGGGTCCAGCGTGCGGCCGAGCAGGTCGTGGCCTTGTGCGTCCAGCAGATAGGGCGGCGGTTTGCCGGCGCGCTTGAAGAGTTCGGCCACGCGCTTGAGCCCCTCGGTGTCGTGCGAGGCCAGCAGCCCGCTGGTCACGCTCAGCACCACCTCCGCGCGCCGCGCCTCGGCAGCCGAGACGGGAATCAGGTCGAACCAGCGCGCCAGCCACACCCCGGCGGCCACCGAGCCCGCCACCGTCACCAGCGCGATCCAGAAGCCCAGGAAGAACTTCCAGAACAGCCGGCCCATCGCAACCTGCATCGCTTCAGTCTCGTGTGAGTTGATAGCCCATGCCGCGCACCGTCCTGATGGGGTCGGCGCCCGGCTGGCAGCTGGCCAGCTTCTGGCGGATGGCGCTGATGTGCACATCGATGCTGCGGTCGAAGCGCGCCAGCGGGCGGCCCAGTGCGCGCTCGGAGAGCTCGGCCTTGGTGACGAGCCGGCCGGCCTGGCGCATCAGTTCGGCCAGCAGGTTGAACTCGGCGCCGGTCAGGCTCAGCGGCTGGCCGGCCCATTCGGCGCTGCGCCGCTCCGGCCACAGCACACCAGCGCCCACGCGCAGCGCGGGTGGGCCGCCGGCCGCCTCGGCCACAGGGTGCAGCCGGCGCAGGATGGCGCGCAACCGGGCGGCCAGCTCGCGCGGCGAGCAGGGCTTGGGCACGTAGTCGTCGGCGCCCAGCTCCAAGCCCAGCACGCGGTCGATGTCGTCGCCGCGGGCCGTGAGCATCAGCACCGGGATGCGGCTTTGCGCGCGCAGCCGGCGCAGCACCTCGATGCCGGTCAGCCGCGGCATCATCACGTCCAGCACCACGATGTCGTGCTGCTGGCTCAGCGCCGCGGCCACCGCGCTTTCGCCGTCATGCGCCATCGAAGTGCGAAAGCCGTCCTGGCGAAGGTAGTCGGCCAGCAAACCGACGAGTTCCACGTCATCGTCGACAAGCAACACGCTGGGGGTCATGAAAGGCTCCGGCGAGGGAGCAAGGCAGGGCGGAACACGGCAGGCATCAACAGGTTGAGGGCTCGCATCTTCGCGCCGGGCCCGCGTGGCCGCGCACTTCCTTACGTTTCTTTAGACTTCCCGGACGCAGCTTGTCGGAGCCGCACTGCAGCATGGCGACATCGTCATCATGCCTTGCCCGATGCCTCCGGCCACCGTTTCTTCCCCTGCCTCTGCGAACCTCTGCCCCCGCTGGTTGGCGCGCAGCGTGACGGGCTTCACAGCCTTGCTGCTCGCAGCCTGCGCCGCGGTCGGGCCGGACTACCTGGCCCCGTCGCCGGACGACCTGACCGTGCCGGCTGATTGGCAGGCCGCGTTGCCGCACGGTGGCAGCACGGCTGGGCTGAAAGACTGGTGGTCCCGGCTCGGGGACCCGCTGCTGATCGAGCTTCAGGCCCAGGCGCTGAAAAGCAATCCGTCGATGCAGAAGGCCGCCGCGCAGATCGGCGCGGCGCGCGCCGCTTTGGCCAGCGCCGAAGCGGCCGAGGTACCCAGCCTGACGCTGGCGGGCAGCGGTTCGCGAGCCAAGGCCATGGGCGCGACCGGGGCCACCAGCGTCACCAACAGTGCCAGCCTGGCGCTGGACGCCAGCTGGGAGCTGGACCTGTTCGGCAGCGTGCGGCGCAATGTCGAGTCCGGCCAGGCCACGGCGCAGGCGCGGCTCGCGGACTGGAACGATACCCGCGTGTCGCTGGCGGCCGAGGTGGCCACCGATTACATCAACTACCGGGCCTGCGAAGCCACGCTGAAGCTGGCCCGGGCGGACGCTGCCTCGCGCGAGGCCACCGCCCGCATCACCGAGGGCAGCTTCCGCGCCGGGGCCAATGCCTCGTCTGACGTGGCGCTGGCCAAGGCCAGTGCCGCCAGCGGACGGGCCACCGTGTTGTCGCAGCAAGCCGAATGCCAGATCGACGTGAAAGGCCTGGTGCCACTGGTCGGCCTGCCTGAAGCCAGCTTGCAACAGTTGCTGGACCAGGGGGCAGCGCAGCCGCTGCAGCCGGCGCTGTTCGAGGTGCAACGGCTGCCGCTGGCGCTGCTGAGCCAGCGGCCAGACCTGGTCGCCAAGGAGCGCGCTCTGGCTGCGGCGAGTGCCAGCGTGGGCGTGGCCGAGGCCGGGCGTTACCCACGGCTGTCGCTGGCGGGCTCCATTGGCCGCAGCGGCGCCGACCTCGGCGGCGCCTCGCTGCTCAGCACGCCCTGGTCCTTCGGCCCCAGCTTGTCGCTGCCGGTGTTCGACGGCGGCGCCGCGCGCGCCAACGTGCGCTCGGCCGAGGCGAACTACGAGGTCGCGCTGGCGGCTTACCGGGACGCCGTGGGCACGGCGGTCAAGGAAGTCGAGCAAGGCCTGGTGCGGCTGGGCAGCGCCGAGGCCCGCGAGGCCGACCTGCGGCGCAGCGCCGAAGGCTACCGCCGCGTGGCCACCGCCACCGAAACCGCCTGGCGCGCCGGCAGCGAAAGCCTGCTGACGCTGGAGCAGACCCGGCGCGATGCGATCTCGGCCGAGCAGGCCCTGCTCGCCGTGCAGCGCGACCGCCTGCTCTACGGCGTGGCCCTCTACAAGGCCGTGGGCGGCGGCTGGGACACCAGCCTGCCAGACCCGCAAGCCACCACGGCAACGCTTACCCGTTGATTCCCATGCAGTTCACAAGACGACATCTCTCGATCACCGGTGCCACGCTGGTGCTGGCCCTGGTGGCCGCAGCCATCATGCTGTGGCCGTATGCCAACAAGGCCGAAGCCGCCAACCCACCCAGCGCCGCGGTGCCGGTGCTGGCGGTGGAAGCGGTGCAGGCCCAGGCCCGCGACTGGCCGGTGGACCTGAGCGCCTCGGGCGGTATCTTTGCGTGGCAGAGCGCCAGCGTGGCCAGCGAAGTGAGCGGCCCCCGCATCGAGGCCTTGCTGGTGGACGTGGGCAACGTGGTGCGCAAAGGCCAGCTGCTGGCCCAGCTTGCCAGCGACAGCCTGGGCGCCCAGCTGCGCGCCCAACAGGCCAGCGTGGCCGAGGCGCGGGCCAAGCTGGCCCAGGCCGAAGCCGAGGCCCAGCGTGCCCGCGTGCTGCAGGACAACGGCACGCTGTCCGAACAGAAGGTGCTGGACTACCAGGTCAGCGCGCAGACCGCCAGGGCCGCGCTGGACTCGGCACTGGCCACGCTGGACAGCCAGCGCATCCAGTTCGCGCACACCCGCATCGTCGCGCCGGACGATGGCGTCATCACCGCACGCAGCGCCTCGCTGGGCCAGGTCGTCAGCACCGGCACCGAGCTGTTCCAACTGGTGCGCCAGCAGCGCCTGGAGTGGCGCGCCGAGCTGAGCGGGCGCCAGCTCGGCCAGCTGCGCGTGGGCCAGCGCGCCGTGCTGCATTTGCCGGGCGGCCAGCCGGTCGAGGCCAGGCTGCGCCTGGTGGCGCCCACGCTGGACGCCAGCTCGCGCATTGGCCTGGCCTATTTCGACCTGCCGGCCGATGCGATGAAGCTTGGTGCCGCGCCCGGCCTCTACGTGTCCGGCGAGATCCACACCGGTGCCGCGCGAGCGAATGTGCTGCCGTCTTCAGCCATCACGCTGCGCGACGGAAACAGCTACCTTTTCGAGATTGGCGCCGATGCGCGCGTGCAGCAGCGCCAGGTGCAGACCGGCCTGCGCGTGGGCGACATGGTGCAGGTGCTGGACGCACTGCCGGCCGGCGCGCGCTTCGTCAATGGCGGCGGCAGCTTCCTGAAGGACGGTGACGTGGTGGAGGTCCGCGTGGCTTCCGCAGCACGTCCAGCTTCGGCCGGGAGCGCGCCATGAACGTTTCCGCCTGGTCCATCCGCAACCCCGTCCCGGCGCTGCTGCTGTTCCTGGTGCTGTGCGTGGCCGGCATGCTGGGCCTGCGCCAGCTCCCGATCCAGAACTTCCCGGACTTCGACACGCCCACCATCTCGGTCACCGCCACGCTGGAAGGCGCCGCGCCCAGCCAGCTGGAAACCGAGGTCGCGCGCAAGCTGGAAGACAAGCTGGCGACGCTGGGCCACATCGAGCACATCAGCACCACCGTCACCGACGGGGCCGTCAGCATCACGATCAACTTCGAGGCCGACACCGACCCCGAGGAAGACCTGAGCGCCGTGCGCAACGCGGTGGACAGCGCCCGCGCCGACCTGCCCAGCGACGTGGCGCCACCGGTCATCGCGAAGGTGACCCGCGCCGGCGACCCGCTGATCACCTACACCGTGCAAGCGCCGCACCTCAGCGAGGCCGACCTGTCCTGGTTCGTGGACAACGACCTCGGCAAGGCGCTGCGCGGCGTCAGGGGCGTGGGTGCGTTCACCCGGCTGGGCGGCGTGGAGCGCGAGGTCCATGTGCAGCTGGACCCGGCTGCGCTGGCCGGCATGGGCCTGAGCCCGGCCGACGTGTCGGCGCAGATCGCCGCAGTGCAGACCGATGCCTCCGGCGGCCGCGGCGAGATCGGCCGCAGCAACCAGAGCATGCGCACCATCGGCCGGCTGGAGACGCCCGGCGAACTCTCCGCGCTGGCGATTCCCGTCACCTCGGCCAGTGGCCACAAGTCCTCGGTGCGGCTGGACCAGATCGCGCGGGTGAGCGACACCACCGAGACCCGCTTCGCCTACGCCGCGCTGAACGGCACGCCCACCGTGGGCTTTCGCATCGAGCGCCTGCGCGGCGCCAGCGAAGTCTCGGTGCGACACGACGTGCGCGAAGCCGTGAAGGCGTTCGCCGCCGCGCACCCGCAGGTCAGGCTGACGGAAGCCTACAACTCGGTGCAGCCCACGCAGGACAATTACGACGCGTCCATGCACCTGCTGTTCGAAGGCGCGTTGCTGGCGGTCATCGTCGTCTGGGCCTTCCTGCGCGACTGGCGGGCCACGCTGGTCTCGGCCGTGGCGCTGCCGCTGTCCATCATCCCGACCTTCGCGGTGATGAGCCTGCTGGGCTACTCGCTGAACCTGATCACGCTGCTGGCGCTGTCGCTGGTGGTGGGCGTGCTGGTGGACGACGCCATCGTCGAGGTCGAGAACATCGTGCGCCACCTGCGCATGGGCAAGAGCCCGATGCAGGCCGCGCTGGAAGCGGCCGACGAGATCGGCCTGGCCGTCATCGCCACCACCTTCACGCTGGTCGCGGTGTTCCTGCCCACGGCCTTCATGGCCGGCGTGCCGGGCAAGTTCTTCAAGCCCTTTGGCGTGACCGCCTCGGTTGCGGTGCTGATCTCGCTGCTGGTCGCACGCCTGCTCACGCCGATGATGGCAGCGTATCTCCTGAGGCCGCATGTGGACCGGCACGCGGCAGGCGAGGACGGGCGCGTGATGCGCACCTACCTGAAGGCCGCGCGCTGGTGCCAGCAGCACCGCAAGACCACGGTCGCGCTGGCGCTGGTGTTCTTCATCTCCACGCTGGGCCTGATCGCGCTGCTGCCCACCTCCTTCGTGCCCGCGGCCGACCGCAGCCTGACCACCATCGCGCTGTCGCTGGAGCCCGGCACGCGGCTGGAGACCACGCGCGACATCGCCGAGCGCGCCACCTGGCTGGCGCGCCAGGTGCCGGAAGTGCGCCAGGTGTTCACCGTGATTGGCGACGCCGAGAGCGACGCCAGCAGCAGCGAAGTCAACAAGGCCACGCTGGTGCTGAGCCTGGTGCAGCGCGAGGAGCGCAGCCGCAAGCAGCCCGAGATCGAGCAGCAGCTGCGCACGCTGCTCAAGGGCCTGCCCGGCACGCGTGTTTCGGTACTGGGCATGGGCAACGGCCAGACGCTGGACATCACGCTGGCCAGCGACGATGCCGCCGCACTCACCAAGACCACGCAGGCCGTGCTGAAGGAGCTGCGCGGCATCCCGGGCATTGGCAATGTGTCCGACAGTTCGGCGCTGCAACGCCCCGAGGTTCAGGTGCACCCGGACCCGGTGCGCATGGCCGAGCAAGGTGTCACGACCGAGGCCATTGGCAAGGTGCTGCGCGTGGCCACGCATGGCGACTATTCGGCGCAGATGGCCAAGTTCAACCTCGCGCAGCGGCAGATCGCCATCCGCGTGCAGGTGGGTGACGGCACCCGAGACAGCCTGGAGGCACTGGGCCAGCTGCGCGTGGCCGGGCGCTACGGCGCGGTGCCGCTGTCCTCGGTGGCGGACCTGTCCATGGGCGGCGGGCTGGCGCAGATCGGCCGGCTGGACCGCATGCGCAATGTCACGCTGAGCATCGAGCTGGGCAAGTACGCCACCGGCGACCTGAACAAGCGGGTGCAGGCGCTCCCGTCCATGCGTTCGCTGCCAGCTGGCGTGCAGCAGCTTCAGACGGGCGACGCCCAGCGCATGGCCGAGCTGTTCACCAGCTTCGGCATCGCGATGGCCATTGGCGTGTTGTGCATCTACTGCGTGCTGGTGCTGCTGTTCCACGACTTCATGCAGCCGGCCACCATCCTGGCTGCCTTGCCGCTGTCCACCGGCGGCGCCTTTCTCGCGCTGTGGATCACCCGCAGCGGTTTCTCGCTGCCTTCGGTGATCGGCCTGTTGATGCTGATGGGCATCGTCACCAAGAACTCCATCCTGCTGGTGGAGTACGCGGTGGTGGCCTACCGCCAGCAAGGCATGAGCCGGCTGGACGCGCTGATGGACGCCTGCCACAAGCGCGCCCAGCCCATCCTGATGACCACCATCGCGATGGCCGCCGGCATGCTGCCGGTGGCGCTGGGCATTGGCAACGACAACAGCTTCCGCGGCCCGATGGCCATCGTCGTCATCGGCGGCCTGCTCACCTCCACCGTGCTCAGCCTGCTGGTGGTCCCGGTCGTCTTCACCTATGTGGACGACTTCCTGCTGTGGCTGAAGCATTTGGCCCAGCGCATGCACCTGATCGGCGCGGCCACACCGCCGTCCGCCACCGGCGCTTCTTCCCACTCTGCTACCTTCACCTCATGAAACCTCTGATCTGTCTCGCTGCCGTCATCGGCATGGCCGCACCCTTGCAAGCCGCGTTGGCCCAGGACATGCCTGGCGAACGCGACCCGAACACCACGCAGTGGGGCCTCGGCCTGGGCGTCGGCGTTGAAAACCGGGCCTATGAGGGCGCGGACCGCAAGGTGCGCGCGCTGCCCTTCCTGCTGTTCGAGAACCGCTACGTGCGCATGGCCGGCCCAGGCATCGACCTGAAGCTGCCGGACGCCGGCCCGGTCTCGTTCGCCCTCAGCGCGCGCTACATGGGCGCTGCCTACAAGAGCGGTGACGCGCCCATCCTCGAAGGCATGGAAGACCGCAAGGGCGGCGCCTGGCTGGGAGGGTCGGCGCGCTGGCATGCGCCCGAGTTCGAACTGCAGGCCGAGCTGCTGCGCGATGTGTCAGGCAACAGCGAAGGCCTGCAGGCCAGGCTGATGCTGTCCAGGGAATTCCGCGCCGGCCGCTTCATGTTCACCCCCGGCGTGGGCGCCACCTGGCTGGACAAGAAAGTGGTGGCCTACGACTACGGCGTGACGGCCGAAGAAGCGCTGCCGGGCCGCCCGCAGTACGACGGCAAGGCCACCGTCAACCTGGACCTGAACCTGCGCACCGCCTACCTGCTGGCCCCGCACCAGATGCTGCTGCTGGACGTCGGCGGCACGCATCTGGGCAGTGGCATCACCGACAGCCCGCTGGTCGGCCGCAACAACATTGCCCGCGCCAGATTCGGGTATCTCTATCGGTTCTGAAAGTCCGCCACCATCTTGCCTGGCGCGTGGCCCATCTGATTGCGGGCAATGGCTGCGGGAATCTCGGCAAAGCCCACCACCTCGGCCACCGTCGAGCGCAGCTGGCCAGCGGCAACCGCTCCGGCCAGCTCGGCCAGCCGTGCCGCGTCCGGCGTCATCATGAACCAGAGGCCACGCTGGCCGGCCGGGGCCCGGGCCGTCACATCCGGCGCCGCGGTGCTGACGATGGCGCCCCCGGCCGCCAGCACCTGCCACGAGCGGTCCAGCGTTTCACCGCCCACCAGGTCCAGCACCAGGTCCACGTCGCGCGCCACGTCCTCGAAGCGCTGCGCGTGGCGGTCAAACACCTCGTCCGCGCCCAGCGCCAGCACATGCGCCCGGCTGCCGGCAGAAGCGGTGGCCAGCACCGTGGCGCCGGCCGCCTTGGCCAGCTGCACCGCCATGCCGCCCACGCCGCCCGCCGCGCCGTGGATCAGCACCCGCTGCCCGGCGCGCAGCTCGCCGGTGGCGCGCAAGGCCTGCCAGGCCGTGAGCAACACGATGGGCAGTGCGGCAGCCTGCACGTCGCTCAGCGCGGCCGGCGTCAGCGCCAGCTTGGCCTCGTCTACCGCGACGAAGCGGGCATAGGCGCCCAGCCCACCCAGCGGGCCCATCACCCGGTCGCCCGGCTGGAAGCGCGAAGCGCCTGGGCCGACAGCCGCCACCACGCCCGCCAGCTCGATGCCCAGCGTGGCCGGCAGCGCCAGCTTGAAGACATCCTGCACATAGCCGGCGCGCACCTTCCAGTCCAGGCCGTTGATGCCGGCAGCCTTCACCGCCACCAGCACCTGGCCAGGGCCGGGCACCGGCGTGGGCACCTCGTCCTGCTGCATCACCTCCGGGCCACCGTAGGCATGGATGCGCATCGCCTGATTGGTCGTTTGGTTGATCGATTGTTGGGTCGTCATGTCGCTGCTCCTGAAAGAGAGTCAAAGGGGTGAAGTCAATGTAGGTCGTCCCATCAGCGAGCGAAAGCCATTGAAAATGGACAGGCTGTCTCACGGATGGATCAGTGAGTCGGCAACAACCGAAAGCCCGGCTCATGGACTGGCTCGCCCTCACCGACTTCAAGCAGGTGGCCCAGCACGGCGGTTTCGGCAAGGCCGCGCAGGCCAGCGGCCGACCCAAGGCCACGCTGTCGCGCCGCGTGATGGCGCCGGAAGAGAGCTTGGGCCTGCCGCCTGCTGGAGCGCGGCAGCCGCGCGTTCCGGCTGACCGAGGAAGGCCAGGCGCGCTACGCCCGCACCGAGCACCTGCTCGGAGAGATCGCCGAGATCGGCAAGGGCCTGGGCGGCGCGCAAGGCCGGCTGCGCGTCAGCCAGAAACCCTGCCCGACACGCCCACGCCAATGCCCGCCGTGCTACTGACTACCCGGCGCGAGCCAGGCGAATGGCGCGTGCAAGACGCCCAAGGCACCGAGCACCGCTTCCAACCCCAACCCCTGCTGCGCCTGTCGTCCATGCTCATGCAGCGCGACGCCGCCCGCGCCGCGCTGCTCCCCCAGTCCATCGCAGCCGAAGACCTGGCAAGCGGCCTGCTGGTGTACTGGGGCACCGTGCCGGGCAAGCCGGTCGAAGTCTGGGCGCTGCACACCTCCCGGCGGCTCGTCAGCGCGAAGGTGACGGCGTTTGTGCAGTGCCTGTGCGAGAGCTTTCCGGGTGGGACGCTGGCGTAGCGGCGGGAGCGGCAGATGGAGACTCGTGTTGCGGCAGATTGCCTGCAATGTCCGAGCTGCCGAAGGTGTGGGCGCTAGACTGGAAGCGGCCGAGCCGCTGGTTGCGAGCGACGGCGCTCGTTGACCAAAGACCTGCGCAGCCTTTGAGCCTCACACGCAATCGAGCTCACATATGACGCCTGTTGAATCTCCCATTGTGTTTGCCTCGTTTGCCGACTCTCGTGGCGTGAACATTTCGCGTTGCACTCCGCGACAAGGCATCGAGCTGATGTTTTCCTTCTACCAGTCTGTGAGGCCTCTCGGTTGCGCAGATCCCGACGGCGACATGCTTCTCTTCCAGTGGGGAACCTACGACTGGGGAACAGGACGTCACTTCAGTCTCAACATCACTCGGCAGTTCATGGAAGCGGGTCTTCAAGACGACGACGCGATCAGTCAGCTGCGGCTCGACTTCCGTTTCGAACCCAATGCAGAGTTGGAGGCTCTTGGCGCGGGCAATCGATGGTGCGATGGGCCGACAGAATTCGCCATCGTCAAAGAGTTTGCGTTGTCGTCGCCGTCGTTTCTAGCCGTGGCGGATCAAACCGTTGGCGTAGTCGAGCTTGATCATTCTTATGTGTAGGATGCAGCCATCCAACCCGTCATTCGAGCGCATACCTTCGGCGCCGCCGGACTCCTTCATTGAGGCATCTTTTTTTGAAATTCTCTTCACCTTGACGAACTTCCGATTCGGGTCGAGGAGCCGACAGCGGGTCAGAGTTCGCGCGCGGTGATTTTCGGTCGATAGCCGAAGGGCGTCTACGATCCTGATTTGGACATCAGTCGGCGACGTTCGCCGCCCGCCGGAAACCTCGCCGACCCCGCCTCCAGCGGCAAATCCAGCGCATTCGTCAGGTAGCTTACCGTGCGGTAGAAGCCGGGCAGCATCAGCACTTCCAGGATGGCCTCTTCGCTGAACCCGGCGCGCAGTGCTTGCCAGGCGGCAGCATCCAGCAATCGTCCTGCGGGCTGCGGTGCACGAGGGATACGGTCTGCGCTGCGGTGAAGCCAGCGTGCGGGCCGAAGGCGGTGATGTGCACGCCCCATTCGTACTCGGAGCCGCAGCGCGCGGTGATGCGGCAGATCGCGATTTCGCGTTGGCGCAGGGTGAGGTGGCCGGGGTCCAGCAGGCCGCCGGCGAAGAACTTGTGGAACAGCCGGTCCAGCCAGCCGGCCAGCGGCAGCACCAGCACCAGCCGCTGGAGAGAGTGTCCATGGCAGCGGCAGTGGCGGTGCAAAAGAGGGGCGACATTCGGTGGTCTTGTGATTTGAAAAAACAGCGTTGAAGTGCACTCAAGTGCGGCTTTTACGAAGTGAGGTCGGCATGCTGAATTTCCGCCATTTGTACTACTTCTGGGTCGTCACCAAAGAAGGCGGGTTCGCCCGCGCCGCGGAGCGGCTTGAAATGGCCGTGCAGACCATCAGCGCCCAGGTGCGCGAGCTGGAGAAGGCGCTGGGTCACCAGCTGCTCAAGCCCGCCGGGCGAGGCGTCGCCTTGACGGAGGCGGGCGAGGTCGCCTTCGCGCGTGCCGAGGCGGTCTTCCACATCGGGCAAGCGATTGCCGAAGAAGTGCGGGAGGCGGCCAATCACAAGGTGGTGCGCTTGTCCGTCGGCTTTTCGGATGGCATCTCCAAGCTGGCGGCGCATGCGATGCTCGCGCCGATTCTGGCCACGCCGTCGCTGCGGCTGGTCTGCCACGAAGGGGAGGTGAAGCAGTTGCTGGCCGAACTGGCGATGCACCACCTGGACCTGGTGCTGGCCGGCCAGTCCGCCCCCAACAGCTCGAACTTGCGGTTGACCAGCGAACGCCTCGTGCAATCGCCGGTGGCGTGGTATGGACCTGCCGCGCTGGTCCGAAAAGCCGAAGTGGCCGAGTTTCCGGAGTCACTCGGCCGGCTGCCGGTGCTCTTGCCAACCAGCCACTCGGCGCTGCGCTTCAGCCTGGACCGCTGGTTTGAAACCGAGGGCCTGCGGCCCCGGATCGTGGGCGAATTCGAAGACAGTGCACTGATGGCCGTCTTCGCAGCGCGTGGGCTGGGTGTGTTTCCTGTCAGCCAGCTTGGCGCCTCGGATCTGGCCCTGATGCACGGCTTGCGCTTGCTGGGCCACTCTCCTGGCGTGTCCGAGGAGATCCACGCGATCAGGTCGCGCCGCGGCCAACACCACCCGCTTGTCGTGCAACTGCTGGACAGCGCGCGCGGCTGACGGCGCCGGGGGGCACAGCCTGGGTGCAAATGCCGCGGAAGCGGCTTGTTCTTCAGGAAATGTGCTGCGCTGCGGGTTCGGTTTTTCCGAACTTCGCCTCACTGATTTGCTGCTTTTTCTGGATGGCAATGCGCCTTATCTTCGGTTCACACCTGAACCAAAGGAGCGCCGTGATGCAGGTTTTATTCAAATCCCGAGATCCGCAAGCCGACGAACTGCGGGATGTGGCGCAACGCCGTGCGCGCTTCGTCTTCCGTCGCCTCGGCTGGCTGGCACCAAAAGCCATCGTGCAGTTGTCAGATGTGAATGGCCCGCGCGGCGGCGTCGACAAGCGCTGCCAGGTCGAAATCCGGAGCGGGGTCGCCGGCACCGTGGTGGTGGCATCCGTGGCGCATGACTGGCGTACCGCCCTGGACAACGCCTTGTCGCGCGCTTTGCGCTTTCTCGTGCGCCAGTGGCGACGCGGGAATGACAAGAGAGCGCTGCGCCCACGCGCCATTTTTCTGAACCACGCTGAAGAGCAGCGTGGCTGAGTCAACGACGCCCGGAAACCGTGAAGGAGAAAGCATGAAGTGCCCTGTCTGTCCTGATTCCACGCTGCTGATGAGCGATCGCCAAGGCATCGAGATTGATCATTGTCCGCACTGCCGGGGTGTCTGGCTCGATCGAGGAGAGCTGGACAAGCTGGTCGAGCGGTCCGCCTATGCGGCACCTGCCAGAAGCGCCGGGATCGACCACGAGAGACAGCCCCGATTCGTCGACTCGGACCATGCGCATGGCCGAAGCCGAAGCCACTCCCGAAGGAAGTCGTGGCTCAGCGACTTCTTCGACTGAGCCCCATGCCCTCTTTCCCCCGGATGAACAACATGCGCTTCTATCACCCTGACAGTCCGCAGGCCGCCGCCCGCATCGTGGCATTGGCCGTGCTGGCAGACCGGGACATCGGCAGCTCCGAACTGGAACTGTTGGACCGCCTGGCTGTTCATGCACAGCTCGGCCTCGACCGCAACGAGTTGCACGCGGTGCTGGACAAATTCTGCGAAGACCTCTTGTCCAGTGAGCAACTGCAATGGTCCGACACCTGCCCGGTGGATGAGCGCACCTTGGCCGGCCTGATGGGCGACATCGAAGACCCGGCCTTGCGTCGAAAACTGCTGCACCTGTGCGTCGAGATCGCCGAGGCCGACACGAGAGTGACCGATGGCGAGGCGATCGTGCTGAAGGCCGCGGTCGAGCACTGGGGCCTGCACCGCGAGATGCTCAGGTGACCGGGTGGGGCGTGTTGTCCACCGGGGATATGGAAGCGCGCGTCTGCTGCATTGACATGGACAGAGGGATTGGAAGATGAAACGCGTTGCCTTGTTCTTGCTGACCAACCTGGCCGTGATGCTTGTCCTCGGTCTGGCCGTCAATGTGCTGGGCCTCAACCGGTTTCTCAGCGCCAACGGCCTGAGCGTGACGGGGCTTCTGGGGTTTGCGCTGGTGATGGGTTTCGGTGGCGCATTCATCTCGCTGTTGATCAGCAAGCCAATGGCCAAGTGGACCACCCGGCTGCAGGTGATCAACGGATCGACCGACCCTGAGCATGCGTGGCTGGTGGCCACGGTCGAACGATTTGCGCGGCAGGCGGGTGTGAAGACACCGGAGGTCGGCATCTACGAGGGCTTGCCCAACGCATTTGCCACTGGCGCATTCAAGAACTCGGCCCTGGTGGCGGTGTCCACAGGGTTGCTGGCGTCGATGCCGCGTGATGAGGTCGAAGCGGTCATCGGCCACGAGGTGGCGCACGTGGCCAATGGCGACATGGTGACGATGGCGCTGATTCAAGGCGTCATGAACACCTTCGTGGTCTTCTTGTCGCGAATGATCGGCTATGTCGTCGACAAGCTTGTCCTGCGCAACCAGAACGAAGGCCCGGGCGTGGGCTACTACGTCACGACCCTCGTGCTGGACCTCGTGCTGGGCGTCGTCGCTGCGTTGATCGTGGCCTGGTTTTCTCGGCAACGTGAGTTCCGCGCCGACGCCGGCGCCGCACGGCTCATGGGGCGCAAACAGCCGATGATCGATGCGCTCGCCCGGCTGGGTGGGATGGATCCGGGCGAGATGCCCAAGGCCATGCGCGCCATGGGCATCAGCGCCCGGCCGGGTGGCATGCTGGCCCTGTTCTCCAGCCACCCGCCCATGGCACAACGCATCGAGCGGCTGCGCCGCGCGGATTGAACGCGGGGTTGGCCCTCGTCAGCCCAGCGCCTCGATCGGCTGCAGCGCCAGCGCCTGGCGCACATGCCGCAGCGCGGACAGCGCGGTGACCAGCACGGTGGCCGCGGCCGCGCCCGCCAGCGGCAGGCCCAGCCCCAGCGCCAGGCTCACGCTGTCCTCGAAGCCCGAGAGGTAGAGCCAGCCCAGCCATGCGGCCAGCGGCAGCACCAGCAGTGCAGCAGCCAGCAGCGGCACGGCGAACTCGCGGGTGACTTGCCGGGCGATGGCGGCGGTGCCCGCGCCATGCAGCCGGCGCAGGATCAGTTCGGTGCGACGGCGGCGCAGCGTGTCGGCCACCAGTGCGTAGGCGCCCAGCATCGCCACGCCCACGGCCAGCAGCGAGACGGCCGCCACGGTGGTGGTGAGCTGCGCGTCCTGGCTGTAGACGGCGGCGCGCTGCTCGTCTGCCGTCTGCGTCTGGTGCAGCAGCGCCGGGCCGTGGGCTTTCCAGATGTCTTCCACTGCCTGGCGCAGCGCGGCCATGTCCGGCCCGTAGACGGTCAGGTCCCATTGCGGCTGGTCGCTCAGCAGGAAGGCCTGCGGCATGGCTGGGTCGCGGCCGGACTCCATCGTCACGTCTTTCACCACGCCCACCACGCGGCGCTGTTCGGTGCCGGCCTGCAGGAAACCGCCGCCGCCCAGCAGCACGCTGCCCACGGCGGCCTGCGGCGTGGCGAAGCCGAGCAGGCGCGCGGCCTTGGCGTCAATCACCACGTGCCGCTCGCCTGGCGAAAACTGCGGGCTGCCGGCCAGCAGCGTCATGCCCCAGGCGTCGAAAAAGCCGGGCGAAACGGTGGTCAGGCGCAGCACCTGGCGCTGGCCGCCGGGGCTCACATGCAGGTCGTTCACGCCTTCGGTGTCGCGCGCTGGCCGGGCGCTGCTGTAGGCCCAGTGCGTGATGGCCGGGTGCTGGCCCAGCGCGGCGGTGAACGGCGCCATGTCGGGCACCTGTTCGGGGTTGACCATCACGCCCAGCCACAGCCGGTTGTGGGTGTCGAAACCGCGGTCCACATGCAGCAGGTGCTGCTGCTGCACCGCCATCACGCCTGCCATGGCCAACAGCAGCAGCGCGCCGCCCAGCTGCAGTCCTAGCAGGCCCTGGCGCACGCGCCGGCCCCACGGGCCTTCGCTGGCGGTACGGCCTTGCAGCGCGGTGGCGGGTGTGCGGCGCAGCGCCGTCCAGGCCGGCAGCGCGAGCGTGAGCACCAGCAGCACCAGCACGCAGGCGGCCAGGCCCGCCAGCGCCGCCAGCGGCAGCGGGTCGGCCACCGGCTGGTTCGGCGGCAGGTCCAGCCAGTTGGCCACCGCCGGTGCGGCCCACCAGGCCAGCAGCAGTGCGCCGGCGGCGCTGGCCAGCAGTGGCAATAAGGCTTCCAGCGTCCACAGCCTCAGCAGTTGCGCGCCATTGGCACCCAGGCTGCGGCGCAGCGCGGTTTCGCGCTGGCGTTGCAGCAGGCCAGCGGCCTGCAGGTTCATCGCGTTGAACGCGGCCAGCACCAGCAGCAGCCCGCTGGCCGCGGCCACCACGCCCAGCATCTGCCACAGCAGCGCCTTGTCTTCCCCTTCGAACGGCAGTTCGCGCAGCGTGATGGCGCGGAAATACGCGGCCTCGCGGCCGGTGGTCCATTCGGCCGGCAGCTTGGCGTACAGCGGGCTGGCCTTGAAGGCTTGCTGCATCCAGCCACCCACCTGCTCGGCGGAGGTGCCCGGCCGCAGCCGGGCGAAGACCCGGCCGTTGGCCAGGAAGATGGCCTGGCGCTCTTCGTCGCTCATTGCATTGGCCTGCGAGTCGAAGCCGGCGATGACCAGCGAGCGGCCGACCATGGGGTTCGCGTCTCCGGCGCCAGGGCTGCGCGGATCGGCGTTCGGCACCACCGCGGTCACGGTGTAGGTCTTGCCGTCGACCTGGATGTGCTGGCCCAGCGCCTGCGCCAGCGGCAGCTCGCCCCAGAGCTTGCGCGCCAGGTCGGTCGAGACGGCCACCGCGTCGCGCTGGCCCAGCGTGGCCCGCAGGTCACCGGCCAGCGCCTGCAGGCCCAGCAGCGGCACCAGGTCCGGGTCGGCCAGCATCAGCAGCGCGGGTTGCAGCCGGCCGTCGATGTGGATGTCCATGCCGCCCAGGCTCGCCCGGCTGATCAGGTCCAGCGGCACCTGGCGTGCCTTCAGCATCTCGGCAAAGGCGACCGGCGAGCGGGTGAACCACGGGCTGGGGTGGCCGGGCGGGTTGCCGCGGAAGTCCAGCAGCACGACCTCGTCCGGGTTTGGAATCGAAGGGTCCGGCTCGGCCAGAGCGAGCATGAACAAGCCCACCAGCAGGCAGGCCGCCTGGGCCAGCATCAGCCCCAGCACGGTGACCGCGGTGGCGCGGCGCTGGCTGCGCAGGTGGCGCAGCGCGTCCATCCACATGGCCTTCATGCGAGCTGCTCCGCATGGGCGTCCACCAGCACGCGGCCGTCCAGCAGCCGCACGCTGCGCGAGGCCAGCGCGGCGTGTTCGGCGCTGTGGGTCACCATGACCAGCGTCGTGCCCTCGTCGTTCAGCTCGCGCAGCAGCCGCATGACCTCCTGGCCGTGGGCGCTGTCGAGGTTGCCGGTGGGCTCGTCGGCCAGCAGCAGGGCGGGGCGGGCGGCAATGGCCCGGGCAATCGCCACGCGCTGCTGCTGGCCGCCGCTGAGCTGGCTGGGGTGGTGCGCGGCGCGGTGCGCCAGGCCCAGGCGCTCCAGCACCTCGGCCACGCGCTTGCGCTGCACCTTCTCGTGCAGGCCGCCGTAGCGCAGCGCGAGTTGCACGTTGTCCTGCACCGTCATCTCGTCGACCAGGTTGAAGCTCTGGAACACAAAGCCGATGCGCCCGCGGCGGATGGCCGCCAGCTCGCGCTCGCTCTTGCCGGCCACGTCTTCGCCCTGCAGCTTGTAGCGGCCGCTGGTGGGCCGGTCCAGCAGGCCCAGCAGGCCCAGCAGCGTGGACTTGCCGCAGCCCGAAGGCCCGGTGATGGCCACGTATTCGCCGGCTTCGATCTGCAGGTCGATTGCGTCCAGCGCGGTGGTCTCGATGTCGCCCGCACGGTGGCGCTTGGTGAGCTGTTGGAGTTCGATCATGGCAAGGCAAGCCGCTCGGCGTCGGCTGGGGGTTGGGAGATGAGGACTTCCTCGCCAGCGCGCAGGCCGGCGAGCACTTCGACCAGGCCGGCGGCGCGCCGGCCCAGTTGCACCGCGCGGCGCCGCAGCACATGGCTGCCGTCGCCTTCGCGCACATAGAGCTGGCTCTGCACGCCCGGCCCTTCGGCCAGCAGCAGCGCAGGGGCGGGCGGGCTGAGTTGCAAGCGCAGGTCTACCGCCTGGCCGGGCCGCAGCGCGGCGGGCATCGCAGCTTCAGGCCAGCGCAGCAGCACGCGCACCTTGCCGGCCTGCACCTGCGGCAGCGCCTGCGCCAGCCGCAGCTCGCCGCTGGCGCTGCTGGCCACCTGGCCGACCTGCAAGCGCGGCAGGTAGAACTCGTCCACATCGACCACCAGCTGCACGCCGCTGGCCGGGTCGTCGATGCGGCCCAGCCGGTCGCCCGGCCGCACGCTGGCGCCCACCTGCAGCTGGAAGCCGCTGAGCTGGCCGGCCATCGGCGCACGCTGCTGCAGCCGCTCGCGGCTGCGTTCCAGCAGTTGCAGGCCGCGCTGCAGGCCTTGCACCGCGCGACCCATCTCGGCCAGCGACTGGGCGCGGATCTCTGCTTCCACCTTCTGGTCCGCCTCGGCCTGGGTGAACAGCCGGCGCGCAAGGTCAAGCTGGCGCCGGGACTGGTCCAGTGCCGAGGCCGACACAAAGCCTGCCGCGGCCAGTTGGGTTTGCCGCTGGTGGTCGGCTTCAGCCTGCTGCAGCGAGGACTGCAACTGCGCCAGCTCGCGCCGGTTCTGCGCCAGGCTGGCTGCCTGCGCGCTGCGTTCCACCGACACGTTGACCATCTGCTGCGCCACCTCGGCGCTGCGCTGCATCAGCAACTGCTCCTGCTCGGCGCTGCGCAGCCGGTACAGCGGCGCGCCCGCGGCCACCAGTTCGCCGTCATGCGCCTGCACTTCTTCCACGCTGCCGGCCTCGGCCGCATCCAGCTGCACCGAGCGCAGCGGCTCCACGCGGGCGCGCAGCGCCAGCTCGTCCCTGAACTCGCCGCGCTGCACCGTGGCCAGCTGGGCCGAGTCAACCACTTTCAGCCGTGGTGCGCGCTGCGAGGCGAACAGTCCCGCAGCCAATGCCACGGCGGCCAGCGCAGCCGGCAACAGCCAGCGACGGCCGCGCGGCGGCAACGCGCGGTCCATTGCGGCACCGCTGGTCGTCGGCTGGGGAGGCAGGTCGTCTGGCTTCACGCTTCGCAGCTTCGCGGCCCGTGCGGCTGGCGCCAAGCCTGCTGTCCGCTTCCGGACAGTCCCCTGGTGCCCGCGGGCACGAGGCTGCGAAGATGGCGGCTGTGCCTGAAGCCGCCATCCTCCTGCTCGACGACGACCCTGACGTGGGCCTCGCCGCCCAACTGCTGCTGCAGCGCCGCGTGGCGCCGCTCAGCTGCCTGCGCCGCCCGGCCGAACTGCCCGCGGCGCTGGACCAGCTGCGCCCGGCGCTGCTGCTGCTGGACCTGAACTTTGGCCCTGGCCGCACCGACGGCGCGCAAGGCCTGCGCCTGCTGGCCGAAGTGCTGGCCCGGGCGCAGCCGCCAGTGGTCGTGGTGATGACGGCCTATGCCGACATCGAGCTGGCGATCCAGGCCCTCAAACGCGGCGCCTTTGACTTCATCACCAAGCCCTGGGACAACGTGCGCCTGGTCGCCACCTGCCGCGAGGCGCTGCAGCGCGCATTGCCGGCCGCGGAGCGCGAAGCGGCGCCCGCGGCGGTGGCCGAGCCCGCGCGCTCGCTGGCCGCGCAGGAGCGTGCCGCCGTGCTGGCCGCCATGGCCGAGGCCGAGGGCAACCTCAGCGCCGCGGCGCGGCTGCTCGGCCTGTCCCGCGCCGCGCTGTATCGCCGGCTGGACAAGCATGGCCTCTGAAGCGGGTCGCCTGCTTGCTGCCGCCGTGCTGTGGCTCGCGGCCGGCGCCCTGGCGCATGCGGCGGGCGCATCGGCCCGCGGCCTGTCTGGCGGGGTGTTGCTCGCGCTCGCCGGCGTGTGGGTCGCCTGGCCCTTGACCCGTCGGCGCGCATCGCCTGCACCGCAGCCCGAACCCGCACCGCCACCGGACACGCGCCAGCTCGCGGTGCTGCAGGCCCAGGTCGAGCTGCTGCCGGTGGCGGCCTGGGTGCTGGAGGCCGACCGCCTGCAGGCCCTCACCAGCCGTGCCCGCCGCCTCGCCGCACCCGGCGGCGCACGCGACCTGGCTGCGCTGCACACGCTGCTGCGCAGCGCCCAGCGCAGCGGCCCGGTGGTGCTGGAAACCGAGCGTGGCAGCGAGCGCTGGCAGCTGCGGCGGCAGACGCTGGCGCTGGACGGCCGCGAGCAGGCGCTGCTGGTGCTGGTGCCGCTGGAAAACGAGCTGGAGGCCGAGTCCCTGCTGGCCTGGCAGCAGCTGGTGCAGGTGCTGACGCACGAGATCATGAACTCGCTCACGCCGATCAAAAGCCTGAGCCAGCTGGCCGTTTCGCTGGCCGACGAACAGGGTGCTGAAGCTGAACTGCACACCGCCTTGGACGCGATTGCCCGCCGCGCCGAAAGCCTGGCGGGTTTTGTCGCCACCTACCGCCGCGTCAGCCAGTGGCCCGCGCCGGTGATGGCACCGGTGGACCTGGGCCCGTTGCTCGCACGCCTGGCTCAGGCCGTGAGCCCTGGCTGGGCGCAACGCGGCGGCCAAGCCAGCTTCGAGCTCGCCTCGCCCAGCCTGCGCCTGCAAGCCGACGAAGGCCAGTTGGAGCAGGCCTTGCTGGCGCTGCTTCGCAATGCCGAGCAGGCCACAGCCGACCAACCCGCGCCACGCCTGTGGGTGCAGGCCCGCCAGGGCCGCGGCGGCCGGCTGCAGATCAGCGTGCGCGACAACGGAAGCGGCGTCCCGCCTGGCCTGGAGCGGCAGATCTTCCTGCCGTTTTTTAGCGCCCGCGAAGGCGGCCAGGGCATCGGCCTCACCGTCGTGCGCCAGCTCGTCAACGGCATGGGCGGCCGCGTGCGCCATGTGCGGCCGCTGGAGGGCGGGGCGGCGTTTGTGTTGAGCTTCTAGCCAAGGGCGAACGCTTGCGGCGCAGCACCGGTCCGGTTTGCCCGCACGAATCCGTACGTTGAATCAAGGACCTTCCGCCAGCGGCGGGGCGTGTCCGTCGGTTCACCGAACAGAGGATTCGAGATGCGTGGATTCATCGTCATGTTGCTGGTGGTCGCGGTCCTGGCTTTCTCGGGCTACGCCACCTTCGGCGAGACCGGACCCATCGGCTGGCTCAACGCCGCGCAGGCCAGCCGCGACGGCAGCTATTCGCGCGCGATCAGCGCCATCGTCCTGCTGCTGGCGATCTGCCTTGTCGTCCTGGGCGTGCTGCAGGTGCTGACCTTCTTCCAGAACATCTGGCGCGCTCGCAGTGGCCAGGCCGCGCCGCCTGCTGTGCCTGCCCCGGTTCGGATTGCTCCCGCTCCCGCTGCGGCAGCCGCCGCGCCAATGGCGCCCGTGGTGCCGAAGCCGGCACCCTCAGGCTGGCGCATGGGCTTGACGGTGTGGGCCGCCTGC
This sequence comes from Ideonella sp. FW305-24, assembly GCF_058788035.1. NCBI lineage: Bacteria > Pseudomonadati > Pseudomonadota > Betaproteobacteria > Burkholderiales > Sphaerotilaceae > Ideonella > Ideonella sp. FW305-24. The sequence goes on along the minus strand of NZ_JBYTAI010000005.1, from coordinate 464,118 downwards.
ATCGCATTGACCTGGATCTGCGTCTTCGCCTGGTACGGCTGGGACTGGCACTTGCGCCGGGCCGACGTCGTGAGCGCGTACGCCCCGCTGCAAATGAGCCGCGGCGGGGACCCGGTGCACCCGGGGAGCGGCAGCCACCTTGCGCTTCAAGGGGGCCTGCTGTGGGATCACGCGCTGACGCGCCGCTCCAGCAAAAGCGGCGGTGCGGTCCAGGCGATCTTCGTGCCGGTGGCCGCCGCCGACTGGCGCCAGGGCGACCGGGTGGATTTCGTCGCGCAATTCGACAGCACCCAGCAGCTCTACGACTTTCAGCGCAGCTCCGGTGCTGCTGACTCCTCCGTGCTGGTGCGTGTCGACGGCGCGGTGCCCGCTGCGACGCGGCCCGTCTTCGAACGCGATGGCGTGCTGGTCGCGGACAACGCGGTGCTGGTGACCGCCGTCGCGTCGCAAGCCGGCCGGCCGGCCGAAGCGGATCTGGCCTTCAACTGGACCTACACGAACCTGATCGGCGGCATCGTTTCGGGCTGTCTGACCTTGCCGCTCCTTGCCGCGGTGCTTGGCCTGAAGCGGGAGGCGTGGATGGAACGCCGGCGCGCGGCGCGAGCGGCACGCAAGTCGAGCTGAACCGCCTTCGGTGCGCAAGGCCCGCGCTCTTCAATGGCATGCTGGGGCTACAACCGCTTCCCGCTGGCCTTGATGGCGTGTCCGGAGGCTTGTGTCGCGGTTCAACGAATTCGGACACCGAAGCAGGGTGACCTTGCCTCGCGAACCATCGTTCGGGTCGGACCTCTCGGTCGGTGTTGCCGAGATCTCGGTGGGGCGGGCGAGTCCGCTACTTGCCCTGAAGCGCCTTCGCTGCCTGAGCTCGCTGAACGTACTGCTGATACGCCGGCAACGCAATCGCCGCCACCATGCCGATCCCCAATACCGCCCAAATTCCGAAGGCTGCGATCTTGACGCCGATGCCATTGGGCGGCGGCGGCGGGCCAAATTCGTTCGCAGTCGCGTCGCCAGCCTTGAAGACCCAGATCAATCCCGCCAGCGGAATGATGGCCAACAGCACGCTCCAACCTGGCCAACCCATGTCGTGCGAACGCCGGATCATGGTCATGACCCAGAACACCATGTAGGGAATGAAAGAAACCCAGAAGACGATGCCAAGCAAGGCGGCGTTGCGGTTGTGAGAGATGGCCGACGGTATCGCGATGGCGCTGACCAGCAGCATGAAGACGAGGTACGCCACGGCGCCATACGCCAGAAAACGCAGACGACCCAAACGGCCTCGCCATCCCCAAATCCTCATCTCCTGGAATGCGCCCTGATGGGCGTTGTCTACGTCCGCGACCTCGGCCTGAGGCGCGGTGTACGGATTGCTGATTGCCATGCGGAAACTCCCTCTGTGTCTTGGCCAAATTGTGGTGCCGAAGGATGATCGTCCTTCGGCGAAAAATGCTGCTGAGTCGCACCCGGCGGTCGACGAACCAAACAGCCCCTCAGACGCTGCGCACGCCCTTGCAAGCCGGGTAGGCTTCACAGCCCCAAAACTCCCGCCCTGCGTTCGCGCCCTTGCGCGCCGTGCGCCTGAGCATCGGCTTCGCACAGGCCGGGCAGGGCGGCGTGGCGGTCGCTGGCTTCTGCTGCAGCTGAGCTTGCGGGGCCGGCGGCAGCGGCATCGTCGCGGAAGCGCCCCGAACGTTCGCCGCCCCACGTACCGCACACGCTTCCTTCCGCGCCCGCTCCACCTGCCGGATCAAGCCCTGCAGCTGCAGCCCGTCGACCAGCCGAACATTGCGCCCTTCGGCAAACGCCTCCGCCTCGCGGCTGAAGTGGCCGGACGTGACGACGAAGCCGCCGGCGGCGCCCTGGGCGGCCATCACGCCGTAGAGCTCGCGCACCACGTCCACGCCGACCTTGTAGGCCTTCCATTGCTTGCACTGCACCAGGTGCTTCTCGCCGCTGCGGCGCAGCACCAGGTCCACGCCGCCGTCCGGGCCGCCGCGGCCGGTTTCCTGGACATTGAAGCCTTGCAGCCGGAAAGCTTCGCCGACCAGGCGTTCGAACTGTTGCCAGCTCATGCCGTTCAGCGCGTCGGCCGACGCGCTTTGGGTGACCTGGGTGACGAGCTTGCGGCGCTCGTGCTGCTTGAAGGCGGACATGGCCGCACCTACCAGGCAGATGAAGGGCAGCAGGTACTGGCCGATGGTGGCGGCGCTTCTGCCCAGCGAGTGGGCGACCGCCTGGGTGACGTCTGCGGGCTTGGCGACGACGGCCGCCGCACCGGGCTGTGCCAGCGTGTGCAGCACCAGGTAGAAGCCCAGCGCCGCGGCCACGCCGGCCCACCAGGGCATCAGCGAAACCAGATCCGCCAGATCGTCCATCGCGCTGCGTTTGCCTCTGCTTCTGGCCATGGCTGCGTCTCCCGAGGTTGATTGTTCTGTGCATTCGGCCTGCGCGATGCGGCCTCGCCAACGAGCCAGGCCCGTCGCCCCACGCGATCCATTTTTCGCGTGGGGTTCGCTCGCGGTTTGTGACTTCTGCACGTTTGCACAGCCGGAACCGGGTGCTGGATGTGAATTTGTTGGCACTTGGTGCGCGGGCGCACGCGGGCAGGTGGTTGTGGATGGTGGATGTAGGTGGTGGATGTGGGGGTGGCGGCGCCTGCCGTGTTTGTCGCCTTGTGCAGCGAGCTTGCCAGGCCCACACTGGCGATGCAGTCCGCCAGCGCGCACATCGCCGCCGGCCTCGCGTTGCAGCGCCACGGCCTGCAGCGCCGCGGGCCTGGCCGGGGCTGTGCACCTCGACAACGAAGTTTTCACCAAGGGGCCAACCAACATGGGCCGAACTTTCGAAGTTGTGCGTGCGCGCTGCCGCGTGCGCCTTGTCGCACCACTGCTGCTGATGGCGGCCGCGTGCACCGTCGCCACCGGGGCCTTGGCGGCCGGCAGCTACCGCTTCACGGCGCTGGCGCCCATCACCGGGGCCAGCCAGAGTTTTGGCGTGGCCTTGAATGACCTGGGCGTGGCGGCCGGCACCAGCGATTCGGGCGAAGGCGGCGGTCCCAACGGTGCCACCGTCTGGCTGCGTGGTGTGCCCACTGCGCTGCCGCCGCTGGGCGGGCCGGGTGCCTACAGCAGCGCGCAGGGCATCAACAACCTGGGCCAGGTGGTGGGCGACAGCACCACGACGGAAGGCCCTGGCCATGCCACGCGCTGGACCGGCGGCACGCCGGTGGACCTGGGCACGCTGGGCGGCGGCCACTACAGCATTGCCTTGGCGATCAACCACCGGGGCCAGGCCGTCGGCTACAGCGACGTGCTGGTGGGCGGTGTGAGCACCACCCATGCGGCGCTGTGGCAGGGCACGACGGTGACCGACCTTGGCACGCTGGGTGGCAGTTACAGCTCGGCCCGCAGCATCAACCGCTGGGGCCAGGTCGTGGGCAGCAGCACCGGGCCTGGCAATGCCAGCGTGCGGGCCGTGCTATGGCAAGCCGGCAGCTTGACGGACCTGGGCAGCGGCTACGCACTCTGCATCAACGACGCCGGCCAGGTCGTGGGCACCGACGGGCAGGTGGCCACGCTGTGGAGCGATGGCGTGCAGACCAGCCTGGGCACGCTGGGCGGCTCGCTCAGCAGTGCCGCGGGCATCAACAACGCCGGCCTGATCGTCGGCAACAGCCTGCTGGCCGGTGACGTGACGGGCCATGCGGCGATGTGGCAGGGTGGCGTGGCGGTCGACCTCAACACCTTGCTGGACGATGCGACCCGCGCCGCCGGCTGGGTGCTGCTGGACGCCAACGGCGTCAACGAACGCGGCGCGATCATCGGCACCGCGTACAACAGCGTGACTGGCGAGCAGCGAGGCTATGTGCTGCGGCCGCTCGGCAACTGAGGGCACGGGGGGTTTCAGACCATCACCGGCGTCAGGTCCGGTGGCACAAACGAGGCTTCGGTCGTGTACTGCTTGAACAGCTCGGCTGCCTTGGTGTTGTCCATGCCCATGTGCACGCTCAGCGCCAGGCCTTCGAGCTTGCTGTTCAGGTCATGGGCCTTGGCCAGGTTGGCGCTCAGGTTGTGGGTCTTGTGCAGCGTGGTGGAGATCAAGGCAAGCAGCGAGCACAGCATGGCGGCCAGGCACAGCAGGCGCCAGATGGACGAATCGCTCTGCGCGCCGACCAGTTGCCGCATGAACTCGGTGAACTGCTCGCCCCCAAAGGCCGGCGCAGCGGTGAAGGCGGCGGCCACGGCGCTGAAGATGATGCCCTGGTTGGTCAGGCGCACCGAGCGCGGTTCCATCTTGCGCAAGAAGGCCGAAATGCAACGGCGCTTGCCTTCGATTTGCTGCACCAGGTATTGACGCGATTCATCATCGTGCGACATTTCGCTCCTCCGCAGGCAGGCGTGCGCCGTCACCTTTGAACAAGGCAAACAGGGCGGGACTCTTTGGCTTCGGGCTTGGCCTGTCGGGCGCCGCGGCATGGGCGGGGACCCTGGGCCGGTGCGCAGCGTACTCTCCTGCAAACCGGCGTCAAGTGGGCGGTCGAGAGGCGGCCGAGGGCTTTGGGCGTCGGTCGGAAATGGAATCGGTTCCGTTTGGCGGGCCGATGCCGGCGCGGTGGCTTCGGTGGGCGAGGCGATGGGTTTGGTCCGGCCTAAACTCCCCCGATGATCAATGCCAAACCGCGTGGCGGCGCCTCCGCCGCGCCCAAGCCCAGCCCCGGGCAGTGCGCCCACGTGACGGCCGTGGCCTGCCACCGCGTGAGCACCTTGACCATGCGCGACGACGCGGTGGTCGTCGTCAAGCAGGGCCGCAAGACGCTGCTGGCGGCTGGCGCCGAAAGCGTGGTGGCCGAGCGCGGCGACGGCATGCTGGTGGCGCGCGGCACGCATTGGGACGTGATCAACGACCCCGCGGGACATGGCCGCTACGAATCGCTGGCGCTGTTCTTCGGCGACGAGCTGGTGCGAGAGCACCAGGCCCAGGCCACGCCGGCTGGTGCTGCGGTGCCGGCCGCGCAGTTGCTGGTGGTGGACGAGGAGCTGCGGGAGGCGATGCAGCGCGCGGCCTCGTTCCTGCAGGCCAAGGCGGTGTCGGTTGCGGTGCAGCGGCACCGGCTGCTGGAGGTCCTGCTGCTGCTGGCCGAACGCGGCCACCACTTCCGCGCGGTGGACGAGCTGGGCTGGGACGAGCGGGTGCGCCGGCTGGTCGCGCAGCGCCCGCATGCCGACTGGAGCGTGGACGCTGTCGCCTCGGCCTTCCACATGAGCGCTTCGACGCTGCGCCGCCGCCTCAGCGAAGCCGAGGGCGACCCATCGCTTGCGGCGCTGGTGCGCGAGGTGCGGCTGGAAACCGCGCTGGGCCTGCTGCAAACCACCAAGCTGCCAATTGGCGAGATCGCGCAGCGCTGCGGCTGGGAGTCCCACAGCCGTTTCTCGGCGATGTTCCAGGAGCGCTGGGGCTTCGTGCCTTCGGTGCTGCGCGCCGGCATGACGCAAAGCGCGCAACGAATGGCGCAGGGCGGCTAACGCGCCAAGCTCCCGCGCGGGGACCATGCAGGCATTGCCAACGAACTGGAGCCGTGCCATGAAACACCCCCGTCCCTTGATCCTCTGCGCCACCTTGCTGGCCTTGCCGCTGCTGGCTTCGGCCGCGGGTTTCGAGCTCAGCAGCCCGGACATCGCGCCCGGCGCCAGACTGGCAGAGGCCCAGGTGTTCAAGGGCTTTGGCTGCGACGGCGGCAACCGCTCGCCCGCGTTGAGCTGGCAGGGCGCGCCAGCCGGCACGCAGAGCTATGCCGTGACTGTCTATGACCCGGACGCACCCACCGGTTCCGGCTGGTGGCACTGGGTCGTCTACAACCTGCCCGCCGCGACCACCAGCCTGCCCGCCGGCGCGGACGACACCGCCAAGCCAATGCTGCCAGCCGGCGCCACGCAAGGCCGCACCGACTTTGGCAGCACCGGCTTTGGCGGCGCCTGCCCGCCGCCCGGCGACAAGCCGCACCGCTACATCTTCACCGTGCACGCACTGGGCGTGCCGAAGCTGGCGCTGCCGGCAGACGCCACAGCGGCCATGGTCGGCTACATGATCCAGGCCAACCGGCTGGGCAGCGCGACGCTGGAGGCGACCTACGGGCGCTGAGCCGGGGCTCGCCACCCAGGCCACCGGCGCTTCTCGATCAAGCCACCTTCTTGACCGACACGCCGCTGGCAGCGAGCGCCTTGAGCGTGCGCGCAGGCGTGGCGGCCGGCACCAGCAACTGGCTGATGTCGGCCAGCGGCGCGACCAGGAACGGTGACGCGGTCATCAGCTTTTCGCTGGAAGCCAGCACCACGGTTTCGGCGGCGCGGGCATGCAACGCGCGCTTGACAGCAGCCTCTTCATCGTCACCGGTGCTCAGGCCTGTCTCGGGATGCACGCCGGTCACGCCCATGAAATAGAGGTCGGCCCGCAGCCGGGACGCGGCCTCGATCACCGTGGCGCCCACGTTCACGCCCGAGTGGCGGAACAGCCTGCCGCCCAGCATCAGGATCTCCACCAGCGGCTGCTTCGCGGCTTCCAGCGCCACGGCCGGGCTGTGCGTGACGAGGGTGGCGCGCAGCGTGGGCGGCAGGTGGCGGGCGAGCTGCAGCGCGGTGGTGCCGCCGTCGAGGATCACCAGCTGGCCGGGCTGGATCAGCGCGGCGCCGGCCTTGCCCAGCGCCACCTTGTCGTCAGGCGACAGCGCGGCGCGCGCCTGCAGGTCGCCCATGGCCGGCGAGGCCGGCAGCGCGCCGCCGTGCACGCGCTGCAGCCTGCCGGCCTGGGCCAGCTCGCGCAGGTCGCGGCGGATGGTGTCTTCCGAGGTGCCGAGTTCGGCCGCCAGGTCCTTGGCGACCAGGTGGCCATCGGCCGCGAGGCGGGCCAGCAGCAGCTGCTTGCGGTGCGTGGTGAGCATGTGGGCGGGATTCTGCAGGGGCTTGCGGGCATTCGGATATTTGCATGATACTGCACGAAATTGCATGAATTGAGAAAGGCCCGAATGAACCCGATGCTCTCCGCCACCACCCGCCCGCCCGACAGCGCGCAGGTCCGCATCGTTGAGCAGCGCGTGCTGGCCGACGACTGGTTCGTGCTGAAGAAAACCAGCTTTGAATACCGCCGGCGCGACGGCAGCACGCAGATGCTGAACCGCGAAACCTATGACCGCGGCAACGGCGCGGCGCTGCTGCTGTTCAACGCCGAGCGCGGCACCGTGGTGCTCACGCGCCAGTTCCGCTTCCCGGCCTATGTGAACGGCTGCGCCGACGGGCTGCTGGTCGAAGCCTGCGCCGGGCTGCTGGACGGCGAGGATGCGGAGGCCTGCATCCGTCGCGAGGCGCAGGAGGAAACCGGCTTTGTGGTGCGCGCGCCGCGCAAGGTCTTCGAGGCCTACATGAGCCCCGGCTCGGTGACCGAGAAGCTGCACTTCTTCGTCGCCGAATACGAGGACGCCGACCGCATCTCCAACGGCGGCGGTGAGGTGGCCGAAGGCGAGGACATCGAGGTGCAGGAATGGCCGCTGGCCGATGCGCTGCAGGCGATGGCCGACGGCCGCATCCAGGACGGCAAGACCATCATGCTGCTGCAGCACGTGGCGCTGGCCGGGCTGCTGCGATGAGCCAGGCCCGGAACGCCGCGGCGGCCGGCGGTTCGGCCACGCCATCACGCGCCACCAGCGCATAGGTGAACGGCGAGCGCAGCGTGTGCCGCGGAAACGGCGCGAGCAGCGTGCCGGCGGCCAGGTGCTGCGCCACCATGGGCTGCGCCGCCAGCGCCACGCCCACGCCGGCCAGCGCCGCTTCGATGGCCAGCGTGGAGTTCGAGTAGCGCCGGCCTGGCGCCAGCACAGGGTGCGGCACGCCGGCCGCTGCCAGCCAGTGCAGCCAGCCGCCGGCTTCGCCGCCGCGGCCGGCGCCGGCCAGGGTTTCGTCGTGGATCAGCGTGGCGCAGCACAGGTCGGCCGGCTCGGTCAGCGGCGGGGCAGCTTGCAGCCAGCCGGGTGCGCAGACCGGCAGCAGCTCGGGCACCAGCAGCGGCGCCACCCGGTGGCCGGCATAGCGGCCGCTGCCGTAGACGATGGCCAGCACGCTGCCGGCGTGGCCGCTGGCATTGGGAGGCGGATCCAGCGCGGCCAGCACGGTGGCGGCGCCGGCCTGGTCCACGGCCTCCGGGCTGCTGACCAGCCGCAGGTCCACGGCCGGGTGCAGCGCATGGAAGGCCGGCAGCCGCGGCACCAGCCACTGGCTGGCAAAGCCGGGCGGCGCCCACACGGTGAGCTGGTCCTGCGCTTGCTGCGCCGTGCCGGTCCTGGCCAGCTGCACGCCGCGCGCCAGCGCCTCGAAGGCTTCGCGCACGGGGCCGCGCAGGGCCTCGCCTTGAGGCGTGAGGCGCAGCGCGCGCGTCAGCCGCTCGAACAGCGGCTGGCCCAGCTGGTCTTCCAGCGCCTTGATCTGCTGGCTGACCGCGGCCGGCGTGACATGCAGCTCCGCCGCCGCGAGCTTGAAGCTGAGGTGGCGGGCGGCCGCTTCGAAGCTGCGGAACAGGGGCAGGGCGGGCAACCGGTCTTGCATGGTGAAGCAGAGCTAATGCATCGCATCATAAAGACTCGTTTGTCGACCGCCGGGCTGGCGGCCTAGAGTGCGCGCGCCGCCGGGCTGGTCCGGCAGGCATCCTTTTTCCGCCGCAGCCCCATGCCACACGACAGCCGAATCCTCCATCCCGCCCTGCGTGGCCGCCTGATGTGTGCCGACGATGCCGCGCGGCTGATCCTGCCGGGCGACACCGTGGGCATGAGCGGCTTCACCGGCGCGGGTTACCCCAAGGCGGTGCCGGCCGCGCTGGCGCGCCACATCTCGGCGGCGCATGCGGCCGGCCAGCCGTTCAAGGTCAGCGTGTGGACCGGCGCCTCCACCGCGCCCGAGCTGGACGGCGCGCTGGCCGCGGCGGACGGCGTGGAGCTGCGCCTGCCCTATCAGTCCGACCCGGTGTGCCGCCAGCGCATCAACGACGGGCGCATGGAATACCTGGACATGCACCTCTCGCACGTGGCGCAGTTCGCCTGGTTCGGCTTCCTGGGCAAGCTGGACGTGGCGGTGGTGGAAGTGGCGGCCATCCTGGAAGATGGGCGGCTCGTGCCCTCGACCTCGGTGGGCAACAACAAGACCTGGCTGGACCAGGCCGACAAGATCATCCTGGAAGTTAACAGCGCTGCGCCGGCCGGGCTGGACGGCATGCACGACCTCTACTACGGGACCCAGCTGCCGCCGCACCGCAAGCCCATCCCGCTGGTCCGCCCGAGCGACCGCATTGGCGAGCCCTACCTGCGCTGCAACCCGGACAAGGTGATCGCCGTGGTGCAGACCGACGCGCCCGACCGCGACACCCGCTTTGCCGCGCCAGACGAAGCCTCGCGCCGCATCGCCGGCCACATCCTCGAGTTCTTCGCCCACGAGGTGGCCAAGGGCCGGCTGCCGGCCGAGCTGCTGCCCTTGCAGTCGGGCGTGGGCAACATTGCCAATGCGGTGCTGGCCGGGCTGGGTGACGGCCCGTTCGAGAACCTGACCGCCTTCACCGAGGTGCTGCAGGACGGCATGCTGGACCTGCTGGGCAGCGGCAAGCTGGCCTTCGCCTCGGCCACCGCGCTGTCGCTCAGCAGCCAGGCCCGCGAGGCCTTCAACGCCGATCTCGCGCGCTACCGCTCGCGCATCCTGCTGCGCCCGCAGGAGATCAGCAACCACCCGGAGCTGGTGCGCCGGCTGGGCGTGATCGCGATGAATGGCATCATCGAGGCCGACCTCTATGGCAACATCAATTCCACGCATGTGATGGGCACGCAGATCATGAACGGCATTGGCGGCTCGGGCGACTTCGCGCGCAACGGCTTCCTGTCCATCTTCATGACGCCTTCCACCGCCAAGGGCGGCAGCATCTCCTGCATCGTGCCCATGACCCCACACGTGGACCACACTGAGCACGACGTGCAGGTCGTCGTCACCGAACAAGGCCTGGCCGACCTGCGCGGCCTCTCGCCCAAGCAGCGCGCCAGGCTCATCATCGAGCGCTGCGCCCACCCCGACTACCGCCCCGCGCTGCGCGACTACTGCCAGCGCGCGCTGGACGGCTCGCCAGGCAAGCACACGCCGCACCTGCTGGAGGAAGCCCTGTCCTGGCATGTGCGCTACCTGCGCAACGGCAGCATGGCGGCGCAAGCCTGAAGCGATGATCGTCCGACCCCGGCCGCACTGGCTGCGCCTGCTGTTCGTGCGGCGGGGCTCGCTGATCCGTCTCATCCTGCCCCAGCAGCTCTTCACCGTCGGCCTGGCCTGCCTGGTGGTGCTGGCGCACGGCCAGCTGTTCCACTGGAAGGTGACGCTGACCGCCAGCCCGTTTTCGCTGATGGGCGTGTCGCTGGCCATCTTCCTGGGCTTTCGCATCAACGCCAGCTACGACCGCTACTGGGAAGGCCGCAAGCTCTGGGGCGCGCTGCTGGTGGACTCGCGCAACCTGGCCCGCCAGGCCCTCACGCTGACGGCGCCCGGCACCGACGTGCGCCCCTTCGTGCTCGGCCTGGCCGCGTTCTCGGCCGCCACGCGCAACCAGCTGCGCGACCAGGCACCGGAAACCGGTCTGGCCGGGCTGCTGCCGGCGGAGGTCCTGGCGCAGGTCACGCAGCGGCGCGGCGTGCCGGTGGCCATCGCGCTGTGGCTGGGCGGGCTGATGCGCGAGTGGCGCGAGCAGGACCGCCTGGTCCCGCAGCTGGCCGAGCGCATGGAACAGTCGCTGGACCAGCTGATGGCCGCGCTCGGCGGCTGCGAGCGCATTGCCAACACGCCGCTGCCCTTCACCTATTCGGTGATCCTGCACCGCAGCGTCTACGGCTACTGCATGCTGCTGCCGTTTGGCCTGGTCGACACCATCGGCTGGATGACGCCGCTGGTGGTGGCCTTTGTCTCTTACACCTTCTTCGCGCTGGAGGCGCTGAGCGACGAGATCGAGCAGCCCTTCGGCCTGATGCCCAACGACCTGGCGCTGGACGCCCTGGCCGCCGGCATCGAAGCCAGCTTGCGGGAGATGCTGGGGGAAGTACCGCCGCCGCTGCCCGTGCCCGACGCCGACTTCCAGCTGCGCTGAAAAAGCTTCAGTGGCCCGCGGGCTGCGGGCCGGGGTGCAGGCCCTGGCGCAGCACCTCGCCCATGCCCTGGCTGGGCAGCGGGTGGCTGAACAGGAAGCCCTGGTATTCGTTGCAGGCCAGCTCGTCCAGGCTGGCCCGCTGGCCCTCGGTCTCCACGCCTTCGGCGGTGACCTGGATGTTCAGCGTGCCGGCCAGCGCGACGATGGCCGCGGCAATCGCCGCGTCCTCGCTGTTGTGCGCAATGCCGCTGACGAAGCTGCGGTCGATCTTCAGCTTGGTGGCCGGGAAACGCTTCAGGTGGCTGAGGCTGGAAAAGCCGGTGCCGAAGTCGTCGATGGCGATGCCGAAGCCCAGCGCGCGCAGCTCGCCCATCAGCGTGGCGGCGCGCTCGGGGTCGCTCATCAGCATGCTCTCGGTCAGTTCCAGCTCGATGTGGGCCGGGTTCACGCCGGCTTCGAGCGCAATGTCGCGCACCTGGGCCACGAAGTCGGCCTGGCGGAACTGGCGCGCCGAGACGTTGATGCCCATCACCCCGGGCTGCAGGCCTTCGAGGCGCCAGGCTGTGTGCTGTGCGCAGGCCGTGCGCAGCACCCAGGCGCCCAGCGGCAGGATCATGCCGGTCTCTTCGGCCACCGGAATGAAGTCGCACGGCCCCACGGCGCCCAGCTCGGGGCTGTGCCAGCGCAGCAAGGCTTCCATGCCGACCGGCTGCTTGCTCCGGGCCGAGACACGCACCTGGTAGTGCAGCGTGAACTCGTTGCGCTCGATGGCGTGCCGCAGCGCGTGTTCGATCGCCAGCTTGCTGCGCGCCGAATGGCCCATGCGCTCGGAGTGGAACTGGAAGCCGTTGCGGCCCTCGGCCTTGGCGTGGTACATCGCGAAATCGGCCTGCCGCATCAGCTCGCCAATGTCGGCGCTGTCGCGCGGCGCAATGGCAATGCCCAGGCTCAGCGTGCAGTGCAGCTCGGCCGTGCCCACCTGCAGCGGCAGCCGGAATCCTTCGACCAGTTTGGCGGCGATGGTGGCCACGTCTTGGACCTGCTCGATGTCTTCGAGGATCACGGTGAACTCGTCGCCCCCGATGCGCGAGACCACGTCGGTCTGGCGCAGCAGCCCGGTCATGCGTTGCGCCACCTCCTGCAGCACCCGGTCGCCCACTTCATGCCCCAGCGAATCGTTGATGGACTTGAAGCGGTCCAGGTCGACAAAGATCAGCGCCACCAGCTTGCCGGTGCGGGTGCCGCGCTGCATCGCATGCGCCAGCCGGTTCAGGAACAGGCTGCGGTTGGGCAGGCCGGTCAGCGGGTCGAAGCGCGCCATCTGTTCGAGCTGGCGTGCCATGCGCAGCCGTTCGGCCAGCTCGCCATCCAGCCGCTGGTTGGCTTCCTGCAGCAGCGCGGTGCGCTCCTGCACGCGCTGCTCCAGCCCGTCGTGCGCCGCCTGCAGTTGCTGCTGCGCAAGCTGGCGCTCGGTCATTTCCTGCTGCACCGCAGCTTGCGAGCGGGCCAGGTGGTCCACCATGCGGTCGAACGAACGCGCCAGGTCGCCGACCTCGTCCTGCGTGTACTCGCCAATCTTCGCGCTGTGCTGGCCGCTGGCCAATGCCGCGGTGGCGGCTTGCAGCCGGGCAATGGGCCGCAGGATGCGGCGCGCTCCCCAGGCCGAGGCCCACAGCAGCAGCAGGCCGACGGGCAGGGCGAGCAGCAGCAGCGTGTGCGCCGCGCCGTCGGCGACACCCGCCATCTCGTCCAGCAGCGAGGTGTATTCGAGCACCAGCGCGCCTACGCTGGCACCGTTCGCGGACTTCAGCGCGACGACGGTCTGGTGGCGGCCCGGTTCACCGGCCTTGCCGGGTTCGACGAAGTAGCGCGGCTGGCCGTCATGCAAGGTGGCGGCCACCGCGGCGCCCATGTCGCCTGCCAGCGTGTGGCCGATGTCCTTGTGGTCCGCGTCGGCCACGATGCGCAGGTTCGCGTCCACCAGTTCGAGGTCACGCCGCCCCTCGCTGTGGATGAAGTCGACCAGCTGCTGGGCGGCAAGTACGGACAGCGGCGTGTCGCCTGGCAGCTGGGCATGGCTGGCCTGCTGGATCTGCAGCGCCAGCGAGGACGCCACGTGCGCGGCCAGCAGCCGGGCCGCGTCGGCCGAGGCGCCATGCAGCCGCACGATGCTGAGCACCATGATGCAGACCGCGGCCACGAAGCCAGCCAGCGCCAGCCCGGTGAGCTGCAGGCGCAGCGAGGGCCTGGCCCAAAGCCGAAGCTGGGCCGCGGCAGACAGCGGCGGGCGGGGCGGGTTCATGCAGGCTTCCGTGCGGCACCGGGCGGGGCGCGGCCACGAAGCGAGGACGCGAGCAGCGCGATCCGGCGCCTTGCTGTGTTATCGGCCAGCCCCGGCGCAACCTGATGGCGGGTGAGCTCAGGGTTTGCCGGGCAACACCAGCACGGCAGGCAACGGCGTCAGCGGGCCCTGGGTGGCCCAGCCGGCGGCCAGTGAACCGGTTTGCACCGCCTGCACCCGGGCCTCGGTCAACGGATGGCTGCGCAGCAGGGCAAATGGCACCGCGTTGGCTTCGGCGCTGTCGCGCAGCCGGTCGAACAAGGCCTTCACGCCGGCGGTGTGGCCATAGAGTCCGGCCACGGCCTTCAGCGCGTCGGCATCGGCCTGCGACTCCTGCTCGCGGTTGTAGCCCAGCATCACCACGCCGGCCGTCTGGCCCAGCATGGCCTGCACGGCGCGGGCGCCCGCGTCGGACGACAGCAGGCTCAGCAGCAAGGCCATCGACAGGCCCTGGCCCAGGTTGGCCGCCACGTGGCGGTGCTGCACGTGGGCGATCTCGTGGGCCAGCAGCGCGGCCAGCTCGTCTTCGCTGCGCAGCCGCCGCAGCAGCCCCTCGTGCACGCGGATCCGGCCGCCCAGCGTGGCATAGGCGTTGACCAGCTCGCTGGCGTCGCTGCGCACCTGCAGCGGCATGTCGGCCGGCAGGCCCATCTGCCGCGCCACCCGGTCGGCCAGGGCTTGCAGCGCGGCGGAGCGTGCGGCCCGGCCCGTGTCTTTTTCGGGTGGCTCTGGCAAGCGGTCTGCCAAGGCCAGCTCGGCCGAAAACGGCACATGCGGCGCCAGCCAGCGCGAGGCCCAGCCCAGCAGCAGCGCCACCAGCACCAGCGCAGCCACGCTGGCGCCGACCACCCAGGCGAACTCGCGCAGCGGGTGCTCGGTGCTGCTGTTGATGCCTTCGGCGGGCAGCCGGTTCTCCAGCGTCGGGCCGGCAGGGCGCGGTGGTTCCGAAGACTCGGTCATCGGCAGCTCAGTCGGCGCGCGTGTCCAGCGCGGTGCCGTAGGCCATCACTTCCATTGCCGGGGTCTGCCTGCCGGCCACGCGCGTGGTGTGGAAGCGCACGCCAATGACCAGCGTGCAACCGGCGTCACGGGCTTGCTGCTTCATGCGCAGCAAGGCTTCGCGCCGCCCACGTTCCAGCAGCGACTCATAGCCCCGCATGCGCCCGCCCACCAGGTTGCGAAAGCCGGCCACGAAGGTCTTGAAATGGTCGGACGAAACGACCACGCCACCGCTCACAAGCTGCGAGCCATGGGCCTTGACGCCTACCGGCACGAAGCGCGTGTTCAGCGCGATGACACCTTGCAGCGCGCGCTCGCGTTCACGGATCGACGCATAGTGGCGTTGCTCCAGCGCCCGGCCAACGACGTAGCCGATCACGATCAGCAAGATCGGCAGCCCCAGGTTGAGGATGAGGTCCAGCGGCATGGGCTCAGATCCGCTCTATCGTCACCGCCGAGCCGTAGGCCAGGATCTCGGCCGCGCCGGTGGTGATGGCCGTGGTGACGAAGCGCACGTTCAGCACCGCGTTGGCGCCCATGCTACGGGCTTCGTCGGTCATGCGCTTGATGGCCTCTTCCCGCGCTTCCTGCATCAGCTCGGTGTAGCCCTTCAGCTCACCACCCACGATGTTCTTCAGGCCAGCCATCAGGTCCCGTCCGGCGTGCTTGGCCCGCACCGTGCTGCCCTGCGCCAATCCCAGGTGAGCGACCACTCGGTGCCCCGGCGCCATTTCCAGATTGCTGACCAACATCCGATTTCTCCCTCTGTGTTGCGATATTTGTGGATTGGAATCGGCGCCATCATTTCACATCCCGGATGACACCCGACCGCGGCGCCAGGCACCGTTGGGTTTGCGGTGCCGCACCGCCTGTCGGCTCCAGCTCAGTGCCCCGGGATGCGCTGCATAACATCGCGCCTGCACGTTGGGAATGAACAAGAGATGAGCCTGGAAGTACCTGAAGACCAGCGCCGCCGGCGGCTGCTGGGGTTTGCATTTGCCACCGCGGCCGTGATGGCCGGCTGTGGTGGTGGCGGCGGCGGGGGTGACACCAGCCCCGCGCCACCTACAAGCCCTGGCTCACCGCCGCCGGCATCCCCACCTCCTCCGCCACCCCCACCACCCGCGCCGGCCACCAAGAGCGCCAAGCGCGGCCTGGCCTATGACCTCGTGTCGGACGCGGACCTCGCTGCGCTCGCCCCCGGCGTGAGCTGGTGGTACGACTGGAGCCTGAACCCTTCCGCCTCGCTGCCGGCTGACGCGCAGACCACGCACGCGATGGACTTCCTGCCCATGCTGTGGAACGGCAACTTCGACGACGCGCAGGTCACCGCCAAGCTGCTGGCCGACACGTCCATCAAGTACCTGCTGCTGATGAACGAGCCCAACCTGACCGACCAGGCCAACCTCACGCCGCAGCAGGCCGCGGACCTCTGGCCACGCTACGAGGCCATTGCCACGGCCACCGGCGTCAAGCTCGTCGGCCCGCAGATCACCTGGGGCACGATGAGCGGCTACGCCGACCCCGTCGCGTGGCTGGACGCCTTCTACGCCGCCTACCAGGCCGCCCACGCCGGCCGCTCACCACAGATCGACTACCTCGGCTTCCACTGGTACGACTACGGCCTGGCCGACCAACTCGACCGCCTCGCCAAATACGCCAAGCCCTTCTGGGTCACCGAAATGGCCAACTGGCACAGCCAGACTGACGGCGCCCAGATCGACACCCTGGCCAAGCAGCAAGCCCAGATGACCGAGATGGTCGCCACCTGCGAAACCCGCAGTGACGTCTTCCGCTACGCCTGGTTCACCGGCCGCCTGAACACCGACCCGCACTACAGCAGTCTGCTGGCGGGTGATGGGGTGTTGAGTGGGTTGGGGCAGACCTACATCGCGTTGCCTTACTGACCTTCTGGTTCTTCGGCCTTTGTCAGCCCGAGGAAGTGATCCAGCATGTGGAAGTGGTCGTCGTGGAACTGGTCTTCCATTGAGGTGAGGTCGGCGATGGGGACCCAGGCGACGGATTGGGCGTCGTCGTCGGCGCAGACTTCGGGGAGTTCGCGGTCGCCGAGGTCGAAGTGGTGGGCGTGGGTGATCGTTCGGCCGCGCTGGCTGCGGTCGGGGTGGTCGAAGACGGCGCTGGCTTTGAGGGCCTGCTGCATCGTGGTGTCCAGCAGGTGCAGGTGGGTCTCTTCGGCGAGTTCGCGCAGCGTGGACTGGTAAGCCGTTTCGCGTTGTTCGATGAAGCCGCCGGGCACGGCCCACAGGCCGACGCCGGGTGGGTGGGCGCGGCGGATCAGCAGCACGTGCTCTGCGCACTGAACCACGGCGTCCACCGTGACGAACACCGGTGCATACGGTGCCTGGGACCAGGCTTCGTGGTAGCGCTTGAGCGCAGCCCATTCGGCGGCCAAGGCGTTGAAGAAGGGCAGCGAGATCCAGCTGCGCAGGAAGGCCAGGGTGCTGTGCGGCAGCACGGCGGTCAGTGCACCGAGTGCAGCGCGGCGGTCGTCTGCGCTGGCCAGTTCGGCGCTGGCGAACAGTGCGTCGCGCACCTGCTGCGCGTCCGGCGTGCCGGGTGCGCGTTCGGCGGCGATCAGCTGCCAGGGCTCGAAGCGGCGCAGGTAGCTGCTGGTGGCGTCCTTGAAGTGGCCGATCAGTGCGACGGACGGGGCCTTGCGGTCTTCTGCGGTTGCCAGCAGCCTGGCCACGCCGGCCTTGACTGCGGCGACCCAGCGCGTCTCGTCATAGAAATCGCGCAGCGGCAGGAACTGGATGCGCGCGGCATCCGCCTCGCCTACCGCCAGGCGGATCAGCTCGGCGCGTTCTTCCCAGGTGAACGGGTTCTTCGGCGTGCGCGCCTGGAAGCTGGAGCCGAGCACGACGATGACCCGCGGCGCGGTGGCCAGCGCCTGGCGCAGCAGCACGAGGTGGCCGTTGTGCAGTGGCTGGAAGCGGCCGATGAACAGCGCGGCTTCGTGTGTGGTGGCAGGGATTTCGGGCAGGGTTCGCATGAGGTGCTGGGTGGGGTTCAGTCGGGATGCACGGCGGCGATGGGCATGCGGCGGCCGCTGCCAAAAGCCTGGGCGCGCAGGCGGATGATGGGCGGCGCCTGGCGGCGTTTGTACTCGTTGCGCCAGACCATGCGGCGGATGCGGGCGATCAGCGCCGCGCCCTCGGGCTGCAGCTGCAGCGCAGCGACCATCGCGCTGGCCTGCGCCTGTTCTTCGGGCGAGAGGCGTTCACCCTCGATCATCAGCTTCAGCACCTCGTCCAGCACGGGGTAGGGCGGCAGGCTGTCGCTGTCCTGCTGGCCGGGCGCGAGTTCGGCAGAGGGCGGTTTGTCGATGATGGCCCGCGGGATCAGCTCACGGCCGGCGGCTTCGTTCAGGTGCCGCGCCAGCGCAAAGACTTCCGTCTTGTACAGGTCGCCGATCAGGCCCAGGCCGCCATTGGTGTCGCCATACAGCGTGCAGTAGCCCACGGCGATCTCGGACTTGTTGCCGGTGGTCAACAGCAGCTGGCCGAACTGGTTCGAGTGCGCCATCAGCACGGTGCCGCGGATGCGGGCCTGCAGGTTTTCCAGCGCCAGGCCTTGCAGCGGCGCGCCGGTGCTGGCTTCGAACTGCGCCGCGTGCTGGTCCACTGTGGCCTGGATGGGATACGTCAACAGCTTCACGCCGAGGTTCGCACACAGCGTGGCCGAGTCGTCCACCGAGCCTGTGGACGAGTGCCGCGATGGCATCGTGATGGCGAGCACGTTCTCCAGCCCCAGCGCCTCGGCGGCAAGGGCGAGCGTGACGGCGCTGTCGATGCCACCGGACGCGCCGACGACAGCCTGGCGGAAGCCGCAGCGGCGCGCATAGTCCTGAAGGCCGAGCACGATCTGCGCGCGATGGAAGGCGGGCGCGGTCATGGCTTGTGCGACCGGCGGCAAGGCGCCGCCATCGGCCGCGCAGAAGCGGCCCTGGTCGAAGCCCAGCGTGCAAAGGTCCTCGGCGAAACGGCGGGCCTCGAAGCACACGCCGCGTTGCGGCTCGGCGCAGAAGGAGGCACCGTCGTAGACCAGCTCGTCATGCCCGCCGACCTGGTTCACATAGACCAGCGGCAGGCCATGGCGCTGGGCCGCGGCGGCCACCACCGCATGGCGGCGCTGGCGCTGGCCCAGGTCCGAAGGGCTGGCGTTGATGGACACCACCAGGTCCGGCGCGGCTTCGCGCATGCGGGCAAACGGGTTGACCGCATAGGCTTGGCCGTCGTCGTTCCAGCCGTCCTCGCAGATCAGGAAGCCGACGCGTGCATCGCCCACGCGCAGCACCGGCGCGGCGTCCGGGCCGGGCTCGAAATGGCGCTTGTCGTCGAAGATGCCGTAGGTGGGCAGCAGCTGCTTGGCGTAGCGCAGCAGCACTTCGCCGTTGCGCAGCACCAGCAGCTGGTTGTGCAGCGGCTTGCCAGTGCCGGACCGTCGAACAGGTGCCCCAATGACCCAGGCCAGCTGCGGCAGTTCGCGCGAGGCTTGAAGCAATGCTTCGATGCCCGCTGCCACCTGTTGCAGGAAGGCCGGCTCGGCCAGCAGGTCGCCGGGGAAATAGCCGGTGAGCGACAGCTCGGGGAAGACGACCAGCTGCGCGCCTGCGTTGCGGGCCTGGCGGGCCGCGCGCCGCATCGCGGCGACATTGCCTTCGATGTCGCCCAGCGTCGGGTTCAGCTGGGCAAGGGTCAGGGTCAACATCATTGCTGCACCTCTGGCGGCTGGATGTGGAAGACCTGGCGCAGGTAGGCGAGGAAGGTCTCGTCGTCGCACAGTGTCTTGCCAGGTGAGTCGGACAGCTTGGCCACCGGCTGGCCGTTGGCGGCGGTGAGCTTCATCACGATGTTGATCGGCGTGAGGCCCACGTCGTTGGTCAGGTGCGTGCCGATGCCAAAGCCCAGCTGCGTGCGGTCGGCGAAATGGCGGTAGAGCGCAAATGCGGTCGGCATGTCCAGGCCGTCGGAGAAGACCAGGCGCTTGGTGTGCGCATCGATGCGCAGCCTGGCGTAATGGGCCAGCGCTTTTTCGCCCCAGGTGATGGGGTCGCCGGAGTCGTGGCGCAGGCCGTCGAAGAGCTTGGCGAAGTAGAGGTCGAAGTCGGCCAGGAAGGCGTCCATGCCGACCACGTCGGTCAGCGCAATGCCCAGGTCGCCGCGGTATTCCTGCACCCAGTCTTCGAGCGCCGCCTGCTGGAAGTGCTTGAGCCGCACCTCGTGGGCCTGGAAGGTCTGCAGGTACTCATGCGCCATGGTGCCGATGGGCACCAGGTTCAGCGCCTTGGCCAGCATCACGTTGGAGGTGCCCTTGAACCATTGCGAAAGCTCGCGCTGGAACGCGCTGACGACCTCGCGCTGCCAGGCGCCGGAGAAGCGGCGTCGCACGCCGAAGTCGAAAAACTCGAAGGGATGGGTGCGGGCCGGCTCGGTGCCGAACGCTTTCACGGCCTCGATCTTGGCCTGCAGCCGGCGGCGGCCTTCGGCCAGCGCCGGTTCGGCGTCGAAGCGGCGGAAGTACAGCTCGTTGACGATGGCCAGCACGAAGATCTCGAAGCCCGTCACATGCACCTGCGGGCCGTGGGCGACGATCTGCAGCGTGTCGCCCGCTGTGCTGACCTCGATGAAGGCGCGCTGGAACTGGAAGATGCGCAGGAAGTCGATGAAGTCCGACTTCATGAAGCGCAGGCCCTGCAGGTAGCTCAGTTCTTCGGAGGCAAAGCGCAGCTGGCAAAGCGCGTCCAGCTGCTGGCCCACTTCGCCGGCCAGCTCGGCCAGTGGATAGGCCGGTGTGTTGCGGCAGACGAAGCGGTATTCGGCCTGGGTGGACGGGTGCCGGTGCAGCATGGCCTGCCACATCGTGAACTTGTAGAGGTCGGTGTCCAGCAGGCTGGTGATCACGGGGGTCATGGTGGGTTCGAGCCTTCACTGGAAGTTGGCGGTGAGCAGCGGCAGTGCCTGGTCGCAGGTGGCCAGTTGCACGCCGCGGGAACGCATGTCGGCCAGGAAGCCTTGGGCGTTCGCCTCGAAGCCGCCCACCGGGCTCATCGCATCGGTCAGCAGCATGACACGCGTGGCGGCCTCGGCCGGCAGGTTCGCGACGATGTGTTCGGTGGTCGCCTTCACGCAGTGGCTGCTGGCCTGGCCGGCGATCAACAGCAGGTCGGCCTGGGCGAGCTCGGCCAGCAGCGAGCGGTTCAGCTCGGTGGCCGGGTCGGTGCCGTCCGGCACTTCGGCCTGCATTGCGCTGTAGTGCTCGGTCCACGGGTTGCTGCCCTTGAGCACCAGGTTCAGTTGCGTCAGCTGCGTGGTTTCCCAGTCGCCCAGCGCGGCCTTCAGGTCGGCATGCAGGTTGTGGCCCCAGGTGCCGATCTCGCAGTGCACCGGCCAGACCATCAGCGTGTAGCGGCCGCGGGCTTCGAGCTCGTCCAGGTAGGACAGGGTTCTTGGCAGCGCGGCCGGGTCGCGTGGCGCGAACTCGCCGGCGCGCACCTGCTGCGCGGTGATGGGCGTGAACGGCGCGACGGCGCTGCCGTCGCCTTGCTGCCAGAAGCCGGGGTGGGCGATGTCGATGCGGTGGTGCGAGTCCAGCGTCACGGTGATCTGGCCGATGCCCTGGCCGCCGGCACGGACCAGCGCCGCGACGCGTTGCAGGTCGGCATGGGCGCCGGTGACGGGCAGGGCCGGGGCGGTGCGCTGGCCGCTGACCGGGTTCAGCGGCCACCAGTCTTGCGGCAGGTCGCAGAAGTCGTTCTGCGGGTCGATGATGAGCAGCTGGATCTTCTGGCGGGTCATGGACTTCCTCGGGTCTTGAAGCATCGATGAGCCGCACTGTAGATGACTTTGTTTAACGTTGCAACTATCTATTCCGCACGGCCGGACGGGCTTGGTTGCTAGACTGAACAAAGTCCTTCCCCTCACCGAGTTCGTTTTCTTTCATGGCCCTCAAGCCAAGCTCCCCAGCTTCCACGACCGAGTTCCCCGCCGTGATCTGCACTGTCGACGTGGTGCTGCTGACGCTGAAGGACCAGGCCCTGCACGTGGTGCTGGTGGACCGCGACCGGCCGCCGTTTGCCGGCGTGCCAGCCCTGCCGGGCGGCTTCGTGCATGTGCAGGAGGACGCGACCGCCTGGCATGCAGCGGCGCGGGCGCTGCAGGAAAAGGCCGGCATCGTCAGCCCCTACCTGGAGCAGTTGGCGACCTGGTCCGGCGCGAAGCGCGATTCGCGCGGCTGGTCGGTGTCCATCGTCTACTACGCGGTGGTCGCGTTTGAACTGCTGCCGGCGGACCGGCCAGGGCTGCGCACCGCGCCCATCGACAGCCTGCCCAGCCTGCCGTTCGACCACGGCGAGATGGTGGCGACCGCAGTGGCGCGGGTGCGCACCAAAAGCCAGTATTCGTCGCTGCCGATCTACCTCTGCGGCGAGCGCGTGACGCTGCCGCAGCTGCAGGCGGTGTACGAGGCGGTGCTGGGCGAGCCGATCAACAAGGTGAGCTTTCGCCGCAAGATCGAGGAACTGGGCATGCTGG
This sequence comes from Ideonella sp. FW305-24, assembly GCF_058788035.1. Taxonomy (NCBI): domain Bacteria; kingdom Pseudomonadati; phylum Pseudomonadota; class Betaproteobacteria; order Burkholderiales; family Sphaerotilaceae; genus Ideonella; species Ideonella sp. FW305-24. Next base: position 442,074 of record NZ_JBYTAI010000005.1, on the reverse strand, counting down.
AGCCGATTGCCGGCGAAACGACGATGGCCGGCGCGCACCGTCCGGCCCAGGTCTACCAGCTGCGGCCGCAGTACCGCCGCAAGCTCTCGGTGGTGCCGCGCGGCATCAACGCGCTCGGTTAGCGCTTTCGTCGGCGCATGAAAAAGGCCGGCGTGTTGCCGGCCTTGTGTCGTCGCGAAACAGTCTGTCGTTTCAGGCGAAGCGCGCGGTCGTGGTGGCCAGGCGCTGGCCGAAGGCCTTGGCGGTGGCGATGTCGCCCGGAACCATTTCGTCGGCCGAAGCGTCCGACGGCGTGGCGGTCATCAGGCCGCCGAACGAGGCGACGTAGTTGATGTCGTTGCGCGTGGCGGCCTTGCTGTTGGACGGCATCATGCCGGTGCCCACCCACAGGCCGCTGTGCTGCATCGCCAGCGTGGTGAGGTAGTGCAGCGTGCTGAGCTTGTCGCCGTTCATCGAGGCCGAGTTGGTGAAGCCGGCGAACAGCTTGTCCTTCCAGCCTTGCGTGAACCAGACCTTGGAGCTGGCGTCGGCGAACTTCTTGAACTGCCAGCTCACGGTGCCCATGTAGGTCGGCGAGCCGAAGACGATGGTGGTGGCCGCGGCCAGCTGTTCCCAGCCGCCTTCGGGCAGGTTGCCTTCGGCGTCGATGGCCAGCAGGCTGGCGCCGCTGCCAGCGCCTTCGGCGACGGCCTCGGCGATCTTCTTGGTGTGGCCGTAGCCGCTGTGATAGACGATGACGATGGATGCAGACATGGCGAGCCTTGGGGCGAGGGGTTGAGGGAGTCAGCAGAAGCGCTGGATTGGGCTCGATTTTGAGAACCCCCGGGGCTCGCGTGGTTCATGCGCTTCGACTGCATCGTTCTGCGGATTCGAATGGTCAGCGGTGTTTCGAGTCAGGAACAGTCAACGGTCCGGCGATGTTTCGGCAATGTGCGCCAGCAAGCCGCTTTGGCCCGGCGCCACTTGTTCGGCCAGCGCGTGCCCGTCCGGGTAGTCGCCGCCGTTCTGCGGGCGAAAGGCGATTGGCGCGTCACTGAACAGGCCAGTCAGTCGCGCTTGCCAGGCCAGCCGGGCCGCGGCGACACGCGCCTCGTCCATCCGGCCGGTGCCGTAGACCGCATGCGTGGGCAGCACCGCCATGCCGGGGAAAAACAGCGTGCCATGCGTGATGGGGAACAGCAGCTGCTCCAGCGGACCGTTGATGCCACGCGGCGCGTAGTCTTCGACCGGCCCGCCGACGGTGACCGACAGCAGCGCGCGCTTGCCCTGCAACCCGCCTTCGCCATAGCGGTAGCGGTTGCCAGCGCCCTGCCAGCCATAGGCCAGGCCGTAGGCGAACACGCGGTCCACCCAGCCCTTGAGGATGGCCGGCATGCCGAACCACCACAGCGGGAACTGCAGGATCAGCGCATCGGCCGCGAGCAGCTTGCGTTGCTCTTCTTCGACGTCCGCCGTCTGCAGCCCGTTCGCAAACGCGTGGCCGGATTCGGCGATGAAGTCCAGCCGCTCGGCGTTGGCCCGGCTGGGGAAGTCCTGCGCGTCGAACACCGCCTTCCAGCCCATCGCATGCAGGTCCGACTGCATCACCTCGTGGCCTTGCTGTTGCAGCGTCGACACCGCCTCGTCCACCAGCTGGCGGTTCAGCGAGCGGGGCTCGGGATGGGCATGGACGATCAGCACGCGGCGGCTCATGGGGATGGCTCCTGAAGGGGGAAGGCCGCCAGTCTGGCCGGCCTCGAGCCATCCGTGAAATCACCAGATCGATTGGCTACCATCCACCGCATGGATGGCGAAAAGCGACTCGACCTGAACCTGCTGGCCACGCTGGAGGCCTTGCTGGCCGAGCAGAACGTGACCCGGGCCGCTGCGCGGCTGCACCTGAGCCAGCCGGCGGTCAGCGCCCAGTTGAACCGGCTGCGCACGCTGTTCGACGATCCGCTGCTGATCCCCGCGCCGCGCGGCATGACGCCCACCGCCAAGGCGCTGGAGCTGGTGGCGCCGCTGCGCCAGGCGCTGGACCAGGTGCGCCACACGGTGGTCAGCCACCGCCATTTCGACCCGGCGACCGCCAGCCTGACCCTCGCCATCGCCTGCACCGACTACATGCAGGTCGCGGTGGTCAAGCCGCTGGCCATTGGGCTGCGCAGCCTGGCGCCCGGCGTGCGCATCGCGCTGCATCAGCTGGACGCACCGCAGCTCGAAGCGCAGATGGCGCGCGGCGATGTGGACCTGGCGCTGATGACGGCGCACAGTGCGCCGCCCGGCCTGCGCAGCCGGCTGCTGTTCGACGAGCACTATGTGCTGATCGGCCGGCACGGCCATCCGAAGCTGCGGCGCGGCCTGTCGGTCGCGGCGTTTGCGAAGCTGGAGCATGTCGTCGTTTCGCCGAATGGCGGCGGCTTCAGCACGCCGGTGGACGATGCGCTGGCGGCCCTCGGACACCGTCGCCGGGTGGTGCTGTCGGCCGCGTCCTTCCTGTTCGTGCCGGAGATCGTCGCGCAGTCTGACTTCGTCGCGCTGGTGCCTGAACGGCTGGTGCGCGACCGCGCGGGCCAACTGCAACTGCTGGACTGCCCGTTCCCGGTCGAAGGCTTCAGCGTTCGCATGCTGTGGCACGAGCGCGGCCACGGCCACAGCGGCCAGCGCTGGCTGCGCGAGCGATTGCTGGCGCTGGTGCAGGCGGGCCACGGCGAGCCGCCGCATCCCTAAAGCGAAGCTGCGCGCAGCGCAGGCGGCGGCGTCAAATCCGCGTCACCTTGCAGGCTCAGGATCGGCTTTCCGATCCCAGCCCGCTTTTCCTTGCCTGCCCGCCGGAGTACCCCATGCAAAACGATCACGACGACCCGTCTTCTGCGTCCCCCCAGGATCCGCAGCGCCGTCGCTTGCTTGCGGGCATGGCCGCCTCGGGTGCTGCCACCACCGGCGCGCTGCTGGCGCAGCCGGCGTTGGCGGCGTCCGCCGAGTCTGCCAAAGGTCCGTCCACCCAGCCACTGCCGGCGCCCGAGGACTGCGGCATCGACCACTTCGTCATCGTGATGATGGAGAACCGCTCGTTCGATCATTTCCTCGGCTGGGTGCCCGGCGCCGAAGGCCGCCAGGCGGGCCTGAGCTTTGCCGACACCGCGGGCCACTGGCGGCAGACGCACGACCTCGCGCCCGACTTCCAGAACTGCAGCAGCGCCGATCCCGACCACAGCTACGGCGCCGGCCGCGGCGATGTGAATGACGGCGCGATGGACGGCTTCCTGAAGCCGCAGCCCGCGGGCGACACCTTTCCCATCGGCTACTACACGGCAGGCAGCCTGCCCTTCTACGCCGGCTGCGCCCAGCACTGGACCATCTGCGACCACTACTTCAGCGGCATCCTGTCCTGCACCTTCCCGAACCGCATCTACATGCACGCCGGCCAGACCGACCGCGTGACCAACACCTTTGCGATCTCCAAGCTGCCCACCATCTGGGACCGTCTGAAGGCCGCCGGCCTGCGCGGCCGCTACTACTTCAGCGACGTGCCGGTCACCGCGCTGTGGGGCGCCGCGCAGCTGGACATTTCGCGCCGCTTCAGCGAGTTCAAGCGCGACGCCGCGGCCGGCCGGCTGCCGGCGGTCAGCTACATCGATCCGGCGCTGCTGGGCACCGGCATGGGCATCTCGCGGGACGACCATCCGTATGCCGACATCCGCGACGGCCAGGCCTTCCTGAACGACATCTACGACACGCTGCGCGCCAGCCCGAACTGGGAACGCACGCTGATGATCGTCAACTACGACGAGTGGGGCGGTTTCTTCGACCACGTCGCGCCGCCCTTCGGCCCGGTCTCGCCCGAGGAGTTTGCCGCCACCGGCAATGATGGCCGGCTGGGCATTCGCGTGCCCTGCGTGGCCATCGGCCCGAAGGCGCGGCGTGGGCATGTCGAGTCGACACCGTTCGACCCCAACGCCATCCTCAACATGCTGGCCTGGCGCTTCGGCTTCGAGCCGCTGGGCGTGCGCGGCAGCACCTCCACCAACTTCGCCCACGCGCTGGACTTCAGCGCCCGGCACCACGCCGCGGCGCCTGCGTTCGACGTGCCGCCCGGCCCGTTTGGCACCGCCTGCGTGCTGCAGCAGCGCGGCACCGGCCCGGGCGCGGACAAGGGCTTCGCCGAAGTCGTGCGCCGGCGCGACGAGCACCTGGCCGAGCTGCAGCAGCTGCGCGCGCTGGCGGACCGGCACGGGTTCCGCTGATCAGCCGCGCGGCGCTGGAAAGACCACCGCCTGCTGGCTTGGCAACTTGGTCATGCAGGCGGCGAAAAGCGCGCTGTCCAGCCAGGCGGCCAGCCAGGCTTGCAGCGCCGGCCAGGGCTGTGCGCTGAACCACTGCGGTGCCACGGCCGCGAACTGGCGCACGAACGGAAAGATCGCCAGGTCGGTGGCACAGGGCTGTTCGCCACCCAGCCAGCGCTGGTCCTGCAGCCGAGCCTCCAGCGGCAGCAGCAGGGCCGCCACCGCATCGGCGCGCACGGCCTCGCGAGAGCGAGGCTCATCGAGGAAACGTTCGGGGTACTTGTAGCGGTCCAGGTCGCGCTTGAACACACCGTCATTGCACTGCAGCAGCGCAAGGTTGGGCGGCGACTGGGCTGCCTGCCACCAGTGTGGGTCGTCCGCGGTCGCCAAGGCCCACCGCATGATGTCCCAGCTCTCGTCCAGCACCTCGCCACCTGGCAGGCGCAGCACCGGCACCGTGCCCTTGGGCGACAGCTGCAGCAGCGCGGCCGGCTTGTCGCGCAGCACGATCTCGAAGGCCTCGAACGGCCGCCCGGCCTGCAGCAGCGCCATGCGGGCGCGCATCGCATAGGGGCAGCGGCGGTAGCTGTAGAGCAGGGGCAGGGGTGACGGTGTCATCTGGCCAAAGAGGGGTTGGCGTGTAGGCGAAGGCTGGCTGCGCGGCGGCGCGCTTCGCAGTATGGTGCCGAGCGTCCCCACCGCGTTTCAATCCTCCAGGGAGTCCCCGCATGAGCCAGAACCCATTGCAGATCGCCGTGATCCTCGGCAGCCTGCGCAAGCAGTCCATGAACCGCCAGCTTGCCACCGCGCTGGCGCGGCTGGCGCCGGTGGGCGTCGAGTTCAACCAGCTGGAGATCGGCGACCTGCCGCTGTACAACCAGGACGACGACGCCCAGCAGGCCGCCACCGTGCAACGCTTCAAGGCCCAGGTCAGCGCGTCGCACGGGCTGCTGTTCGTCACGCCGGAATACAACCGCTCCATCCCCGGCGTGCTGAAAAACGCCATCGACCACGGCTCGCGCCCCTATGGCCACAACAGCTGGACCGGCAAGCCCGCCGGCATCGTCGGCCTGTCGCCCGGCAGCACCGGCACCGCCATGGCCCAGCAGCACCTGCGCAACGTGCTGGTCGCCGTTGGCGTGGTGACGCTGCCGCAGCCCGAGGTCTTCCTTCAGCACAAGGAAGGCCTGTTCGACGCCAACGGCGACGTCGGCGAGGCCAGCAAGGGCTTTCTGCAGGGGTGGATGGCGACCTACGTTGGCTGGGTGCGGCAGTTCACGGGTTGAGTGGCGCCGCGGTGTCCCCAGATCAGGCGATGCGACCGCGCCGTGCGAGGTGTGACCGTTGCCGCGCGGGGGGGGCCGGCGTATAAGCCTCGGCAGCCCTACCACCACTGCGCCGGGAGCTTTGTCGATGCGCATGTTGACGTCTCGCCGTGACCTGATCTGCGCGTTGCTGGGCATGCTCTGGTTGGGATCCGCGTGTGCGGCGAAGTCTTCGCCGGGGCCGCTCAGCAGCCCGGCCGCCAGCGGCGCTGCGTCCGACGCTTCGGCGCCGGTGCTGTTGAACTGTGGGCAGCAGACCGGCCCGCGCAAGCCGACCGTGGTGGTGGGCACCAAGCAGGTTCAAGTGCAGGTGAGTTGTGCGCCACCGGTATTGCCCCCCGGTGCCGCGTCCGCTGCCAGCCAGCCGGGATCGCCGGCTTCCGCAGCGGCTTCCGCGCCGCCTGGCGATGCAAAGCCCAAGGACGCCAAGGTCGACGTGCCAGCGGTGGCCAACGCTGCGCCGTCGACCGTGCGCGACCAGTTGCTGCTGATAGCAGGCCTCGTCGCCTGTTTGCTCTGCGTGGCTGGCCTGGGCTGCGTGCTGGCAGCGCTTGGACTGTGGCCCTTCTTGCCGTCCTTGCCGGGAAACCGTCTGCAGGCCAGCCAGGCGCCACCCGAGTTGCGAGCGCCGCGCAACGAGGGCTTCAGCTTCCGCCGTCACTGGGGCAGCTTTGGCAGCGAAAGCACGGGCTGGAACCTGTCACCCGCGCTGATGCGCCTGCTGATCGGCTTGCTGTTGCTGTGCATGGGCCTGTGGTTGCTGCTTGGCTTGCTGGGAGGCCCGGGGCCATCAGGTTTGGAGCCGGCCACGCCGGGGCCTGCTGACAAGCCTGCGTCCGCCGCTTCGGCTTCGGCTGTGGCTTCAGCCAGCGCCAAGGGCTGAAGGCCGCCATGGCGCTCCGCATCCGCCGTGCCCCGGACCCGCTCAGCGACCAGTCGGCCGCGCTGGGAGAGGAAGGCCGGGTCTACACCGCGCAGTCCAGTGCCAGTCGCATCCTGAAGCAGGAACTGCGGCGCTATTGCGACGGCCACATCCAGGGTCGCTCGTTCCTGATCTCGGGTCACCGCGGCGCCGGCAAGACGACGATGGTGGCCGACGTGCTGAGCAGCGTCGTCAAGCTCAGCCTGGGTGGTGAGGTCGGCCTGCGGCCCTTGCCGGTGATGCTGCATGGCCCCAGCCTCTTCCGCGCCTTGCCAAGCGACGTGCGGCGGGCCGAGGCGAAGCAGGCCAAGGCCCAGGCGCCGGCCGCGCCAGTTGCGACTCCGGCGCCGGCTGCCGCAGCGCCCGCGCCCGCGCCCGGCCGGCAGGCTGCAACACCGGCAGTTGCAGCAGCCCCTGCAGCGCCTGCGCCGCCAGCGCTGGACCAGGACAGCAAGGTTGAGTTGCAGGCGCAACTGGCGCTCAAGCAGATCATCCTCGGGCTGCATCGCGCGGTGTTGCGCGAATACGCCTCGGCCTACCGGCGCGCGCTGCTGTCCGATGCCGGGCTGGGTCAGGCGATACCGCTTGAGGAGCGTGGTGAGCTGGCGGCACAGTTTGAACTGGAACTGATGGAAGACCCGCCGGCTTCACGGCTGCGCGAGCTATGGGACCGCATCGGCGCGCTGGAGCGCGGCGTGTTGCAGCCTGTGCGTGCGCCCGTGGACCAGGGCAGCCGCGAGCTGGTCGCGCTGAATGGCATCTGCAATGCGCACCAGCGCATCTCGGGGGAACTCAGCGGCGAGACCAAGCAGAGCAGCGAGACCGGCCGCAACACCGAACAAAGCAGCGGGCTGGACGCGAAGTTTGCCGACGCCTTGAAGCCGGCTGCGGCGCTGTTGTCCGGTGCTGCGGTGGCCGGCGGTACGCTGGCCAGCGGGCCTGGCCATGGCGCGAGTGCACTGGCGCTGGGGCTGCTCACGGCGATGGCCTCGTCGTTGGCCTTCAAGCGCACGACCAGCAACACCGGCAAGCGCCAGCGCCATGTCGACAAGACCTTCATCCCTGACCTCAGTCTGCGCACGCTCGACCGAGTGCTGCCGACGCTGCTGGAGCGGCTGCGGGCCGCAGGCTTGGCGCCGGTGTTCGTGATTGACGAGCTCGACAAGGTCGACGGCTTGTCCGAACGCATCATGGCGATGGTGCACTACCTGAAGAAGCTGGTCGCCGAGAGCGTCTTCACCTGCTTTCTGACCGACCGCGGCTACATGGAATTCCTGCGCCTGGCCGCGCGCGAGAAGGCCTACGGCGTGGCCTCGTCGTATTTCTCGCACCCGTTGCTGATCGCCTATGAACCGGCCGACCTGGATGCTTACCTGGAGCTGGTGCTGGAACTGCCGCCCGTTGTGCCCGGCAGCAATGTCTCGAATGCCGACGCCGCCGATAAAGAGATTCTGAAATGGGTGCTGCGACACCGCTCGCAGATGCACGCGTTGAACCTGACACGTGAACTGGCTGCGCTGCGCACCGAAGCCGGCGATCTGAACCTGCTGCCCGGCACGGTGCGCGACACCGTCTTCTACCGGATCGACGTGACGCTGCAGGTTGTCATCGAATACTTCCTCAACACGCCGCGCGTGGTGGGTTGGTCGCTGCAGCGGCCGGACATGCGCCAAACCCTGCTGGATGCGCTGTACTTCATCACCCGTGAATGGCTGCTTGGCAAGACCGAGCTGGACCTGCGGGATGCGCAACGGGAGGAGTTCCGCAGCGCGCTTTACCAGCGCATGAACCTGGGCGAGGTCTTTGTCTGCGAGGAGGATCCGGACGGCGAACCCGGTCGTGCGACCGGTGTACCGGTCGATGCGGAGGACAAGCTGGTATCCAAAGACGATCTGGTGCTGCTTTTCGGCACTGTGAACGAGATGGCCGCATTGCTGGCTGGCAGCGAGCTTGTGCAGCAGGTGGAGCAACGCTGGCCGCTGAATCCTCACGAGCGGGTGGGCGCACCACGCACACCCAAGCCCGAGCAGGCCGTGCGTGAGGTACTGCTGCAAGGCGGCTTGTCCTTTCTGGAGCCGCGAGAGGGCATGGCTGGCGTCTATGATTTTCGCTACTGGCAGTCCGGCGAGACGCGCGCGCCGGTGGTTGCAGCTGCCAGCCCGGCACCGCTCGACCCAAAGGCCTCGCACGAGCAAGCCAAGACTGCGCTGGACCTCGTGACGACGCTGGAGATCGATCTGGCCAGCGTGCTCGCCGGCAGCCCGCACCTGCCGTCGCCTACGCATGCCGATCTGCAGCTGCTGATCGATGAAGCCCTGGTGTTGCCGCAAAGCCCGCCATGGCAGCAAGCCATGGAGTCGCACCAGGCTCTCTTGATGGCGCGCGACGGCACGGGCAACGTGGCCGAACTGGCGCGACACTTGGTGCGGCTCGAAGCATTTGCGCAGATGCTGCGCGACAGCGCGCCCGCGTTGGCGCCTGCGCTGCAGATGGCGGGCTTTCTCGCGGGCCTCGTTCCAGGGCCGCAGCCCGATCCCCGGGCGGCAATGGCGCAAGCCTTGCGCTTGCTGGCCCAGGGCCTGGGTTTTGCGAGACTCAAGCCAGAACAGGTGCGCAGCGTGTTGGAAGGATTGCGGGTGCAGATCGAACCGTTGCTGGCCGAACCCCTGGCCGCAGCGCCCGAATTCCGATGGTCAAACGACGGCCGGCTCCGGCCGTTGACGGACGCGCTGCAGCGTGTGGCCCAGGTGCGTTCTCAGGGCGCGCGACTGCGCATCTCGCACGACTGGGCGCTTCGTGAAGCGCCGGCCTGGAAACAGTTGCTGGCCCGGTTGGATGCGCAGGATCGCAGGCAACCCGAGGTTGCTGCCGGGCCGGACGAGATTCTGTGTGCGATGCGGGGCGTCGGCCCAGAACGCTTGTTACCCGGAATGGCGGGGCTGGCCACACTGGCGCATTGGAGCCACCTGCTGGCCTTGTTGTTGTCGCCGGGCGAAGAAGGGCCGGGCGCCCTGTTGCTGCTTGACCCTGCGCTGCGGTTCCCATTGCTGCGCTCGGTCCTGCTTCGGCTTGGCCTGGGTCGCGCCGAGCCGCAGTGGTTGGGAGGCTTTTGCGAGGGTGTGCAGCGGTTGACCCAGGCGTCCGACGAAGCCCGACATCAGCTGCAGCGCGAGCTGCAGGAATTCGGTGCGCTGTACCCTACGAGCAGCGCGCCCAGTGGTTGCCTGGTGGTCCTGCCCAAGGCCCGCGGCTCAGTCACTGCGGCGTGGACCGACGCGCCGACCCGCGCCCTATGCCTGGTGCTGGCACCGGAAGACCTTGGCGTGCGGCACCGGCGTGCGCCGCAGCACAAGGCCGTAACCCCTGAGTTGGCAAAGCCTCCCCATTGGCTGTCCCTGCTCCCGTCGCCACTGCACCTGGTCTGGGAAGACGAGGCAGAGCCGCCGCCGCGCCAGCTCTACCAGTTCGCGCAGGACACCGGGCAGACCGTGCTGCCGCTGGACAAGCTGCTGCCCCCATCGGCTCGCAGTCAGGCCTTGTACGGTGCGCGAGGCGCCGACGAACTCGTGGCCCTGCTGCGTGACCGCGGTTCGGGCATGGCTTGAAGGGGCGACCCGGCTGGATGTCGGGAGCCGCCCAGCTTCCTGCTCTGGCACCTTCATAGCGACTTTGATGTGATACCCACCAGGATCGATGAGGAAAGCAGCTTGGCAATTCGGGCTGTAGTGCAGCCGCATGCCGGGCGCGCCATTGTCCGGTCCGCCCACCGCCAGGGCCGCCGGGATCGCGGCAACGATGGTGCGGCAGTCAGCCCCTCGCTTGCTGCAACAACGCCCGCACCTCCTCATCCTCCGTCTGCCCGAAGCCCTCGTACCAGCGGCTCACGCTCTGGAAGTCTGGCGGGGTGCTGAGGCAGAGGACTTCGTCGGCGCGCTGGCGCAGCGCGGCCACGGCGTCTTCGGAGCCGACGGGGACGGCGACGATGATGCGGCTGGGCGGGTGTTGCTGGGCGGCGAGGGTCTGCACGGCCGCGAGCATGCTGCTGCCGGTGGCCAGGCCGTCGTCGACGACGATGACGGTGCGGCCGGCGAGCGAAGGCAGGGGGCGGCCGCCGCGGTAAAGGGTTTCGCGGCGGGCGAGTTCGCGCTGCTCGGCGTCGATGACTTCGGCGACGGCCTGGTCCTTGACGTTCATCAGCTGCAGGATACGGCGGTCCAGCACCTGCACCGGGCCGGCGGGGCCGCTGGCCAGCGCGCCCATCGCGTACTCCGGTCGACCTGGCAGCCCGAGCTTGCGCACCACCAGCACGTCCAGCGGCGCGCCCAGCGCCTGCGCCACTTCGAAGCCCACCGGCACGCCGCCTCGCGGCAGTGCCAGCACGGTCACGTCGCTGCGCTGGTGGTAGGCATACAGCAACTCGGCGAGGGCCAGGCCGGCCTCGCGGCGGTTCTTGAACACGGTTTCCATCGCACGCTCCTCGGGGGTGAGTGGTTGGTAGCAGACTGCGGCAAGCCACGTGCCCTTGCCAGCAGACAAACCCGGGTGGCGCTGCACAGCCGCGGCGCTGCGCTTCTACAGCGCAACGGGGCGCCCTGCGCGGGCCGGTGGGCTTGGTCGCATGCGGACCAAGGGCTTTGGGAGGCGGACACGGCACTGCGCGGCGGCGGAACAGAATCGAACTGGTTTTGCCTCCTCATCGAAAAGCACATCTGCCATGACCGCACTTGCCGACTACCAGATCACCCACAAGTGGCCCGCCCAGCACCCCGAGCGGCTGCAGCTGTATTCGCTGCCCACGCCCAATGGCGTGAAGGTTTCGATCCTGCTGGAGGAACTGGGCCTGCCTTACGAGCCGCACCTGGTGAACTTCGCGACCAATGACCAGCTGACGCCGGAGTTCATGTCGCTGAACCCGAACAACAAGATCCCGGCCATCATCGACCCGGACGGCCCTGGCGGCCAGCCGCTGGCGCTGTTCGAATCCGGCGCGATCCTGGTCTACCTGGCCGAGAAGACCGGCCGCTTCATTCCCGCCGATGCCCACGGCCGCTACCAGACGCTGCAGTGGGTGATGTTCCAGATGGGCGGCATCGGCCCGATGTTTGGCCAGCTCGGCTTCTTTCACAAGTTCGCCGGCAAGGACTATGAAGACAAGCGCCCGCGCGACCGTTACGTGGCCGAGAGCAAGCGCCTGCTGGGCGTGCTGAACCACCACCTGGCCGGCCGCGAATGGCTCATGGGCGACGAGTTCACGATCGCCGACATCGCCACCTTCCCGTGGATCAACAACCTGATCGGCTTCTACGGCGCCGGCGAACTGGTGGGCTTCGACGAGTTCACCGAAGTGCAGCGCGTGCTGAAGGCCTTCGTGGCCCGCCCGGCCGTGGCCCGCGGTTTGCAAATCCCTGCGCGGCCGGCAGCCTGATCCTTTTGGCTGATCGGGTTTGATTGCATGGCCGCGGCGGCGGCGCTGGTCACAATCGTGGCTTCCTTTCGCGCTCCGGGCCTTGCATGCACCTGTTCTCCCGTCTGCTGTGCGCCGTGGCGATGTGGGCCACGGCAGGCGCCTTCGCCGCACCGGTGGAAGACAGCATGGCCCAGCGCGTGCAGGCCTGCACCGGCTGCCACGGCGCGCAGGGCCAGGCCACGCGCCAGGGCTACTTCCCGCGCATTGCCGGCAAGCCGGCCGGCTACCTCTACAACCAACTGCTGAGCTTCCGCGCCGGCACGCGGCACAACGAAGCGATGGGCTACCTGCTGGCCCAGCTGTCGGACGACTACCTGCGCGAGATTGCGGGCCACTTCGCTTCGCTTGACCTGCCGTACCCGCCTGCGCCGCCCATCCAGGCGACGGCCGCCACGCTGAGCCGCGGCGCGGTGTTGGCCACGCAAGGCGACGCGGCGCGCGGGCTGCCGGCGTGTGCGGCCTGTCATGGCGCGCAGCTCACCGGTGTGCAGCCGGCCACGCCCGGCTTGATCGGCCTGCCGCGCGACTACCTGGTGGCCCAGCTTGGCGCCTGGCAAAGCGGCCAGCGCCAGGCCCTGGCGCCGGACTGCATGGCCAGCGTGGCGCGCAAGCTGAGCGTCGATGACCTGAACGCCGTCTCGTCGTGGCTGGCCACGCAAAGCCCGCCAGCGCATGCGAAGCCGGCCGCGGCATTGGCAGCGCCCGCGCCGCTGCGCTGCGGGAGTGGCGCGCCATGAAACGTGTCGCATGGCGGATCTTGCTGGCGCTGTTGGTGTTGAGCGTCAGCGGCGCGGCACTGGTCGCCTGGCTGAACCAGCGCGGCGAGGCACCCGTCTCCAGCGAACGCCCGGCCACGCTGGACGCCGCCCTGGTCGCGCGCGGCGCCTACCTGGCGCGCGCCGGCAATTGCGTGGGCTGCCACACCGAACGCGGCGGCGTTGAATATGCTGGCGGCCGCCGCGTGGACACGCCGTTTGGCGCGCTGTTCGCACCCAACCTCACGCCAGATGACCAGACCGGCCTGGGCCGCTGGTCCCCTTCCGAATTCTGGCGCGCGCTGCACCATGGGCGCGGGCGAGACGGTCGCTTGCTCTACCCGGCCTTCCCGTACCCCAGCTACACGCAGGTGACGCGCGAGGACAGCGATGCCTTGTGGGCCTACCTGCAAAGCCTGACGCCGGTGCGCCGCGCGAACACGCCGCATGCGCTGCGCTTCCCGTACAACCAGCAGGCGGCGCTGGCTGTGTGGCGCGCGCTGTACTTCCGCGCCGAAAGCTTCGTGCCCGACACGAACCGCAGCGCCGAATGGAACCGCGGTGCCTACCTGGTGCGCGGCCTGGGCCATTGCGTGGCCTGCCACGCCGCCCGCAACGTGCTGGGCGCCAGCCGCGGCGAGTTCGAGCTGGGCGGCGGGCTGATCCCGATGGAGAACTGGTACGCGCCATCGCTGGCCGCGGCCGACGAAGCCAGCGTGGCCTCCTGGCCCGCCGCTGACGTGGTGGCGCTGCTGCAGACCGGCGTGGCACCGCACGGCCTGGCCACCGGGCCGATGGCCGAGGTCGTTTACCGCAGCACGCAATACCTCAGCGCGCCTGACCTGCAGGCCATGGCCGGCTACCTGCAGGCGCTGCCGCAGGAAGCGGCCGACCCCACGCCGGCGCCGGCCGCCGAGGCCACGGTGCTGCGCCAGGGCGAGCAGCTCTACGGCCAGCATTGCGCCAAATGCCATGGCGAGCAGGGGCAGGGCGTGGCCGGCATCTACCCACCGCTGGCCGGCAACCGTGCGGTCACGCTGCCGGCTTCGGTGAACCTGATCAAGAGCGTGCTGCATGGCGGCTTTGCGCCAGCCACCGCGGGCAACCCGCGGCCCTTCGGCATGCCGCCGTTTGCCCAGCAGTTCAACGATGCCGAGCTCGCCGCGCTGCTGAGCTACCTGCGCCAGGCCTGGGGCCACCAGGCCTCGGCGGTTTCGCTGCTGGACGTGCAGCGGGCACGCTGAACTGGACGCGCCGCAGGCAGGCTGATAGCGTCGCTCGCCGCGAGGCCCGCTTCGGCCGCGCCATGCGAGATGCCAGCCCCTGCACCTTCCCCCGCCTCCGCCGCCGCGCCCGCCTACCGTTTCCAGCCGCACGAGCGGCCGTTGATGCCGGGCTCGCCCGCCACGCCTTCGCACCCGGTGGCGCGGCGCGTCGCCTACTTCCTGATCGGGGCGCTGCTGGCGCTCACCAGCGGCTTCAGCAACGCCTTGCTGGTGGCCAACCTGCCGCAGATCCAGGGCGCGCTCGGCCTCACCAGCGTCGAAGGCGCCTGGCTCACCGCGGCCTACTCGATGAGCAACATCTGCATGAGCCTGTTGCTGATCAAGCTGCGCCAGCAGTTCGGCGCCGGCTGGTTCATCCGCCTGTTCCTGCCGGCTTTCGTGGGCGTGGCGCTGCTGCAGTTCTTCGTGCACAGCTATTCGCTGGAACTGGTGGCGCGCGCGCTCAGCGGCGTCACCGCCAGCGCGCTGTCCAGCGTGGCGCTGTTCTACGTGATGCAGGCCATGCCGGCCTCGGCGCGGCTGGCCGGCATGGTCATCGGCACCGGGCTGTCGCAGGTGGCGCTGCCGTTGGCGCGCGTCATCTCGCCCACGCTGCTGGAGGGCGACGAGGTGCAGCTCCTGTTCCTGCTGGAGCTGGGCCTGTCGCTGCTGTGCATGGCCGCCGCCGCGCTGCTGCGCCTGCCGCCCAGCGAGACGGTGGACGCCTTCGAGCCGCTGGACTTCGTGACCTTCCTGCTGATGGTGCCGGGCATGGCGCTGCTGTGCGGCGTGCTGTCGGTCGGGCGCATCGTCTGGTGGCATTCGCCGTGGGTGGGCTGGTCGCTGGCGGCGTCCATCGTGCTGGTGGCCGCGGCCTTGCTGATCGAGCACCACCGCGCCAACCCATTGCTCAACACGCGCTGGCTGGGCAGCAGCCAGATCCTGCAGTTCGGCTTGATGGCGGCGGTGATGCGGGTACTACTGTCCGAGCAGGGCTTCGGCTCCCTCGGGCTGCTGACGGCCGTGGGCATGGGGCAGGAGCAGCTGGTGACGCTGTACGTCGTCGTCACGCTGGCCACGCTGGCCGGACTGGTGGCCAGCGTGCGGGCGATGAACCCGAACGACCTGCTGCGGCCCATCCTGGTCTCCACGGTGCTGATCGCCATTGGCGCGTGGATGGACTCGGACGCCAGCAACCTCACCCGCCCGGCCCAGTTCTACATCAGCCAGGCGCTGATCTCGTTTGCCGCCATCCTGTTCCTCGGGCCGCTGATGATGGTGGGCATCGTGCGGGCGCTGGCGCAAGGGCCCAGCCACATCGTCAGCTTCTCGGCCATTTTCGGCATTGCGCAGACGCTGGGCGGCCTGGGCGGCTCGGCGCTGCTGGGCAGCTTCCAGATCATCCGCGAGCGCTGGCATTCGGAAGTGCTGACGCAGAACCCGCTGGCCGGCGACCCGCTGGTCAGCGGGCGCATCGACGCGCTCAGCGCCTCGTACGGCCGGGTGTTGGTGGACGCCGCGCAGCGCCGCCTGCAGGGCAACACGCTGTTCGGCCAGCAGCTCACCCGCGAGGCCAACATCCTGGCCTACAACGACGTCTTCCTGCTGATCGCCGTGCTGGCCGCGCTGGCCAGCCTGATCGTCGGCGCGCGCTGGCTGTGGCTGCGCAGCCGCGGCATCAACCCGCTGGCCGCCGAACTCGCCGCGATGGCCTCGATGCGCGCCCGCCAGGCCGAAGGCAAGTGAGCCCATGAACCTCTCCACGCACAGCATCCCATGAGCGAAGCCCCGCCACCCGCCGCCCCCGTTCCTTCGCCGGCTCATGCGGAGCGCCTGAGCGACCCGGTGGAGCTGCGCGATCCGGGCGCCTTGCCCGGCGGCGCGCCGGCAGCTGCAGGCCCGCCGCCGGCCGAACCACCTGCCACGCCAAAAGGCTGGGCGCCTCCCACCGGCGGCCTGCGCAGCACGCTGATCTTCGCCGCCATCGCCGTGCTGGGCGCGCTGCTGGTGCTCTACGTGTGGGACCTGCCGCCGTTCTCAGGCGCGGTGCAGGCGACCGACAACGCCTATGTGCGCGCCCAGACCACGGTCATCAGCCCGCAGGTCAGCGGCTACGCGAACGAGGTGCTGGTGCAGGACTTCCAGGACGTCAAGCAGGACCAGCCGCTGGTGCGCATCGACCACCGCATCTACGAACAGAAGACGGCCCAGGCCCGCGCCGCGCTGGCTTCCGCCCAGGCCAGCCTGGCCAACTTCACGCAGAGCCAGCGCAGCAGCGCGGCTTCCTTGCAGGGTCAGGCGGCAGCGGTGAGCAATGCGCGCGCGCAGCTCACCCGCGCCCAGGCCGACATGGCGCGGGTGAACGAGCTGGTCGAGCAGCGCTCGGTCTCGCTGCGTGAGCGTGACCAGACGCTGGCCGCGCTGCGCCAGGCCGAGGCCGCGGTGCTGCAGGCCGAGGCGCAATACCGCGTGGCCGACGAGCAGACCCGCAGCGTGGACGTGGGCCGCGCCGGACTCGAGGCTGCAGTGGCCAATGCCCGCGCCGCGCTGGCGCTGACCGAGATCGACCTGGCCAACACTGAGATCCGCGCGCCGCGCGACGGGCGCATTGGCGAGGTCAGCGTCCGCCAGGGCCAGTACGTGACGGCCGGCACGCAGCTGTTGTTCCTGGTGCCACCCACGCTGTGGATCGTTGCCAACTTCAAGGAAGCGCAGACCTCGAAGATGCAGCCCGGCCAGCCGGCGTGGATCCTGGTGGACGCGCTGGACGGCGCCCGACTGAACGGCCGCATCGAGCGCATTGCGCCGGCGACAGGCAACGAGTTCGCCGTCATCAAGCCCGACAACGCCACCGGCAACTTCGTCAAGGTCTCGCAGCGCCTGGCCGTGCGCATTGCGCTGGACCCGGGCCAGCCGCTGCTGTCGCGGCTGCGGCCCGGCATGTCGGTGGTCGCGCGAGTGGACACGGCCAAACCCGGCCAGGCGCCGGTGTTCGTGCCGGTGGCCGCACCCTCGCAGCCGCAGGCGGCCAGCGTGCCAGCGTCAGGGAGTTCGCAGTGAGGCGTGTTGCGTGGATGCTGGCCTTGAGCGTGATGGGCGGTTGCGCGCAGCCGCCGGCCGTCTCGCCGGCTGTCACCGAGGTGCCGCTGCCGCCCGCCTGGCAGACCGTGTTGAACAGCCCAATGGCCGCCCAGCAACAGGACTGGTGGCGCCAGTTCCAGGACCCGGTGCTGGTCGACTGGGTGAACCGCGCACTGGCCCGCAACACCGACCTGGCCACTGCCGTGGCACGGCTGCGCGAGGCGAGGGCGCAGGAAAACCTGGCCCGCGCCGCGCTGTCACCCACGTTGGACTTCTCGTTGCCGGCCCAGCGCGCACGCAGCGTCAACGCCTTTGGCCAGGGCAGCACCAGCAGCGTGGTCCAGCCGCAGTTCCAGGCCGCCTACGAGCTGGACCTGTTCGGCCGCGTGGACCAGCAGGTGCGCGGCGCGCAGGCCAGCACGCTGGCCTCCGAACACGCGCTGGCGGCCATGCGCCTGAGCGTGGCCGCGGCCACGGCCAGCGGCTATCTCACGCTGCGCACGCTGGACGCGCGGCTGCTCATCCTGCAGGACACGCTGGTCTCGCGCGCCGAGGCGCTGAAGCTGGCCCAGGGCCGCGCGCAGGCCGGCTACACCTCGGACCTGGAACTGCGCCAGGCCGAGGCCGAATACGAGGCCACCGCGCAATCCATCCCGCCGGTGCAGACGGCCATCGCGCGCCAGGCGCACGCGCTGAGCCTGCTGGCTGGTGAGCCACCCGGGCCAGCCGCACGGGGGCTGGCGCTGGCCGCGCTCGTGGCCCCGCCAGTTCCCGAAGGCCTGCCCAGCGAGCTGCTGCGCCGCCGGCCCGACATTGCCCAGGCCGAGGCCACGCTGGCCGCCAGCGACGCATCGCTGGCCGTCGCGCGCGCCCAGTTCATGCCGCAGTTCCGTCTCACCGGCAGCGCCGGCCGGGTCTGGTCCAACCTGCTGGATGCGCAGGTCAACATCTGGTCCCTGGGCGCCAGCGTGCTCGCGCCCATCTTCGAAGGCGGCCGGCTGCAAGCCCAGGCCGAGACTGCGCTGGCCCGCCGCGACCAGGCGGCGCTGGCCTACCAGCGCAGCGTGCTGGGCGCGCTGCGCGAGGTCGAGGACGCGCTGGTCAGCCTGAGCCAGCTGGCCGACCAGCGCGCCCACCTCGAAGCCCAGCGAAGGGCGCTGGCCGAAGCGCTCAAGCACGCCACCAACCGCTACCACGCCGGCTACAGCCCTTACCTCGAACAGCTGGATGCGCAGCGCAGCCTGCTCAGCACCGAGCTGTCGCTGGCCCAGACCGTGGGCGACCAACTGACGGCTGCGGTGGCGCTGCAGCAGGCCATGGGCGGTGGTTGGGAAGGTGATGCTCGGCGCTGAGCTTGGGTGTTGCCGGGGTTCAGCCTGCGAGCAGCAATAGGCCAAACACCAGCGAAAGAAACCCGGTTATCAGTTGGAGCAGCACCAGGAAATGCTTGATCTCTCCGACCTGATGGCCGTCCCGCAAGACCACTTGCTGAACCCACGGTGAGCTGCGTGTCGCCGTGGCTGCAGCGAAGGCCAGCAGCAGGGCCAGCAAGGCGCCAGCGCTGGGGCCTGGCTGCGGAGGTTTGAACTCGAACGAAGACGACCCTGACAGGAACAACACGTTCCAGAGCACGACCGCGGCGACCAGAACACGCCACTTCACCGCAAAACCGGGTGGCCGTTTGGCGGTCTCGCCTTGGGGCTCGAAGCCATTGCGCCGGATGCCGTCCAGCACCTTTTCCCGGCTGCCGAGGCACCAAAAAATCATGGTTTCCGGGTAGTCCATCCGGTTATGCCCGATGCGGATGCCGCGGGCCAGGACCGGGATTGAACCGTGCGGCTCGATGGTCACCACGTCCTCAGGTTTGAAGGTGTAGCTGCCCAGGCAAGTCAGTGTCAGTTGCCGGGCCTCGACGCTGAGCTTGCCGAAGGGCCAGGAGGCATTCACCCAACCGATTTTTGCGCCACCTCTGAATGACTGCAGTGTCATGGAATGATTTTGGTTACCCAAGCATCAGCGCTTCTCGCCTCGCAGCGTCGCCACTATCTTGTCTGCGTGTTCCTCGATCAAACCCCTGGACGTGAACAGCGCCGTGGGGTTTTTGGACTCCACTTTGAATTCCGACAGGACTTTTCCGGTTGCGGTGTCCTTGAGCCTGACCGTGCTCTGTATGTTGTCCGAGCCGGCCATCACCCCCACCAAGGCTCTCGCAGCACCGTTGCTGCAGCTTCTGACCTACCCGAAGCGACGAGCTGTTCAACTCAGGTCGAGCTCGCCGCCTTGGTCCGCGTCGAATGCAGGAAGGCCACGCGCCAGCCAGTGGCGTCGCGGCGCAGCAGCACGCTTTCCAGCCAGGTCAGTGGGGTTGGTTCTGCACCCGCGGTTTCGGTGATGCCGCCGACGTTCACATAGACCACCGCGCCGAAATCGCCGCTGAGTTCGACGCGGGGTTCGGTGACGGACCAGCGCATGCGCTTGCCCTCGGCGTAGTCGCCGCTGAGCAGGTCCCAGAGTTCGTCGCCGGGCATGTGCACGCCGTTTTCGAACACGTGGAAATCCGGGGTCAGCATGGCATGGACGCCTGCGCGGTCGTCGATGCTGGCGGCTGCGTACATCGCTTCGATGGCGGCGACCATCGCCTGGGCGTCAGCGTTCATGTCGGCTCCTTGGGGTGGCCGATTCTGAGCGCAGGCATGGCGTGGAACCAACAAGATTCTGCGGGCCGCGGCGTCGCTGTCATGTGTTCGTCATCAAACCGTCGCACATTGCGAAGCAGGAAGAGAGGATTCACACTCAACACAACCGAAGGAGGCAAACATCCCAAATCAGAACCCGCGCGATTCGCGCAGTTCGTCAAGCAGTTCGAGTTCTTTCCCGCCGGCCAGCAGGCGCAGTCCTGAGCCGGCGATGCAGCCACCCACCGACCGGGCCCGCGGTTGGCCGATGCCGTCGCCCGCATGGGCACTGGGCCTGGGGCTGGCCGGCGGCTTGGTTCTCATGGCCTTGCGCCATCCCGGTGCCGGCATGGTGCTGATCGCCCTTGGCCTGGTGCTCTACGGCTGGCTGCGAAGCCGCCTGGCCCGCCGCCGCGCGCTGGTGCTGGCGCAACCGCTGCCCAGCTTCCTGCGGCGCAAGCTGCAAGCCCACTATCCGCATCTGAACGAACGCCAGTTGGCGGACGTGGAGCGCGGGCTGAAGCAGTTTTTCAAGGCCTGCCTGAAGGCCAGGGGCCTGCACGTGGCCATGCCGTCCAAGGCGGTGGACGCGCTGTGGCACGAGTTCATCCTCTACACCCGCGGCTACGAGCGCTTCTGCCAGCAGGTGTTTGGCAAGACGCTGCACCACACGCCGGCCGAAGCCATGCCGCCAGAGGCGCAGCGCCAGGGCACACGTTTCCACGGCCTGCGGCGCGCCTGGCGCTGGGCCTGTCTGGATGAGTCGCTGAACCCGCTGAAGCCGGCAAGGCTGCCGCTGCTGTTCGCGCTGGACGGCCTGCTGGCCATCGAAGGCGGCTACCGCTACGGCCTGGATTGCACCAAGCCGGGCGCAGCCTCCCTCGCCAGCGATGCCAGCTTCTGCGCCACCGACTTCGACCGCAGTTCGTCAAGCGGCTGCGGCTCTGGCGGCTGCGGCAGCAGTGACGGTGGGGACGGCGGCGGCAGCGATGGGGGCTGCGGCGGGGACGGCGGCGGTTGCGGCGGGGGATGTGGCGGCGGAGGCGACTGAGTCGCCTGGCCGCTCACATGCTCAGCTCAGCTTAGCGACGATTGCCGCCACCGCTGGGCGGCGGGCCCGAACGGTTCAGGTGGCGGAAGGTGATCCGGCCCTTGCTGAGGTCGTAAGGCGACAGTTCGAGCGAGACCTGATCGCCGGCCAGGATGCGGATGTGGTGCTTGCGCATCTTGCCCGCGCTGTAGGCGACCAGCTGATGGCCGTTTTCCAGCGTCACGCGGAAACGCGAATCCGGCAGCACTTCGTCTACCTTGCCCTTCATTTCGATCAGTTCTTCTTTTGCCATGCGGGGTTCTCTCAGGAGGATGTGTGGGACATGCAGCGCGAAGCGGCCGGGGTGCGTTCGTGCACCCAGGCCAGGCCTTCGCGGAGGGCATAGGACAGCGCGTCGTCGCTGCTGTTGAACAACGGGAGCAGGCGCAGCACGCGGTCGTGCGTGGCGCGGCCCTGGCCGCTGCGGATGGAAACGGATGCGGTGTAGCGCGCGTCAGGCGTGCGCTTGCTCAGAGGCGATACGAGGTATTTGCCGATCTCGAGCGAGGAAGTGGAACGATTGATACAGACTTTCAGGTCCGGCCGAAATTGGGAAGGCCGGGTGGCCTTGGAGGCGCGAGGCCAGGCCGGGAGAAGGCGATCCGCCACACTGGGCAGGGCGCCGGGGCCTGCCGGGCGGCTCACCATGGGTGGGCTGCGGGCAGGAAACGGAGGTCAAACAGGAGAAAAGACAGGTGGCGGGCGCAGGCCAAGCCAGTGTCTCGTGGACCGTCCGCAGCGCACATGGTACAGCTTTGTGCGAGGCCTTCGGTTTTGCGGGCCCTTGGCGCGGCAGGCAAGCCGGGCAAAAGTCCGTTCTGGACCGCGCTTCAGAACCGGATTGCGGATCACCCGAATCGGCATTTGCGGGCGGCAACGGCATATGCAAGCCGTTATTCCTTCGACGCCAACCCGGCCGCGGCTGCCTAGCATCGCTGCATCCTGCTCTCCGAAGGTGTCACGATGCCCGCTGCACAAACCGCTCTCGACGACGACTTCCAGCACCTGCAGGTGCGCCGCATTGCCGGCCGCATCGGCGGCGAGGTGCTGGGCCTGACGCTCACGCCCGACCTGGACGCGGCCGTGATCGCCGACATCGAGGCCGCGCTGGTGCGCCACAAGGTGCTGTTCTTCCGCGGCCAGGTCCAGCTGGACGACGAGCGGCACCAGGCCTTTGGCGCGCGCTTTGGCCGCACGGTGGCCCACCCGACCGTGCCCGCGCGCGAAGGCACCAAGCTGTTCGAGCTGGACGCTTCCAAGGGCGGCGGCCGGGCCGATTCCTGGCACACCGATGTGACCTTCATCGAAGCCTTCCCGAAGATCTCCATCCTGCGCAATGTGATCGCGCCAGCCTACGGCGGCGACACCGTCTGGGCCAACACTGCCGCGGCCTACCAGCACCTGCCCGAAGACCTGAAGCTGCTGGCCGACCGGCTGTGGGCGGTGCATGGCAACGACTACGACTACGGGGCAGAGCGCGCGCAGGTCGAGGAGCAGCGGCTGCGCCACCACAAGGAAGTCTTCGTCTCGGACGTCTTCGAGGCCGAGCATCCGCTGGTGCATGTGCACCCGGTCAGCGGCGAACGTGCGCTGCTGCTGGGCCACTTCCTGAAGAAGATCATCGGCCTGTCCAGCACCGAGTCGGCCCGGCTGTTCGAGCTGTTCCAGAACCGCGTGACGCGGCTGGAAAACACCGTGCGCTGGCAGTGGCAGGCTGGCGACATCGCGATGTGGGACAACCGCGCGACCCAGCATTTCGCGATCAACGACTACGGCAACCAGCCGCGTCTGGTGCGCCGCGTGACGATCCACGGCGAGGCCGCGGTTTCGGTGGACGGCCGCCGCAGCCGCACCCGCATCCGCCCCGAGGCTTCGAACGACGGCCAGCTGGACGCGGTGATCGCTGCCAGCCGCTGAGTCAAAACCGCAGGCTGCCCGACACGCCCGCCCACCAGGTGCGCCCTGGCGCCGGCTCGAAGAAGCGGCTGTTGCCTTCGTTGACGATCACCGAGCCGACGTAGCGGCGGGCAAACAGGTTGTCGATGCGCGCGAAACCGTCCAGCTGCCAAGCGCCGGCTGTCACGGCATAGCCAGCGTTGACCGCTGCCGTCGCATAGCCTGGCGCTGCGTCGCTGTTGGCATCGTTGACAAACACGCGACTCACGTAGCGGGCCTCCGCGCCGCCATGCCAGCCTTGCAAAGGCGCCCAGCTCACGGCGGCAAACGCGGTGTTGCGGGCCAGGCCGGGCAGCCGGTTGCCTGCGGGGATCTGCAGCGTGGCGCTGCTGCAGGGTGTGGCGGCGCAGGTCGCAAAGCTGTCGCGGTAGCGGGCGTCCAGCGTGCTGAGCGCCACCTGCGCGCGCAGGTCGCCGAAGAAGCGTTGCGACCAGCCCAGCTCCAGCCCGCGGCGGCGCGTGGCGCCGGCGTTCTGGTAGGTCGCGCGGCCGCCCTGGTTGGTCTGCGTGACGATCTCGTTGGACGTGCCGGTGCGGAACAGCGCGGCGGTGAACTCGCCAAGCCCATCCACGCGCGCCTTCACGCCAGCCTCCACGCTGCTGCTGCGCGCCGCGCCCAGGCCGAAGTTCAACCCGGTCTGGCCGCCGCTGCGATAGGCCAGTTCGTTGAGCGTGGGCGTCTCGAAGCCGCGGCCGGCGGTGGCGTAGAAATGCAGCTGCTCGCTGGCAGCGAACATCAGGCCCAACACCGGCAGCGTGGCCGTGTAGTTGGCGCCGCCGCTGTCGTCCGGGTTCGTGCCGCCGATGTAGTCGTCCCTGGATTCGAAGCGCACCCGGCTGTGGCGCAGGCCGGCGTTCAGCGTCCAGCTCGGCGCAAAGCGCCAACTGGCCTGCAGGTATTCGTCGAGGTTGTTCACGTTGTTGCGCTCGTCGCGCCGCAGCGCACCACGCACGCCGGTCACCAGGTCGTCGCCGCTGCCGGTGAAGTTCTGGTAGCCCTGGCGGTGCTCGGCCAGCGTGTCGTAAGCCAGGCCGGCCACCAGGCTCAGCGGCCCGCCCAGCGCCTCGGTCTGGTGGGTCCAGCGCAGGTCGCCGCCGCGGTAGTCGCGGCCGAGTTCGATCACACCGCCCGGGTGCAACGGGTTGGCCTGCGTGGCGACCGGAATGGACTGGAACTGCTCGGTGCCGCGGTGGCCCAGGTAGGCCATCAGCTGCAGTGCGTTGGCCGGGTCGATGCGCTGTTCGTAGGTCAGGCCGCCCTGCGTCTGGTTCATGCGCTTGCGCGTGTCGAAGCTGAGCGCCACCGGGTCCACACCACGCGGGTCGGCCTCGTACTGCGCCCGGGTCATCCCCAGCGGGTCCTGCGCCCGCGGCAGCGCCACGCTGTTGAGCACCAGCGTCAGCTTGCGGTCCTGGTCCGGCTTCCAGCTCAGCTTGGCATTGCCCAGCAGCCGCTCGGTGGCGCTGTGCTCGCGGTAACCGTCGGTCGTGAAGCGGCTGGCGCCCAGCACGTAGCCCAGCGTGCCCTCGGACCCGCTGGCCGACACGCCCACGCGCCGCGCGCCATCGCTGCCCGCACCGGCTCTGAAGCCCACGCGGGGCGGCCCGGCGCCGTCGTCGGTGAAGACGTTGATCACGCCGCCTGCCGAGTTGCCATACAGCGCCGAAAACGGCCCGCGCAGCACCTCGATGTGGCCCACCGAGCCCAGCTCCACATTGCTGATCTGCCCCTGTCCATCGGGCAGCGTGGCCGGAATGCCGTCCACATACAGCCGCACGCCGCGGATGCCGAAGGTCGAGCGCGCGCCAAAGCCGCGCATCGAGATCTGCGTGTCCTGCGCATAGTTCTGCCGGTCCCGCGCCTGCAGCCCCGGCACCGCGCCCAGGCTTTCCGACAGGTTCACCTGCGCACGGCCCAGCCGCAGGCCATCGCCTTCGATGCGGTCGATTGATGCAGGCACGTCAAACGGCCGCTGCTCGGTGCGCGTCGCGGTGATGACCACCGTTTCAACCGGCGCAGCAGGCATGGCCTCGGTCACCTGTTGCGCCAACACTGCGACCGGAGCGGTGGCCAGCAGCCAACCGGCATGTCGGGGGAAATTCGGACGCAGGGCTCCACGGCCCGCAAGCAAGTGACGAGGCATCGCGCCATTGTGCCGCTGAGTCGCTCAGCCGCCCAGCAGCGTGTCAGCCAACAGCGCATCCAGTGGTGCGAGCGAGCGTTGCACCAAGGCTGGTTGCAGCTCGGCCATGCTGGTCAGCATGCGGTCCATGAAGGCATTCAGCATGGGTCGCGCCGGCAGCCAGTCCTGCTCGCCGGCCTGGCGCTTGAGCACCAGCAGTTCGGCAACCTCGGCACGCAGGGCCGCGTCGGGCACCATCGCCTCGAATAGCGCCTCGAAAGCCATCGGCGGCGCATCGTCATGCGTCAGCACCCATTGCGCGGCCAGCAAGGGCCTCAGCACGTACAGGTATTTCTTCGCCCGCACCAGGTCACCGTGCAGGTAGTCGCGGTAGTTGCCGCGCGCCATCGCGTGGTAGTGGTGGAAGGAGCGCACCGGCTGGTAGACCGCGGCCGCCGCTGCTCGCAGCCGCTGCACGAACGCTTCGTCCTGCCGGTACACCACCGGCGAGCTCAGCCATTCGACTAGCGTCGCATTGCCCTTGGCCAGCAACTGCAGCGCCTTGCGCAAGTCCCAGCCGTTCACATCGAACACCGGCCCCGGCACCTCCTCGATCACGTCCCGCGGCTGCGCCAGCTGCAGGTAGTCGCGCACCGGCCGCGCGTAGACGAAGCGCACGTCGTAGTCCGAGTCCGGCGAAGCGAAGCCCCAGCCCCGACTGCCGGATTCGCAGGCATACAGCACCCGCACGCCATGCTCGGTTTCAACCGCGGCCAGCTTGGCCATGATCTGCTCGCGGATCAGCGGGTCGATCGGATGGGAGTTGTCGGGCAAGGGCAAAGGCATGGTCGTGGGACTTGAGTTGTCGCGGGGTGGCGCTGTGGGAGACTGGCCGGCGGCATGTGCCAGCAGGCTTTCCGGGAGCGGCATGATCAAACCGATTTTGATGGCAACGCTGGCAGCAGCGACGCTGGCGGGCTGCGGCAGCGCGCAGCTTGCCGTCGCGCCTCAAGTGCAAACCGTGGTGCCGGCACCTCAGCCCTACGCCGCCATCGTCGAGCGCCATCGCCTTGCGCATGGCTTCAATGGTGTGGTGCTGGTGGGGCAGGGCACGCAGGTGCTGGCGCTGGTGAGCACTGGCGTGGCCGACGCGGAAGCTGGCCTGCCGGTCACCGCGCAGACGCGCTTCGAGACCGGCTCGATGTCCAAGTGGGTCGCGGCCATCGTCGTGATGCGGCTGGTGGACCGCGGGCTGCTGTCGCTCGATGCGCCGATTGCCCGGTACCTGCCCACCTACCGGCCGGACACCGGCGCACGCCTCACGCTGCGCCACCTGATGAGCCACAGCAGCGGCGTGCCGAACGACATCGCGGCCGCGCGCAAGGCCGATCCATCGGTGGCCACGCAGGTCATGACGCAGGCCGAAGCGGTGCGCCGCTATGCCAGCGGCGACCTGGCCTTCGCGCCCGGCACCCAGTGGGACTATTCGCACTCGAACTGGCTGATCGTGCAGGCCATCGCCGAGCAGGTCGGCGGCAAGCCATATCCGCAACTGGTGCGCGACGAACTCACCGGCCCGCTGGGCTTGGAGGGCAGCGGCATCTTCTCCGGCGACTCGGCCCAGGTGCCCGGCATGGCTCGTGGCTACAGCGCCTTGAAGCCCGGGCCGCAAGCGCGCATCAATCCGATTCCCGCCTACATGGCCATGGCCGGCGGCTTCTACAGCACCGCGCCCGACCTGCTGCGACTGCTGCAAGGCGTGCTCGCCGGCCCGCTGCTCAGCCCTGAAGCTCGCCGCACGCTGATGACCACCCAGATGCCCGATCAGCACTACGCCCTCGGCGGCCGCATCCGCACCGAAACCATTGCCGGCCAGCCCCGCGAAATCGCCTGGGAAGACGGTTCCAACGGCGGCTTCCGCGCCATCGCCCGCCGCGTCATGGCCGATGGCCACAGCGTGCTGGTGCTCAACAACAGCAGCGATGACCATTTGCTGCTGGGGCAGATGGCCGACGAACTGCTGGCGCAGAGCTACGCGGCAGCGCCCTGACGCAAGGGTGCTGGAAGACTCACAAGGAAACGCCGGGCCGTCCCAAGTTTCCTTGACCCCTCGAGGGCATGACGCGAAGTCGCAGGTCTGAAGGCGCTCACAACGCCGAAGGCATCAGCACCGCCAGCGGCCAGTCTCCGAATGCCACTGGCAACTGGATTGCTGCGGGTCCATCGTCTGCTGACGGCGCGGTCAGCGTGGCATCCGGGATCAGGCGGCCGGTGATGGCGTCTTGCCAGGTGCTCGGGGGCTTCAGCGTGGCGGGGAGGTGGACGGAGGTGGCTTGCCAAAGGGCAGGCGCCAGCTTCGCCGGGTCTTCTCCAGCCAGGCCACACAGCAGCCGCGGTGCCAGCACGATGAGGGTGTCGCCATCCAGTTGGCGGACGAAGGCAGTGACGTGGTTGGCCGCCGGGCCTGTGACATCCAGCGGCAGGTAGTGGCCGCGCTCGAACAGCAGCGGGCGGGCGTCGCGCAGCGCGAGCAGGCGCTGGGTCAGCAGCATCTTCAGGCGACCGTCCGGCAGGGTGGCGCGCATCGCGGCGGCGGCGGTGGGTGGGAGCTGGCCTTCGATGAAGGCTTCTCGGACCTGTGTCAGCAAGGCTTGCAGTGCATCGAAATCGACTGGGCGGCGGTTGTCGGGGTCGACCAGGCTGAAGTCCCAGCGTTCCTGGCCTTGGTAGATGTCCGGCACGCCGGGTGAGGTGAGTTTGAGCAGCAGCTGGCTCAGGCTGTTCCAGCAGCCGAAGGCCTGCACCGGCGCGAGCCAGGCCTGGAAGTCGCTGAGGAAGGGGTTGGGATCTAGGGTGCCCAGCAGCAGGTCCACGAAGCGCGACAGCCTGGCTTCGTAGGCCTCGTCGGGTTGCAGCCAGCTGCTGTGCTGCTTGGCTTCGCGCACGGCCTTCTGCATGTAGGCCTGCATGCGCTGGCGCAGCTCGGCCAGCCGAATGTCGTCGAGCGCCTCCTCAAGCGGCCAGATGCCGACCAGCGTCTGGTAGAGCAGGTACTCGTCGTTGCGCGAGATGGCGGCCTCGGCGCGTTCGGCGCGCGGGCGGTTCAGCGCGGCCCAGCGCTCGGCGGCGGCGCCCCAGCGGGCCGGCATTTCGGACAGCACGGCCAGCCGCGCGCGCACGTCTTCCGAGCGCTTGGTGTCGTGCGTGCTGGTGCCCAGCAGCGTGTGCGGATGGTGGCGCGCGCGGGCCTGGTTCGCGGCGTGGAAGGCGGCCACCGAGCTGCCGAAGTGGCGCGGGTCGCCGCCCACGTCGTTCAGCGAGACGAGGCGGTGGTAGCGGTAGAACGCGGTGTCTTCCATGGCCTTGGCCATCACCGGCGAGGTGAACTGCTGGAAGCGTGAGGCGAAGGCCAGGGCCTGCGTGCGGCGTGCCGGGTCCGGCAGCGTGGCTGCATCGAGCAGCACCTGGCGCAGGAAATCGATGGTGTTCTGTTCGGCCGTGGGGCTGTGGCGGCGCGCATCGGCACAGGCCCAGTCCAGGTGCTGGCGGTCGGCGTCGCTGGGCGGGTTCGGGCCGATGTAGGTGCGATAGACCGGAAAGCCGGCGGCCACTGCCATCAGCGCCTGGCGCAGCCCGTTGCGGGTGAAGTCGCAGCTGCGCCGGTCGGACTGGGCGATGCGGTGCAGGGCCTCGGTGAGCCACTGCAGGTCACTGGCCAGCGAGCGGGTCATGACCAGGCGCTTGGCCTCGCGCAGCGTGCGCTCGAAGTCCTGCGTCTGGCCGGTGAACTCGTCGTAGAGCTGCGTGAACGCCGCTTCGTTGCCGCTGTCCACGCTGAGCTGATGGACCTGCACGGCGAAGCGGTAGCCGGTGCCGCCGTGCACGCGCCAGTCCTCCGGCAGGTGCTCGTGCTCAGCGAGGATCTTCTCGACCGAGAGGTACAGCGCGCGCGGCGGCAGGCCTTGCTGCTGGCGCAGCTGCTGGTAGCGGCGCTGCAGGCGCTCGAAGTAGCCGCGCGGGTCGCTCAGCCCGTCCGGGTGGTCCACGCGCAAGCCGGACAGCCGGCCCTCGCCCAGCCAGCGCAGCACCAGCGCATGCGTGGCCTCGAACACGTCCTCGCGCTCCATGCGCAGCGCGGCCAGCGTGCTGATGTCGAAGAAGCGGCGGTAGTTGATCTCGTCACCGGCCACGCGCCAGAAGGCCAGGCGCCAGGGTTGCTGCTGGATCAGCAGGTCCAGCGCGTCGAAGCTCGCGGGCTCGCCGGGCTTGCCGTTGAGGCGCTGCAGCTGGTGCTGGATCCAGGTTGCCAGGCCAGGATGCCGCGCCGCAGCGCCGGCCAGTTGCTGCTGGTAAAGCAGCTTCTCGCGCCGGCGGATGGCGATGCGCGCCGGCTCGCGCACGTCGCGCGGCGGCAGTCGGGCGAGGTCGTCCAGCAGGCCGGACAGCATGCTGGCGGCGGCGGCCGGCATGGCGTCGGCCGGCGGCGCGGCATGGCCCAGCACCTGCGGATAGGTGCGCGGATCCAGCGGGAAGCGGTGGTCGAAATAGGCCAGCTCGAAGCGGCCGTGCGCGGCGTCGAACTGCAGCTGCAGCTCGTCGGCTTCCAGCACCCGGCCGTAGTGGTCGCCCAGCACCGGCAGCAGCAGCTTGCCGGTCAATTCCGCGGCCTGCGGCTGCCAGTCGATGTCGAAGAACTGTGCATGGGGCGACGCGCCGCCGCATTCCAGCACATCCTGCCACCAGGCGTTTTCGGAACCCGGCACGCCCGTGAGCACGCCCATGTGGTTGGGCACGATGTCCAGCAGTTGCTGCAGGCCGTGGTTGCGCAGCGCGGTGCAGAGCTGGTCGAACTCCTGCGGGCTGCCGATCTCCGGGTTCAGTTCGCCGTGGGCGATCACGTCATAGCCATGCGTGCTGCCAGCGCGCGCCTTCAGGTAGGGCGAGGCATACAGGTGGCTGACGCCCAGCGCCTTCAGGTAGGGCACGCGGCGCGCCACCTCGGTGAAGCGCATGCCGGCGTGGAACTGGATGCGGTAGGTGGCGCGCGGGATCTCGGCGCTGTCCAGCGGCGGCAGCGCGAGGTCTTGCACCAGCGCTGGCGCGGTGCTGGTGGGTTGCAGCGGCCTGGCCAGGCGCAGCAGCCTGGCCACGGCCTGCCAGTGCGGGTCGTGCGCCAGTTGTTCCAGCGTCAGCGGCAGCTTCACGCGCCAGTTCGGGCGCTGGTCCTCGGTGCTGCCCGGCACGTTCACAGCCTGCAGCTGCTGCATCACGTCTTCCCAGGCCACGCCCACCAGCTGGGTGCGGCTGCGGGCCAGCCAGGCGTAGACGGCTTCGAGCAGGCGCGGGTCGTCGTCGGCCAAGTCGTTGGGCGACAGGCGCGGCGGCAGCAGGCCGGCATCGGCCAGCGCCGTGAGCAGCTGGCGGCGCTGCAGCGCGCGGCGCTGGTGCGCGGCTGCCATCAACGCGGCCGTGGGCGACAGGCCCAGCTCGGCTTGCGCCTTCAGGTCTTCGCCGCGCCACCAGGCGCGCAGCGTGGGCAGGTCGTGCGTGCCGGCTACGGCCAGCGCCTGCAGCATGCCCTTGTTGGGTGGCGGCAGGCCGGTCGCATCGTCGAAATCGAAATACATCGGCCGGTACGAGAGTACGCCGCCGGCCTGCAGCCGCTCGCGCAGGCCATCCGGCACATTGCCCAGGTCCTCGGCGATGACCAGGCAGCGCTGGCGCACGCTTTCGAGCGCCAGCAGGCTCAGTTGGTCGTCCAGCGGGTAGTCCACATAGCTGCCCACCGGGACCTCGCCCGTCGTGTCGGGCAGCACCCAGAACAGCCGCTGCAGCGCCATGCCGTGGTCCAGCCGCAGCGCGCCGGCGTGGCGCATGTTGGCGCGCAGCAGCGCGATGAAGCTGGCGTAGCCCTGCTGCTGCAGTTGCGCCGGCAGCGGTGGCGCCAGGCCCCAGCTTTGGCCGCCGGGGTACTGGTCTTCCGGCGGCGCGCCGATGCTGGCTGCCGTGCTGTGCAAGTCGCCTGCGGCCCAGACTTCGGCCGAATCGGCCGGTGCGCCAACTGCGAGGTCGCGGTACAGGCCCAGCGGCATGCCCAGCGCGCGGGCACGTGCAGCGGCGGCGCCGAGTTGCTGGTCCGCCAGCCACTGCAGGTACTCGGCCTGCTCGACGGCTTCGATCTGCTCTGCCGCGAACAGCGCCAGCTCGGGGCTGCCGGGCGGTGGCATCGGCGGCGCGTCCGCCTGCGCAGTCCACACCTCGTGCACCGCCAACTGGCGCAGCGCCGCGCCGCTGCCACGCTGGAAGGCCCGGAAGGACAGCGCACGCGCGGTGGCGCGGGCCAGCTCCTGCGAGCGGAAGCGCTGGTACAGCAGGGCCAGCACCTCACGCTTGGCGGCGGCCACGCCGCGGTAGTCGACCAGCGGCGCATCGCGCAGCTGCTGCAGCCGCAGCTGGAAATCCGCCCCGCGCACCAGTTCGCGCGCGGCGCTGCAGTGCGCGAAGTCGGGCACGGCCTGCACGTCCAGGTACAGCGGGTTCAGCCAGCGCCGGCTGGTCGGGCTGTAGGGGCTGGCGCGTTCGGGTTGGCCGGGGGGGAGTGCATGCAGCGGGTTCAGGCCGACAAAGGCCGCACCTTGCGCAGCGGCCAGCGATACCGCGTGCATCAGGTCGCTGAAGTCGCCAATGCCCCAGTTGCCGGCCGAGCGCAGCGCGTAGAGCTGCAGCGTCACGCCCCACCAGCGCTCGCCTTGCGCAAGGCCGGCGGGCGCGAAGCCGCGCGGCGGGCAGACGGCCACGGTCGTCTCGCCCGCAGGCAGGCCGCGCACGCGCAGCCGGTGGTAGCCCAGCGGCAGCTCGGGCGGCAGCGCGATCAGGCCGTGGCCTGGCGTGGCGCCGGCCAGCACCACGCCGCGGAAATGCTGCCCGTCTTCGGCCAGCAGTTGCCAGCCCATGCCCACGCTGCCGGGGTGTTGCAGGCGCAGTGGCGAAGGAGCCGATTGTTGGACGACGTGCATGGCCGGCAGCACCTGGCGCGCAGCCTCGTCGGCCAGCCGCTGTCGCGTGGCCTCGGCCTGCGTGTCGTCCGCCGCGGGCAGGCCCATCGCGGCGAGCAGCGCGCGCAGTGCAGCGTCATCCAGCGGCTGGGTCTTGTGCCAGTAGTCCTGGTAGGAAGTGGCGAGTCCCGCGCGTTCGCACAGTGCCAGCAAGACTTCGCTCATGTCAGCCCCTCGTCCGCGGAGTACCGCAGACCATCCCCCGAGGGGATGCGGGCCGGCTTGGGAGCGGCCCGGCGCTCGGCCCGCTCAGTGTTTTCAAGGGTGGATGATTCATTCGGTCTCGTCATGCGCCCAGCGCCAGCGGCCGGCCCAGGGGCCGAGCAGGGTTTCGGTTTGTTCGCCCAGCGTGAAGCCGTCGCCGGCGTAGTGGTTGTCGCCCAGGGCGGCAATGGGGGGCAGCGCCAGCGGCACGGCGCCGAGGTTGGCGGCCATCAGCAGCTCGGCACCGTCGTCGAAGCGCCAGCGCAGCAGCAGGCCCTGGCCGCCGAGCAACTCTGCTTCGTGCTCGCCATGGCGCAACTGCGGCAGGCGCGGCGTGAGCACGCGGGCGCGCCAGGCCAGCAGGCGCTGGTGGAACAGCCACCAGGCTTGCGCGGCGGGCTGCTGCGGCACGGCGGCCGGGTCCAGCTGGCAGCGGCGCGGCGTGGCTTCGTCGCAGGGATCGGGAATGCGGGCGCGGGTCGCGGCGTCGGCAAAGGCGGAGAAGTGCGCGAACTCGCGCCGCCGGCCTTCGCGCACGATGTCCTGCAGCTCGCCCTGCCAGTCGGCGAAGTAGAGGAAAGGCGTGTCGCTGCCCCATTCTTCGCCCATGAACAGCAGCGGCACCGGTGGGCTCAGCAGCAGCAGCCCGGCGGCCAGGCGGCGCGCGGCTTCGTCCGGCACCAGCGTGGCCAGGCGCTCGCCAAAGGCGCGGTTGCCGATCTGGTCGTGGTTCTGCAGGAAGTTGACGGTGGCCGGCAGCGGCACCGGCTCGGTCGCGTCGCGCCGCGGGTTGGCAGCGCGTGCCTCCTCCGCATTCAAGTGCGGCTCGCCGACGCGCGCAAAGCCCAGCGACAGGCAACGCGCCAGCTGCGTCAGCGGCTTGTCCTTGTACTCGGCGTAATAGCCCTCGGTCTCGCCGGTCAGCAGCACATGCAAGGTGTGGTGGAAGTCGCCGCTCCACTGGCCGTCGTAGGTGCCGGGCTGCGGCAGGCCGGGCAGGCGGCGCGCGTCATTGCTGTCGTTCTCCAGCACCAGGTGCACCTGCCGGCCGGCGAACTGCTCGCGCACGCGCAGCGAGAGTTCTTCGAGGATGTCGGGCGAGCTGTCGTCCTTCATCGCGTGCACCGCGTCCAGCCGCAGGCCGTCGAGGCGGAATTCTTCCAGCCAGTAGAGCGCGTTGTGGATGAAGAACTCGCGCACCGGG
The DNA here is from genome assembly GCF_058788035.1 of Ideonella sp. FW305-24. NCBI lineage: Bacteria > Pseudomonadati > Pseudomonadota > Betaproteobacteria > Burkholderiales > Sphaerotilaceae > Ideonella > Ideonella sp. FW305-24. Next base: position 408,688 of record NZ_JBYTAI010000005.1, on the reverse strand, counting down.
CCGCTGTCTTCTCCGTCGAAGTTGATGGCCTTGCCCCAGGCGTTGTGGTGGCGCTCGGTGAAGAAGCCGGGCGCGTACAGCGGCAGGAAATTGCCGGAGGGGCCGAAGTGGTTGTAGACCACGTCCAGCATCACCATCAGCCCCAGCGCGTGCGCAGTGGCGACGAAACGCTTCAGCGCCTCCGGCTCGCCGTAGGTCGGGTGTGGCGCATACGGCAGCACGCCGTCGTAGCCCCAGCCAAAGCGGCCGGGTGCGCTGGCCAGCGGCATCAGCTGCACGCAGCTCACGCCAAGCGACTGCAGCCGCGGCAGCTGCGCCGCGGCGCTGTCCAGCGTGCCTTCGGGCGTGAAGCAGCCGGGGTGCAGCTCGTAGCAGACGGCCTCGAACCACGGCCGGCCGCGCCAGTCGGCCTCGGTAGCGGGCCAGTCGAAGGCCAATGGGTCGCACAGCACGGAGGGCTCGAACACGCCTTGCGGGTTGCTGCGAGAGGCCGGGTCGGGCACGGCCTGCTCGCCGTCGTCCGCACGCACCAGCCACTGGTAGCGGTCGCCGGCCTGGGCCTCGGGCAGCACCAGCTCGCGCCAGCCGTCGGCACTCACCGGTGCGGCCACGCGCAGTGCCGCGGCCTGGCCTTCGAAGCGCAGCGAAACCTCCAGCGGGGCCGGTGCCCAAAGCCGAAAGCGCGCGCCACCGTCCGGCAGCAGGTTCGCGCCGAACGGCATGCTGTGTTCAAACCCGAGGCGAGGCTGCGCCGCCGGCCCGGGTGCCGTGTCAACTCGGGTGTCGTCTTCGATCATGCCGGCCGGCGGAAATGGCCACGCGGCACCACCACCACGCCGCTGGGGCTGACGTGGAAGCGCATGCGGTCGTAGGCTTCGTCATGGCCGATGCGCTCGCCCGGCGGGACGTGGTTGTCCTGGTCGACGATGACCCGGCGCAGCGAGGCGCCGGCGCCGATCACGCAGCGGTCCATCACGATGCAATGGTCCAGCTCGGCGCCGGGCTGCAGGTGCACCGCGCGGCGCAGCGTCGCATGGTCCAGCCGCGCACCGTCGACCACGCAGCCGGAACCGACCACCGAACGGCGGATCAGCCCGGCCTCGATCTGGGCCGACTCCGACGCATCCTGCGAGCCGTAGATCGGCCACTGCGGATTGGTCATGCGAAAGCGCGGCTGCACGCCCAGCGTGTCCAGGTGGGCTTCGAAGTACGCGTCGATGGTGCCCACGTCGCGCCAGTAGGCGGGCTCCTCAAAGGCGTGCGTGCCGGGCACCTGGTTCTCCGCGAAGTCGTAGGCCAGCAGGCGGTGGCCCTTGACCAGGCGCGGCAGCAGGTGGGTGCCGAAATCGGTTTCGCCGGCTTCTGCGCCGCGGCGCAGCTCACGCAGCAGCACCTCGGTGGAAAACAGGTAGTTGCCCATCGAGGCCAGCGCATGCGTGGGGCGGGAGGCCATGCCGCGCGTCTGCTGCGGTTTCTCGCGGAAGTCGGTGATGCGCAGCTGCGCGTCGGTCTCGACGATGCCAAAGCCGCTGCAGTGCTCGCACGGCACCGGCACGGTGGCGACCGTCACGTCGGCCCGGTCGCGCACATGGGCGTCTAGCATCTGGCGCAGGTCCATGCGGTAGACGTGGTCGGCACCGAACACGGCCACGTGATCCGGCGCGGCCTCTTCGATCAGGCGGATGTTCTGCCACACCGCGTCAGAGGTGCCCAGGTAGCCGTGTTCGCTGGTCGGCGCCGGCGGCACCAGGTTGACGAAGTGCGGCGGCAGGTAAGGCGCCGAGCTCCACGCCTGGCGCACATGCTCGACCAGCGACTGCGCCTGGTACTGCACCAGCAGGTGCACCGAAGTCAGCCCGGAGTTCAGCAGGTTGCTGAGCACGAAATCCACCAGCCTGTGCTTGCCGTTGAACGGCACCGCCGGCTTGCAGCGCTCATGTGTCAGCGCATGCAAGCGCGTGCCCTGGCCGCCAGCCAGGACAATGCCCAAGGTCTTGTGTATCGATGCCATGTCGCTCCCCGCGAGGGCCGTTGAAAGAAAGGGGGTTTCAACGGAGACGGCAATCGGCATGCCGTTACAAGTGGGCGGCCTGCGGGCTTCCTCAAACAGGGTGAGCCTGTGACGTTCGGCGCTCGGCAGGTCGCTACTACACTTCGCCGTCGCACCTGTGCGTGTGCCCCAACCTTCGGACCCTGCATGCTCAAGATTCTCTTCACGGCCCTGGCTGCGTTGCTCTTTGCGGGTCATGCCGCTGCCCAGAATTCGCGTGGATTTGACGACAGCGCATCCAACCTGATGGTGGTACTGCGTGAATCGCAGGGCCAGTCCAGAGCGGAGGATTCGCTGATGCCTTTTGGCAAAGGCAAGGTCAAGCTGCAGGATGGCAAGGAGGTCGAGGTCGACCCAGGTTGGTTTACCTACATCGGTGACTTGCACATTCGCTTTGTTTTCGACACGCCTACGAGCATGCCGGGGGCTTCGCCGCAAGATTTGGAACGCCTTCGCCTGACGCCTGAGGCGGCTGTGGCACTGGCTGTCCGGAACATCAAGCGCGTCTACGGCGAGCCGACGGTGAAGGCCTGGGATGACTGGCTGCAGGTGGAAAGCAAATCGCCCGACCTCATCAGCAGCTATTTCCTGGACAAGGACTTCTGGCGTGCGCAACTCAAGCGTTACCCGGAAGGGGTGGTGGCCATGTTGCCAAAACGCGGTGCACTGGTGTTTGCGCCACTGGCCGACACCAAAGCCATTGAAAGCATGAAGAGGTCGGTAGCCGCGCTGTTTATCAGCAGCAAGCAACTGCGGGTGTCCTCGGCTTTGTACCTTTTCAAGGACGATCACTGGACGCTGTTCCAGCAGCCCGTGGGCGCGCCGAAACAGACCTGAGGGCAGCGTTTTCGCGTTCGGCTTCAAGTCTGCAGCTGCCGCGCAGGGCGCTGCTCAGCGTTGACTGGCGGTGGAAGCGCCCAGCGCGCGTTGCGCCAGCAGGTAGGTCGCGGCATTCCAGCTCTGGCCCAGCATGCCCATCGGCGCCAGCGTCTGGCCGTGCAGCCATTCGGTGAAGCGCCAGTCGTCCATGCGGTTGACCTCGGCCAGGCGGACCAACGCATCTCGCGCTGCCGAGGCCTGGCCGAGCTTGGCCAGGGCCATGACCCAGAAGCCACCGACGAAGGGCCAGATGCCGCCGTTGTGGTACTGGTGCGGGTGGTTCTGCTGGTGGCGGCCCATGTAGGCGCGCCAGAGTTCGTCGTCTTCGGCAATCGGCGTGGTGACCACCCGAACCGGGTACGGATCGGCCACGCCGGCCTGCTGCAGCGCGCGCAGGATTTGCTGCGCCATTGGCCGGTTGGCCAGGCCGTACAACACGGCCAGCAGGTTGCCGAACACGTCGCCCTCGTCACCGGCAAACGAGAGGTTCACGAAGCTGAGGTACAGCTCGGGGTGCTGGCGCTCGCGCCGGGCGTAGTGGCTCAGCAGCCGGGCGCGGCGGTAGTCCGGCAGGTCGCCCTGCTGCGGGTGGAACAGGTGGTTGAAGTGGTAGCGGGTTTCACTCAGTTGCGGCAATCCGTACAGCGTCTTGACCTGGAACCACAGGGCGTTGGTGTACAGCACGAAACCCGAGCGCGGCATGATGTCGGCCCAGTCGCTGGCCTCGTTCTGCTGCAGCAGGAAAAAGCGCTGGTGCTCCTGGGCCTGCAGCCACTGGATGGCGAGTGCGACCTGCGGCGCCCAGGCCTCGGTCTCGTGTGCCAGCGGGCTGGTTTGTCGCACATGCTGCAGCGCGATCAGCCACCACAGCGTGGCGTCGATGCAGCCGAGGTACCAGAAGTCGGCGTCCCGGCCTTCCGGGTCCACGTACTTCGGGATCTGCCCGTTGGGCGCCTGGAACTGCACCAGCGAGGCCAGGCTGTCCACAGCGGCGCGCTCCAGCGCCGGCAGGCCGCTGCCGGCCATGGCCAGCACGCAGATGGCGGCGTCCCGGCCGAAGATGCGGGTGTAGCTGCGCGCCTCGGCCGCGGCGGTGCGGCTGGCTGCCAGCACGCCTTGCGGCGACAGGTTGCGTTCCAGCAGTTGCCACGAGCGGCGAGTGCCTTCATCGATCAGTGCGTGGCCGGTGAGCGGCGGGGACGGGCTGGTCGTGAGCAACACGGGGGCGGTCCTTTCGTTGAGCGGCCTGTCAGCCGGCCGAAGCTTGTTCGACCAGGCCCAGCATGCCTTGCAATGGGATGCAGGCCCAGTCGGGCCGGTGGTCCAGCTCGTAGCGCAGTTCGTAGAAGGCTTTCTCCAGCTCGTACAGCCCGAGCAGGCCCTGGCCGGGCAGCAGCGCATGGTCGTACAGGGTCAGGCCGCCGGCCGAGGTGCTGGAGCGGGCCGCTTCATCGTAGCCGGCCAGGAAGGCGGTGCGGGCTTCGCTTTCCCATTGTTGCGAGAGCGGCGCCAGCTGGGCCATGTGTTCGCTGGTGGTGGCTGCGGCGCGCAACGCGGCCAGGCGGGCGTAGCTGAACGAGCGCAGCATGCCGGCCACGTCGCGCAGCGGCGAGTCCTTGGCCCGGCGCTCGTCCACGCTGCGACCGGGCTCGCCTTCGAGGTCGGTGATGACGAAGTCGTCCTTGGTCAGCAGCACCTGGGCCAGGTGGTAGTCGCCGTGGTAGCGGGTCTTCCATGCTGCGGGCGGCTGGGTGGCATGGGCCGTGAGGCGCTCCAGCAGGTGCTCGCGCAGCGCCAGCACGCCGGCCACCTCGTTGCCGCAGGCGCCGGTGAGTTCGCCCTGGCGCGCCTGCAGCTTGTCCAGCACGGCTTCGCCTTCGGCGGCCAGGCGCTGCACATGGGCCTGCAGGTCCGTGGCGGTCAGCGGCTCGGGGTCGAAGGCCGGGTCGCCGGTCGGTTTGGCCAGGGCCTGGTGCAGCTCGGCCGTGCGCTGGCCCAGCGTGCGGATCAGCGCCAGGTAGCCGGCGTGGCCTTGCGGCGGCTCGCCGCTGGCCATGCACAGCTCCAGGTAGCGCTGCAGGTAGTGGGTGCTGTAGGCCCAGCCGTCGCCCTGGTTGACGACGTAGGCCTGCAGGCAGGCCAGCGTGGTGCAGCGGCCTTCGCTGTCCACATGCTCCAGCGTGCCGGCCAGCGGCACGCAGTTCGGGAACTGCGCGACCTCGGTCAGGAAGCGGCCCATCTCGACTTCCGGGTTCTGCCCGGCGCGCGCGCGGCGGTAGCCCTTGAGGAACAGCCTGTCGCCCAGCGTGACGATGGTGTTGCTGGTCTGCGCCTTCACGCGGGTGACGGCCAGGCTGCCGACTTCCTCGCCGCCCAGTTCGGCAAAGGCGCGCGTGGCGCGGAAGCGGAACTCGCCCACTTCGCCGGCCGCGTCCAGCCCGGCGCCCATGGCCGCGACGACGGCGCGGCAGAAGCCTTCGTCGGCATAGGCGTCTGCCATCACGCCGACGCGGCCTTGCTGGCGCACACGGGCGATGGCGGCGGGTGACAGCTGGCGCCAGCGGTCTTCGTCGCCACCATCTTCCCAGGCCAGCGACAGCGGCACGAAGTAGCGCGGCGGTTCGGCTGCGGTGGCCGGCTGCGCGGCACTTTCCACCGTGACCAGCGGCAGCAGCCAGCGCTCGCCGCGCGCCACCAGGGCGGCCACGCCATCCGCCGGGCCAGGCGCCCAGACACAGCGTTCGGCGAGCTTCGCGCTGGCAATGGCCTCGCCATGCGCGGCGTACCAGCGCTGGCCTTCGATGTAGCGCGGCAGCGTGTCATTCTCCAGCCGCGCGCGGATCTTCTGGGCCAGGCCGGTGCGCGAGGGCAGCACCTGCTCCGGGAACAGGCTGCGCCAGCCATCGAACATCACCAGCAGCGGCCGGTCGTCCGACAGTGGCGTGGTGTGCCAGGCGGGCACCGGTGCGTTCTCGGCCAGGCGGAACCAGAAGAAGCCGTAGGCCGGCAGCGTCAGCAGGTAGGGCAGGTCCGAGACGGGCGGGAACGGCGTGCGGCCTATCATCTCCACCAGCACGCGGCCGCGGTACTTCGCGAGGTCCAGCTCCACCGGCTGCGCGCTGCGCGCCAGGTTGGCCACGCAGAGGATGGTCTCGCCTTCGTACTCGCGCAGGTAGGCCAGCACCTTGCGGTTGCCCGGCGTGAGGAAGACCAGCTCGCCGCGGCCGAAGGCGCGGGTGCTCTGGCGCACGCTGAGCAGGCGGCGCATCCAGTTCAGCAGCGAGGAAGGGTCGCGCGTCTGCGACTCGACGTTGACCGCCTGGTAGCCATAGATCGCGTCCATGATGGGTGGCAGGTACAGGCGCTGCGGGTCGGCTCGGCTGAAGCCGGCGTTGCGGTCCGGGCTCCATTGCATGGGGGTGCGCACGCCGTTGCGGTCGCCCACGTAGACGTTGTCGCCCATGCCCAGCTCGTCGCCGTAATAGATGATGGGCGAGCCGCGCATCGACAGCAGCAGGCTGTTCATCAGCTTGATGCGCTCCTGGTCGTTGTCCAGCAGCGGCGCCAGACGGCGGCGGATGCCGACGTTGATGCGCGCCCGCGGGTCGGCCGCGTAGGTGCTGTACATGTAGTCGCGTTCCTTGCTGGTCACCATCTCCAGCGTCAGCTCGTCGTGGTTGCGCAGGAAGATGGCCCACTGGCAGCTGTCGGGGATGTCCGGCGTCTGCTGCATGATCTCGACCACCGGGAAGCGGTCTTCCTGCGCGATGGCCATGTACATGCGCGGCATCAGCGGGAAGTGATAGGCCGCGTGGCATTCGTCGCCGTCGCCGAAGTATTCGCGCACGTCCTCCGGCCACTGGTTGGCCTCGGCCAGCAGGAAGCGACCGGGGTAGTCGCGGTCAATCGCCGCGCGCAGCTGCTTGATGATGGCGTGCGTCTCGGGCAGGTTCTCGCTGGTGCTGCCTTCGCGCTCGACCAGGTAGGGAATCGCGTCCAGCCGGAAGCCGTCCACGCCCAGGTCCAGCCAGAAGCGCATGATCTTCAGGATGGCTTCCAGCACGGCCGGGTTGTCGAAGTTCAGGTCCGGCTGGTGGCTGAAGAAGCGGTGCCAGAAATACGCGCCGGCCACCGGGTCCCAGGTCCAGTTGGAGGTCTCGGTGTCGGTGAAGATGATGCGCGTGCCGAGGTACTTCTGGTTGGTCTCGCTCCAGACGTAGAACTCCCGCTCGGGCGAGCCGGGCGGCGCACGGCGCGCGGCCTGGAACCAGGGGTGCTGGTCCGAGGTGTGGTTGATGACCAGCTCGGTGATGACTTTCAGGTCCCTCTTGTGAGCCTCGGCCAGCATCAGCTTGAAGTCGTCCAGCGTGCCGTATTGCGGGTGCACGTCGGTGTAGTAGGCGATGTCGTAGCCGTCGTCGCGCAGCGGCGAGGGGTAGAAGGGCATCAGCCACAGCGTGTTGACACCCAGCTCCTTCACATAGTCCAGCCGGCTGGCCAGGCCGAGGAAGTCGCCCACGCCGTCTTCGTTGGAGTCGACGAAGGCCTTGACGTTGAGCTGGTAGACGACCGCGTCCTTGTACCAAAGCGCCGGATCGGTCGGCACCGGGGTGATGGCGCCAGCGTCCAGCGTGGCGGTGCCGGCCGGGACCAGCGCGGGCTGGGCCGTTTGCTGCAGGTCCGGGGTGTCGAGCTTGGGGGTCAGCGGGGCGTTCATGCGAAGTCCTTGAAGTCCAGCTCGTTGCGCGGATGCGGGCGGACATGGAACACATGGGCCGGTGTGCGCGCCGGGTCCAGGATCACGAAGTTGTGCGGCCCTTGCCACAGGAAGTGCTGGTCGTTGAGCAGGTCGTCGACACGGAACGGCCTGTCCGCGGCCAGCTGCATTGCCGCCAGGTCCAGGTCCACCCAGCCGACCTGGATCTGCTGCGGGTCCAGGTTCAACACCACCAGCATCAGGTCGCGCCGCGCGTGGTCGTGCTTGGACCAGACGAGCAGCTTGTCGTTGTCGCTGGCGTGGAAGCGCAGGCCGGCGTTGTCCTGCAGCGCGGGGTGCTCGCGGCGCAGGCGGTTGAGCCTTGCGATCAGGTTGCGCAGGCTGTCCGGTGCGTCGAGCTGCCAGTGGCGCAGCTGGTATTTCTCGGAGTCCAGGTACTCTTCGCTGCCGGGTTTTGCGGGGCGGTTCTCCAGCAGCTCGTAGGCCGGGCCGTAGAGGCCATAGCTGGCGGCCAGCAGGCTGGCCAGCACCAGCCGCAGCGAGAACATCGCGCGGTTGGCGCCGTGCAGCTGCTCGCTGAGGATGTCCGGCGTGTTGGGCCACACGTTGGGCCGGAAATAGTGGCGGCCGGGGCCTTGCGAGAGCTCGGTGAAGTAGTCGGTCAGCTCCTGCCGGCTGTGGCGCCAGGTGAAGTAGGTGTACGACTGCGTGAAGCCCAGCTTGGCCAGCCGGTGCATCACCTTGGGCCGGGTGAAGGCCTCGGCCAGGAAGATCAGCTCGGGCCGCGCCTGGCGCAGCTCGGCGATCACCCATTCCCAGAAGGCAAACGACTTGGTGTGCGGGTTGTCGACGCGGAAGATCGTCACGCCTTGCGCGATCCAATGCTCGAACACGCTTTTGAGCGCCTGCCACAGGCCGCGCCAGTCCTGGCACTCGAAGTCGAAGGGGTAGATGTCCTGGTACTTCTTGGGCGGGTTCTCTGCGTATTGCACGCTGCCGTCCGGGCGGTGGCGGAACCAGTCCGGGTGTTCGGCGACCCACGGATGGTCCGGTGCGCACTGGAAGGCGATGTCCATCGCCAGGTCGATGCCGCGTTCCTTGGCGGCGTTCACCAGGCGGCGGAAGTCGTCCGCCGTGCCCAGGGCCGGCAGGATGTCCAGGTGCCCGCCTTCGGCCGCGCCGATGGCCCAGGGGCTGCCCACGTCGCCGTCCTCGGCCTGCAGCGTGTTGTTGCGCCCCTTGCGCCGCTCGCGGCCGATCGGGTGGATGGGCGGCAGGTACAGCACGTTGAAGCCCATCTCGGCGATGTAGGGCAGGCGGGCTTCGACGTCGGCAAACGTGCCGTGCCGGCCCGGCTCCGGCGAGGCCGAGCGCGGGAACAGCTCGTACCAGCTGCTGTAGCGGGCGCGCAGCCGGTCGGCCACCAGCGGCAGCGGTTCGGCGGGGTGCACGAGCTGCAGCGAACGGTCGGGGTGGCGGTCGGCCAGCTGGGCCAGCGTGGCATCCAGCGCCAGGGCCTTCAGCGCGACCGGGTCACTGGGCGCGGCGCCGCCGGCCTGCAGCGCCTGCGCGCTGGCGAGCAAGGGCGCCACGTCCGGCCCTGGGCCGGCGCGCTCGGCTGCGTCGGCCAGCAGCCGGGCGCCGACGCGTGCCGCGGCCTGGATGTCTTCCGGCTCCACGCGCCGGGCCAGCTCGCGGCGCCAGGACTGCAGCGCGTCCACCCAGGCGGCCACGCGGTAACGGTAGCGGCCGGGTGCGGGCGGCACGAAGCAGGCGGTCCACTCGTCGTTGCCGGCGGCGCTCATTTCCACTTCGCGCCAGGCGCCGCCGTCGTCCTGCCGTTCGGGCCGCCATTGCAGCCTGGCGCGTACCTGGTCGTGCCCGTCAGTGAAGACGTGGGCGCTGACCTCGAAGGGCTCGCCGGCCACGCATTTGGCAGCAAAGCGGCCGTCGTCGATGCTGGGTTGCACCGCGGCCATGACCACGCGTACGCGGCCATCGGCCGGAAGTTCAGGGCCAGCAAGGAAACGGGTTTCGGCGGCAACATCGGACATGCCGCCGGTGTCGGCAATCGGCATGCCGATGCGCCCCCGGCGGCCGGTGCCGCGCCGCAGGGCAGGGGCTCAGGCGCTCACGGCACCGAAGGTGCTGGCCGCACGGGCAGCGTGGATCGCCGGCATCCTGCCGCCTGTGTTGGCACGCTTGGGCGGGTCCTGTTTCAAGACACCCCGTGCCAGCAGGCAGCGCATCAGCGAGGTGGACACGCTCGCCACGCCCGGCCCCGCGTCGTCCACCCAGCGCAGCAGCATGCGGCGCTGGCTTCGCTCCAGCGTGCAGGGGCCGGCGGGGATCAGCAGCATTTCCTCACCCGCGCGCTCTTCCAGCCCCAGGCTGCAGGTGAGCAGGGCCTTGGTGCTGGGTGGCCGGCGGGTGCGCTGGGCCGGCGCGAGAGCGAGGGCGGGGGCGGGCGTCTGCAACACGACAGGGGCGAGGGCGGACAGGTCGATCATCACGGGGCACTTTCCTGCCCGCAGCGCTTGGGCATGACTTGGACAACAGGGCCTGCCGCCCGAAAACCTCGGGACTGCAAGCCACTGAGTCCGCCCTGGCAATCGGCGTGCCGGCGGCCGCGCCAGCCCACGCCTCCGGCGCAGGCTGGCGCGGCATTCATCAGCGTTGCTGATCGTCAGAGCCGGGCTGGCGCTTGTCACCTTGCTGGTTGGCATTGTTCTGGTTGCGCTGTTGCGGGTCCTTGGGGTTTTGCTGGCCCTGCTGGCCCTGGGTGCCGCTGCGTTGCTGCTGTTGCTGCTGCGGGTCCAGCGGGCGTTTCTGGCCGCTGCCCTGGCCTTGCTGGCTGGCTTCCTGCTGCTTTTGCTGCGGTTCGTTGGGGCGGTTTTGTTGACTCATCATGGTCTCCTTGGATGATGGCTTCGATACAAACGCCGACGGTGTGCCGACGCCGCCTCCGCGGCAATCACCGTGCCCAGGCAGCCCTCTGCAGGCAGGCCGGCGGGGCCCCGCGCCGCGCGCTGCAGAAATTGCCGCAGCGGTGACCGCCGCGCCGCGGATGTAACAGGCTTCGTGCCACCCCTCATTTCCGCCGAAGACACGGAGCAGGCTGGCCCTAAGGTTGCGTGCAATGCGTCGTGGAATGCCGGAGATGCCTGTGAAGCAGTCTTTGTGGGCCCGGGGGTGGGCCATTGTGAGCCTCGGTCTTGTGCAGAACCTGGCAGGCTTGCCGGTCGCTGCAGCGGAGCTGACGGCCCTGGAAACCAGCTGGATGAAGGCTGTATGGCCGGTCGTTGCCTTTGCCAAGGAAAGCCGGCTGCCGCTGGACATCGTGGTGCAGCCGCAGCCCGGTCCCGGTGCGGCGCCGATCGCGATGGCTTTTGTCGAAGGCCGCTGCAAGCTGGTCTTCACGCTGCGCGGCAACCCCGAAGCCCAGGCCACGCTGGACCGTCTGGCCCCCGAACTGCAGAACCCCGCGCTGGAGCTGATGGCCGCGCACGAGCTGGCCCACTGCCGCCGTCACCTGGACGGCGCCTGGTACGGCCTGCCCGCAGGCCTGTCGTGGCAGGAGCCGCAAGGCCTCGCGCCGGAGCTGCAGGCCGACTACCGCGAGATGAAGGCGGTGCGCCGCGAGGAAGGTTATGCCGACCTGGTCGGCCTGGCCTGGGCCCAGCAGCACCATCCCGAGCTCTACGTTCGGCTGCACACCTGGCTGATGACCGAACGCTCGACCGACCGCGTGCCCGGCACCCACCACGACACCGTCGCCTGGCTGCGCCTGGCCAGCCACGACGCCGGCCCGGCCGACCGCTCGATCTTCGTGGCGCCCGAGGCGCTCTGGGAAACCGGGCTCAACGCCGAACCTTGAGCGAGACGCCGAGAACGGCATGCGCTCAGGGCCTTTCGGGGCCCTGAGCGCATGCCCGGGGGTCACGCGGGGCGCAACGCTCAATGGGCCGCGCCAGCCTGGGCTTGCGGCGACAGCTTGAACACCGCCACGGCCTGCACCAGTTGCTGTGCCTGGGCCTTCAGGCTCTCTGCGGCAGCGGCGCTCTCTTCGACCAGCGCGGCGTTCTGCTGGGTGGCCTGGTCCATCTGGCTGACGGCCATGCCCACCTGCTGCACGCCATGGCTCTGCTGCGTGCTGGCCGACGTGATCTCGGCCACGATGCTGCTGACGTGCTGAATGGCGCTGACGATCTCGCCCATGGTCACGCCGGCCTGATCGACCTGAACAGTGCCTTGCTCGACCTGCGCCATGCTGCGACCGATCAGGGACTTGATCTCCCTGGCCGCCTCGGCGCTGCGCTGCGCCAGGCTGCGGACTTCGGAGGCCACCACCGCGAAGCCGCGGCCCTGCTCACCAGCGCGGGCGGCTTCCACCGCCGCGTTCAAGGCGAGGATGTTGGTCTGGAAGGCAATGCCGTCGATCACGCCGATGATGTCGCCGATCTTGCGGCTGCTGTCGTTGATGCCCTGCATCGTGGTGACGACCTGGCCGACGACGTCGCCGCCTCGCGCGGCCACGGCACAGGCGCCATGCGCCAGCTCATGGGCCTGCTTGGCGCTGTCGGCGTTGTTGCGCACGGTGCCGCCAAGCGCTTCCATCGTGGAGGCGGTCTGCTGTAGCGCGCTGGCTTGCTGTTCGGTGCGGCCCGACAAGTCCTGGTTGCCCAGGGCGATCTGCCCGCTGGCCGTGGCCACGCCTTCGGCCGAGCTGCGGACCATCGCCACGGCGTTCGCAAAACTGGCGGTCATCTGCGTCAGCGCGGCCATCACGCTGCTCGAATTCGCCTTGCCATGGATGGGGCTCAGGATCAGGTTGCCCTGCGCAATGCTGTTCATCGCGCCAACGACGGCATCCGGCTCGGCACCCAGCCGGCGCTGGATCCAGGACCGCGCGTAGAACAGGGAACCGATTGCCGACACGATCACCAGCGCAAGGCTGGCCAGCGCCGCTGCGTACCAGCGCTGGCGCAAGGCGTTGGCGTCAGCCACCGCCGCCGCCGTGCGCTGGTCCAGCATGCCGAAGAACTCGTCGACCGGCTTCATGATCTTGGCCTTGTAGCGGTGGTAGTCGGCGTTGTGCATCAAGGCCTGGGCCTGCGCCCGGTCGGGCTCGCCGGTCTTGCTGAAGCCGCCATTGCCGTCCGCGTATTGGCCCTTCACCATGTTCATCGCGATGGTCTCTGTCTTGACCAGGTCGTCAGAGTTCGCCGCGGCTTCCTTGAGCTTGGCGAACTCGGCTTGCGTGAAGCCAGCCGCTTTCATGCTGTCCAGCAGTGGCACGCTGGTGCCGCTGCCTTCATGGCCCGGCCCGGAGGGCACGATGCCGGCCGCGCGGAAGTCCCAGTAGATTCTTTCGTAGCCGGGCGGGCGCGGCTTCTTGCCATTGCGGATGTCCAGCACTTCGAAGTACTGCTGTTCCCACATCGGGTCGCCGCTGACGACGTAGGTGCGCGCCAGGCGGGTCAGGTCATCGGAGCTTTGACGCAATTCGTCGGCCAGCAGTGCAGACACGTGGCGCGACTCGTGCGCGGCCGACAGCCTGTCGCTCGCTGCGCCCACCTGATAGATCGACATGACGAGCAACAGCGTGGCGATGGCCGTGCTGATCAGTGCGGTTCCGAACAACTGCTTGATGGATCTCATTCTGCTTCTGCCTTGTGACGTCTGGAATAGACACACTCACGCTTGGGTGAGCCCTCGGCAGTGATATCGGAAAGCGCGCAGCAAAGTTGACTGGCCTGTTCCTTCGTCGTTCAGGCCGCCGAGGCCGGCAGGCCGAACACCGCGTCGAAGGCCCAGTTCATCAGGTAGGTGTAGACCAGGAAAAAGGCGATCAGGCCGACTTCCAGCGACACCGCGTGCCAGAAGCTGATCTGCAGCAACAGCATCATCACCGGCACCAGCAGCAGCGTCAGTCCACCTTCGAACAGCACCGCGTGCGCCGCCCGGCGCGCAAAGCTGCGGCCGCGTGTTGTCTGCCGCGCTTCCCAGCGCTCGAACAGCGTGTTGAACACCATGTTCCACAGCACCGCCGCGACCGAGGCCGCCACCGCCACGGCCCCAGCCGCCGGCAGCGGGTGGCCCAGCGCCCGCATGATCAGGCTGTTGGCCGCGATGGCACCCACCTCGAAGAGGGTCACGTAAAGCACCCTGCGGCGCAGCCCTTGCAATCCTGGCCCATTCATCGGGGCACCTCTTCCAACATGCGAAAAGCCGCGAGCGTAGTGTTGCCGGCTGAAAGCTGCCAGTCGGCTGCTGTCAGTTAAGCTGACAGCATGTTCAACAGCGAAGCCGTGCGCGTGTTCCTGGCCGTGGTGGATCACGGCTCGTTTTCGGCCGCGGCCCGCGCTTTGGGCCGCATGCCTTCGGCTGTCAGCATGGCTGTTGCCCAGCTGGAGGCCGAGCTGGACCTGCAGTTGTTCGAGCGCCAGCCTCGCAGCACGCCGCTCACGCCGGCCGGCCGTGCGCTGCTGCCGCAGGCCAGGCTGGCCGCCAGCCACCTGCAGCGCCTGGCCGCGCAGGCGCTGACGCTGCACGAGGCGCCACAGCCGCGGCTGTCATTGGCCATTGCGCCCGAGCTGGTGGGGGCCCGCTGGCATGCGCCGCTGGCTGCGCTGGCCCAGGCCTTCCCGCCGCTGGAGCTGGACGTGCGCGTGCTGCCCCAGGCCGAGGCCATGGCCTTGCTGCGCGAAGGCGAGGTGCAGCTGGCGTTGGTCTTCGAGCGGCATGCGCTGGAAGCCTGGGAAGGCTTCGAGGAGCTGGGCTGCGAGGTGCTGGTGGCCGCGGCCTCGCGCAGCTGGCTGGCGGGCCTGGACGGCAGCGCCCCGCTGCGCAGCGAAACGCTGCAGGAGACGCGCCAGATCTTGGTCGGCAGCAAGGCCGGCGGCCACGACCCGCGCCTGGTGCACTCGGCCAACCGCTGGGAAGCCGGCAGCCACATGGCGGCCGTGCGCTTGGTCGAAGCCGGCCTGGGCTGGGCCTTCCTGCCCCGCTCCATGCTGCCGCCCGCCGGCCAGGGCGAACTGGTCGAGCTGGCCTTCGACAACATGAGCAACCAGGTCTCGCTGTGGGTGGACGTGGTGTGGCACCGCGAGCGCCCGCTGAGCAGCGTGGCGCAGCGTTACCTGGCGCTGCTGCGGGACGGTCTGCGGAGCGAGCCGCCCCTATGATGCGACGCTTCTGTCGCTTCACCGGTCCGCCTGATGTCGCCGCTGCACGCCCTCGAAACCGCCGCCTTCGCCGCCTGGCCGAGTCTCGAACACGAGGACGTATTCGGCTGGCACTTGCGATACGCCCAGGGCTACACCAAGCGCGCCAACTCGGCGAATGCCACGGCCGCTGCGCAGGACCTCTCACCCGCGCAGATCGAAGCCATCGAGGCGCGATTCACGGCACGCGGCCTGCGCCCCATCTTCCGCCTCACGTCGTTCGCCGCGCCTGAAGACACGGATTCAACCCTCGCCAGCCTCGGCTACCAGTTCACCAACCTTTCGCTGGTGATGACCATTGCCGGCAACCTGCCCGCATCTCCCAGCGCCGGTCCGCTCACCCTTACTGACCCCACCACTTGGCTCACCGCCTTCCAGCAAATTTCCAGCAAGCTCGGCCCGGACCAGGCCGTGCACCTGCAGATGCTGCAAGCCGTCCGCCACCCCAGCGCCTTCGCCGTGCAGGCCAACGCGGCCGGCGAGCCGGTCTGCTGCGGCCTGGCTGTCCTGGTCGATGGCCAACTGGGCCTGTTCGACCTGGCCACCCACCCCGACCACCGCCGCCGGGGCCTGGCCGCGTCGCTTTGCCATGCGCTGCTGGCCTGGGGAAGTGAGCGAGGCGCGTCCGGTGCGTACCTGCAGGTGGTGGGGGCCAACGTGGGCGCGATTCGCCTTTACGAAACGCTGGGGTTTCGAAGGGCGTATCACTATTGGTATCGGGTGAGGGTGTGACCGCAGGGGAGTTGAGGCCAGGCTTTTCCGCTTCGAAGGCGTGCATCCGAATACGGGCAAGCCTCGGAACTTGGGCACAGTGAGAGTGAGGCTTCAGCACGATTACATTCCCGTCACTCCCATCCTGTCTGAGTCCACCTGTACTGCGGGCTCAGATTCAGCCTAGAGCTTCTGGCATCGTGAAACATCACTTCATCCAATCGCTGCTCGCCTTCGCAGTCATGGCCTTTTCTGGATGCGCCAGCATTGCGCCGCCGCTTGTTCCGACGGCTTCGCCGGAAGAGTCAATGGGCTACATCGCGGGTGCGTTCAGCAGGCAGGGCGGCGGTGGTTTTGCGTTTGTCCTGCTGAACCTGGAGACGAAGCGCGAATACGGCCTGTCTCTTGGCGAGGATGTCCTTCTGTCGAGGGATGTGGGCGATCAGGTGAGCATGATCAAAGTACCGCCGGGCCGGTATGTGGTGGCCAACTGGTATACCTACGGCACCTTGAACAAAGCGAAGAACGGCACCTTTCCCATCCGAAACCAGCGCCTCGCCCAGCCTTTTGAGGTCGGCGCGAAGTCGGTCGTCTTCCTTGGGAAATTTGCCGCATTGACCACCGTTCAAGGCACCGTGATCAACTGGTCCATCAAACCATGGCCGATCACTCCCGCCGAAGCCAGCCAGGCACTGTCCGCCACGTATCCATCCTTCACTGGCCTTGACCTCCAATGCCATCTTTGCTCGATCTGATGGTGACCACGACTGGCGCGCGTTGCCTCATGCGCTCGCTTACCGGAGACAGGTCATGCCCAGAACGTTGTCACCCAATCGCTCCATCCCCGACGCCGCGGTGATCCCCATGCTGCACCATCCCAGCGTGCCGGAGGCCATGGCCTGGCTGTGCAGCAATTTCGGGTTCACCGAGCGGCTGCGGATCGGCACACATCGCGTGCAATTGAATGCGCCGATGGGCTCGGGCTCGGGCGTGGTGGTGGGGGCAGATGGGGAGTACGTGGAACCGGAGACGCGCCAATGACTTTGCTCGCCATCATGTCTGGCCTGGTGGCTGTTCTTGCCGCGATCGCCTTGTGGATTCTTGCGATCGCGAGTCAACGCGAGGTCATGCAGAGATCCCCGGATTACGGTGAGCAAATCTACCGACCACGGCGACCTGTCTTCCAAGAAGGACCTGTCCGCGTGTTTCGCGTCATGCTGGTGCGAGCACCTGTGGAAGCGGGTCCTGTGGCGCAAGTCATGAGGGCGCTCGCTGCGGTGAGCTGCCTTGGTTCACTGGCCGCTGTCATCTTCAGCCTGCTTTCATGAACGGAAGGCACTGATTCTGCGAGTCGTTGGTGACGCTGCTGCGCTGCCGGGCGGCTCTTGAAACGCCCGGCGTGAAGCTTCTGGTCTGAGGGGGCGTTCAGCGTTTGCCGATGACACGGTACACACCGGCCCCGATCAGGGCGCCAGCGATCGGGGCGAGCCAGAAGGCCCACAGTTGCTCGACTGCCCAGCCGCCCACAAAGAGCGCCACGCCGGTGCTTCGCGCGGGGTTGACCGAGGTGTTGGTCACGGGGATGCTGATGAGGTGGATCAGGGTCAGGCACAGGCCGATGGCGATGGGTGCGAATCCCTTGGGTGCGCGTTCGTCGGTGGCGCCGAGGATGACGATCAGGAACAGGGCCGTCATGACCACTTCGCACACCAGCGCGGCGAACAGGGAGTAGCCCCCTGGCGAGTGCTCGCCGAACCCGTTGGATGCGAAGCCGCCAGCGACGTCAAAGCCGGCCTTGCCGGACGCGATGAGGAACAGCACGCCGCCTGCGACCACGGCGCCCAGCACCTGGGCCACGATGTAAGGCATCAGCTCGCGCGCCGAGAATCGGCCGCCCGCCCACAGCCCGATGGAGACGGCCGGATTCAGGTGGCAGCCGCTGATGTGGCCGATCGCATAGGCCATCGTCAACACCGTCAAACCGAAGGCCAGCGACACCCCCAAGAGCCCAATGCCCACCCCTGGAAACGCGGCAGCCAGCACCGCACTTCCACAACCGCCCAGCACCAGCCAGAACGTGCCCACAAACTCTGCGGCGTACCTTTGCATATCGACCTCCTCAATGAATTTCACGGATGACTTGCCGCAACCCGAATGGGCAGCAAGGGTGCGGTTTGTAGCTGCAGGCCGCCTGCGTTTGGTGGTTCAAAAAGCAGTTGCGTGACCCATCGCACGATCACCGTCACCCATTGGAAGCAAGCCAACAAGACCGTGAACCAGTTCACGGGCTGGCGCCACCCTCCGCCCACTGTGTGCGCCGCATCGAGGCGCCTGCCGGGATGGTTGGATTTGGCAGCATGCGAGATCCAAGGGTCAGGTGGTGCTGCCGACAGAAATGCGTCGCCGGCTCGGGCTCAATCCTGGCGCACGTTTGGAAGTGACGGAGGAAGCCGACGGTCTCCGGCTGCGTGTGCAGCGCGCCGTGCCGCAGGGCGCTGTCTGAGGGAACTGACCCGCCTCTACCGAATGGCATTCATGCACATCAATTCCACCGCCATGAACCCGAATTTCTTGTGCGGGCCGAAGCCGAAGCCCACGGACTTGTAGTCGTCCTTGAACAGGTTTTCGCGGTGGCCGCGGGTGGGCACGCCGTCGTCCACCACGAATTGGATGACGACGTCGCGCGGCGTGGGCATGCCGTAGCTGATGTTTTCACCGCAGTAGGCGGTGCCGGACAGGTGGCGGGTGGCGCGGTCCGAAGGGCTGGCACCGTTTGCGCTGTAGTGGCCGGTGGCGCCTTCGGGGCCTTGTTCGGCCACGTGGCCTTGCGCGGCGTTGGACAGGCAGTTCGACAGCACCAGTGGCTTGACCGGCTGTGCCTTCCTGAGGAACGCGATGGTTTCCGCCACGGCGGTGCGGCCTTCCACGCTGGCGTAGGACACGCCCTCCGATTTGTAGAAGCCCTGCGCGTCCATGTTGCGCAGCCGCTCCTCGACGAATTTGGCGTATTCCCTCGGGTTGGTGCGTAGGAGGTTCACCTCTTCGAGCAGCGGCTGGGCCATGGGGCCGGGCTTTCCTCTTTCTGCACAGCTGACGGTGATGTCCTGGGCTCGGGCTGGGGCGGTGAGGGTGGCGCAGAAGGTGAGTGCCGCGGTGGCCAGGAGGCGGGGATGGAGGCGCATGTGATCAGCTGGGGGACTTCGGATGTGGGTGCGGGGCGATTGTCGATTCCCCCGGCGCCGGGCGGGTGTTGCTGTTCGAGAAGGATGTAAGGGACCTTGGCGTGATCGCGGCGCCGTCCTACGTCCGGCCCTTTGGCGGAAGACTAGGCTGGCGCAGTTTCACTGCCGAGGAGCCGCGCATGACTTTGCCTGCCGCTGCGCACGCCACACACGATTCGACGCTGGATGACCCCAAGCTGCCGGATCCGTTCACGCTGCAACCGTTGCGTTACCAGCCCTCGTTCGAGTTCCTGGAAGAAGACGAGGAGAAGACCGGCGAGGCGCTGGTCGCGGCGATGCGCGGCATCAGCGAGAAGGTGCTGAAGGATGAAGGCCACGCGTACCGCTCGGTACATGCCAAGAGCCACGGGCTGCTGCTGGGGGAAATGGAAGTCCTGGACAAGCTGCCGCCGGCTTATGCACAGGGCGTGTTCTCACAGCCGGGGCGCTATCCGGCGGTGATGCGGCTGTCGACCATTCCGGGCGACCTGCTGCATGACGCAGTGTCCACGCCGCGCGGTTTTGCGCTGAAGCTGGTGGGCGTGCCGGGGGACCGGGTGCCGGGCTCGGAGGGCGACACCACGCAGGATTTCCTGATGGTCGACAGCCCGAACTTCAGCGCCAAGAGCGCGCGCCAGTTCCTGCGCAGCGTGAAGCTGGTGGCCGCCACGACCGACAGGCTGCCCAGCCTGAAGCAGGCGCTCTCGGTGGTGTTGCGCGGGCTGGAGCGCTGGGCCGAGAAGGCCGACACCGAGCTCAACTCGCTCAAGGCGCTGGGCGCGCATCCGCCCACGCACCCGCTGGGTGACCGCTACTACGGCCAGTTGCCGGTGCTGTGGGGCCCTTACATGGCCAAGTTCTGCCTGGTGCCGGTGGACGATTCGCTGCTCGCGCTGCGCCAGCACCCGGTCGACCTGGACGCCCACCATGACGCGCTGCGGCTGGCGGTGGAGGCGCATTTCGCCCGCGAGGGCGGCGCATGGGAGCTGCGCGTGCAGCTGTGCACCGACCTGGCCCGCATGCCGCTGGAAGATCCGTCCGAGCCGTGGTCCGAGGTGCTGAGCCCGTATGTGCCGGTGGCCATGCTGCGCGCCGGGCCTCAGCCGGGCTGGAGCCGGGAACTGTCGGTGGCGATCGACGATGGCATGTCCTTCAGCCCCTGGCATGCGCTGGCCGCGCACCGGCCGCTGGGCGCCATCATGCGCATCCGCCAGGCGGCCTACCGCATGGCCGCCGAATTCCGCGCGGCGCACAACCCCACACCTGTCGTCGAGCCGCGTTCGCTCGCGGCGCTGAAAGCCCTGCTCGGTGAAGCCGGCCAGCAGGCCTGGCCGAGCGAAGGCATGGCGTTGCGTGGTGCCGAGCCGCCGGGAAATTTTTCGCGGCCGGTGGAATAAACCCCGCGCCGGGCCCGTCTGCGTCAAAGTGAGCGGCTGCCGCGCCATGGGGGCGGGGCGGTTCACTCACCGATGGGAGACATTCTGATGACGCAGATTCGCATGCAGACCACTTGGCGCCTGGTGTTCACGACCGGGCTGATGAGCAGCCTGATGGCGTTGGCCGGCCTGGCCCAGGCGGCCGCACCGGCTTTCAGCAAGGGCGCGCTGGTCGGCCCGAACGGCATGACGCTCTACACCTTCGACAAGGACACCGCCGGCAGCGGCAAGAGCGTCTGCAACGGCCCTTGCGCCAAGCTCTGGCCGCCGCTGGTGGCCGCAGCAGGCGACACGCCCAGCGGCGACTACACGCTGGTGACGCGCGACGACGGCGCAAAGCAATGGGCCTTCAAGGGCAAGCCGCTGTACTACTACGAGGCCGACAAGGCCGCCGGCGAGCGCAGCGGCGACAAGTTCAAGGACGTCTGGCACATCATTCCGGAATGATCCTGGACGGCCGCGCCCGCACGTGCAGCACGACGACCCGCAGCAACTGCTGACCTGGCTGCCGCGCCTGCGCCGCTATGCGCGGGCGCTGGCCGGCAACCGTGACGATGCCGACGACCTGGTGCAGGACACGCTGGAGCGTGCCTGGGCCAAGGCCGGGCTGTGGCGCGGCGTGGCCGACATGCGGGCCTGGCTGTTCAGCCTGATGCACCACCTGCACGTGGACGGCCACCGCCGCGGCCGGTTGAACATCGTGGCACTGGCCGAAGGCGAGGCGCTGCCGGAGCAGGCCGAGCCAGCGCGTCAAACCGAAGGCCTGGCATTGCGGGACCTGGCGAGCGCGCTGGCCCAATTGCCGGCCGAGCAGCGCGAAGTGCTGCTGCTGGTGGCGCTGGAAGACATGGCCTATGCGGACGTGGCGCAGGCGCTGGGCCTGCCGATGGGCACGGTGATGTCGCGCCTGTCGCGGGGCCGCGAGCGGCTGCGGCAGCTGATGAACGAACCGGTGCTGTCCGCGGCTGCTGTCGCGGGTCGGCCCACCTTGAAGGTCGTCAAATGAGGCCCGAAGACGCGGACACGCCGGTCACCGAAGCCGAGCTGCACGCCTGGCTGGACGGCCAGCTGCCGGCCGCACGTCAGCGGGAGATCGAGGCCTACCTCGCCTCACGCCCGGAAGAAGCCGCGCGCCTGGCGGACTACCGGGGCCAGAAGGCCGCGCTGCGCGCGCTGTTCGACCCGGTGCTGGACGAAGCCGCGCCGGCCCGGCTGCTGCGCGCTGCGGCGCCGCGCCAGCCTTGGTATGCGCAGCGCTGGGTTGCGGGCCTGGCGCTGCTGTTGCTGGGCACCGGCGCCGGCTGGGGCATGCGCAGCGCACTGCCGGCAGGTGGCGATGCGACCGCGCTGGCGCTGGCCGCCGCCCGTTCGCCCGAAGGTTTCGCCCGCCGCGCCGCGGTGGCGCATGCCGTCTTCAGCCCGGACCAGCGCCGCGCTGTGGAGCTGGACGCTGCGCACGAGGAACAGCTCAGCACCTGGCTCTCGCGCCGCATGGGCGCGGCGATGAGGCCGCCGCATCTGCAGGCCCAGGGCTACGCGCTCGAAGGCGGCCGGCTGCTGCCCGGCGGGCAGGGCCCGGTCGCGCAGTTCATGTACCGCGACAGCGAAGGCCGCAAGCTCACCGTCTACGTCTCCAACGAACTCGGCCCCGCCGGCGCGGCCTCGGCGCCGGCTCACGCCGGTGTGCCCGCCAGCGCCATGTCCACCACTGCCTTCCGCTTCGCCCGCGAAGGCAGGGTCAATGTCTTTTACTGGGTGGACGGCGCCTACGGCTACGCGATCACCGCCGACGCCGGCCGGCAGGTGCTGGCGGATGTGTCGAATGAGGTGTATCGGCAGCTGGTGAGTGAGTAGACCCGGGGGCGCGAGTTTCTTGGGTGCGTGGCACCTTCGCCAATCTACGCAAATGGGGTCAGAGTCAATTTATCTCGGCACACGTGCGACTTCGCATTGAGGTATTTCAAGATAAATTGACTCTGACCCCATTTGTTTGCTGACCCCATTTGTTTGCCGGATCAAACGGGTGCTGCTGCCGCCGTTGGTGGCGGGCCGGCCTTGGCCAGCGACAGGCAATAGTCAATCAGCGCATCGATCTCGTTGGACTTGTCGAACACCCGGTCGGCGCCGAGTTTCAGGCACTCGCGCCGCATGTCCGGCGTTGCGTAATTCGTCAGCACCACACAGCGCGCATGCCGGCCCGGGCCCTTGCCGCAGGCCGCACGCAGGACACCCAGACCCGAGCCTTGTTGCAGCATCAGGTCGATCAGCACCAGGTCCAGTTCATGGTCTGCCGGCGCGGCGCTCAATGCCGCCAGCGACGCGACCGCCTTGGACTCACCCTCGGCCCAGCCCACGATCCTCACCGCCGCCATTTCTTCGAGGGCAGCCGTCAGGTTCTCGCGGATCAGGCGGCTGTCCTCGACCAAATAGGCGTTCAGGGTGTGGGGCATGGTGGGCAGTGCGGGCTGCCCTAGGCACCCTGATCCCAGTGTGGCAAAGCGGGGGCCACCTCTGCCAGGGATCGGCAACCCGGCCTGCTGTAAGACCTGTCTGACAGGGCGATGAGCCGAACTAGAAGCCGATCAGGTCGCCATGCAGCGGCATCACCCCTCGCATGCCGACCGGGTGGTCGAGTGAGGCGTCCTTCGACAGGTCCAGCATGTCGCCTTCGCTGCCTCGGCCCGTCAAGGTGAAGCGCTCGAAGACAAACGGCAACCCTTGTGACGGGGCGAATCCCGCCGAGCTGGCCACCTGGAAATGCAGATGGGGCGCCCCGGCACTGCCGGACACGCCCAGCCGTGCCAGTGGGGCGCCCCGCTTGATGCGTTCGCCGGTCTTCACGCGCAGGCTGCCCTGGCGCAGGTGCGCGTAGTGCACGAAGACGTGGGGTGCAATCTCCAGGATCACGAAATTCCCGTACAGCGCCTCCGCCGTCATCTCGGTGGGCTGTTCCATCGGCGCCAGTGGCCGGTGGTCCGGCACGCCGTCGCGCGCGTTGCGCACCACGCCGTCTGCCACCGCCACAACCTCCGTATCGAAGCCGGTCCAGTCGCCAGGCAGGCTGCTCGCCAGCTTGTCTGACGGCACGGTGATGGCGTGGCCCTTGGCATCCAGGCCGAAGAAGTCGATGGCATGGCGTTGAGGAATCGTCAGGCGCCCGTTTTCCGCCACCAGGCTGCCCCAGTGGTGCGACTGCGCATGGCCCGGGCCTTCATCGACCAGCCACTGCACGGCCTTGGCGTTGGACCGCAGCGGTGCCCCGATCACGACCGGCCGCGTCGAGTTGACTGCCACCGGCACGTCCGTGGCCACCTGCGTCTGGCCTTTTGCAGTCTTGAACACCAGGCGGTGCTGCAGCAGCGCCGGCAGGGGTTGGGTCTTGGGCAGCGTGAGCCAGACGAAAAGCACGGCATGCATGCCGGCCTCTATGGGCAGGCTGTTGTCGGCGTCCAGTGCCTTGCCCGGGCCCAGCAGCCCGGCCAGCGCTGCGCCGCTGAAGCTGGCCAGGGGCTTGCTGGCCCCGTTGGCAAAGACCTCCAGCAGGCCGAGATTCAGCGGGCCGGTGCCGGCATAGAAGTTCGTGACATCCAGCTCATAGGCCAGGTGCACAAAGCCATCGCTGCCCGGCACTGCCTGCGGCGTGAACACTGCGTGCGCCTCTATCGGTGCGGGCTCCTCCGCTGCCGTTGCGGCTGCAGCCAACAGCAGCAACGAACTCCAGGCCATCACCACTGACATCCGGCGTCGCCAGGTCCGCACCGGGTGCGCGCTGGGGTGGGAGCTTCTCATTCGATCCTTTCGGGTGTGGGCGCATCGGCAGCGCCGCGCGGTCTTCGGCGCGGAGTTTAGCCATGCGCTTTCGTAGGTCCTGGCCTACGCCAGCTCTGCCGCTAGGCCGCTGGCGTGTGGCGCCGGCCTTGGCCAGCATGCAGGCTCTGGGGCCGCACTGGCCGCTGCACGGGCCCCGTCGGCCCCTGAGGAGCTTGGCATGGCACGGGTGATCTGGAAAGGCGCCATCAGCTTCGGGCTGGTGCATGTACCGGTGGGGCTGTACCCCGCCTCGCGCGAAGACGACATCGACTTCGACTGGCTGGACAAGCGCAGCATGGACCCGGTGGGCTACAAGCGCGTCAACAAGCGCACCGGCCGCGAGATCAGGAAGGAAGACATCGTGCGCGGCGTCAAGCTGGAAGACGGCGACTACGTGCTGCTGTCCGACGAGGAGATCCAGGCCGCCTACCCTCAGAGCACGCAGACGATTGCCATCGAGGCCTTTGTCACCGCGGTCGAGATTCCGTTCCTTTACCTTGAGAAGCCGTATTACCTGGCGCCCATCGGCAAGGCTGGCAAGGTCTATGCGCTGCTGCGCGAGGCCATGCTGAAGGCCGGCTGCATCGGCATTGCGCGCGTGGTCATGCACGCCAAGGAGCACCTGGCCGCGCTCATTCCCAGCGGCGAGGCACTGATGCTCAACACGCTGCGCTGGCCCAACGAGATCCGCCCGGCCGAGGAACTGGCCTTTCCGCCCGAAGGCGCGGCGGCCAACAAGCTGGCCGCCGGCGAGATGAAGATGGCCGAAGCGCTGATCGCCGACATGACGATGAAGTGGAAGGCCGAGGACTACGCCGACCAGTTCCGCGCCGCGATCATGGCGCTGATCCAAAAGAAGTCCGAAGCCGGCGACACCGAGCGCGTCACGCCGCTGGAAGCGGCTGCCGACAGCAGTGCGCCGAGCAACGTCGTGGACCTGACCGAACTGCTCAAGCGCAGCCTGGGCGGGCGCGGCAAAGCAGGCGAGAAGGCGAAGGCCGAGGCCGAGGCCGAGGAAACCGCGGCCGCCAAGCCCAAGCCAAAGCGCGGCGCAGCGGCCAGGCCAAGCACCAAGTCTGTCGCCAAGCCCGCGCGGCGCAAGGCGGCCTGAGAGGTTGTTCATGGGCGACGACCAACACCGCAGCGACCCGCTGCAGGACTACCGCAAGAAGCGGGACTTCGAGCTGACCCGCGAACCCTCGGGCGAGCACATCCCGCGCGCGAAGCAGGTCGCGCTGCCCTTCGTGATCCAGAAGCACGCCGCCCGCGCGCTGCACTACGACTTCCGCCTCGCGCTGGACGGCACGCTGAAAAGCTGGGCGGTGCCCAAGGGTCCCAGCCTGGATCCCCACGACAAGCGCATGGCCGTGCAGGTCGAGGACCATCCATTGGCCTACGCCGGCTTCGAGGGCACCATCCCGGCAGGCCAGTACGGTGCCGGCAGCGTCATCGTCTGGGACCGTGGCAGTTGGACCCCGGTGGGCGACGCCCGTGCCGGCCTGCGCGAAGGCAAGCTCAAGTTCCAGCTGCACGGCGAAAAGCTCAGTGGCGGCTGGACGCTGGTGCGCCTGCGCGGTCGGGCCGACGAGACCAAGGCGCCGTGGCTGCTGATCAAGGAACGCGACGATGCGGCCCGGCCCGCGGCCGAGTTCGACGTGGTCAGCGAGCAGCCCGACAGCGTGCTGAGCGGCGATGCGGTGGGCGCTGGTCCCGCACCTGCGGCCAAGGCGGCTACGAAGAAGATCACCCGGGCCGCCAAGGCAGCGGCAACGGAGTTGCCGCTGTCCCTCGCGCCGCAGCTGGCCACCTTGGCCAGTGCCGCGCCAACCAGCGGCGACTGGCGCTGGGAGATGAAGTTTGACGGTTACCGCCTGCTGGCCCGGCGGGACGGCGACGATCTGCGCCTGTTCACCCGCAGCGGCCACGACTGGACCGCCAAGCTGCCCCACCTGAAGCGCGCGCTGCTGAAGCTGGACCTGGCCAGCGGCTGGCTGGACGGCGAGATCGTGCAGGCCGCGGGCGAACACGGCGCACCGAGCTTCCAGGCGCTGCAGGACGCCTTCGAGTCGCGCAAGCTCGGCGAGGTCGTCTACTACCTGTTCGACGCGCCATTCCTGAATGGCGAAGACTTGCGCGCGTTGCCGCTGCTGCAGCGCCGCGAGCGCCTGCGCACGCTGCTGGCCGGCCTGCCTGGCGACGGCCCGCTGCGCTTCAGCGAGGACTTCGACGCCGCGCCTGGCGAACTGCTGCACACCGCCTGCCAGCTGCGCATGGAAGGGCTGATCGGCAAGCGGGCCGACGCGCCGTATGTCTCGCGCCGTTCGGCCGACTGGCTCAAGCTCAAGTGCACCCAGCGCCAGGAGTTCGTCATCGTCGGCTACACCGACCCGCAGGGCAACCGCAGCGGCTTCGGCGCGCTGCTGCTGGCGGTGCACGACCGCGAAGGCAGGCTGCAATACGCCGGCAATGTCGGTAGCGGCTTCAACACCGCCACGCTGAAGAAGCTCGCCGCGCAGCTGCAGGCCCTGGAAAGCACGCGTTCGCCGCTGTTGCTGAGCGCGGCCGAGTTGAAAGAGGCGGGCATCAAGGCCGGTGTGCACTGGGTGCGGCCCAAGCTGGTGGCCGAGGTCTCGTTCAGCGAATGGACCGGCCAGGGCCGGGTGCGCCACGGCGTGTTCCACGCGCTGCGCAGCGACAAGCCGGCAGGCGCCATCGTGCACGAGCAGCCGGTGGCGGTGAAGGGCGGCAAGCTGGCGGCCGCTGCGCCGGAGAAAACCTCCGAGCTGCCGCCACCAGCCAGTGGCCGTGCCTGCGGGAAGCTGCCTGCCGGGCTGAAGCTCACGCATGCCTCGCGGGTGATCGACGCCAAGAGCGGCACCACCAAGCAGCAGCTGGCGGAGTTCTATGCCGCCGTCGCGCCGCGACTGCTCAAGCTCTGCGAGGACCGCCCGCTGGCACTGGTGCGCGGCCCCGAAGGCGTGGGCGGCCAGCTGTTTTTCCAGAAGCACGCAGCCGGCCTGAAGATCCCCGGGCTGACCCAGCTGGACCCGTCGCTGGACCCGGGCCATGCGCCGCTGGTGACCATGGCCAGCGCCCGCACCTTGCTCGGCGCGGTGCAGATGAACGTGATCGAGCTGCATGCCTGGAACGGCCGCGTGCGCAGCGTCGAGGGCCAAGCTTCCATTGCCCAGCCGGACCGCCTGACTTTCGACCTCGACCCCGGCGAAGGCGTGGCCTGGCCGCAGGTTCAGGAAGCCGCCCAGCTGGTGCATGCCATGCTGGACGAATTGAAGCTCACCGCCTTCCTGAAGACCAGCGGTGGCAAGGGCCTGCACGTGGTCGTGCCGTTCCAGCCGGACCTGGGCTGGGAAGCGGTCAAGGCCTTCTCCAAGGCCATCGTCCAGCACCTGGCCAGCACCCTGCCGCAGCGCTTCGTCGCCAAGAGCGGGCCGAAGAACCGCGTCGGCAAGATCTTCGTGGACTACCTGCGCAACGGCTTCGGCGCCACCACTGCCTGCGCCTGGTCCGCCCGCGCCCGGCCGGGGCTTGGCGTGTCGGTCCCCGTCGACTGGGAAGAGCTGCCGACCTTGACCGGCGGCGACCACTGGACAGTCCCCACCATCGCCGCCCGCCTGAAGGCGCCGGACCGCTGGGCCGGCATGGCGCGGCACGGTCGGCAGAAGCTGCAGCCGGCGATGCAGGTGCTGGGGCATTTGCCGTGAGGAGCGGCCTGTGAAAGACCCGCCTTGCCGCTGTCAAAACCTGCTCGTTCATGCATGACATGCATAATCAAGGCACGGCTGCGATGACGCGGCCTTTTTTTGTGTCCACGGAGCAGAGCATGCAAGACGACAAAGGGCTGGCGTGGGTACTGCGCCAGCACGAAAGCAAGATTCTGCAGGACTGGACTGGCGCGCTGCAGGAAGTGCGGCGTCATGGCAGTCCCGGCAGCGGCGACACGCAAGCGCAAGCGCGCAGCTTCCTCGCCGCCTTTGCGGCGGCCATCCGCAGGTCCAGCGACGCCGACATGGCGGGCACCGAATGGGACGACGTGCGGGCGCTGTTGACCGACCTGTCGCGTGACCGCGCCGTGGCCGGCTTCAGCCCCACCGAAACCGCCACCTTCGTCTTCTCGCTGAAGCAGCCCTTGTTCGTGGCGCTGCGCGAGTCGCTTGCGGACGACCCGAAGCGGCTCAGCAGTGAACTCTGGGCCGTCTCGCTGATGCTGGACAAGCTGGGCCTGTTCAGCATCGAGGCGTACCAGAACGGCCGGGAGCAGGTCATCGAGCGGCAGCACCAGGAGCTGCTGGACCTGTCGACGCCGGTGGTCGAACTCTGGCAGGGCATCCTCGCGCTGCCGCTGATCGGCACGCTGGACAGCGAGCGCACCCAGACCGTGATGGAGAGCCTGCTGGAGGCCATCGTCGAGAAGGAAGCGACCGTGGCGATCCTGGACATCACAGGCGTGCCGACCGTTGACACGCTGGTCGCCCAGCACCTGATGAAGACGGTGGCGGCCGCCCGGCTGATGGGGGCCGAATGCATCATCAGCGGCATCCGCCCGCAGATCGCGCAGACGATTGTTCACCTCGGGGTCAACCTCGACGGTGTCATCACCAAGGCCACCCTGGCCGGCGCGCTGCAGACGGCCTTGCGCAAGACCGGGCAGAGCGTGCAGCGCGCCGAGCCGCTGAAGGCCGGCAACTAGAGGCCGCGCCCGGTGGACCACATTCCCATCCTCAAGGTCGACAGCTTCCTGCTGGTCTCCATCCAGGTCGAGTTGCACGACGAGCTCGCGATGAGCCTGCAGGACGACCTGACCCAGAAGCTGCTGAAGACCAACTCGCACGGCGTGCTGATCGACATCTCGGCGCTGGAGATCGTCGACTCCTACATTGGCCGCATGCTGTCGCAGATCTCGGCCATCGTGGGCATCATGGATGCCACCATGGTGCTGGTCGGCATGCGACCGGCCGTGGCGATCACGCTGGTCGAACTCGGCATGACCATGGCCGGCGTGCGCACGGCGCTGAACGTGGACAAGGGCCTGGCACTGCTGCGGCGTTCTCTGGACGAGCCCGGAAGGATCGTCGCCGCACCGTGACCGACGCTGTCGTGGTCGAGATCCGCACGTCTGAACAAGTCAGCGCGGCCCGCAGGTTGGTGCAGGCGCGTGCGATGGCCATCGGCCTGTCGACGCTGGAGATGACCAAGTTCGTCACGGCGGCCAGCGAGCTCGCGCGCAATGTGCTCGTGCATGGCGGCGGCGGCACGATGACCATGCGTGACCTGCAGCGCGACGGCAAGCCAGGCCTGCAACTCGATTTCGAGGACCAGGGGCCTGGCATTGCCGACGTGCAGCAGGCGCTGCGCGACGGCTACACCACCGCCAACAGCCTGGGCCTGGGGCTGGGCGGTGCCCAGCGCCTGGTCAATGAATTCGAGATCGTTTCCCGCCCAGGCGCGGGCACGCATGTGCGGATCGTGCAGTGGAAACGACGGTAACCGTCGACGACCACAGCCGCATTGCGGAGGTGCGTCGTGCCGCGGCCCTGCTCGGCCAGACGATGGGCCTGAGTCCTGAGTTGATCGCGCAGGCATCGCTGGTCACGTCCGAGCTGTGCACCAACATCCTCAAGTACGCAGAGCGGGGCGAGGTCTGGCTGAGCACGCTGTCGGCCAATGGCATGGCCTACGGGCTGGACATCGTCGCGCTGGACCGCGGCCCGGGCATTGCCAACTTCACAGCCGCGGCCAAGGATGGTTTTTCCACCGGTGGCAGCCTGGGCATCGGGCTGGGCACCATGCGCCGCGCCGCCGCGCTGTTCGATGTCTACACCGCGCCCGGGCTGGGCACTGCCGTGCTGGTGCGCTTGCAGGAAAAGAGGCTTGCAGCGCCAGGGGACGATGGTTTTGTCGTCGGCAGCCGGATGACGCCGATACGCGGCGAGATCGTGTCGGGCGACAGCTGGTCCTGCCTGCGGTTTGGCCCGTCCATCGCGGTGACGGTGGTCGACGGCCTTGGCCATGGCCCGAAGGCGGCAGAGGCGGCGCACGCCGCGATCGAAACCTTCCACCGCTGCGTGCGCGACGTCGGTCCGGCCCAGGTCGTGCAGCTGGCCCATCAGGCCTTGTTGTCGACACGCGGTGCGGTGATGGCGGTGGCCTGCATCGATGGCGATGCGCAGACGCTGCGTTTTGCCGGCCTGGGCAACATCAGTGCGGTGGTCCACACCCAGGGCGTGGCGGTGCGCCTGAGTTCGAGCGATGGCACGGTCGGCTACGGCGTGCAGAGGGCGCGCGAGTCTTCGGTCGCCTGGGTGCCCCGCTCGACGCTGATCCTCAACACCGATGGCCTGAGCTCCCGCTGGAGCCTGGCCAGGCATCCCGGCCTGCTGGCCTGCCATCCCTTGCTGATTGCGGCCGTGCTGCACCGGGACTTCGCTCGCAACACGGACGACGCCACCGTCGTCGTCATCCAGGGCCAATGATGCAGATCGCTGTTTTGACCGTCAGGATCCAGACCAACCAGAGCCTGGTGATGCTGCGGCATCGGTGTCGCCAGGTCGGCGAGTTGTTCGGCCTCGAAGCCCTGCAGCGCACGCGCCTGACCACGGCCGTGTCGGAGATTGGCCGCAATGCGCTGCAGCATGCCGGTGCCGCCACGGTGAGCTTTCTGGTCGGCGATTCGGCCACCTTGCCGGGCGCGCAATCGGTGCTGATCCGGGTCGCGGACAAGGGCCCCGGCATGCCGGCTTCGATCTGGGCCGATGGCGAGATCGGCGCGCTGCACAGGGCCGGCGGCCTGCACGGCAGCCAGCGCCTGGTGGACGCCTTCTGGATCGAGACCCCGCCCGGCGGTGGGGCCAGCGTGTCGATGGAAATGCTGCTGCCGCGCACGGCGCCCAGGCTGGCGGCCGCCGACATCGGCCAGCGCATCGATGAGCTGCTGCGCTCCCAGCAGCAGAGCCCGCACGAGGAGCTTGAGCAGCAGAACCGCGACATGCTGCACGCGCTGGACGAGTTGCGCCAGCGCAAGCACGACCTGGAACTGGCCGATCAGCGCAAGAACGAATTCGTGGCGATGCTGGCCCATGAGTTGCGCAACCCGCTCGCGGCGATCTCGATGAGCATCGAGGTGATGCGGCGCAAGCGCGACCTCAGCATGGCCGAGGTCGGGAAGTACCGCGACACCATCGGCCGTCAGGCGACCCAGCTGACCAAGCTGGTCAACGACCTGATGGACGTCTCGCGCGTCTCGCGCGGCAAGGTCGAACTGGAGCGCGCCGTGGTCGGCGTCGGCTCGCTGGTATTCGAGGCCATCGAGATGACGCGGGCCTTTGTCGATGCGAAGCAGCACCGGCTGCGCGTGCCGGCCCTGGACGACGTGGCCTTTGTCGATGTCGACCTGGTGCGCATGAAGCAGGTGATCAGCAACCTGGTGCACAACGCCGCGCGCTACACGCCCGAAGGCGGCCTGATCGAGATCGGCATCACGCCGGCCGACGCGGTGGTGCACATCAGCGTCAAGGACAACGGCGTTGGCATCGATGCACCGATGCTGCCGAAGATCTTCGAGCTGTTCACGCAGGCACCGAACAGCCTGGCGCGAGAGGACGTCGGCCTGGGCATTGGCCTGACCATCGTGCAGCGCATGGCCGCGGACCACGGCGGCAGCATCCGTGCAAGCAGTGCCGGGCTGGGCCTGGGCAGTGAATTCATCCTGACGCTGCCGACCGTTGCCAAGCCCGCTGTCGCAACCGAGGAGCCGCCGTTGTTCACGCCGGCGCCGGAGACCGCCCCGCGACAGCGGCGGCTGCTGCTGGTGGACGACAACGCCGACGCGCTGCAGGCCATGGCCGAGTTGTGCCGGATGCACGGCTACGCCTGCACGGTGGCCAGCGACGGGCCGCAAGGCCTGGCCGCCGCCATCGACCAGCCGCCCGAGATCGCCATCGTCGACATCGGCCTGCCCGGCCTCGATGGCTTTGGCCTGGCGAGCGAGCTGCGCCAACGGTACGGCCCCGACATGACCCTGATCGCCATCAGCGGCTACTCGACGCAGGACACCCGGCTGCGCGCCAAGCAAGCCGGCTTCGACGATTTCCTGGTCAAGCCAATCGACATGCATGCCTTGCTGCTGCGGCTGCAACAAGCGCTGGCCACGGCACCGGTCAGCCGATGAGGTGAGGTGGCCGGCGCGCCAGGGGCTCTTGTGCCAACACAGGCAGGCCGCATTGGTACGCGGGGGCATCTGCGCGGGTTTCGGAGATGACCTCTGGCGGTTACGAGCTGATCAAGCGCCCGCGCCCCCATCCGCATGCCCCAGGAGCGCGAATACCCCGGCAGGGTGTCCGGCACGCAGCTGGTGAATCCGGACTTCGTCGCCTTCGCCTACAAGCCTTTGTCGCGCATGCCGAGCGCATCGAACACGAGGTGGACTTCCCCGCGGCATTCGCGCGCGCCAAGGCCTCAGGCAAGGCCGCGATGATCGAGCTGGTGACCGACCGGCTGCAGCTCGGGCCGCAGTCGCGCATGAAGATCGCCTGTTGCCGTCACAGCTGCTTGGCCGCGAAGGTGTCGCAGGCGCCGGGGTCGCCCTTGTCGTAGCCGGTGCTGAACCACTTCACGCGCTGGGCGGAGCTGCCGTGGGTGAAGGCGTCGGGCACGACGTGGCCGCGGGACTGTTGTTGCAGGCGGTCGTCGCCAATGGCCGTGGCCGCGCGCAGGGCGGATTCCAGGTCGCCCGGTTGCAGCCAGTGCAGGCGCTGCTGGGCATTGTTGGCCCAGACGCCGGCGTAGCAGTCGGCCTGCAGTTCCATGCGCACGGACAAGCCATTGGCGCCTTCCATGCGGGCGCCGCGCTGGCGTGCCTGGTCGA
This sequence comes from Ideonella sp. FW305-24, assembly GCF_058788035.1. Classification (NCBI taxonomy): domain Bacteria; kingdom Pseudomonadati; phylum Pseudomonadota; class Betaproteobacteria; order Burkholderiales; family Sphaerotilaceae; genus Ideonella; species Ideonella sp. FW305-24. The sequence goes on along the minus strand of NZ_JBYTAI010000005.1, from coordinate 375,757 downwards.
CCTTGGCGGAGGTGCCGAGCAGGCGCTGCACATGGTGGCCGACTTCGTGGGCAATCACGTAGGCCCGCGCAAAGTCGCCGGAGGCCGCGAAGCGGGTTTCCATGTCGTGGAAGAAGCTCAGGTCCAGGTACACGCGCTGGTCGCCCGGGCAGTAGAACGGGCCGACCGCCGACTGGGCGTAGCCGCAGGCGGAGTTCACGCCGCCGTTGAACAGCACCAGCGTCGGGTCGCGGTACTGCTTGCCGCTGGCGCGGAAGATCGCGCCCCAGGTGTCCTCGGTGTCGCCGAGGATGGCGCGCACGAACTCGGTCTGCGGGTTCTTCGCAGCCGGCGAGGTGTGGGCTTCGCGCGGTGGCGGCGCCTGGTGCTGCACGCTGCTGCCGCCGGACATCTGGCCCAGCAGCTGCAGCGGGTTGATGCCGGTGAACAGGCTGATGACCAGCACCACGGCTACGCCGCCAATGCCCAGCCCGGTGCCGCCACCCACGCGGAAGCCGCCACCGCCGCCGTTGCCACCATCGTCATCGGCCTCGACCACGTTGTCGCTGCGCCGGCCTCGTTCCCACTCCATCGCGTTCTCCGGTAACCGGCTGCGCGGGGCGCCTGCCGGTGGATCCATCCAGCCCGCATTTTGCGGCAAGGCCGGACATGACAAGGCCCGCGAAAGCGGTCAGTCGCTCGCGCGGGCCTTGGGGTCGGACTGCCGGGCCTGCCGGCAGGCGGTGCGAGAGGCTTACACCTTCATGGCCCGTGCCTGGTCGCGCAGCGCGCGGATCTGGTCATGGTTGCGCTGGGCGCCGTCGGCCTGGCGCTGGACCAGCATGCGGATGTCCGCCGGCAGGTCTTCCTTCAAGGCCTTGCGGTACGCGCCCAGGGCCACGTCCTCGCCGCGCTCGGCTTCTTCGAGCAACGCCAGGTCGGTGTAGCCGGCCAGCGTGCCCTTCACGGCGACCCAGCCGCGGTGCATGGCGCCGCCGGCGGTGCCGCCGTCTTCCGGCGTTTCGCCCATGGTGCGGATCACGCTCTGCAGCTCGGAGGCCGCCTGGCGGCAGTCGGCCGCACGGGTCAGGAAGCTCTGGCGCAGCGCCGCGTCCTTGGCGTGTTCGGCGCAGGCCTGGAAGCCGAATTCGCCGTCCTTGCTGGTTTCAACGAGGCGATCCAGGGTCTTGGTGATGTCGTTCTTGTCCATGATGTCCTTCCGGTTTTCGGTTGCGAGATTGCCCGTTGCGGGCCGCTGTCCCAGGTTCGGCAAGCCGTGTGCCCATCGGCTGCAGGTTGGGGATGGCTGTGGTTCTGAAGGTGTTTTCGGTGGTGTTGGGCGCAGATGGGGCGTGGAATGCTTTGCCGCAGTGCTTACCGCCGGGTTTCGCGCTGCGTTGCTTTTTCTGCCATGGCCCGGCGCAGCGCGGCCAGCAGCGGGCCGGGTGCGCAGGGCTTGCGCAGCACGATGAAGTCCTGCACTTCGGCCAGCGCCGCGCTGTAGCCGCTGATCAGCACCACCGGCAGCGTTGGCCGCTCGCGCCGCAGCATGCGCGCCAGCGTCAGCCCGTCAATGCCGCCCGGCATCACCACGTCGCTGAGCACCGCGTCGAAAGGCTCGTCTTCCAGCTTCTGCAGCGCCTCGGCGGCATTCGCGGCCCAGCTCACTTCGCAGCCATAGCAGCTCAGCAGCAGGCCGGTGGTCTGGCCGAGCTCCTCGTTGTCGTCCACCACCAGCACCCGGGTGCCGGCCATGGGCTCCTCGGTGCCGCCGCGGCGGGCCGGCGCTGCGGCGGCGGTGCGGGCGGCCGGCAGCAGCAGCGAGACGGTGGTGCCCAGCCCCGGCGTGCTGGCCAGCCGTGCCAGCCCGCCGCTTTCCGCGCAAAACGCCTGCACCTGGGTCAGGCCCAGCCCTGTGCCTTCGCCCAGCGGCTTGGTGCTGAAGAAGGGCTCGAAGACACGTTCGGCCAGCGCTTCGTCCAGCCCGCAGCCGTCGTCGTCCAGCGTGATCAGCACCGCCCGCGTGGCGCTGGCCGGCAGGCCTGCGCAGTCCTGCGGGCCGGCGTTGCGCGCGCGCAGCCACACGCTGCCTTGCTGGGCCACCGCGTCGCGGGCGTTCAGTGCCAGCTGCACCAGCGCGAGTTCGAGCTCGTCGGGGTCGACCTGCACGGGCCAGGTGCCGGCGGCCACGCTGCAGCGCAGCGTGATGCGCCGGCCCAGCACGCTGCGCAGCACCTCGCCGGATTCGTCCAGCTGCCGCGCCAGGTCCACTGGCAGCGGCTGCAGCGGGTGGCGGTCCGACAGGTGCAGCAGGCGCTGGGTCAGCCGGCTGCCGCTGTCGACCGAGCGCAGGATGGCCGCCAGCGGCTGTGCCACCGGGCTCTGCGGCGGCGCCAGCCGGCCGATCAGGTGGGCGCTGTTGCTGATCACGCCCAGCAGGTTGTTCACGTCGTGCGCCACGCCGGCAGCGAGCCGGCCCAGCGTGTCCAGCCGCTGGCGCTGGGTGGCCCGCTGCTCGGCTTCGCGAGCAAGGGCTTGGGCAGCTTCCAGCCTTTGCTGCAACTGTTGCTGAGCCTCCCGCGAGGCTGCGGCGGCCAGGGCCAGCGCGCCCAGTTGCTCGTCCAGCGCGGCCAGGCCGGTGCCGCCGGCCGGCAGCGGCAGGCCGGCCTGCAGCGCGCGCAGGCTGGCCTGCAGCCGGCGCAGCGGCTGCGTCAAGCGCCGCTGGCCCCACCACGCCAGCCACAAGGCCAGCGCCATCGCGGCCAGCGGCCAGTAGATGGCGGAGTGCTTGCCGGCGGAAAGGCCAGGCGGGCCGGCCGCGGCGCTGGCGCCCATCCACCAGGTCAAGGCCAGGCCTGCGGGCAGCAGCAAGGCGCCCAGCAGCCACCAGGGTCGGTTACGGATCAACGGAAACAGCATGGCGCTTGGACTTTCCCAGCCAGGTCTCTGCAGCGGGGCCGGCGTGCGTGCGCAGCCCCTGGCTTGCCAGGGCGAACGGCGTGCCTGCGTTGCCGTCGCCCAAAGCGTGGTAAACCCCGCCCCGATGACCCGCCCACCGCCGCCTTTGCCGCCCTGCGCCGACCCTGCCCGCGAAGCACCGCCGCCACCGGTGTTGCCTGCCGGGCCGCTGCTGGCGCTGCTGGGCCACGAGTTGCGCGGCCCGCTGGGGGTGATTTCGAACACCGCCCACCTGCTGGACCGCGGCGGCGAACAGCCTCGGCTGCGGGCCGACGCGGTGGCGCTGCTGCACCGCCAGACAGCCCGGCTGCAAGCCTTGCTGGACGAATTGCAGGCGCTTGGCGATTTGTGCAGCCAGGCGCCGCCCTCCTCGGCCCCCGAGCCGCGGCCGCCACCAGTGGCACTGGCCGAGGCGGTGCAGGCGGTGCTGGCGAGCCTGCAGCCGCTGGCACACCCCCTGGTGCTGGCCTTGCCGGCGGAAGCCCTGTTGCTGCGGGTGGCTCCCGGCCGGCTGGCGCTGATGCTGGGCAACCTGCTGCGCCACGCATTGCAGGGCGCCACCGGCCCGGCGCGGCTGGGCGCCAGCACGCTGCAAGGCCAGGCCTGCATCGTGCTGCAGGTGCAGGCTGGCCCCGGCGGCGCCGAGCCGTCCCTGGCCTTCGACTGGGCCGGCAGACCCGCGGCGACAGGGCTGGCAGCCGGCAGCGGCGTTGCCCAGCGCCTGGGCCTGCCGCTGGTGCGCCACCTGGCGCAGGCCGAGGGCGGCAGGGCCGAGGCCGAAGCAGGCCCGCAGGGCACCTGCTTCAGGCTCTGGCTGCCGCTGGGCTGAGCCGGGCGTCATCGGGCGTCGTCGGGCTTCTGGCCGCCCTGAAGACGCGTTCCCCGCCTACAAGCCGCGGGGCCAAAGCCGCGTAAAAAACGGGTTGTGCATCCCCAGATGCAGCGTGGCCGTGCGTGGCGACGCTGCCCATGGCGCAACCTTGCACGCCGGTAGCGCCCCTTGTTTTCTTGAGAGCGACCCCCCGTGGCCCATGTCCTGATTGTTGATGACGATGTAGACGCCGCGACCTCGCTGCGCGCGCTGGTGGCGAGCGAACACTTCACCGTTTCGCTGGCGCATTCGCTGGCCGAGGCGCGGCGCCAGCTGGCGCTGCAGCGGCCCGACATCGTGCTGCTGGACCTGCAGCTGCCCGACGGCAGCGGCCTGGAGCTGTTCAGCTCCGATGCGCAGCTGGTGGCGCGCTCGGAAGTGGTGCTGGTGACCGGCCACGCCAGCCTGGACACCTCCATCCAGGCGCTGCGCGTGGGCGCGGCGGACTACCTCGTCAAGCCCATCGGCATGAAGCAGTTGCAAGGCGTGCTGTCTCGTTACATGAAGCCGGCGGTGCTGCAGGCCGAGGTGGCCGACCTGAACGACGAGCTGGCCCGCAGCGGCCATTTCGGCAGCCTGTGGGGCCGCTCGCCGGCCATGCAGCGGGTCTACCAGCAGATTGCCCGCGTGGCCGGCACCGGCATCACCGTCTTCGTGACCGGCGAGAGCGGCACCGGCAAGGAAGTCGTGGCGCAGACGGTGCATGAGCTGAGCCGGCGGCGCAAGAAGCCATTCCTGGCGGTCAACTGCGGCGCCATCTCGCCCACGCTGTTCGAGAGCGAGATCTTCGGCCACGAGAAGGGCAGCTTCACTGGCGCCGAGCGCCAGCATCAGGGCTTCTTCGAGCGCGCCAGTGGCGGCACGCTGTTCCTGGACGAGATCACCGAGATGCCGATGGAACTGCAGGTCAAGCTGCTGCGCGTGCTGGAGACCGGGCGCTTCATGCGCGTGGGCGCCACCCAGGCGCAGGAGACCGATGTGCGCGTCATCGCCGCGTCCAACCGGCCGCCGCTGCAGGCCGTGGCCGAAGGCAAGCTGCGCGAAGACCTGTATTACCGGCTCAACGTGTTCCCGATCGCGCTGCCGCCGCTGCGCGAGCGGCTGAGCGATGTGCCCTTGCTGGCCGAGCAGTTCCTGGCCCGCATCGGCGAGGAAGAAGGTGCGCAGCGCCGCTTCACGCCGCGGGCGCTGGAGCGCCTGTCCGCCTACCGCTGGCCGGGCAATGTGCGCGAGCTGCGCAACGTGGTGCAACGCGCCTATGTGATGGCGCTGGACGAGGACATCGACGAGGAATGGCTGCCGGCCGCCGATGCGCCCACGCCGCACGCGCTGGCCGATGTCGTGCCGGCCCCGTCTGCCGCGCTGCTGCACGACCCGGCTGCTGGCGAGCAGATCGTGGTGCCGGTCGGCAGCTCGATGGCCCAGGCCGAGAAGGCCTTGATCCTGGCCACGCTGCGCCACTTCCACCACCACAAGGAACGCACCGCGGCCGTGCTCGGCATCAGCCTGAAGACGCTTTACAACCGGCTCAAGGACTATGCGGCCGAGTCCGGTGCCGCTGCCGGTTCACCGACCGCCGACAAGGCCGAGCCTTCGACTGCGGCAGAAGCGGTGGCGGCCGACACCGAGCCGGCGGACGAGGACGACGGCTCGGCCGCGTTGCGCGCCTGAGCCTGCAGCAGCATGGCAGCCACCCGCTCCAGCCGGCCCGGGCGCGCGGCTGGAGAGCGGGAACAGGCGGATGCCTGCCAGCTGTGCTGGGTCAGCGACACCATGCCCGGCCTGCGCCGCGAAGGCGTGGCCGGCCGCTTCCGCTACCGCGACGCAGAAGGCCGCCTGTTGCGCGACAAGACCAGCCTGGCGCGCATTGGCAGCCTGGCCATTCCGCCGGCCTACCAGGACGTGTGGATCTGCCCGCTGCCTGAAGGCCATCTGCAGGCAACCGGCCGTGACGCGCGCGGCCGCAAGCAGTACCGCTACCACCCGCAATGGCAGCGCGAGCGTGGCGAGTCCAAGTACGAAGCGCTGCAGCTGTTCGGCATGGCGCTGGGACAGCTGCGCGACAAGGTGCGGCGCCGGCTGGGGGGCGACGACACGCCCACCCGTGAGCGTGTGCTGGCCACGCTGGTGCGGCTGCTGGACACGACCTGGGTGCGCATTGGCAACGAGGCCTATGCACGCGACAACGGCTCCTACGGCCTGACCACGCTGCAGAACCGCCATGCCCGGCTGCAGGGCGACGCACTGCGCCTGAGCTTCCAGGGCAAGAGCGGCGTGCGCCATGCGCTGGCGCTCAGCGACCCGCGCGTGGCCCGCATCGTGCGGCGCTGTCGCGAGCTGCCGGGCCAGGAGCTGTTCCAGTACCTGGACGAGGCCGGGGAGCCGCACCGCGTCGGTTCTGCCGATGTCAACCGCTGGCTGCAGGAGGCCACGGGCGGGGCCACCAGCGCGAAGATCACTGCCAAGAACTTCCGCACCTGGCATGGCAGCGTGCTGGCGCTGCAACTGCTGCTGGCGCACTGCCATGCCGAAGGCTGCCTGCCGCGCGGCACGCTGGGCGCGGTGGTGGCCGAAGTGGCCGCGCGGCTGGGCAACACCCCGGCGGTCTGCCGCAAGAGCTACGTGCACCCCGCGGTGCTGGCGCTGTGCGAAGCCGAGGCTGCATGCGAGCTGTTGGCGAGCGACTGGCTGCAATCGCCCCCGCCGCAGCGTGGCCTGAGCCTGGCCGAGCGGCAGTTGATGGCCCTGCTGGCGCATGAGGCAGCGCCACTGAAGGGCCAGGCCGGCACATCGCTTGCCCGGCACAAGGGCAAGCTTCGCCGTAGAAAGGGCAGGACATGAGCACCACCAGCAGCACGAGCAACACCGAGCATCCCACCAGCTTTGGCGTCTTCAAACCGGTGGGCCATGTCGTGATCTCGTTTCCTTCTGCCGACCAGGCCCAGGCCGCGCGCGCGGCCATCGAGCAGACCGGGCTGCCGCCAGGCGATGTGCACTTCTACACCGCCCGCGCGATGCTGCAGCAGATCGAGCACGACCTGGCCTGCGCCAGCAGCATCGCCGCCATCGGCCAGGAGCTGAACCTGATCAAGGCCCACCAGGCGCTGGCCGAGCGCGGCTACCACTGGCTGGTCGTCAAGGCCAAGGGCACGGACCACGCCCGCGAGATCGCGGACCTGGTCAAGCCCCTGGGCGCAGAGCGGGCCCAGCTCTATGGCCGTTTCATCATCGAAGAGATGATCGAACACGAGGGTGACATGCCGCAGGTGGCCGAGTCGCCCGACCGCGGGCTGGACGCGCAGACGCCTTCTGGCAACGAGCGCGAGCGTGCCGCGATGCGCCCGGCAGAGCCGGCATTGGCCAAAACCGGAGATCGCTGATGGCGCATGTCGAAGTGCCGGATGACGCCTGGGCCGCTTCTGGTGCCGGTCCTGCTGCTGCAGGCGTGCCGCGGCTGCTCCCGTTGGCGCTCGGTGCCGCGGCGGCGCTGGGCACTTTGTGGCTGTGGCAGCGCCAGGCCCGGGCTGAGACACCTGCGAGCGCCGGCGCGGCCAGCGGCGAGCCAAGCAGCCCGCCGGCCATCGCGGTGCGCAGCGTGCCCTCGGTCGACCTCAAGCGCTACCAGGGCACCTGGTACGAGGTGGCGCGGCTGCCCCTGGCCTTCGAGGCCAGCTGCGTGCACCAGCCCACTGCGAACTACCGCCTGGAAGGTGAGCGCGTGGTGGTGTTGAACCGCTGCGCGGGCGCCAACGGCGAGCTGCGTGAAGCCCTGGGCGTGGCCAGGGTCGTGCCTGGCACTGGCAATGCGCAGCTCAAGGTCAGCTTCGCGCCGGGCTGGCTGCGCTGGCTGCCCATGGTCTGGGCCGATTACTGGGTGCTGGAGCTGGACGCGGACTACCAGGTCGCGCTGATCGGTACCCCTTCGCGCGACCACCTGTGGGTGCTTGCGCGCCAGCCGCAAGTTTCGCAGGCGGCATTGCAGGCGCTGACCCGCCGGGCCAAGGCCATGGGTTTTGCCACCCATCAGCTGCAGTACGCCACCGCACCCTGAACCGCGCGCAAGAGGCGCTCGAATCTTTCGCATCGGCCGAGAGGCCAAGGAGACACACATGGGACGCAGCAGCTTGCTGGGTGTTGAACAAGCAGATCTTGAGTCCGAAGGACACGACAACGCTGCGCTGGGCCCGAGCGACAGCTCCGACAGCGGCAGCGACATGGTCGGCGTGGATGAGCTGGGCGACGGTGATCCGAACGAGCCGGTGGACGTGGCGCTGGGCCGCGACCTCGAACGCCCGTTGATGCCGGTCGACAGCCTGAGCGGCGCCACCAGCGACCGCGGCGGCTCGGGTGAGCGCCGCAGCGCCGGCTCCGATGCCGGCGAGGAGGCCAGCGACATCTCGGTCGACCGTGTCTTCAGCACTGGCGACGCCAGTGACGCCGATCAGGACGACGCACTCGAAGACGCGCTGGACCAGGCCGTCTACGAAGACGTGCTGGACGACGAAGACGGTGCCGACGAAGAGGACGAGGCCATCGCCAACGAGGACCTGGCCATCATTGCCCGCAGCGAGCGCGAGATGATGAGCGAGGGCAAGGAGGACGAATCTGCCGACCCGGTGGGCGATGGCCACTCCGATGCCGAAGCCGCCGCGAAGACCGCGCCGCATGCCAAGCCGGCACAAAAGCCGCTGCCGGCCAAGGCCGCGGGCGGCAAGCCATTGAAGACGAAGAAGTGAGCCAGGGCTGAAGCGGCCGCGCAGGGCGCTTCAGCGGGCCCGCGTCACCTCACATCGCGTGGCGCTCGCCCGCATGCTGCAGGCAGGCCTGCGCGCAGAGCTTGCAGGCCTCGCGGCAGCGGATGCAGTGCTCGTGCTCGTGCTTGCCGCATTCCTCGGCGCAGGCCGTGCACACATGGGCGCACAGCGCGCAGAAGTCGCCGTGGTGCACCGAGCCCCGCGCCAGCGCGCCCAGCGTGGCGCTGCAGATCGCCGCGCAGTCCAGGTTGATGAGGATGCAGGCGGCCATCATCGGGTCGCCGTCGCGTGCGTCTTCCGCGGCGCAGTTTTCGCATGCACGGCGCGCGGCCTCGCAAGCCGTGATGCAGGCGCTCAGGTCCTCGCTCGGAGGGGTCAGGGGGTCGACGGTGGGCATTGCTTGTTCCTCGAAAAGCCAGGGAGATGGCTTGGAGCTGGCAAGCGATGTGCCCCGAGGTGGCTTCAGGCCTGGGCGGCCATTGGAAGGGTCGGAAGGGTCGGAGTGATGTGGCCCAGCGCCTGCTTCACATAGCTGTCTTTCTCACCCACCGGTGCCACGTAGTGCAGCGCACTCGCTGCCGCGTCCAGGCCTTCGCTGCGCGCAATGACCCAGGCTGCGAGATAGGCCGAGGCCATGCAGCCGCCAGCCGTCGCCAGGTTGCCCTGTGCGGTGAACGCCTGGTTCAGCACTTCTACGCCGGCCGCCTGCACCCAGGGCTTGCTGGTCAGGTCGGTGCAGGCCGGCACCCGGCCCAGCAGCCCCAGCCTGGCCAGCACCAGCGTGCCCGAGCACTGCGCGCCCAGCAGCTGGCGGGCAGGGTCCAGCTGCAGCGAGGCCATCAGCGCCGCGTCTTCCACCACTTCGCGGGTTTTCATGCCGCTGCCCACCAGCACCGCGTCGGCCGCATTGGCCTCTTCCATCGTGCACTGGCGGTGCAGCGTCACGCCGTTCATGGAGGTCACGGTCTGCGTCGGGCTGGCCAGCGAGACACGCCAGCCGGGCCGCTTCACGCGGTTCAGCAGGCCAAGTGCGATCAGCGAATCCAGCTCGTTGAAGCCGTCGAAAGTGAGGATGGCGATGTGCATGGGCGCAATCTAGCCGATGGGCGCAGGCCGGCCCAGACACAGTGGCCGCCGCCTCGCACCGGTACAGCGAGGTTTGCTGCTCAGGCGGCCAGCAGTTGCCGCCACTCCGCCGGTTCGCGGAACAGGTGCTGCGGCTGCTCGGCCGCCAGCTCCGCGTGCGAGCCGTGGCCCCACAGCACGCCCGCACCATGCAGCCCGTTGCGCCGCGCGGCGATCAGGTCCACCGCCCGGTCGCCCACCATCACTGCCGGGCCGCGGATCACCCCGCGCTCGCGCAGCGCGGCGATCTGCTGCCACTTCTGCACGCCGATGTCGCCACCGCTGACAAAGCCGAAGAAGTGCCGCAGCCCGAACATCTCGAGGATCTGCTCGGCAAAGTCCACCCGCTTGGAGGTGCACACACCCATGGCCACGCCCGCATCCGCCAGCACCTGCAGCGCCTCGGGCACGCCGGCGTACAGCGTGTTCTCGGCATAACCCAGCTCGCCATAGCGCTCGCGGTACTTCGCCACCAGGCTGGCCACCAGCGCAGGGTCCGCGCCACCCGGCAACCTGCCGAAACTCTCGTCCAGCGGCGGCCCTATCCAGGCCGGCACCTCGTGGGGCTGCAGCGGCGCATGGCCGTGGTGCAGCAGTGCATGGTTGATCGACCGGCCAATGCCCACCGCCGGGTCGCTCAGCGTGCCGTCAAGGTCGAACAGGATCAGGTCGTAGGGCATGTGTCCTGGCTTTCAGGCGGACTTCTGCGCCAGCTGCTGCGCCGCGCGCAGGCGCCGCATGATGGGCTCGTTCAGCTCGCGCGCCATCTTGTTCCAGCGCTGGGTGATCTTGTCGAGCTCGGTCTGCAGGCGGGCGGCGGTCGAGGCGTCGCCAATGGCGAGGGTCCAGATCATGTATTCGGCGTAGGCTTCGAAGGTGCCGTGGGTGGTCACGGCGTTTTCGAACTCGCTGCGGGCTTCGCTGGCACGTGCGGTGCCGGCCAGGCAGCGCGCGGTGAGCAGGGCGACCTGGTCGCGGCGGAAGCCGGCGTCGCGCTGGCGGATGTCCGCCAGGTGCGCCAGCGCTTCCGGGTAGCGCTGGCATTCGGTGAAGGCCCGCGCGGCGCCGAACTTGATCTCCAGGTCGGAGGCAAACGGGCCCTTCAGGCAAGCTTCGTAGAGCTTGGCGGCCTCCTCGGCCTGCTCGTTGTCCAGCAGCGCGGCGGCCAGGCGCATCTGGTTCTGCGCGGTGGGCGTCTCTTCCAGCCGGGCGCGGGCTTCGCGCACTTCGCGCGTCGGGTCCAGCGCCCTGGCGGCAGCGGACACGGCCCGCATTGCGCCGCGCTCGAGCCGTGAGTTCGGCAGGTAGACCGCGAACAGGTAGACCAGGCTGCCCAGCAGCGGGAACGCGAACAGGATGAACAGCCAGTACAGCTGCTGGCCCGAGCGGACCACGTGGTAGGCGCAGAAAAGCGCCAGCAGGATGTGCAGGCCCAGACCGGCAAATGGCATTGAAGACTCCCTCGAAGGCCCGCGGTGAGCGGCGGGCCTGGCTTTCATGGTGGCGGCAACAGGTCTGAGCCTGCCTGAATCCGTGCGAGTCCCGCGCATGCGCGCGAGACGGCCGCGATTTTGCGGCATTCCACCACCTGCGCCGATCCCCAAGCCGAGGGAGGCCTGGCCGGCGCCTGGTTCAGCGCAGCGGCGTGCGCGCCAGCCGCTTGGCGTTGGCCACCGCCTTGCGGTGCACCGGCCGCAGGCCCTGGCCCAGCACCGAGAGGGCTGCACCGTGCATCTGGCTGGCCAGTGCGCCCATCGAGGCCTGGCCCCAGCCAGCGGGCGACCACATGCCCATCACCGAGGTGGCCAGCGCCTGCTGGGTACGGATGCTTTCCATGGCCATGGCCGACCAGGAGGCAAAAAATGCCGTGCTCTTCTCGCTCATCATCTGGCTCATCTCGCGCTGGTCGCGCGCCGAAGGCGAGGGGCCGGCCAGCGCCATGCGGGTCAGGCGGTGCGCCATCACCTGCGGCACCGCCATGGCCAGCTCCGCGGACTGGGTGGCCAGGGAGTGGGTCTTGCGACTGTGGCGGGTGTTCATGGCGGCGGCTTTCTGAAGTGAGCGGGGCAGCGCCCGGTTCAATGCATGCTATGCCATCGCCGCATGGGCTGCTGGGCGAGATGAACCGGCGCCAGGCTGCCATGGCAAGCGGCGGGCCGGCGGCGGTTGTGCCAGCCGCCGAAGTGCCAAGCCAGTCTCACACGTCCAGCCGGAAACCCAGGTCCAGCTCGCTCGCTGGCACGCCCCGCAGCCCCCAGTTGTCCATCGGTGGCTCCTTCAGAACGACGGCCACGTCGGCCGGTGCAACGCCCAGTTCGCCAAAGCGGCGGGTGATGGCCTGGTAGAGCGCACGTTTGGCGTTCAGCGAGCGGCCAGGGAACATCTGGATCTCGACCAGCGTGTAGTTCTCGGTCTTGGGCGGCGCCACCGAGAAGTGTTCCGGCCGGTGCTCGACGTAGCGAATCTGCCTGTCATCTTCCGGCACCTTCAGCGCCTCGCGCAGGGCTTGGTACACAGCCTCGATCAAGGCTTGCACTTCCTCAGGGGGCCGGCTGCGGCGAACTTCGATCTTGGCGAATGGCATGTTGCGAGACAGCGCGAAGTTGTGATGCGCCCGGCATGTTGGCTCATTTTTTGTTGACGTGTGAGGCGCTTTCCTACAGCCGGATGCGGCGCGCAGGTGGCGGCGAGTGCGGAGTGGCTGGCCAGAATGCCGGCATGAGCATCGTGCCAGCTTTCTCATCGACCCTGGGCACGAACCCGGAGGTCAGCGCGTTGCCGCTGGCTGTGGTCCTCAATCCGCGCTCCGGTCGCGAGCCCTTGGCGCAGCGGCTGTCGGTGCTGCGTCGGCTGTTCGCCGAGGCGGGGCGACAGCATGCGTTTTTCATGGCCGAGCGGGGTGCGGACCTGCCCAGGCAGGCCGCGCTGGCGCTGGGCTGGGCCAAGGCGCGCCAGGGGGCCGTGATCGCGGCCGGCGGAGACGGCACGATCAACTCGGTGGTGCAGACGGTGCTGCCCAGCGGCTTGCCGTTTGGCGTGCTGCCGCAGGGCACCTTCAACTACTTTGGCCGGGCGCATGGCATTCCGGCCAACACCGAGCAGGCGGCTCGGCGGCTGCTGCAGGCCCAGCCGCGGCCCATCCAGGTCGGCCTGCTGAACGACCGCGCTTTCCTGGTCAATGCCAGCCTGGGCCTCTACCCGCGGCTGCTGGAAGACCGCGAGGCCTACAAGCGGCACTATGGGCGCAACCGCATCGTGGCGCTGTTTGCCGCGCTGGCCACGGTGCTGAGCCGGCGTGGGCAGTGGTTGATCGAGATCGAGCAGGGCGGCCAGCGCCGCAGCGCGCGCACCAGCACGCTGTTCGTCGGCAACAACCGGCTGCAGCTGGACCAGGTCGGCATCGAGGAAGGCGCGCTGCTGGACCAGGACCGGCTGGCCGCGGTGATGGTCGACCCGGTGGGCCCGCTGGCGCTGCTGGGCCTCGGTCTGCGTGGTGCGCTCGGCCGGCTCGGTGGTTCCGACCACGTTGGCAGTTTCGGTTTCCGCCAGCTGACCGTGCGACCCGCGCGCGGCAGCGGCAAGGCGCGGCTCAAGGTGGCGATCGACGGCGAGGTGATGCACATGCAGACGCCGCTGGTCTTCCGCGTGAGTCCGCAGCCCCTTCGGTTGCTGTGGGACGGCCAAGGGCCGGCGTCATGATCGTCCCGACATGACCGTCTTGCTGCAGATTTCCGACCCGCACTTCGGCACCGAGGTACCCGCGGTGGTCGCCGCGCTGCAGCGCTTCGTGCACCAGCTGGCGCCGGACGCGATGATCTGGTCCGGCGACATCACGCAGCGTGCGCGCCGTGCGCAGTTCGAAGCGGCGCGCCTGTTTGCCGACGGGCTGAACGTGCCGCAGCGCCTGGTCATTCCCGGCAACCACGACATCCCGCTGTTCAACCTGGTGGCGCGTGTTGCATGGCCCTACCGCGGCTTCGAGCGTGCGTTCGGCGCGTTGCCGGTGGCGCCGCTGGCGCTGCCCGGCGCGTTGATCATCGGCGTGAAGACAACGCGGCGCTGGCGCCACAAGCATGGGCAGCTGTCGGCTGAACAGGTGGCCGAGGTGGTCGTGCAGCTGCACCAGGCCCGGCCAGGGCAGCTGCGCATCGTGGTGCTGCACCAGCCGCTGCATGTGGGCGAAGGGCATGACCACAACAACCAGATCCGCGGCGCGGCGGCGGCCATCGAAGCCTGGTCTGCCGCCGGGGCAGACCTGGTGCTGGGTGGCCACATCCACCTGCCTTACCACTGCCAGGTGAAGGACGGCGTGCGGCCGCTGTGGGTGGTGCAGGCCGGCACCGCGCTGTCGTCGCGGGTGCGGGCCGGTGCGCCGAATTCGGTCAATGTCCTGCAGCATGACCCGGCGCGGCTGCCCGGCTTCTGCTGGCTCGCGCGCTGGGACTACAGCGCCGAGGCCGACGAGTTCAAGCAGCTGGAGCGGGTGCCGCTGGCGCTGGACCGCGGCGGTCGCAGCGTGCCCTAGGTCCGGCGCTGCACCAGCAGCCGCAATGCCAGAGCACCCAGCACAACACCCATGAGGTAACGCTGCACCGCCAGCCAGACCGGCCGCGCGGACAGCCACACCGAAATGCGCGCGGCCGAAAGCGTCAGCAGCAAATTGACCGTCGCGCCGATCAGCACCTGCAGCGTGCCGAAGGCCAGGCTTTGCGCCAGCACCGAACCATGTTCGGCCGAGACGAACTGCGGCAGCACCGAGAGGTAGAAGATCGCCACCTTGGGGTTCAGGATGCTGGTCAGCAGCCCCATGGTGAACAGCTTGCGCGGCGACTCCTCTGGCATGGCGCGCGGCTGGAATGGCGACGACGCGCCCGGCCGCAAGGCCTGCCAGGCCAGCCACAGCAGGTACAGCGCGCCGCCGAGTCGCAGCAACTCGTAGCCCATGGGCACCGCCAGGAAGAGGGCGCTCAGGCCGACCGCAGCCGAGCACATGTGCACCGTGAAGCCCAGCACCACGCCCAGCCAGGAGGTCACCCCGGCGCGCCGGCCCTGGCACAGCGAGCGCGACACCAGGTAGGCCATGTTCGGCCCGGGCGTGAGCGCCATCAACAAGGCGGCGCCAGCGAACAGCATCAAGGTGGCGATGGGCGGCATGGGGCAGGCTTCTCCGTCGGGTGGCTGGCGATCATCGCATTGCGACGTTGGCTTCGCTGCCAGGCTTCAAGGCTCGCCGTCCCAGTAGTCCAGCTCGTCGCCGCGCCGCCGCGTGGCCTCGAAACTCGTTCCGGCGTCGGTCGACACGTCGGCCTGGAACTTGTCCGAATCCGGGTATTCGCAGACCTCGACCTTGCAGCGGTTGCTGATCGCCAAGTAAGCCAGCGGCTGGTCCGAGGTGTTGATGATCTGGTGCGGGTACTCGGGGCCGGGTGGGATGAACACCACATCCCCTTCGACCAGCGGCAGCATCTCGCCGGCCACCCGCAGCGTGCCACTGCCCGAGACGATGATGAACATTTCCTCCTCGGCATGGTGCAGGTGGTAAGGCGACGCCCGCTTGCCCGGCGCCACCGTCACCACCGACAGGCCCAGCCCCTGCGCGGCCGTGCCCCGCGCCAGCCGCACGCTGTGGCTGTCATACAGTGGCTCGCGCACGCGGTGCTGCAACTCGGCTTGGCGGAAGTTGCGGATCAGCTTGCCGGCCAGCGCGGTGGCCGCCGAACCGTCATTCGAGTTGCCCATGGGTTCTCCTGATTGGGAACCGGCATTGGGCCACGAGGCGCGCGGCCGTCAAAGCGCTCAGGGCGACTTCACAGGCAGCGCGACGTGGGCCAACACGTCACCTGTGTCGAGGTTGTAGATCGCCAGCGAGGTTGCGTCTTGGAGTCGTCGCAGTTCAACCTGCACCTCAAGGTCCAGGGCATATTCGTCCTTTGTGCTGAGTGGGCTGCTCGCTTCGTGCGTGCCGATGTTCAGCGTGACGATGCCGTTATGCGGGAGACCGATCCACGGCGCTGGGAAGTCACCGTTGCGATAGAAGAAGTCACGCACCTTGATTCGCAGGTGATCACTCTCTGCCGTGACCGAGACGCCGCTCCCGGTGTTCGCGTCAGGTTTTCGCTCTTTGAATGACAGCAGGTGCACGCCCGTGGCAAAGGTGAAGGTGTTGGCATCTGGCCGCGTGTCGGGTGAGCAGGCGCTCACCAGGATGATGAAGGCCAAAGCGAGCCAGTTTCTGCCCCGCAGACATGGCGCAATGGATGGCGTTGGCCGATGGGCAGGAGCGGGTGGCATTCGTGGAGCCTACCTCGCTGGCCAATGTTCAAGAAGCCTTGTTCCGCTCCACGAGTTCGTCCACCACCTTCATCGCCTGCCGCACGTCCGCACCAGTCTGCTGGCGGTGGCAGCGCATCGCTTCGATGCGCTGGCCGGCGGCGGCCAGGGCCTGGACTTCGGCGGAGGGGCGGGCTGGGTCGCCCTTGGCGGGCATGCCGAAGATGGACAGCAGGTCATCCATCCTGGCTTCGATGCGGTGCAACTGCGAGATGATCCACAGGATCATGGCCAGGGCGGAAAGGGTCAGCAACAGCTCGAACGACATCGCGGCCTCCAGGAAGCAAATTCGTGGAGGCGAAAGGTAGCTTTGCGCTCAATCGGGGGACATCCCCCTGAAGGGGGCGAGGACCCCGTGAATTTTCCCGTCGGCGGCGTTACACCGCCCCGGTCACCCGCCAGATCGCGTTGCCCACGTCATCCGCCACCAGCAGGCCGCCGCGTTTGTCGACGGTGACGCCGACGGGGCGGCCTTGGGCCTTGCCGTTGCGGTCCAGGAAGCCGGTGAGCAGTTCGACCGGGGGGCCGCTGGGCTTGCCGGCCTGGAAGGGGACGAAGATGACCGAGTAGCCGGTGCGGATGCGGCGGTTCCAGGAGCCGTGCAGGCCGGCGAACATGCCGTGCTGGAAACGGTCAGGCAGGGTGGTGGCGCCTTCGGTGGTGCACAGGCCCAGCGGGGCGACGTGCGAGCCGAGCGTGTAGTCGGGCTTCAGCGCGCGCGCCACCATGTCGGGCCGCTGCGGTTTCACCCGCGGGTCCACGTGCGGACCGTGGTAGCTCCAGGGCCAGCCGTAGAAGCCGCCGTCCTGCACCGAGGTGAGGTAGTCGGGCACCAGGTCGTCGCCGAGCTCGTCGCGTTCGTTGACCACCGTCCACAAGGTGCCGGTGGCGGGTTCCCAGACCAGGCCGTTGGGGTTGCGCAGGCCGCTGGCGAAGATGCGGTGCTCGCCGTTCTTCAGGTCGATCTCCCAGATCGCGGCCCGGCCGGCTTCGTTGTCCAGGCCGTTTTCGCCGACATTGCTGTTGGAGCCGACGGTGGCGTAGAGCTTGTCGCCGTCCTTGCTGGCCAGGATGTTCTTGGTCCAGTGGTGGTTGATCGGGCCGCCGGGCAGGTCGCTGACCTTGACGCCGGGCTGGTCGATCGCGGTGCTGCCTTCGATGTAGGTGTAGCGCATCACCGAGTCGGCATTCGCGACGTAGAGCTGGTCGCCGACCAGCGCCATGCCATAGGGCGAATACAGGTTGGCGAGGAAGACGCGGCGGGTCTCGGCAATGCCATCGCCATCGGCATCGCGCAGCAGCGTGATGCGGTTGGCGCTGGGTGTGCCGGCACCGGCGCGCGCCATCACCAGGCCCATCACGAAGCCCTTCAGGCCGCCGCCAGCACCTTCGCCCTTGGGTGGCGCATTGCTTTCGGCGACCAGCACGTCGCCGTTGGGCAGCACATAGAGCCAGCGCGGATGGTCCAGTCCCTTGGCGAACGGCCGCACCTGGGTGCCGGGTGCGGCCTGCGGCTTGGCGTCGCCGGCCCAGCCGGTGGCCTCGGCGATGTTGACGGTGGGGATCAGGCTGGCCTGCGGCGCGGGCAGCGCCGGATCCGGGCCCACGCCTCGCGAGGTGTCGTCGGCGGCCAGGCCAAGGTTGGTCAGGCCGTCGACGCAGCCCGTCAGGCCAGCCACGCCGACCGCGATGGCCACCGCCGCCATCGCCAGCGTGGACAGGATGGGCACCCGTCCTTGCTGCAAATCTGCCGGGGTCTGGTGACCTTCCTGGGCTCCCTCGTCCTGCGTCATGGCGTCTCCTCCGGGCTGATCTGGATGTGTGCAGACGACAGGACACTGCCGTGCAGCAGGTTCGCGCCAGCATTGTCGAAAGCCTGCCCAGCGCCAGGGGCAATCGGTGTGCGCAGGGCCGCGGGCGCTGGCGCTTCATCGCCCGGTGGCGCCAGCAGCACGAAGCAAGCCGCCTCGGCGGCGCCGGCCAGGTCAATCGCCTGGTGCGCCTCGACCCGTCTTGCCCCCGGCCGCGCAGCCAGCTCGGCATGCACGGCGGCCTCGTGGGCGCAGACGACGATGCGGTGTGTGCGCTCGCCCAGCCGCACGCTGACCTCGGCCTTGTCCCAATGCGGCGGCAGGCAGGGCGACACCACGGCCTTGCCGCCGGCCAGCACCACGCCGCAGATCGACTCGACCGCGGCGCGCAGCAGCCAGCCGGCCGAGCCGGTGTACCAGCTCCAGCCGCCGCGGCCCACGTAGGGCGCGTGGGTGTAGATGTCGCCGGCCATCACATAAGGCTCGATCGCGTAGGTCTCGCCGCGCCGCGGGTCGGCCCAGCGGTGGGCCGGGCTCAGCGCGCAGAAGACCTGCCAGCTGCGCTCGCGTTGGCCCAGCCGGGCCAGCGCCATCAGGGCCCAGACGGCGGCGTGGTTGTACTGGCCGCCGTTCTCGCGCACGCCGCGTGGGTAGGCCTGGATGTAGCCGGCGCTCGGGGCTGCATGCTGCAGCGGCGGGTCCAGCAGGCGCACCAGCTGGTTGGGTGTGTCCAGCAGGTGCACGCTGGCGCTGGCCATCGCCTGGCGCGCATGGGCTTCGTCGCCGGCCCCGGTCAGCACCGCCCAGGCCTGGGCGATCAGGTCGATCCTGCACTCGGGGTTCTGCGCGCTGCCCAGTGCCGAGCCGTCGTCGAAGAAGCCGCGCAGGTACCACTGGCCATCCCAGGCCTGGGTGTCCAGCGCCTTGACCCAGGCGTCGCGTGCGGCCAGCCAGCGGCGTGCGCGCTGCCCTTCGCCGCGGGCGGTGGCAATCGGCGCGAAGTCGGCAATCACCTGGCACAGGAACCAGGCCAGCCACACCGACTCGCCCTTGCCGTGGTGGCCCACGCGGTTCATGCCGTCGTTCCAGTCGCCGGTGCCAAACAGCGGCAGGCCGTGCACGCCATTGGCCAGGCTGCAGTCGATGGCGCGGGCCGCGTGTTCGTACAGGCTGGCACGCTCGGGCGTGACGGTGGGGCTCTCGTAGATGTCCTCGGCGCCGGCCGGCACTGGCTGGCCTTGCAGGAACGGGGCTTCTTCGTCCAGCAGCGCGCGCTCACCGGTGCGCTCCACGTAGTGCGCCAGCGCCAGCGGCAGCCACAGCCGGTCGTCGGAGAAATGGGTGCGCACGCCTGCGCCGCCCGGCTCGTGCCACCAGTGCTGCACGTCGCCCTCGGGGAACTGGCGCGCGGCGCTGGTGCGGATCTGCGCGGCCAACAGCTGCGGTGCGCGTGTGACCAGCGCCATCGCGTCCTGCAGCTGGTCGCGGTAGCCAAAGGCGCCGCCGGCCTGGTAGAAGCCGGCGCGGGCCCACATGCGGCAGCCCAGCGTCTGGTAGGGCAGCCAGTGGTTGACCAGCGCGTCGAAGCGCGCGTCCGGCGTGCGCACCTGCACATTGCCCAGCATCTCGCGCCACTGCTCGCGCTGGCCGGCCAGCCGCGCGGCCGGGGCCACGCGCCAGGCGCTTTGCAGCAGCGTGCGCGCATCGCCCGGGTCGCGCCCGTGGCCCAGCAGCACCGTCAGCTTTGCGGGTTGGGCCGGGGCGATTTCCAGCTGCGCGGCCAGCGCGGCGCAGGCGTCCAGCCCGGCGCCGCTGTCCTGGCCCAGCTGCACCGGCAGGATCAGCTGGCCGGCGGTGTTGAAGAACTCGCGCCGGTCGCAGGTCCAGTCCTGCGGCAGCAGGCGCACATTGGCCTGATCGGCGCTGAGCTTGGCGGCGCCTGGCTCGTCGCCAGGCTGCGGCGGGCGGATCGCCAGGAATGCCGTGGCATTGCCAAAGCCGCCCAGGTGATCCAGCTGCGTGGCCTGCAGCGTCAGCACGCGCTGCGGCTGCGGCAGGCCGGCGCCTTCGGGGCCGGTGGCCAGCCAGTCGGGCCGGGTGGCCACCGAGATGCGCTCCTGGCGCGCGCTGCCCATCTGCCATTCGGCCATGGCCACCAGCCGCAGCCGGCGCCGCGGCGAGCTGGCCACCACGGTCTGCTTGGCCGGGCCGCCGGTGCCCACCAGCGCCAGTTCCACCTGCACCTGCTTGACGGCGGCACGCGGGTCCACGCACCAGGTCAGCGTGACTTCGATGTCGTCCAGCCGCTGGCGCAGCCGGGTGTAGCCAATGCCGTGCTCGACTTCGCCGGGCGATTCGTGCGAGAGCTGGCGGCCCAGCGCCCAGATGCGGCCGCGGTCCAGGTCATGCAGCAGCAGCCATTCGCCGGCCGGGTCGGACAGCGCGTCGTTGGACCAGCCGGTCAACTGGTGCATGCGGCTGTTGCCCGCCCAGGTGTAGCCGCCGGCCAGTTCCGAGACCTGGCAGCCGAAGTCCGGATTGGCCAGCACATTGACCCACGGCCGCGATGGATGCTGGGCCGGCGAGCGCTCGAACACGAAGGCGCCGCTGGCCGCGTCGAAGCGACCCTCTGGCGCCAGCACCGCGTGCCGCACCGGGCCCGCCAGCGGCAAAGGCAGCGGCACGACCGCATGCTTGACCGCGCTGCGCTCGGCATGCGCGCGCTGCTGTTCCTCGGCCCAGCGCGACAGCTGCTGGGCCAGCGAGCGGCCGTCGGCCAGCAGGCGCAGCCGCGACAAGGTGTGCAGCGTGATGCGTTCGTCGGCGCTCAGCTCCGGCTCGCGCAGCACGTACATGGCCGCGCAGAGGTGGCTGGGCCGGCCGTGGTGCTGGGCGTGCAGGCGGGCCTGCAGCGTCTGCAGCGCATGCAGCACTGGCGACAGGTAGGACACCGGCTCGTCATTGCTGACCACCAGGTCCACCACCAGCCCGGCGGTGGACCACATGCGCAGCGCGCGCTTGAGCGTCTGCACCAGCTCCAGGCCTTCTTCGCCGCTGATGCTGACCCAGATCAGCGGCCGGTCGCCCGAGATGCCGTGGCGCCACAGTGCCCGCCGGTCGCAGCGCGCAGCCACCGGCACGGGCCCGCGCTGGGCCGCGCCTTCGGTGCGCGTGGCCTGGCCGGTCACCAGCGTGTTGAGGTTCAGCAGCGCGGCCCAGGTGTCGGGCTCGAACTGCAGCTCGCGCAGGCGGATGCCGGCCATGGTGTACGACATGCTCGCCGCCCGCTCCACGTGGCTGGGCTGGCGGTACTTGTCGATCAGCGCACTGAGCGTGTCGGCCTCGCGCGCGGCGGCGGTGCAGAAGGTCAGCGTGACGCTGGCGCCCGGTGCGATGCGCAGGCGCACCAGCAGCCCGGCGATCGGGTCCAGCCCGGTGTCCACCAGCTGGCCTGCGCCGCCCTGCGGGTCGGCCGGATCGGTGGGGATGAACTGCGCGCCGCCGTCGCCCAGCGGGCGCGCGCTGCTGCCGTAGCGGCCCAGCCAGCGCGCCCGGTCGGCGCAGGGCGTGACCGATTCGATGATGCCTTCGGCGCCGGCCAGGAAGTGCACCGCGCGCATTGCCGCCTCGTCCGGCAGGCGCGGGTTGCGCACCATGTGCAGCGCCAGCTCGGATTCGTCCCAGCGGGTCTGGATGAACAGGTTGGAGAAGGCCGGGTGGGCCTCGTCGCCGCGTTGCGGCGCCAGCGTGGCCTCGAAGCAGGAGGCCAGCGTCAGCGCCATGGCCTGCGGGCTGGCGTTGGTCAGCACCACCTGGCGCATCTCGCAGTCGTCTTCCGGGCTGACCCAGACGGTGCAGCTGCTGTGCAGGTCGCTCCAGCGGGCATCGAAGATCACGCGTTCGGCCTGCAGCCGGGCGCTGTAGCGCGCGGCTGGGTCGGGGGCTGGATGGGCGGTGATGGACTGCCAGTTCGGCAGGCCCTCGCGCTGCAGGTAGAAGAAGCTGCCGTAGGCGCCGCGCAGCAGGTCGTCGCGGAAGCGGGTGATGCCCACGCCGTCCCAGCTGCTGTAGCCTGCGCCGTGGCTGCGTAGCACCACGGCGTAGCGGCCGTTGGTGAGCAGCTGCGTCAGCGGCACGGCTTCCTGCAGTGGCCGGCTGTCGCGCAGCATGCGGGCACTGCGCGGGCCACGTAGCTTGGGTGCCGGCAACGCAGCGGGCAGCGCCGCCACTTCGCGCGGCGCGCGCTCGTGCAGCAGCGTGCTGACCGCGCGCAGGTGCGGGTCGGCCTGGGCCCAGTGGCGCGGCGCCTCGTCGGCCAGCACATTGGTCAGCGCCAGCATCGCCATGCCCTGGTGGTGGGCCATGTAGGTGTGCACCAGCGTGAAGCTGCTGCCGGCGGTCTGGCGCCGCGGCGTGTAGTCCACCGCCTCGATGAAACCCATGGTGCGGCGCGCGCCCAGCTCCTGCAGCGCACGCAGGTTCTCGACCGCGGCGACCGGGGCCACCACGGTGGCCATCAGCGTCGCGTAGGGTGCGAGCACACGCTCGTCGGCCGGCAGCCGGCTCAGCGCCAGCCGGGGTGCGCCCTGCGGGCCGTACTGATAGGCCAGCGTGTGGTCCTGGCCGGCGATGGCCGACTCCGAGATGCCCCAGGGCGTGCCCTTTTCGCGGGCTTCGGCGCGCTGCTCGGCCACCGCGCTGCGGGTGGCCTGGTGCAGCACGCTGCCAATCGGTTCGGCCAGCACCAGCGAAGGCATCAGGTACTCGAACATCGAGCCCGACCAGGACTTCAGCGCGATCTCCTTGCCACAGGCGAAGAACGGCCGGCCCAGCGCCGCCCAGTGCGCCACCGGCAGGTCACCCTTGGCAATGCCGACCAGGCTGGTCAGGCGCGACTCGCTGGCCAGCAGGTCGTAGTGGTTGTCGTCGAGCTGGTGGGTGTCGGTGCGGCAGCCGATGTGCAGCAGCTGGCGCTCGCGGTCGTAGAGCGCCGCGTAGTCGGCCTCCAGCCCCATCTTGCGGGCGCGCTGGGCGAGGGTGCGCAGCTGGCTGCGCAAGGCGTCGCGGTCGGCCAGCCGGTCGCGCACGGCGGATTCCAGCGTGACCACCATGTCATGCATCAGCCACAACGAGCGGCGCTCGTCGGGGTCGCCCAAGCCCTGTTGCGCCAGGTGCAGCGTGTCCAGCTCCATGCGGGCCAGGCGCACCTGCGCGCTCAGCGCCTGCGCGGCAGCCAGGTCGGTCGGCCAGGCTTGGCCTTGCTGGGCCAGCAGCGCGAGCGTCTGCAGCGAGGGGGCATTGGCCAGCGCCGAGTGCAGCGCCTTCATGCGCTGGCGGGCCCGCTCCAGCGCGACCTGCAGCGGCGCCTCGGCCTGCTCGTCGCTCAAGGCCGCAGCGGCTTCGCAGGCCTGGGCCACGACCAGAAGGTGGCCCGAGCAGTTGCCGCTGTCGACTGCCGAGACATAGGCCGGCGGCAGCACCGCACCGCTCTGCGTGTCGTACCAGTTGTAGAAGTGGCCGCGCCAGCGGGGCAGCGTGTCCAGCGAGTCCAGCGTGGCCTGCAGGCGCTCGGTCATCGCCGCCAGGCCGATGAAGCCCAGCTCGCGGGCGCAGGCCACGGTCAGCAGGTACAGGCCGATGTTGGTCGGCGAGGTGCGGTGGGCAACGATCTGGTAGGGCGTCTGCTGCACGTTGTCGGGCGGCAGGTGGCGGTCGGACGCGGTGACGTGGCTCTCGTAGTAGCGCCAGGTGTCGCGCGCCACGCCGTGCAGGTAGTCGCGGCCGTCTTCGTCCAGCTGCTGCGCATGGCCGTGCAGCGGGCGGGCGGCCAGCCAGGTCCACAGCGGCGAGGCAGCCCACACCAGCAGCAGCACGGCGGCAGCGCCGGCCTGCACCGGCGCGCCCAGCGCGGCGGCCACGGCCAGCAGCAGGCCCAGCCCCAGCGCAGCGGCTGGCACGCGCCAGTGCTGCAGCAGCAGCGGCCGCAGCGCGGTCCGGGCCGAGGCTTCGGCCGCGGCCGCGGTGGTCCAGGCCAGCAGGTGGCGGCGCGAGACGAGCTGGCGATAGAGTGCGCGCACGATCGCGTCGCCATACAGCCAGGCCAGCTGTAGCAGCTGGCCGATGTGCCACACGGCCAGCGCCAGCGCACGCAGCACGTCGGCCCCGGCGCGGCGGTAGAACAGGCCCAGCGCGATGTCGTCTCGCGAAGGTGCGAGGCCAGCCACGGCGCCGATCAGCGGGCCGGTGCAGAAGGCCGCGGCGACGACGGCCAGCGCCATGCCCAGCGGCATCGCGCCGGTCGCCAGCACCCACAGCAGCAGCGCCAGCGACAGCGGGGCCACCAGCGAGCGGCGCAGGTTGTCCAGCATCTTCCAGCGGTTGATGCTGACCAGGCCCCAGGCCGAGCCATGGCGCAGGAAAGGGAGCAGTTGCCAGTCGCCGCGGGTCCAGCGGTGCAGCCGCGATGCGGCGACGTCCGGGTGCACAGGCGCGGCTTCGAGCAAGGTCACGTCGCTGACGCCGGCGCAGCGCGCCACCGAGCCTTCGAGCAGGTCGTGGCTGAGCACCTGACCCTCGGGCAGGCGGCCGGCCAGCAGGCTGCGGAAGGCCTGGACATGCAGCAGGCCCTTGCCGCTGAAGGTGCCTTCGCCAAACAGGTCCTGGAAGATTTCCGAGCTGGCGATGCTGTACGGGTCGATGCCGCACTGGCCGCTGAACAGCCGGTGGTACGGCGTGGCGGTGCCGGGGTTGGGCAGCGGTGTGGAGACACGCGGCTGCAGGATGGCGTAGCCCGACAGCAGGCGCCTGCCACTGGCATCCAGCCGCGGCCGGTTCAGCGGGTGCGCGGCATTGCCGACCAGGCGGCGCAGGCGGCCCGGGGGCATGTCGGTGTCGGCGTCCAGCGTGACGACGTAGCGGGTGTCCGGCGCCAGGCGCGACAGCGCGCCCAGGTCGGCGAATGGCGAGGGCGAGGTGGCCATGCCTTCGGGCGGCATTTCACTGCTGTGCCAGGCCAGTTGTTCGACCAGCGCTTCGAGCTTGCCGCGCTTGCGCTCCCAGCCGATCCAGCGCTGCTCGGTTTCGCTCCAGCGGCGGGCGCGGTGCAGCAGCAGGAAGCGCGGCGGCGCCGTGTCGCTGTCGTCGCCATCGTCCGCGCCCTCGGCTTCGATGTGCGGATAACGGGCGTTGAGGCGTTCGATCTCGCGCTGGGCGCGGGCCAGCAGGCCGCCGTCTGCCGGGCTGTGCTCGGTTTCGGCATCGGCGAAGTCGCTCAGCAGCGCGAACTGCGCATGCGGTTCGGCATTGGCCAGGTAGTGCTGTTCCAGCTGTGCGGCATGCGCGGCAATCGCGGCTTCGCTGGTCAGCATCACCGGGATCACCACCATGACCTTTTCACTGGCCGGCAGGCCCAGCGGGAAGGCCAGCCGCGGCAGCCGGGCCGGGCGGGCCGATTCGCTGATCAGCCGGTTCACCAGCGCAACCACGGCCTCGCTGACAGGGCCCAGCAGCAACAGCCCGGTGACCACCAGCAGCGCCACCGGCAGCGCCGGCGGCGTGGCGAAGTGCAGCAGCCAGGTGATGGCCAGGGCCGTCAGCAGCATCAGGCCGGCCAGGTAGGCGGCGGTGTTGAGCTGGCGACGGGCGGCGCTGTCGCGCGGCGGCCAGCGCGAGGCTGGCAGGTCCAGCGCGGCCAGCAGCCTGGCCTGGCCGGGGCCGCGCCACCAGTAGGCGGGCGCGGCCTCGGGCGCCGCCAGGTCCGGCTGGCCCTCGGCGAGTTCGACGATCAGCCGCGCCACGTCGGTCTCGCTGTGGTGGGCCGAGCGCCGCGCCAGCCGTTCGACCGCGTGCAGCGTGTCGTCCTGCGTGGTCTCGGCCTCGGCGGCGTACACCGGCGAGACCTGCAGGATGCGCATCACCGCGCTGGCATCGGCAATCAGCTCGCGCCAGTTGGCGCGGGCGATGAAGCGAAGCGTGGTGATCGCGTTGCGGATGCTTTGCTGGTCCTTGGTGGCCTCGTTCTGCTGGCGCGCCAGCGCGCCTGCCGGGTCGGGCAGGCGGGTGCTGAGCCAGGCATTGAGCGCGGCGCTCATCTCGGGCGAGAGCTCCTCCACCCGCTGGTCCAGCTGCAGCAGGAAGGCTTCGCCAACGCCGCGGGCGGCCATCTGCGGCGCCAGCGCGTCGAGCTGGGCCATGTTGATGGCGTCGGCCTGCTGGTCCAGCCATTGGTGGGCGGCGTCGCGCGCGGCCTGCAGCGTGGCGGCGCGCTCGGCCAGCCGGCGCAGGTTCTCGACCAGCACCACGCGCAGCGTCGTCGGCAGGGCCCAGAGCTCGGCCAGCGAGAGTTCGCGCTCGCCCTGGTAGGCCCTCAGGTAGGTCTTCAGCAGCTCGGTGTCGAAGCCGCTGTCGGTGTGGGCCACCCAGGCCCAGGCCACGCCGTAGATGCGCGGCAGCCCGGCCAGCGGCTCGTCGCGCAGGCGCGGCAGCAGGCGGAAGAAGTTGCGCGGCAGGCTGCGGCGGATCTCGTGCAGCTGCTCGTCGATCAGCGCAGCGTTGTCCAGCAGCCAGTGGGCGGCCGGGCCGAGGTGGCGCCCGTCCACCGCGCGGCGCTCCAGCAGATGGCGGGCCTGCTGCAAGGCCTCGACGTTTTCGCGCAGGCGCGGAAAAAAGGTCGAGCCGTGGGTCTGGCTGGGCACGACTTCGTGCGCCTGCGCCAGGCTTTGGCCGTGCTGCTCGAAGCGGGCCGGGCCAAACAGCACCGAGCGGATGGCGGGCTCCAGCGGGCCCATGGCCGGGCTCAGCAGCGTTTGCTCGTTGAGCACGCCTGTGCGTGCTGCGCTTTCGCGCAGCGTGCGGGGGGCGGAAGAAGGGGGCGAGCTGTCTGACGAGTCGTCGGCGGCGTCCTGCCGATCATCGGCAGCGCCGGGGTTCCCTTTCACCACCAGCCGCCGGCCAGTGTCAGGCCCAGCGCCAGCAGGGCCACGGTGGTGGCGAATCGTGGGGCAACCAGGCTATGCAGCCGCTCGGCGACCTGGGCTGCGACAAACCACGGGCCGCGCGCCTGCTCACACTGCTGCAGGTGCCGACCCAATGCGGCGGACTGGTCATGCGGCAGACGGGCGGCAATGGGGGCGGCAGCGGTGGTCATGGCGTTGTTCTCGGTAGGGGTGCGGGGGACGCGATTAGAGTCCTAATCTACCGACGCCCTCCCGCAGGGTCTTTCAGACGCCCCCGCGATCGCCTGTGGGCCCTGTCCTACGCGGGTCAGGGCAGGCCGCGTGCCAGCTGCTGCGCGAGCTGCCAAAGCGCCAGCCGGTGGGCGTCCACCAGCTGGCCGGGGGCCGGGCCGGCGCTGGGCGCCAGCAGGTCGGCCTGGCCTACCTGCGGCGGCTGCTTGTTCAGCGGGTCCACCAGGCTCCAGCGGGCCGACAGGCGCACGCCGTTGCGCTCGGGCGTGGCTTCAAGTGCCAGCAGCTCAAGCTTCAGGGTGCCGGCCACGGCGACGCCGGTGGGTGCGCTGCCGCTCCAGACTTTGTCGGCCCCCAGCAACTGCGCCAGGTCATGGCGCAGCAGGCGTGGCACGGCCTCGCGCAACGGCTCGGCCCAGCGCTGGTCGGGCAGCGGGGTCAGGTCGCTGCCGCCGGTGGGCAGCCACAGCGCGTCTCGCTCCAGGTACTCCGGCATGCGCACCGGCAGTTGCAGCAGCCAGGCACCGGGGCGTGGGGCCGCGGCCGGCGCGAGGGTGGCGGCGGTCGGGGTGTCGAGTGCCAGGCGGTAGAAGCGCGGCGGTGGCGCGCTGCTCGCGCAGCCGGCCAGCCAGGCGCTCAGCAGCAGGGCGGAAAGCGCGGAAAAAGCGGGGGTCGGCCTGGTCATGGGCGCACCTCGGTGGCGGAAGTGGATGGCGGTGGTGGCGGCGGCGAGGCAGACTTGCCGCGGATCAGCGACGAGGGTTGCTGCTCCAGCGAATCGGCCAGCTCGCGCACGGCACGTGCGGCGCGCGAGAGGTCCTGCATTGCCTGGCCGGCGTTCTGCACCAGGCCGCCGTCGTCGCCGACCTGCTGGCGCAGCGAGGCGGACAGGGCGGACAGCTCGTCGGCGGTGCTCTGGATGCGCTGCAGCAGCGGCGAGTCCGGCGCGACCAGGGCCTTGTAGCGGTCGGCCGCGCTGCCGACGCGGTTGGCTGTGTCGGTGACCCGCTCTGCGGCCGGGCCGATGCGCTCGGCCGCCTGGCGTGCGGCGCTCAGCGTGGCGTTGGCGTTGTCGGCCAGCGGGCCGATGCGGCCGTCGACCTGCTCGGTGATCTTGCGCAGGTGCTCGGTCATCTTGGCGATGTTGTCCAGCGCCTCCTTCAGCTGCGGGCCGCTGACCAGGCCGCGGGCCGACGCGGCAATCGCCGAGACGTCGTCGACCAGGCGACGGAAGTCCATGCCGTCGAGCTGATTCTTCAGGTTCTGGATGGTCGTGACATTGGTCGGGATCTCCAGCCCGTCGTTGTTGTCTCGGCGGTTGGCCGGCTTGCCGGGCCGCAGGTCCAGGTCCACGTAGAGTTGGCCGGTCAGCAGGCTTTGCATCGACAGCTGGGCCGTCAGCCCGCGGGTGATCAGGCCTGGCAGCACCGGCTGGGGCCGCTTGTCGTCGTCCTTCTGGTCGCCCAGGCCGCGGATCGCCTCGGGCTCCAGGTCGGCCTTCACGGGGATCAGGAAGTCGCCATGCGGCTGGTCGTAGACCAGGCCGATGGAGGTCACGCTGCCCAGCCGCACGCCGCGGAAAACCACCGGCGCGCCAACCTGCAGGCCGTAGATCGAGCCGGTGAAATACATCACCACGTGCTCCTTGCGTGCGAACAGCTTGCCGCCGCCGGCCAGGATGATCCCGACCAGCACCAGCGCGATGCCGACGACGACAAACGCGCCGATCAGCGTTGCGTTCCCTCTTTTCATGCTGCTTTTCCTCTGCGCAAAAACGTCTGCACTTTTTCGGGCCCGTGTTCGAGCAATTCGCGTGGCGGTCCGAGTGCGGTCATGGTCTTGTCCTGCGCGTCCAGGAACAGCGCGCGGTCGGCGACCGCGAAGATGCTGGCCAGTTCGTGCGAGACCATCACGATGCTGCGCTGGTGCTCGTCGCGCAGCTGGCGGATCAGCTGGTCGAGCTGGTCCGAGGTGATCGGGTCCAGCCCGGCGGAAGGCTCGTCCAGGTAGAGCAGCGGCGGGTCCAGCGCCATCGCGCGGGCGATGGCGGCGCGCTTGCGCTGCCCGCCGCTGAGCGAGGATGGCTCGGCGTCGAACTGAGCCGACAGGCCGACGAGTGCGAGCTTCTCCTCGGCGCGCTGGTGGCGCTGCTCGGCGCTGCCGGCGTCGTGTGCACCCGGGAACAGCTCCATCGGCAGCATCACGTTTTCGCCCACCGTCATCGAGCTGAACAGCGCGCCGGCCTGGAACATCACGCCAAAGCGCTGCCGCAGCTGGGCCTGCGCCTCGGCGCTGACGGTGGCAATGTCCTGGTCCCCTTGCGGGCCGGTGTACAGCACGCGGCCCTTGGCGGGCACCTGCAGGCCGATCATGTGGCGCAGCAGCGTGCTCTTGCCGCAACCGCTGCCACCGACGATGACCAGCACCTCGCCGCGGCGCACGTCGAAGTTCAGGTCGCGCTGGATGAGCTTGCGGCCGTAGGCCATGGTCAGGTCCTCGACGCGCAACAGCATGTCGTTCATCTTCACCAGCCCAGGCGCTGCAGCGCCACTGTCAATGCCGATGCGGCGACGACGATCCAGACGATGGCCTGGACCACGGACTTGGTGACGGCCTCGCCGACCGCCTCGGCGCTGCGGCCGGCGTTCAGGCCCTGGCGGCAACCCGCCAGCGCCACCAGCAGGCAATACACCGTGCCCTTGGCCAGGCCCACGTTGACGTGCGTCAGCGTCAGCACCTGGCTGGACTTGTAGATGTATTCGGCCGGTGCCACGCCGAAGATGGCCACCGCGATCAGCCAGCCGGCCGCCACCGCGACGATGGCGGCATAGGCCGTCAGCAGCGGCGCCACCAGCGTCAGTGCCAGCAGCCGCGGCAGCACCAGGTGATCGATGGGGTTCACGCCCATGGCCTTGAGCGCGTCGATCTCTTCATTGGCCTGCATGCTGGCCAGCTGCGCCGCATAGGCCGCGCCGATGCGGCCCGACAGGATGATGCCGGTCATCAGCGCGGCAACCTCGCGTACCGCGCCAATCGTCACCAGGTCGGCGATGTAGGTCTGCGCACCAAAGCGCTGCAGCTGCACCGCGCCCATGTAGGCCAGGATCACGCCGACCAGGCCGCTGACCAGCGAGACGATGGCCACGCTGCGCGGCCCTGCCTGGTCGATCTGGTAGACCAGGTCGCTCAGGCGCATGGTGCTGCGCCCGCGCAGCAGGCGGCCCAGGCCCAGCAGCACGTCGCCGATGAACTCCCAGGTGCAGCGTGTGCGTGCGCCCGCTTCGGCCACCCGGGTGCCCAGCGCCGTGACCCAGTGGGGCCGCGGCCTGGGTGCGCGCCGCGGGCGTTTGGCGGGGTCGGTTGGCGGTGGCGCTTCGGGTTCGGGCATCGCAGGGCTGCTGGGTGTCTCGTTCAAGGGGGCCGGAATGGGGTGACTGGACGCGTCACGAAGAGGCGTCGACAAGGCGCTGCAACAAGCGGGCCCACCTTGGCAGTCTTGCATTGCAGTGTGCCGTGTCGGCACCTGGCTGCCATCGGCTGCCAGCGGGTTCGGCTGTGGGACACGGCTGACAGTGTGTCAAGCGCAGCTCCCACGGCCTGGCAGCCGGGCGGGTTGGATGATGCCGCATCGCTTCAATGACCCCAAGAGGACTTCCATGGGAACCATCCATCCCGCGACACGGCTGAACGCCCTGCCTGACGAGTTGTCCCTCGCCCCGGCAGTGATGGCCACGCCCTTGGGTGCCGTGTCCTGGCCGGCGGTCTTCGCTGGTGCGACCGGCGCTGCGGCACTGTCGCTGATCCTGCTGATGCTCGGCTCCGGGCTGGGCCTGTCCGCCGCGTCGCCCTGGGCGCAGCACGGTGCCGATGTCGGCACGCTGGGCGTGGCGGCCATCCTGTGGATCATCGTGACCAGCCTGGCCGCCTCGGCGCTGGGCGGCTACATTGCCGGCCGGCTGCGCAGCCGCTGGCGCGATGCGCAAGGCGATGAAGTCTTTTTCCGCGATACGGTGCACGGTTTCCTGTCCTGGGGCCTGGCGACGCTGGTCAGCGCCGCGGTGCTGGGCGGCGCGGCCTCCAGCATTATCGGCAGCGGCGCCAAGGCGAGTGCTGCGGCACTGGTGGGCGGCGGCTCGGCCGTGGCTGCGGCGGACCCGACGCGCTATGCGGTGGACAAGCTCTTCCGCACGCCTGACGGCATCGCGCCCCAAAGCACCGACACCGCGGTGACCGCGCGCAATGCCGCTGCGGCGACGGCCACTGCGGCCGCGGCCAACGCGCTGCCAGGCACCGTCACGGTGGTGCCCACCGTGATGCCCGTCAGCGGCAGCCTGGACCGCTCGAACGACCGCGCGCTGGCCGCGGAAGCCACGGCCATCTTTGTCGCCAACCTGCGCAGCGGGGCGTTGCCGGCAGACGACCTGCGCTACCTGGGCCAACGTGTCTCGCAACAGACCGGGCTGGCGCCGCAGGACGCCGAGAAGCGGGTTTCGGATGGCTATGCGCGGCTGCAGGCCCAGTTGGCCGAGGCCGACAACGCCGCACGCGTTGCGGCCGACCAGGCCCGCGGCGCCTCGGCCAAGACCTTGCTGTGGCTGTTCATCTCGCTGCTGATCGGTGCGTTCGCGGCCACGCTGGCGGCGACCTACGGCGGGCGCGAACGCGACCGGGCCTGAAGCCATTCGTCACACGCGGCTGTCCACCGACTGGACGCGCCACACGTTGAACCTGCAAGCACGAAGAAGGAGTTCCACCATGCGTTCCTTGCTGCTCTGGGCGCTGGGCGTGCCCATTCCCATCATCATCCTGATCGCTCTGATCCACTGACCACCCGGTCCCGGTCCCCCTGCCGGTGCGGCGATTCGAAATCGCCGGCAAATCAGGTGCCTCTATTACCTGAAGTCTGGAGAAGTCCAATGAAAAAATCCCTGATCAATTCGCCGCTCAAGAAGCTGCTCGCCGCTGCCGGCATCCTGGTGCTGGCAGCGCCTGCGATGGCGCAAGTGACCTTCTACCAAAATGATCGTTTCCAAGGCCGCTCGGTCAGCGTGCAGACCCGCGTCGATGACCTGCACCGCTATGGCTTCAATGACCGCGCATCCTCGGTCGACGTGCGCGGCGGGCGCTGGGAAGTCTGCGAGGACTCGAATTTCCGTGGCCGCTGCGTGGTGCTGCGCAGTGGCAGCTACCCGTCGCTGCGCGACATGGGCCTGAACGACCGCGTCACCTCGGCGCGGCTGTTGCGCAGCAATGACCGGATCGACGAGGCGCGCTATGCACCGCCGCCGCCGCCCGCCTACAACTACTACCGCCGCGGTGGCGAGCGTCTGTACGAAGCCCAGGTCACGCAGGTCCGGGCCGTGATGGGCGAGCCGAACCAGCGCTGCTGGATCGAGCGCGACCGTGTTGTGCGCCAGGACCAGCCGAATGTGCCGGGCGCGCTGGCTGGCGCGGTAATTGGCGGCATCCTGGGCCACCAGATCGGCGGCGGCAATGCCGGCACCGCAGTGGGCGTGGTCGCGGGTGGCGCACTGGGTGCCAACATCGACCGCGGCCAGCAGCAGTCGGTGCAGAACGTGCAGCGTTGCCAGAACGTGCCCGACCGCACGCCGGACTACTACGACGTGGTCTACCGCTACAACGGCATCTATCACCACGTTCAGACGACCAATCCGCCTGGCCCGACCATCACCGTGAACGGCCGCGGCGAACCGCGCAGCGCGTGATGCTGTGAAGCGCTCGTGCCTGGCACGAGCGGCCAGAAAAAAAGGGCGACCCTCGGGTCGCCCTTTTCGCGTCTGCCGCAACGGCAGCGGGTCATGCCCGGCCTGGGCTCATTCCCAGTAAGGCGGGCGGCTGTAGTAGCGGTGCACCTGCACATGCCACTCGCGATCAGCTTCGCTGGGCCAGCTGTCCTTGTCGAAGCCTGGCGCGTGGTCGAATTTTTCCTTGCTGGCATCCAGCACGAAGCACTTGCGGTCGGCGTCCAGCGTCAGTGCGCTCCACGGCAGGGCGAACAGCTTTTCGCCCAGGCCGAGGAAGCCGCCCGAGGCCATCACCACGTAGGCGATGCGGCCGGACGACATGTCCAGCATGATCTCCTCGATGGTGCCCAGCGTCTGTTCCTGCAGGTTCAGGACTTTGTCGCCGGTGATGGTGCTGGCCGTCAGCAGGCCCGGCCCCGGGCCGTTGGGCACGGGGGTCACGGTGCCGGGCGGCAGGCCGGGGTTGACGAGTGCCGGGTCGCGCAGGTCGGCGCTGCCGGGGAAGGTGTCGAGCATGGCCATGGTTTGCCTTTCTTGCGGCGTGGGCCGCAGCGAAGAAGGTAGAGACAAGCGCAGCGGGCGGGCCGTTGCGCACTTGGTCTGGTCACGGCAAGTGGTGTGCCGCGGAATGCCGCTCAGCGGGGTGGATGTTCCGGGTCGCGCTTGCCCTTGGGCCCGGGCGCCGATGGCGGCAGTCGGCGGTTCAGCGCTTCCAGCACCGGCCCCTTGTCGGTGTCGACCTTGCCGCTGACCACGTCCTGGTGGGCCTGGCGCATCACCGGGTCCGGCTCGGCTGCGGTGTCGGCCGATTCATCCCGCTCGTGCGGCAGCTGGGGCTTGGCCTGCCCTTGCTGGTTGGCCGTGGTTTGCGCATGGGGCGCTTGGGTCTTGGTCGGGTTGGCGGTGCGCATGAAGGCAACTCCTGGTGGTGGGGGTTGCCTTGCATGGGCAGGTGCCATGCCCACGCGCCTGCTCAGGCTGGCGTGCGGCGGTTGGCCGGTGCCAGGTGCATGAGCTGGCGGTACTTGGTGACCGTGCGGCGCGCCACGTCCAGGCCCTGGCTGGCGAGCTGGCGGGCAATCTCGGCGTCCGACAGCGGGGCCTGCGGTTGCTCGTGCTCGATCATCTGCTTGACCAGGTCGCGGATCGCGGTCGGCGAGCAGGCGCTGCCGTTGCGGCTGACCATCGCGCGCGAGAAGAAATGCTTGAGCTCCAGCACACCGCCGGGCGTGGCCATGTACTTGTTGTTGGTCACGCGCGAGACGGTGGATTCGTGCATGCCCAGTTCGTCGGCAATTTCGCGCAGCCCCAGCGGCTTCATGGCCATCGGGCCGTAGTCGAAGAACTGGCGCTGGCGGTCGACGATGGCCTGGGCCACGCGCGCAATGGTGGCAAAACGCTGGGCGACATTGCGCATCAACCAGCGCGCTTCCTGCAGGTGAGAGCTCAGCTCCGCATGCGGGCTGGGCTGGCGGCCCAGCATGTCGGCGTAGGTGTGGTTGAGCCGCACGCGCGGCACGATGGACGGGTTCAGCGTGGCGGTCCAGCGGCCGCGCAGCTTGCGCACCACCACGTCCGGCGTCACGTACTGGATGCGGCTGCCGCCGACACGCCAGCCCGGCCGCGGGTCCAGCCGGCGCAGCCGCGCGCAGGCGGCTTCCACGTCGTTCTGCGTGGCGCCCAGGCGGCGCGCCATGCCGGCCAGGTCACGCTTGGCCAGGCCTTCCAGTTCTTCGCAGACGATGCGCGTGGCCAGTGCCTGCAACTCGGCTCCGACGATGGAGGGCAGCTGCAGCAGCAGGCATTCCTGCACCGTGCGCGCACCGATGCCCAGCGGCTCCAGCGACTGCACATGGCGCAGCGCGATGCGCCACTCCACGTCCTGCACCGGCGGCTCGTCGCTGAGCGGCGGCAGCAGGTCGTCCATGGGCTGGCGCAGGTAGCCGTCTTCGTCCAGCGAGTCGATCAAGGTGCGGGCCAGCAGCAGGTCGCGCTCGGACAGCCGCATGCATCCCAGCTGCCGGTGCAGGTGCTCGGCCAGCGTGGTGGCCTCGGGCACGAAGTCCAGTGCGCTGGCCTCTCCCCCTTCGGCGTTGCGCTGGCGCGCCTCGGGCAGGTCGTTCCAGTCACCGGGCTCGGGCGCGTCGGAGGCGTTTTCCAGCGGCGGCGTGTCCAGCCCGCTGGCGCCCTCGGGCAGCGGCTCGCCCGCCTGGCTGTCGTCGCTGTCCAGCGCCTGGGTGTGGGCTGCCGCGTCGTCGCCGCCGTCGTGGTGGTCGCGCACGGTGGCGGCCACGCCGTCCGACCGGTCTGCCGCCGCCGCATCCCCTGCTTCATCGGTGTCGAGGAAGGGGTTGCGGTCCAGCAGTTCGGAGACCTCGTGATTGAAGTCCAGTGACGACAGCTGCAGCAGGCGCACGGCTTGCTGCAAACGGGGCGACAAGGTCTGTTTCTGGCGAAGTTCGCCGCGCAGCGTCAGGGTGTTCATGACAAGCGCTTGCGCAATGTCCATGCCTGGCCGGGCGGGCGCGGAGCTGTTGTCTTTTCCGGTGAACTGCCGCCTATCTTGTCGCAACTTTCGCCACCAGGTCGTACCTGGCGGTGCCGGGCGATGCTGGCCTGTCAAAACTACACATGCCGGCCGGCGGCTTTGCGGCAAGCAATCCCGGCGCTGTCGGAGGCGGCTGACGGCGGCGCACGGATCCCGTCCGATGCCGCCCTCGCGCCCGCCGCGATGCGCGGCATGGGGCTTGCCTGTCCTGCGCTGCATGGACATGTCGCTGTTGTGCGCGAGCTTCTTGCTGGTCGGGGCCGTGCTGGTGGCCATGGCCTTGGCCGAGCCGTGGGTGAGGCGGCTGCCGCTGTCGCCGGCGCTGATCTATCTCATCGTCGGCTGGGTGATGGCGACCGTGGCGGTGCCGCCGCTGCCCGGGCTGGACCTGGCGCACAAACATGCCGGGCTGGTGCGGGTGCTGAGCGAGCTGGCGGTGCTGCTGTCCTTGTTTGCCATCGGGCTGAAGATCCGCATTCCGGCGAACTGGCAGGCCTGGCGTGCCCCCGTGCTGCTGGCCACTTCCGGCGTGGTCTGGACCTGGCTGCTGGGCGGCGCGCTGGCCTGGCTGCTGTTGCCGCTGAGTTTGCCGATGGCCTTGCTGCTGGCGGCCATCCTGGCGCCGACCGACCCGGTGCTGGCCTCGGACGTGCAGGTGCATGACGCCAGCGACCGCGATGCGCTGCGCATGTCGCTGACGGTCGAGGGTGCGCTGAACGACGGCACCGCGGCGCCGCTGGTGCTGCTGTCGCTGGGCTTCCTCGGCCTGCACGAACTGGGCGACCACGCCTTGCGCTGGGCGCTGGTGGACACGGCCTGGTCCTTGTGCGGCGGCGTGGCGCTGGGGGCGGCCTGCGGGCGCGGCATCGGCCACCTGATGCTGCGCCGCGTGCGCTCGGGTTCGTCGACCGAATGGGACGAGCTGCTGTACCTGGGCACCATCGGGCTGACCTCGGGCCTGGCCCAGTGGCTGGAGGTTTCGGGTTTCCTGGCGGTGTTTGCCGCGGGTGCGACGCTGCTGCGCCACCACCCGGCCGCATCGCCCGCGCCCGAGGCCGAGCCGCTGGGCCATCAGCTGCGGGCCTTCGGTGCGCGCTGCGAGCGGCTGGTCGAGGTGCTGATGGTGTTGCTGATCGGTGCGGCGATGACGCGGGTGCAGTGGAGCCTGGGGGTGCTGCTGTTCGCGCTGGCGATGCTGGTCGTCGTGCGGCCGGTGAGCGTCGTGCTGGGGCTGCTGCCGCGGCCCTTGCCGCGCGGCCAGCGCGGGCTGGTGGCCTGGTTCGGCATTCGCGGCGTCGGCTCGCTGCTGTACCTGGCGATGGCGCTGCAGATGGGCGTGAAGGGCGAGGCCGCCGAGCGGCTGGTGTCGGCCACGCTGGCCTGCATTGCGCTGTCCATCGGCGTGCACGGCGTCTCGGCCACGCCGCTGATGGGCAGTTACCAGCGCCGCCGCGAGCAATGGGACCGGCGGCGTGACCGGCGATTGCAGATGGGCCGCGCGGTGCCCGCCAGTCCGCTGGACGTCGAGGAAGATCCAGGCCGCCTACCGCCGCGCTGAGCTGTTCCGCGCCGCGCAACAGCCGGCCACCCCCGGCCACCCCCGGGCTCGCGCTGTGGCACAGTGAATGCGTCCCTTCCATTCCAAGGCATGCCTTCCGTGAACAAGCGCAGCACCGCGACCGCCACCATCCATGACGTGGCCCGCCTGGCCCAGGTTTCGATCAAGACGGTTTCGCGCGTGGTCAACCAGGAGCCTGGGGTGCGGGAAGACACCCGCGAGGCGGTGCAGCGGGCCGTGGCCGAGCTCAACTACCGGCCCAAGCAGTCGGCCCGCAGCCTGGCCGGTGCCCGCTCCTTCCTGATCGGGCTGCTTTACTACGATCCGAGCGCGGCCTTCGTCGGCGGGGTGCAGCAGGGCGCCACGCTGCGTTGCCGCGAGGCCGGCTATCACCTGGTGGTGGAGTCCCTGCATGACGACGCGCCGGACTTGGCAGAGCAGGTGGATCGCATGGTCTGGGCCTTGCGGCCCGACGGCATGATCCTGACGCCGCCGCTGTGCGACAACCCGCAGGTGCTGGCAGCGCTGCGCGACAGCGCCACGCCCTGCGTGCTGATCTCCCCCGCCCGCGACCTGCCGGACATGCCCAGCGTGCGCATGGACGACACCCGTGCGGCCGAGGAGATCACCAACCTGTTGATCAGCCTGGGCCATCGCCGCATTGCCTTCATCCAGGGGCCGAAGAACCAGGCCGCGTCCGGCCTGCGTTACCAGGGCTACCTGCGGGCGATGAAGGCCCACCGCCTGGCCGTGGACCCCGAGATGGTCTACCGCGGCGACTTCTGCTTCGACTCGGGCGTTGACGCAGCGCACCACCTGCTCAGTCGCAGGCAGCGGCCGACCGCCGTCTTTGCCGGCAACGACGACATGGCGCTGGGCGTGCTGGCGGCCGCCCAGCGCCTGGGGCAGATCGTGCCGGACGATCTGTCCATCGCCGGGTTCGACGACTCCGCCGCAGCCAGCCTGGTCTGGCCGCCGCTGACCACCGTGCGGCAGCCGATGAACGAGATGGCGCACGAGGCGGTGCAGATGCTCACCGTGTCGCGCCACGACGATGGCGAGACCGGTCCGCCGCACCGGGTCCTGCCCTATGAACTGGTGGTGCGCGACTCGACCAGCGCCCCTGGCGGCAAGGCGGAGCTTGGGCTTGCGCCGCAAGCCGCGCCACGGCCAGCGGCGAGGGCCGCTTCGAAGGCTGGCACCAAGGCAGTGGTCAAGCGCGCACGTTGACAGGCTCGCGCTCGGCGGCACGCCCGCACAGCGCCGTCACCAGGGCCCGGTGGTCTGGCAGGTCGGCCACCGCATGTGGTGCCAGCGAGCGCAACTGGCGCATCTCGGCCAAGGCCGCCGCGAGCGGCTGGCCCGCTTGCCAGGCCGCGTGGCGCTCGGTCTCGAAGCCCATGCCGTAGAGCACGTACTGCCAGCTGGACGGCGGGTACATCTCCACGTCGGTGATGAAGTCCAGCCGGTGCGGCGGGCGGCAGCGCCACATGGCCAGTTGTTCGCGCAGGTGCGGGCTGAAGCTGGCGGGGTCGCGGTTGTCGCGCCAGAAGGCGCTGTCCTCGCGCTGGCTCAGGCCGTAGTGCAGCTTGATGAAGTCCACGATGCGCTCGTAGCGCTGGCGCATGAACTGGTTGAAATGCCGCGCCACCGGAGCCATCTGCCCGTCGTACGGGAACAGGTGGGCGATCAGGTAGGCGGCCGTCTCGATCAGGCCGATGCCCGAGGCCTCCAGCGGCTCCAGGAAGCCGCTTGACAGGCCCACGGCCACGCAGTTGTGCTGCCACTGCAGTTCACGGTAGCCCAGCGGCAGCTGCAGCGAGCGCACCGGCAGTCCGTCCGCCGTGGGGCCGGCATAGGCGCGCAGCACCCGCTCGGCCTGCGTGGCGTCGGTGTGGCGGCTGGAGAAGACATGGCCGATGCCGCGGCGCTCCTGCAGGCCGATGTCCCAGATCCAGCCGGCTTCCTGCGCCGCGGAGATGGTGCAGGAGGCAATCGGAACGTCGGCGGCGGGGTAGGGCAATTGCAGCGCCAGCGCGCTGTCGACGAACAGCTGGTCGCTCACCGACTTCAGCGGCACGCCCAGG
Source organism: Ideonella sp. FW305-24 (assembly GCF_058788035.1). NCBI lineage: Bacteria > Pseudomonadati > Pseudomonadota > Betaproteobacteria > Burkholderiales > Sphaerotilaceae > Ideonella > Ideonella sp. FW305-24. The sequence continues at coordinate 336,786 of NZ_JBYTAI010000005.1, read as the reverse complement.
CTGCGGCCGATCAGCTCGGCGCGCAGGCCGCTGCAGTCGATGTACAGGTCTGCCTCCAGCTGCTGGCCGCAGCGGGTGTGAACGGCGGCAATGCCGCCATCTGCGCGCAGCGCCACACGTTCCACCTGGGCGAGCTGGTGCTGCACGCCCAGCTCGCGGGCGCGGCGGCCCAGCAGGCCGGCGAGTTTGCCGGCATCGAAGTGGTAGGCGTAGTTCATCGCGCCGCTGAAGTCGCCGTCGCCCGGCCGCTTGGGCCCGCGCCGCGCGGCCACCACCGCGGCCTGCAGCGTCACCGCGTCGGCCAGGGCCACGCCGGGCGCCGCGCCCGCCACCCATGCGGGCACCAGCTCGGGCGCACCCGGGCGCTGGCTGGGCGTGCTGAAAGGATGGAAGTAGGAGCGAGGCTGCGTCGTCGCGGTCCCCGGCGCGTGCTGCCAGTCGTCAAAGCGGATGCCTTGCTTGAAGGTGGCGCCGCATTCGCGGATGAAGCGGGCCTCGTCGATGCCGATGGCCGCAAGCGTGCCGCGCATCGAAGGGAAGCTGCCTTCCCCGACGCCAATGATCGGGATGTCGCTGGCCTCGACCAGGCGGATGCGGATGCCCCCCGGCTGGTCGCTGCACAGGTGGCGGGCCAGGTAGCAGGCGGTGAGCCAGCCGGCCGTTCCGCCGCCGAGGATGAGGACGTTCCGGACCGGTGGTGTCTGTGTGGACATGGCAGCTTCCATGACGAGGTGGGTGGCGCGTGTGCGCGCCGGGAGACACCGCGGCGTGCCCCTCTGGCGCGGCCGTCCAGCGAGCCGAGGGTTCTCACTGAGTGTCTGGAAAACATCATAGAACGATCTTTGACACCGCTGTCATTTGTACCGTTGACAGCGCTGTCATCGCGTCGTTAGGATCCGGCCCATCGGCACTTCGAGGCACAGCCCTCGAAGGCCGGGAGCTGCTGGCTCGAACAACGAGCCAGTCCGCAGGAGAGCATGCGCAGCCTTCGCTGACGCGGCCCGTGCCCATGACAGGAGACAAGATGACCCATGTTGCCCAGCCAGCGCGCCTGGCCTTGAAGACCCCCATCGTCCTGGCGGTGCTGAGCCTGTTGGCCGGCACCGCCCACGCGCAGGCCGCCGATCCCGCTGCACCCAAGCCGGCCCCGGAAGCCGAGACCAGCGTGAACGCGCTGTCCCAGGTGGTGATCACCGCCACCAAGCGCAGCACGCCGCTGCAGCGCACGCCGGTGGCCGTCACGGCCATCAACTCGGCACAGCTGGACGACAACCATGTCCAGACCATTGCCGACATGGTCAACCTGGTGCCGAGCTTCCAGGCCACCACCCAGGGCGACCACGGGGTCATCACGATGACGCTGCGCGGCATTGGCAATGACAGTGCCAAGACCGAGTACGCCGACCCTGAGGTGGCGATGTTCGTCAACGGCATCTATGCGCCCCGTGCCGAAGGCGCTGCGGCGCTGATGTTCGACCTGGAGTCGGTGGAAGTCCTGCGGGGGCCGCAGGGCACGCTGTGGGGCCGCAACTCGACGGTGGGCGCCGTCAACATGCAGACGGCCAAGCCGGTGCTGGGCAAGCTGATGGGCAGCGTGGAGGGCGGGCTGGGCAACTATGGCCGCATTGGCGTGCGCGGTGCGATGAACTTGCCGCTGAGCGACGACATGGCCTTGCGCGTGGCGCTGGTGCACGAGCAGCACGACGGCTTTGTGGCTTACCAGCGTGCGCCGCAGCTTTCGCTGGCCAGCCAGCAGGCCGCTGCGGCGCCGGTGATCGACGCATGGAACACCGCCCATCCGGCCAACCCGATCGCCTTCCAGCCGTTGAACCCGAACATCTTCGTGCAGGGCGGCCCTCGCTACAGCGCACAGGACCAGACGGCCGGCCGCCTGAGCCTGCTGTGGAAGCCCAGCGAGGCCATGAGCATCGACCTGTCCTACGAGAAATTCCTGGACCGCGGCACGCCCAGCATGAACCTGATGCAGACCCCGCGCGAGGGCGAGAGCTTCTGGTCTGCGCTGATCGACACCGCGCCGGCCATGCACCGTGACAGCAACACCTTCCGCAGCCGCATCGACTACGCGCTGAGCCCCGACCTGGCCCTGGCCTACATCGGTGGCTGGTCGCGCTTCACCGGCTCGGCGGACTACGACCAGGATGGCGGCGCCAAGGTGCCCACCAGCTTCACCACCGGCGCCACCTACCAGCAGAACCGCACCAACTGGTCCAGGTACACCAATCACAGCCACGAGCTGGAGCTGCTGTCCACCGGCAAGCACGAGATCGACTGGATCCTGGGCCTTTACTACGCGGCCGAGGACAACGGCATCCGCTTCGACATTCCCATCATGAACGGCACCCAGCAGGGCACGGTGGGCTGGCAGGGCTCGTTCATCCAGCCCAAGGAAACCGTCAACTCGCAGGCGGTGTTCGGCCAGGCCACCTGGAACCTCAGCGAGGCGCTGCACCTCACCGGCGGCGCCCGCTACACCCACGACGACCGCAAGAACATAGGCGGCACCAACAACGGCTGGACCGGCGACGCCACGGTGCCACAGGTACCTCTGGATGCGGGCAGCGATCCGCTGGCGGCGGGCTCCGGTTTCTCCAGCTACCAGAAGAACGATGGGCACTACAAGGGCGACAAGGCCACCTACCTGGGTCGCCTGAGCTACCAGGTCGACAAGGACACCTTGTTCTACGGCAGCGTGTCCACCGGCTACAAGTCCGGCGGCCTGCAGGACGGAGGCCGCCCATATGGCATGGAGACCCTGACCAACTACGAGGTCGGCAGCAAGATGACGCTGGCGGGCGGCTCGGTAAGGTTCAACAACGCGATCTACTACGAGAACTTCAAGGACTTCCAGTTCAGCGCGCCGGTCACCAACCCGGACGGCAGCCACTCGCTGGCCACCTCGAACGCCGAGGGCGCCAAGGTCTACGGCGTCGAATCCGAACTGGCCGCCAAGCTGACCGAGGCCGACCGGGTGCAGCTCTCGCTTGCCTACGCGCACACCCGGCTGGGCAAGCTGCTGGCGGGCAGCAACGACTACGCCTTGCCGGCCTGCCCGGATCCGCTGATCAGCAACTGCCTGGACGTCACCGGGCACGAGCTGCCGCACGCCCCGCGCTTCTCCGCTCAGGTGCAATACCAGCACACCTTCGGCTTTGACAACGGCGGCACCTTGACACCGCGCATCGCGCTGCACTACGAGACCGCCAGCTGGCTGAGCGTCTTCAACCTCGGCGACGGGGACAAGCAGAAGGCCTACACCCGGACCGATGTGGGGCTGCGCTACAGCGCGGCCAAGGGCTGGTGGACGGACCTGTGGGTGCGCAACATCGAGAACGCCAAGGTCAAGACGAATGCGCAGAACGCCTTTGGCGCGTGGCAGTCGCAGTACCTGCCGCCGCTGACCCTGGGCGTGAACGCCGGCATCGAGTTCTGATGACCCTCGCTGACAAGTTCCCCTCGGATTTCCTCTGGGGTTCGGCGACCAGTGCCGCCCAGATCGAGGGGGCCGCCCGGGAGGACGGCCGTGGCCCTTCGATCTGGGACCGCTTCTGCGCCCAGCCCGGCCGCATCAAGGATGCGTCCACCCCCGAGGTCGCCTGCGACCATTACCACCGCTATGCCATGGATGTCGGCCTGATGCGCTGGCTGGGCCTGGGCGCGTACCGCTTTTCGCTGTCCTGGTCCCGCCTGCAGCCGCAGGGGCGCGGTGCCTGGAACGAGGCCGGGTTCGACTTCTATGACCGCCTGCTCGACGAGTTGCTGGCCGCCGGCATCCAGCCGCTTGCAACGCTTTATCACTGGGACCTGCCAGCGGCGCTGGAGGACAGCATCGGCGGTTGGCTGAGCCGAGACATCGCGCCGCTGTTTGCAGACTATGCGGCCGAGGTGGCGCGCCGCTTCGGTGACCGCCTGCACTCCATCGCCACCCTCAACGAGCCCTGGTGCGTGGCCACGCTGGGCTACGAGACGGCGCAGTTCGCGCCCGGCCACACCAGCCGTGCCGAGGCCGCGCAGGTCTCGCACCATCTGCTGCTGGCCCATGGCCAGGCCATCCAGGCCATGCGGGCGGTCTGCCGCACGCCGCTGGGCATCGTGCTCAATCACACGCCGTCCTTTGCGGCGGCGCCCAACGAGGCGGACCGCATCGCCACCCGCATCGATGACGGCCTGAACGTGCGCTGGTACATGGACCCGGTGTTCCGCGGCACCTACCCAGCCGATGTGCTGGCGTACCTGGGCGCGGATGCGCCGCGCGTCCAGCCTGGCGACATGGCCACGATCCAGCAGCCGCTGGACTTCCTGGGGCTGAACTTCTACACCCGCAGCATCATCAGTGCGAGCCCGCCGGCACCGCCCGCGCCCGGCCTGCAAGGCTTCACCGACATGGGCTGGGAGGTGGTGCCGGAGGTGCTCACGCAGCACCTGGTGCGGCTGACCCGCGAATACGCGCCGCCGCCGATCTTCATCACCGAAAACGGCATGGCCAATGCGGACGAACTCCGCGAAGGTCGCGTGGCCGACACGCCCCGCATCGCCTACCTGCAGAGCCACCTGCAGGCCCTGGCCAGGGCGATGCAGCTCGGGGTGGACGTGCGCGGCTACTTCTACTGGAGCCTGCTGGACAACTTCGAGTGGAACTCGGGCTACGCCAAGCGTTTCGGCCTGTTCCATGTGGACTACGCCACCCAGCAACGCACTGCCAAGGACAGCGCCCATTGGTACCGGCAGTTCATTGCAGCGCAGGCGGGGCCATGAAGCTGGGCAAGGTGCTCGCCGCCGCGCCGGCTGCGGTGGTGGACCGCAGCGCCATGCGCAATCCCATGCGCAATCGTTACCTGGCGGAGTTCCTGGGCGCGCCGCGCCTGGTCTATTTGCCTGTGCGTGCCTCGCGCACGGCGGATGGGCGCCTGCTGCTGCAGGCTGGCGAAGCGGGGCAGGCGGTCTGGCCCGAGCCCTTGCCTGTCCTGCCCGCCGAAGCCGTCATCGCGCTGGGCCTGCGGCCCGCCAGGCTGCAGGTGCTGAGGGAGGCCACCGAACGGCGCGCCGCAGGCCTGGTGCTGCAAGCCCGGGTGCTGCAGATGGTGCAGCTCGGTGGCCGAAGCCTGGTCCAGCTGCTGCTGCCTGGCCATGTCGAGGCCTTGAGCCTGGAGCTGGGCGAGTGTCAGCAAGGGCTGCCGCTGGCGGGGGATCACGTCGACCTGGGTGTTGGCGAGGCCGGCCTGTATGGCCACGACGGCCAGTTGCTGGCCGGCTTTGCAGCGACCGAAAAGGGCGGGCGCCAGGCCTGGTTGCCGTCGGGCCGGACCCGCCTGGTGAGCCGCCGACCCGAGCGGGTGCCGGACATGAAATGGCCTTGAAGCCGGGCTGAAACAAGGTACGCTGGCGGCGACTTTTTCCTTGCCGCCGCCTTGTCCCATCCTGCTTCTCCCCCACCCGGCATGCCGGGCACCGCCGCCGCACCGACTCGCCGCGACTGGCTGGGCCTGATCGCCCGGGCCGCCGGCAGCGGTGCGATGCTGCAGGCCATGAGCGGCCTGGCCCAGGCCCAACCTTCGGGCTACGCCGGCCCGCCGAAACTGCAGGGCGCGCCACGCGGCGCCAGGGTGCTGGTGCTGGGCGCCGGCATGGCCGGGCTGGTCTCTGCGCTGGAGCTGCGTGCCGCCGGCTACCAGGTGCAGGTGCTGGAGTACCAGCAGCGCGCCGGTGGCCGGGCCTGGACGCTGCGCGGCGGCGACCGCTACACCGAGCTGGGCGGCGCCACGCAGCACTGCCAGTTCGACCCGGGCCTGTACTTCAATCCCGGCCCCTGGCGCATTCCGCACCACCACCATGGCGTGCTGGACTACGCCAAGCGCTTCCAGGTGCCGCTGGAGCCGTTTGTGCAGGTCAACCACAACGCCTACCTGCACAGCCCCGACGCGTTTGGCGGCAGGCCGCAGCGCTTTCGCGAGGTGCAGGCGGATTTCAACGGCCAGATCGCCGAGCTGCTGGCCCGGCTGGCTCCGGCTGCGAAGCTGGACGCCGCGGTCAGCAAGGACGACCTGGACCAGCTGCGCGAGGCCTTGCGGGGCTGGGGCGCACTGGACAAGGACTTTCGCTACACGGCGGGCTTCCACAGCGCCGACCGGCGCGGCTGGCAGGTGCCGCCGGCCGGCGGGTTGATGCCGGCGCCGGTGCCTTCGCAGCCTGTGGCGCTGAGTGACCTGCTCAAGAGCGGGCTGTGGCGCGGGCTGGCCGATGGCCATGGCTACGAGTACCAGACGACGATGTTCCAGCCGGTCGGCGGCATGGACCGCATTGCGCAGGCGATCTACCGCGAGGTGGCGCCGCTGGTCACGCTGGGTGCCAAGGTCACCGGCATTGCGCAGGACGGGCGTGGCGTGACGGTGCGCTATTTGCGCGACGGTGCGAGCGAGCAGGTCGCGCAGGCCGACTGGTGCGTCTGCACGCTGCCGCTGTCGGTGCTGGGACAGTTGGCGCTGCAGGTGCAGCCGGCGCTGCAGGCCGCCATCGAGGCGGTGCCGTATGCAGCGGCTGTGAAGGTGGGGCTGCAGTTCCGCCGCCGCTTCTGGGAGGAAGACGAGCGCATCTTCGGCGGCAACACCCGCACCGACCTGCCGATCACGCAGATCGGCTACCCGTCGACCGACTTCAACCGCGGCGGCAAGGGCGTGCTGCTGGGCGCCTACGTGTGGGGCCCCAACGCCTTCGAGTTGAGCGGCATGGCGCCGGACCAGCGCGTGCGCATTGCGATGGAACAAGGTGCCCGCATCCACCCGCAGTACCCGGCCGAGTTCGAGAACGGGATGTCGGTCGCCTGGCACCGCATGCCGGCCACGCTGGGTTGTTTTGCCGAGTGGCGCGACGAGCTGCGCGCGGCGCACTACGCGAACCTGTGCGCCGTCGACGGCCGGGTTGTGCTGGCCGGCGAACACGCTTCGCTGCTGCCGGCTTGGCAGGAGGGCGCGGTGCTGTCGGCGCTGGACGCGGTGGGCCGGCTGCATGCCAAGGCGGTGGCCACACCATGATGAACAAGCTCGTTTTTGCGCTGCTGCTCGCGGCGTCCTCGCTGGCCAGGGCCGATTCGGTCGACCCGCTGCTGTCGCAGGGCTGGACCTTCCAGCAGCGCGATGGCGCGGCGCTCTACCGCGCCGCCTGCCAGGGCTGCCACATGGACCAGGGGCAGGGCGCACAAGGCGCGGGTGCCTACCCGGCGCTGCGCGGCAACGTGCGCGCCGGCATGGCCGAATACGTGATCCACAACGTGCTGCACGGCCGCAGGGCGATGCCGCCCGTCGGCGAGTTCATGGAAGACGTGCAGGTCGCGGCGGTCGTCAACTTCGTGCGCCAGCAGTTCGGGCCAAGGCCTGCGGCTGGCGAGCCCTTGCCGCTGCCTGTCACGGCCGCGGACGTGAAGCGCCAGCGCTGAATTCGAATTGGAGAACCTCATGCCCAAAGCCCCCCTCTTCGCCGTCGCCGCATTGCTGCTGGCGGGCGCCACGCAGGCCGCCGAAGTCATCCGCTACAAGATCCCGAACTCCGACTTTCCGATTGCCCGCGCGGTCGAAGTGCCGGCCGGCGTGACGATGGTTCACCTCAGCGGCGCCGGCCCGACGGTGGCCGATCCGGCCGCAGCGCCCAACAGCGTGGCCTCGTTTGGCAATACCCGCGTGCAGACCGTCAGCACGCTGAAAGCCATCGAGGCCACGCTGGCTGCGCTGAAGCTGGGCATGAAGGACGTGGTGCGCATGCAGGTGTTCCTGGTCGGCGACCCGGCGCTGAATGGCGCGATGGATTTCGACGGTTTCATGGACGGCTACCGCCAGTTTTTCGGCAGTGCAGCCCAGCCCAACCTGCCGGTGCGCTCGACGGTCAAGGTCGCCGGGCTGGTGAACCCGGGCTGGCTGGTGGAGATCGAGGTCAGCGCGGCCAGGCCCTGACAACGCCAGGGGATGAGAAAATGGTGCTGCAGCCTGCATCTTCTTGTGAGCGCTGACACATCGGAAAGAGGTTGATCATGAAGCGATGGATGGCCGGGTGGGGCCTGACCGCCGCGCTGTGCACCGGGGCCGGTGCCGGTTTGCTGGGGGGCTGCGGCAGCGCGCCGACGGCCAGTGGCGCCAAGCCGCCCGTCTCGACGCCAAGCGCATTGCACGAGCTGGTCGGCAGTCGCTGGATCGCGATCAGCCTGGACAGCAGTGCCACGCCTGGCGGCGGCCTGCCGTCGCTGCAGTTCATCAGCGCCACGCAGGTCAGCGGCTCGGGCGGCTGCAACGGCTTTGGCGGCAAGCTGCAGATCGAAGGCGAGCAACTGCGCTTCGGCCCGTTGGCCGCCACCCGCAAGCTCTGCATGGGCACGCCGGTGATGGAAAACGAAGACCAGTTCCTGCGCCTGCTGGAGCAGACCCGTTCGGGTGTGCTCGAAGGGGACGTGCTGGTGCTGCGCGGTGAGTTGGGCGCGGCTCTGCTCCGCCTGCGACGCGCCGCTTGAGCTGAGGCGCCCGGTCCCGCGAGTACGCGAGACCACCCGCCAAGCGGGTTGCGCAGCCGCTTGGGGCGGCCCGGCGCCGGCTGCTGGCTCGCTAGGCTGCGGCCAGGTTGACGTCGCCATCATGGCGATCCCGGCGCAACGCGCGATGCGTCGCGCGGGCGTGGGGCACCCAGGCTTGCTTGGCCCAGCGGCGCCACATCAGCAGGCCGCGTATCCATTCGTCGCAGGCATAGGCCAGCCACAGGCCCGGCAGGCCCAGGCCGAGGTGCACGCCCAGCAGCCAGCTGCCGCCGGCCAGCACCAGTACCAATGAACCGGTGCCGGCGATCACCGGGTAGCGGGCGTCGCCGGCGGCGCGCAGCGCGTTGATGACCACCAGGTTGAAGGTGCGGCCGGGTTCGACCAGCACCGTGAGCCACAGCAGCAAGGCGCCGTTGCGCAGGATCTCCGCATCTTCGGTGAACAGGCCCAGCAGTTGGCGGCCGGCCAGTGCGGCCAGCAAGGCCAGGCACAGGCTGACGACAATGCCCCGGCCCAGCGCCTTGCGCACCAGTTGGTGGGCCTCGTGCAGCTGGCCGGCGCCAATCAGGTGCCCGACCACGATCTCGACCGCGAGGCCGGTGGCTGCGCCAAACAGCAGCAGCCAGTACATGACCTGCATCACGTAGGCATGGGTGGCCAGCGCCTGCGCGCCCATGTGGCCGGCCGCGGCCACGCTGGCCATGAAGCACAGCCGCCAGCTCAGGTTCTCGGCGGCGCCGGGCAGTCCGATGCGCAGGATCGCGGCCAGCTGGCGGCGCGGCGGGTGCCACCAGTCGCGCCGGGTGGGCACCAGGCCCAGGCGCACTTTCCACAGCAGCAGGTGCAGCGCCACACCCAGCAAGCGCGCGCCCAGCATGGCCAGTGCGTAGCCGGGCAGGCCCAGCGCCGGCACCGGGCCCCAGCCGCGCATCAGTGGCACGGCCAGCAGCAGGTGCACCAGGTGCATCGTGATGATGACGAACAGCGCCTCGCGGGCGTGCAGGTGCGAGCGCATCACGCTGGCCATCGAGGCATTCCAGGCGTCCAGCAGGATGCAGGGTGCCAGCGTCATCAGGAAGGGCACGGCGACGACCAGCACCTCGGCCGGGGCATTCACCAGACCCAGCATGCCGCGCGCGCCGACCAGCGCCATCACGGCCGCTGCGGCGCCGATCCAGGTGGCGGCACCCAGCGCGGCACGCGCCACGGCGTCGGCCTGGTCACGGCGCTGGCTGCCCAGGCATTGCGTGAGCACCACGCTGATGCCCGCGCCAATGACGCGGAACAGCATGAACAGCGTGGCGAACACATGGTTGGCCAGCGCAAAGCCGGCGCCTGCTTCGTCGGACAGCCGGGCAGCCAGCGCGGTGCCGATCAGGCTCACGGCCATGCCGAGACCGAGTTCGAGGAACAGCGGCCAGACGAGTTTCAGCAAACGGGGAGGGTGGGGCATGACGTCCGCCAGTCTGGCCCGGCCCGCATCCCTTCAATGCCCTGAAAAGCGGGTGTGTACCCAAAAAGAAACCGCGGACAGTCCATCGACCTGGCGACGCGCTGTCTCAAGGAAACGCCGGGTCGCCCCAAGTTTCCCTGACCCCCTCGGGGGGCGGACGACGCTGGCGTCGGCCCGGGGGCGCTCTCACAATCCAGTGGTGGCGCGGAACAGGCCTTCGGAGCAGGCGGCGCAGGTGGGCTGCTCGCCGGTCGGGTCCATCGCCGGGTTGAACTTGTTGTAGAAGACCACCACGCCGTTCTGGGTGGTGATGAAGACTTCAGGGTCGATGCGCTCGTGGCCATCGGCGTCGTCGCTGACCTTCCACAGCTTGGTGGCGGCAGTGGGCGAGACCGCGGCGATGTAGATGGCCGTCGGGTAGGTGTAGGGCTCGCTCTTGACCGCCAGCACCACGTAGGACTTGCCCAGGTAGACGAAGGGCTCGGGCGAGGCCACGGTGCTGCCGGCAGGCAGCATGATGCTGTTGATGACCGCCCACTTGCCCGAGCCGTCACCCTTGTAGAAGCGCAGCTCGTTTTCGTTGACGGTGCTCAGCAGCACCAGCTTGTTGTTGTATTCGGGCGCGCGCCACATCCAGGGCACCGTGCGCACGTCCTTGGCGCCGTCGTCGCTGGTGATCTGGGTCAGCTTGCCGGTGTCGAGCTGTTCCATGAACACCTGATTGGTGCCGTTGACGTCCTGCGAATAGACCAGGCCGTTGTTGCCCTTGGTGAAGCGCACCGAAACCGGCTTGGGCGTGCGCGCCATGCCCAGCACTGGCGCTTCCGACGCGACGTCGTACAGGTAGCGCCAGTAGTGGTTGTTCTTCGCATCGACATAGCTGATGCGCGGTTGCGTGTCGCCAGTGTCATCGCTGGCATACGGCGCGTTGCGGCCCGCATTGGGCCCCAGCATGATGGGTGCGCCCCAGGTCGTGCCGTCGGCACTGCCTTCGACCAGGGCCAGCCGGGCGGCCGAGGGCTTGGCCGGATCGGCCACGAACTTGGTGTAGACGACGTGGTCGCCAGTGGAGGTCGACACCCACTCCGGCCCGTTGGTCGTGATGCTCATCTCCTGCGGCGTGATGGCATCGGTGTCCAGCAGCTTGTAGGTCGGCTTCAGGATGTTGCCGGTCGCAGGGTCCAGCGTGCCGACCCACAGCTGGCCGTTCTTGTCGCACCAGGTGAACATGCTGCGCGAGGGGCTGAACTCGAGGTCCAGCAGGTCCTTGCGCGGCGCGGCCTGGGTTTCATTGGGCGCGAAGTCAGGTTTTAGCGCTTGGGCATGGGCCGCAAGCGGCGCGAGCAGGGTCATGCCGGCCAGCGTCAATGCAGTCAGTGGGCGTGTACTCACAAATTACCTCTGGAGACGAAACAGACAAAACAACGCCTGGACCTGCGCTGCCACGGGCCGCATTGTGAATGCAGCGCATGACAGGTCACCAGATGTAACGTGCACTTTGATGCGCTTGCTGCGCCTTGAAGTGCGGGCCCCAACGTTCGCTGAGCGAAGCATGAAGCTTGCCAGCAGGGTCTGTTCCGGGAAGCACTTTGCAATGCTTCACCCCCCATGCGGCAATGTGCACCTGGGCGGCGAGCAGGCGGTCTGGCGTCAGCGTCCTGTCAGCCAGGCGGCGCGTGTGGCCCAGCGCAGCTGCCAGGCGTCCAGCTCTTCGGCCGGCATGGGCCGGGCAATGAAATAGCCCTGGGCCAGCTGGCAGCCAGCCTGGCGCAGCAGCTGCCAGTCGGCCTCGTCTTCCACGCCTTCGGCCACGGTGCTCATGCCGAGCTGGCCGGCCAGGCCCAGGCTGGATTCGACGATGCTGCGCAGCGAGGCATCGCGCCAGGCGCCGTGCACGAAGCTGCGGTCGATCTTCAGCTCGTCGAACGGGATGTCGCGCAACTGCGTCAGCGACGAGTGGCCGGTGCCGAAGTCGTCGATCGCGACGCTGACGCGCTTGAGCCGCAGGCGGGTCAGCGCGTCCACCGTGGCCAGCGGATGCGCCATCAGCCGGCTCTCGGTGACTTCCAGCACCAGGCTGGACAAGGCCACGCCGGCGGCGGCGGCCTCGGCGGCGATCTGGTCCGGGAAGTCCAGTGCCGACAGGCTGTCCATCGAGATGTTGACGGCCACCTGCAGGTGGCGCTGCTGCGAGGTCCATTCGCGTGAATCGCGCAGCGCCCGGCGCAGCACCTGGCGCGTCAGCTCGCCGATCAGGCCTTGCTCCTCGGCCAGGCCAATGAACTGGTCCGGGCTCACCAGGCCGTGCACCGGGTGCTGCCAGCGCACCAGGGTTTCGACGCCGACCCAGCGCCCGGTCGCCAGTTCGACCTTGGGCTGGTAGTGGTTGACGAACTCGTGCTGCGCCAGCGCGCGTGGCAGCTCGTCGGCCTGCACCTTGCTGGGCCGCGGGCTGTTGGCGTGGCGCGGCGGTGCCGGTGTGCGCGGGCCGTCCAGCAGCTGGCGCAGTTGTTCGGGCGAGACCGGCTTGTCCAGGGCGCCCAGCACGCTCAGCCCGTGCGCGCGGGCCAGCCGCACCGCCGTCTGCACGATGCGGGGCGCCTCGCCGCTGATCAGCACCAGGTCGCCCTGGTAACCGGCTTCGCCGAGGTGGCGGATGAATTCGACGCCGTCCATGTCGGGCATCTGCAGGTCGCAGAAGACCAGGCCTATGGGGGCGCCGGCGGGCGTGGCTGCGCCGTCGGCGGACGGGATCTCGGGCAGCGGCGGCGCGGCGCGCAGCAGCGCCAGCGCCTCGGTCGCGCAGCCGACGGCGACGACCCGGCGCGCGCCCAGATTCTGCAATTGGCGGGTCAGCAGCTTGAGCACAAACGGCTCGTCGTCCACCACCAGCACCGTGTGTTCGAGTCTTGTCATGACGGCCATGCCTCCTCCTGCCCTCGGGCCTGTCCCAGCGCCGTGGCCAGCGCCTGTTCCAGTGCTGCAAACGCCTGTTCGAATCCGGCCAGGCCACGCGTCAGCGCGGCTGGGTCCAGTCGTCGCCCCTGCTGCTCCAGCGTGGCGCAGAGCTCGCCGAGCGCCAGTGCGCCCACCGAGCGCGATGAAGACTTCAGCTTGTGCGCCAGCGCGGCCGCCTGCTTGGCATCGCCCGCGGCGTGAGCCAGGCGCAGCTCATGGGCCAGCGTGCGCGCCGAGCTGCGGAAATCGCGCAGGAATTCATCGACGACTTCGGGGGCATCGCCAATCAGCGCGCGCAGCACGTCCAGCCGCAGCACCGGCAGCACCTCGGGCAGCAGGCTGGCTGGCACCAACGGAGCCGACGTGGCCGATGGCGCTGGCGGCGGCTCCGCGGGCGGCGTGGCTTCGTGGCGCGGCGGCAGCCAGGCGTCCAGCGCAATGCGCAGCGCGCGCAGCGGCACCGGCTTGGTCAGGTAGCCGTCCATGCCGGCGGCCAGCGCGCGCTGCTCTTCGCTTTTCAGCGCGTTCGCCGTCAGTGCCACGATGGGCATGTGCTGCCCGGGCGATTCTTCGCGCCGCAGCTGGGTGGCCAGCGAATAGCCGTCCAGCTCGGGCATGTGCAGGTCGGTCAGCAGCAGCGCATGCTGGCCTTCGCGCCAGCGCTGCAAGGCCTGGCGGCCGTCGTCGACCACTTCGGCCGTGTGGCCCAGCAAAGCCAGCTGGCGCTGGATGACCTTCTGGTTCACAGGATCGTCTTCGGCGACCAGGATCAGCCGGCCGCGGGCGCGCGCCTCGGCCACGCTGAGCGGCGGCGGGGCTGGCGGCTGCTGCGGGTCGTCGGCAATGCCGGGCCGGACCAGCGAGTGCGCCCCTGGCGCCGGCACCGGCGTCAGGCCGAGCGCGGCTGCGCTGATGACGTTGGCGCGCAACTCTGGCGAGGCACGGCCGGCCATCATGGCCACGCCGCGCAACAAGGCCTGGCGCCGCAGCACGCCCAGCGCGCCAACATTGGGTGCCACCAGCTGGGCCGGGCCCAGGCGGCCACCACCGATCAGCAGCTGGCGCAGGTCGCCGGGCATGCCGGGCAGCGGGCTGCGCCATTCGGGCGGGCTGTCGTCCGCTGCGTCCACCAGCACCACCGGCCCGGCGTGGGCCGCGGCCAGATCCTGGGCCTGGGTCAGGCTGTCGACCCGCTGCACGCGAGCGCCGGTGGGCACCAGATAGGCGGCCAGGTCGTCGGTGGGCAAGGCGCCGTGAGCCATCAGCAGCACCGTCAGCCCATGCAGCTCGGGGGTGGCGCTGGGCTGCCAGGCGGGCTCGGGCAGCACAGGCGCCGGCGCGAGCCGGTCGCCATCCTGGCCTGGCAGGTGGCTGTCGCGGTGGCGGGTGGCCAGGGCCGGATCGGCCGCGGGCAGCGGCAGGCCGACCTCGAAGGTGGTGCCCAGGCCGGGTTCGCTGCGAACCTGGATCCTGCCGTCCAGCAGGCTGATCAGGCGCTCGCTGATGGTCAGGCCCAGGCCGGTGCCGCCGAAGCGGCGCGTGGTCGAGACCTCGGCCTGGGTGAAGGGCAGGAAGATGCGGTCGATGGTGGCCGGGTCCATGCCGATGCCGTTGTCGCTGACCTCGAAGCGCACCTGGCCGGGCTGCGCGCAGTCGGGCTCCACGCGCAGCGCCACGCGGCCGCGCCGTCCGGGCAGGCCGGCGGAGAACTTGATCGCGTTGCTGAGCAGGTTGTTGACGATCTGGCGCAGCCGCACCGGGTCTGTCATCACCAGCTCGGGCAGCTCGGGCGAGCAGAACAGCTGCAGCTCGACCTGGCGCGCGGTGGCCACCGGCTGCAGCGCGTCGCACAGGCGCTCGACCAGCGCGGCCAGGCGAACCGGCGTGCGCTCCAGCACCAGGTGGCCAGCCTCGATCTTCGAGAAGTCCAGGATGTCGTCGATCAGCCGCAGCAGCGAGCTGGCCGAGTCGCGCATGGTGTGCACGGCGTCGGCCTGCTCCTCGGTCAGCGCGCTCTGCGCCAGCAGCTCGGCCATGCCGATCACGCCGTTCATCGGCGTGCGGATCTCGTGGCTCATGGTGGCCAGGAAGGCCGACTTGGCGCGGTTGGCGGCCTCGGCCTGCTGCGTGGCCGCGGCCAGCTGGGCCTCGATCTGCTTGCGCGCGCACACGTCCATCAGCATGCCGTACCAGACGATGCCGCCGTCCTCGCGGCGCGTGGGCAGCGCATCGACCGCGATCCAGCGCCAGGCCTCGCCCACGCGCAGCCGGAATTCGCTGCGCAGCGGCGTCAGGTCGCGGCTGGAGGCGTTCATGTCCTCGTTCAGGCCAGGCAGGTCGTCGCCGTGCACATTGCGGTAGAGCTGGTGGCGGTCGGCCAGCAGCTCGGCCGGGGTCAGGCCCAGCACGCTGGCGGCCGAGCCACTGAGGAACACAAAGCGCGATTCACCCTGGGCCGGCCGCTCGAATTCATAGACCACGCCGGGCAGGCTGGCGAAGATGGTGTCGGTGCGCAGGCGCTGCTCGGCCAGCTCGGCCTCGTGGGCCTTGCGCTGGCTGATGTCGATGTGGGTGCCGGCGGCCCATTCGGGCAGGCCTTCCGGCGTGCGCGAGACGAACTTGGCACGCGACTGGGTCCAGATCCAGTGCCCCTGCTTGTGGCGCACCCTCTGTTCGACTTCGTACAGCGTGACCGTGCCGGCCCGGTGCGCGCGGCCCTGTTCCAGCATCGGCGGCACGTCGTCCGGGTGCACCATGGTGCAGAAGTTGGCGAAGCTGAAGGACTGCACCTCGTCCAGCGTGTAGCCGAACATCGCCGCCCAGCGTGCATCGGCGCGCAGCTCGCCGGTCTGCGCATTGACCTCCCAGCTGCCCGCGTCGCTGCCATCGAGCACGTGCTCCAGCCGCTGGCGCTCGCGCTGCAGCGCCTGGTTGGCCTGGCGCACCGCGGTCACGTCGGTGTCGATGGCCATGAAGCCGGTCAGCAGGCCTTCTGCGCTGCGCAGCGGACGGACTTCGGTGCGGGTCCAGTAGACCTGGCCGTCGGGTCGCCGGTTTTCGATCTCGCCATCGAAGTTGTCCCCGGCGGCATAGGCCTGGGCCAGCGCGGCCTTCGCCTCGGACGTGCCCAGGTTGGACCGCATCAGCGCATGCGGCAGCTGGCCAAGCGCCGCTTCGGCACTGTGGCCGGACATCGTGCTGAACGCCTGGTTGGTCCAGACGATGCGGCCCTGGGCGTCCATCACCATCACGGCGCTGGAAGTGCGCTCTGCCACTTGCGAGAGCCGGTCCAGGTCGGCCGTCATGCTGGCGGCCAGCGCCAGCGCGCGGGCCCGCGCCGAGGCCATGGCCCAGATGCTGCCGGCCAGCAGCAGGCTCAGCAGCAGACCGCTGGCGGCCTGCAGCGACAGCGCCCGCGTGTGCTGCTGCTCGGCGTCGAAAGCCGGCGTGCTGCTGGCCGACAGCCGCAGCGGGTGCTGGCCGACCAGCAGGCCGCGCTCGGCCAGGAAAGCTGGCATGGCGCCTGGGCTGTTGGGCCGGCTGTAGATCGGCAGGTCGCTGGCGCCGCCTGCGCCGTCGCGCAGCGAGAAGGCCAGTGGCGTTTCGCCGGCACTGTCCAGTCCGGCCAGCAGGCCGTTGGCGCTGATCGAGGCCACCAGCATGCTGCGCAGTGCATCCTGGCGCTGGCCTGGGGTCACGGGGTCGGTGCCGCGGCGGTACACCGGCATCAGGTAGCTGAAGCCTGCCTGGCCCTGTGCGCTGCCTGGCGGCAGATGGGCGGCCAGCGTGGGGTGGCCGCTGGCAACGGCCAGCTGCAGCGCGGCGCGCAGGCCGGGCTCTTCTGCCAGGTCCTGGCCCCAGGCCTCGAAATGCTCGGCCAGCGGTGCGACCAGGCCCATGGGCCACAGCACCGGCTGGCCACCGTCGCTGCGCAGTGCGAAGCCAGGCGTCAGCTCGCGCTGGTGCACGATGAACTCGGCCAGCCGCCCGCGGCGCACTGGTTCGGCCTGGCCGAAGCTGATCAGGCCCGGCAGGGTGCCGTTCAGTGCCCAGTCGCCAACAAAATGCTCGAATTCGGCGGCTTCGACCTCATGGCTGGCGCTGTGCAGCGCCTGCAGGCTTTGCAGCCCGGCGGCAATGCCGTCGAAGCGATGCGCGATCTCGCCCGCCAGCCGGTCCACCCGGTGCTGGTAGCGGGCGTTGGCCTCGCCCGCCAGCTGGCCCTGGCGCTGCCACACGGCGGCGGCCGTGACCAGCAGGCCGGCCAGCAGCGTGGCCAGCGCCATTGCGCTGGCAGCGGACAGGGAAAAAGGCCGCCAGAGGCGGATGAGCAAGGCGTGCATGGCGACGGGTGACGGCGGTTCCGCCCAGGGGGACGGGTCTCCAACCGCACATATCGGCCATGCCGCCCGGCAACTGGAGCGCCGCCGCCGCGCGGATTACAGTGCGGGCATGAAATACCTGCACACCATGGTGCGCGTCACGGATCTGGACGCGTCGATGCGCTTTTTCCGCGACGCGCTGGGGCTGGAAGAGGTGCGCCGCACCGAACACGCCCAGGGCCGCTTCACGCTGGTCTACCTGGCCGCCCCGGGCGACCACGACGCCCAGATCGAGCTGACCTACAACTGGGACCCGGAGGTTTACACCGGTGGCCGCAACTTCGGCCACGTGGCCTTCGCGGTGGACGACATCTACGCCACCTGCGAGCGCTTGCAGCAGCATGGCGTGACCATCCTGCGCCCGCCGCGCGACGGCCACATGGCCTTTGTGCGCTCGCCGGACCAGATCTCGGTCGAACTGCTGCAGGCCGGCGGCCGGCTGCCACCGGCCGAGCCCTGGGCCAGCATGCCCAACACCGGCAGCTGGTGAGCGGAGCGCTGTTGTGGACTATCCCCGCTATGACCCGCAATCGGCCAACACGCCGCTGAGCGACGAAGAACTTCAGGCACTGGACGACCTGCTGCACGCGCTGCCGCTGGACGGCGCGATGAACATCGAAGGCCTGGACGGCTACCTGACCGCGCTGCTGGTTGGCCCGCCGCTGCTGGACAAGCTGGCCACCGCTGATTGGTTGCCGCTGGTCTGGGGCGGTGACGCCGAAGGCGAAAGCCATGCACCGTTCCCCAGCGGACGCAAGCGCAAGCAGGCGACGGTGTGGGTGCTGCGCCACCTGCAAAACCTGGCCTGCCTGCTGCGCGACAAGCCCGACGACTGGCAGCCGATCTTCAGCGTGGCCGAGCAGGGTGAGAAGGAATACGTCAGCGCGCAGGACTGGTGCGCCGGCTTCCTCAGCGCCGTGGACCTGGACCAGGAAGCCTGGTCACCGCTGTTCGACGACCCGGCGCTGGGACCCCTGCTGGTGCCGGTGGCCCTTCTGGGCGGCGACGCGGACCAACTCAGCCCTGCCGACGCCGAGCGGCTGCAGGACATCGAGGTGGTGGACGAACTGAGCCGGCAGGTTGCCGACATGGTGGGTGTGCTCTGGGCCCACCGCCACCAAGACTGATCAAAGGCCCCCAAAACGATCCGGGGTCCGGCCGGCTGTGGCGTGGGCTTCGCTCAAGGCGGGTGCGATGTACGGGTTGCGGCTCAGCACCACGCCCTGGTCCACGTCCAGCCGGTAGAAGCCGGTCTGCGGGCGCTCGGAGAAGTCGTACAGGCTGCCCGGCTCCAGCCGCCAGACCTTGTAGCCGGTGTAGGTCACCGGGTCGTTTTCCTGGCGGCAGCCGTAGCCGGGCCGGTCGGCCAACACGACGAAGGCGGTGTCGCCGTAGACCGTGCCCTTGCCGTCGCGGTCGATCAGCACGGCCGTGCCTTCGTTGATGCCCAGGCCCCAGGCTTCGTCCACCTCGCGGCTGCCGAGCTGGCGGCACAGGAAGGCCAGCAGCCGGCCCATGCGGTCGCGCTTGACGAAGTGGCTGTCGGTCAAGGTGCTTTCGAGACCCGGCCAGTTGAACAGGTTCTCGGTGAAGCTGACGCTGTTGCGGTACGGGTCGGCCAGCGCCAGGGAAGAATTGACGCTGCCGCGGCAGCCGTCATAGACCGCCAGCGAGCCCTGGATGGCCAGGCCCGCACTGCCGCCGCCGGTGCCGCCCCCACGTTCCACCACGGCCTGCACGGCGGCCGGGATCGGGCTGTTGCGCCACTGCACGAAGTTGCATTGGTCGCCGCCGCGGAAATAGACCACCTCCGCCTGCTTGATCGCGGCCAGCACTTCCGGGTCGGCCGCGTCGCGTGCGTCGCGGATCACGATGGTGGTGCAGGAATTGACATTGGGCAGCGCGTTCAGCGTGCGGCATTCGCCTTCCCAGTCGCGATAGCTCGCGCCCATCACTACCACGTCGACCGGCTCGTGGGAGAGCTGGTCCACGAAGGCCTCGAAGGAACGTGCCTCGGGCGCGCCGTCGCCCTTCAGGTAGAAGGCCGGGCCCTGCAGCCTGGGCTGCACGTCGTCGGTGAAGCCCAGCCGGCTGATGCTGACCGAAGGCGCGGTGGCCGCCGCGGGGCCGGCCAGGGTCATCAGCCCGGTGGCCGCTGCCAGCGCACCGGTCCACGCGGCCAGGCGCCGGCGCAGGGGCCGGTGTGGCGGGAGGCTCGGCGATCCAGGCATTGGCAATCCTTTCTCAGCGGCGGCGGGCAACGCGGGGGTAAGGCGCGTCGGCAGTCATCGTTTTGCAAATATCGGGCCCGCGGCATGTGAGGTCGCGTGCATTGGCCTGAGCGAGCCGTCAAATGAAAGAAAGGTTCCATTTTGTACGCCTGCCTTACATCTTTGCCACGCCACAAATCACAGCTTCTGCGCTGCAGGTGCCTCGATGCGCACGTCACCCAGTGGTTCGGCCACGCACGGCAGGATCAGCCCTTCTGCCCGTTCTTCGGCGCTGATGCCTGGCCATTCGACGCGGTAGCGCACTTCGCCGGCCAGCAACTGGCAGCGGCAGGCGCGGCAGGTGCCGTTGCGGCAAGAGCGCGCCAGCCGCACGCCGGCCTGCTGCGCCGCCTCCAGCAGGCTCAGGCCCGGCGGCAGCGGCAACCGCCAGCCCTGCGGCTGGATCTCCAGCCAGCGCGCGCTGGGCGCGTCTGCGGTGGGGGGCGAGGCTTCGCTGCTCATGCACGATTCTGGCCCTGCGCGCCGCTTATGAGGGCAAACCCCAGGTCGGCGGCCGACCCCAGGCCCCGCTTGGGGGCGCCGCTTCCGTAGACTGCCGCCATGCTTGCCGATCCCTCTTCCACCACCGCCCTGCAACACCCGCCCGGCGGCCCGCTGGGCGCGGACCCGGACCTGCAGGGTGCCCGCCGCGCCGCCACGCTGATCCTGCTGCGCGACGGCGATGCCGGCCCCGAGGTGCTGCTGATGCGCCGCGCCGAGCGCAGTGGCGACAGCCGCAGCGGCGTCTGGGTCTTCCCCGGCGGCGCGCTGGACCCGGCCGACGCCGGCATGCAGGCGCTGTGCGAGGCAGCTGATGAAGCGGCCTGGAACCAGCGCCTGGACCTGCCGTCTGGCGGGCTGGACTACGCCGTGGCCGCGCTGCGCGAGAGTTTCGAGGAGGTCGGCCTGCTGCTGGCGCACGGCACGGCCGAGGCCATGTCCTCGGTGCAAATGCAGCGCTCGCAACTGCAGACCGGCGCCGCCTTCGCCGAAGCCTGCCGTGGCGCCGGCCTGCGCCTGGCGACCGACCAACTGCGCTACTTCAGCCACTGGCTGACGCCGCCCGGCATCAAGCAGCGCTTCGACACCCGGTTTTTCATCGCCCGCATGCCGGAGGGCCAGACCGCCGTGGCCGATGCCGCCGAAGCGCTGGAAGTCGCCTGGCTGCGGCCGGCCGATGCGCTGGCCGCCGGCCTGAAGCTGCTGCCGGTGACCGAGCGCACGCTGCAGCAGCTCAGCCGCCACGCCAGCGTGCAGGCCGCGCTGGAGGCCACCGATGCGCAGGCCGCCGTGCGCCGCACCATGCCGCGCCTGGGCCGGGACGCCAAAGGCACCCGCCCCCTCCTGCCCGACCACTGGGCCTGGGCCGAGATCGGCCGCCTGGACCCGACCGGCCGCGGCGACGTGTTCGCCGACCTGTTGCCGCTGCGCGCGGTGGCCTTGTCCGAGCGCGTGACGCGTGTCTCCTGCAACAACGGCAGCGTGATGACAGGCCCCGGCACCAACACCTATCTGCTGCGCGCGCCGGGCGGCGATGAAGTGGCGGTGCTGGATCCCGGCCCGGACGATGCCGATACCGAGGCCCACCTGCAGGCGGTGCTGGCCGCAGCACAGCCGGGCCGCATCACCCGCATCCTCGTCACGCACACCCACACCGACCATTCGCCCGCTGCGCGCCGGCTGCAGGCGCTGACCGGCGCCACGCTGGTCGGTCGCGTCGCCTCGCACCCGATGTGGCAGGACGCCACGTTCGTGCCTGACCATGTGCCCGTCGACGGCGAGCGCCTGTCGCTCGGCGAAGGCTGCACGCTGCGCGCGGTGCCCACGCCGGGCCACGCATCCAACCATGTGTGCTGGCTGCTGGAGGAAGAGCGGCTGCTGTTCACCGGCGACCATGTGATGCAGGGCTCGACCGTGGTCATCAACCCGCCGGACGGTGACATGGCAGCCTATTGCGCGGCACTCGAAAGCCTGCTGGCGCTGGACCTGGATTGGTTTGCACCCGGCCACGGCTTCCTGATCGCCGAGCCGCAGGCCGAGGTGCGCCGGCTGCTGGCGCACCGCCAGGCGCGCGAGGACAAGGTGCTGGCCGCGCTGCGGGCGCAGGCCGCGCCGGTGACGGTGCAGGCGCTGGTGCCCGAGGTCTATGGCGACGTGCCGGCCTCGCGCCATGGCATTGCCGCCCGCTCGCTGAGTGCGAACCTGCTGAAGCTGGCCGCGCAAGGCCAGGCGAAGGTGGACGACGAAGCCCGCTGGGAAGCGGCCTGAAGACAGGAGCAGAGAACACCTGCTTACAAGTCTCCGTGAAGAAAGTCGCATCCGGCTTTGTGTCGGCTGCGTAAAGGCCTGAGTCGTCGGAAGGGTTGAGGGTCATCGCAGGCCCCCCTTCGCCGGCTCCGCCCAACCGCCGGCCTCGCGCTGGCGCACTTTCTTCCAGGAGACTTCCATGTTGCGTTCCCCTCTGCGTCTGCTGCCCCTGGTGGCCGCGGCCATGCTGGCCGTTGCCGGCACCGCCCAGGCCTCCAGTCACCGTGAAGCCCCGTTCATCACGACTTCGCCCAAGGTCGACGCCTCGGACTTCTACATGTTCCGCAGCTACGAGGCCGGCCGTGACGGCTACGTCACGCTGATCGCGAACTATCAGCCGCTGCAGGACGCGTATGGCGGCCCGAACTACTTCTCGATGGACCCGAACGCGCTCTATGAGATCCACATCGACAACAACGGCGACGCGGTCGAGGACCTGACGTTCCAGTTCCGCTTCAAGAACACGGCCGCCGGCATTGCGCTGACGGTGGGCGACCAGAGCGTGGGCATTCCGCTGATCCAGGCCGGCCAGGTGGCCAATGTCAACGACACCAACCTCAACGTGGCCGAGAGCTACAGCGTTAGCGTGGTGCGCGGTGACCGCCGCAGCGGCAGCACGCAGGTCGTGACCAATGCCAGCGGCGGCGCGAGCACCTTCGCCAAGCCGGTGGACAACATCGGCGTGAAGACGATTCCGGACTACGCCGCCTACGCTGCCAAGCACATCTACAGCGTCAACATTCCGGGCTGCAGCACGGCGGGCAAGATGTTCGTCGGCCAGCGCCAGGACCCGTTTGCGGTCAACCTGGGCACCATCTTCGACCTGGTCAACGCACCGGTGTCAGTCATCACCGACCCGACGCTGATCGGCGCGGTGCCCAACCAGCTGGCCGACAAGAACGTGACCACGCTGGCGCTGGAAGTGCCGATCAGCTGCCTGACCAATGGCACCGAGACGGTGATCGGCGGCTGGACCACGGCCAGCATGCGCCAGGCCCGCCTGCTGGATCCCAGCCCCAAGCCGGGCGTCCAGACCACCGACAAGAATGGCGGCGCCTGGACCCAGGTCTCGCGCCTGGGCATGCCCCTGGTCAACGAGGTGGTGATCGGCCTGAAGGACAAGGACCGCTTCAACAGCTCCAAGCCCAAGGACGACGCGCAGTTCGCCAAGTACGTGACCAACCCGACGCTGCCCAAGCTGATCGAGATCGCGCTGGCGCTGCCGAACACCGCGCCGACCAACTACCCGCGCAACGACCTGGTCACCACCTTCCTCACCGGCATCGGCGGCCTGAACCAGCCGAAGAACGTGGTGGCTTCGGAGGAGCTGCGGCTGAACACTGCCATTGCGCCGGTGCCGTTTGCGCAGCAGAACCGCCTGGGCGTGGTGGGCAACATCCTGGCCGGTGGCAACGACTTCGCCGGCTTCCCGAACGGCCGCCGACCGAAGGACGACGTGGTCGACGTGTCGCTGGTCGCGGTGATGGGTGGCCTGTGTATGGCCAATGGCGACACCGACGCGCTGAAGTTCGGCGCCGCGTGCAAGCCTTCGGCCGTGCCGCTGGGCGAAACCTCGCTGAAGCTGCATGACGCGGTGGACCAGGCGGTCGTGCCCTTGATGGCCGGCTTTCCGTACCTGAACACGCCCATCGGCGGCACCAAGTAAGGAGTGGCCATGAAGCGCGTTCATCTACTGACGCTGGCGGCCAGTGCGCTGGCGCTGCTCACTGCCTGCAATGGCGGCAGTGACGACGGCAACTCGGACTCGCAGGGCGGCAGCATCCCTTCTTCCGCACTGGCGTCGCCCGAGGCCTACACCGACTACACCGCCAAGCTGCCCGCCAGCGAGACGGAAGAGCCGGTCAACCTCGACGCGGTGGACCAGCCACCGACCAGCGACACCGCAGAGCCGGTGGCGCTCAACTGAGCGCTCTGATCACGGCCCCCTCGCCGTGACGCACGGGGCGGCACATCAACGTGCCGCCCCTCGTTCCCCTTCTTCTCGTCGGTTTCCCCACCATGTCCCCTTGGCATCCCGCCCCCCTGGCCGCGGCCTTGCTGCTCAGTTGCCATGCCCTGCTGCAGGCTGCGCCGTTTGTGCCGGCCAACGATGCGACGGTGGTCGAATCCTTGCCGACCCGTGTCGGCGGCCAGGCCGAGCGCCGTGCCGAGCGGGCCCAGCGCGCCGCGTTGCGCGAGACACCGGCCTCGCTGCCGCTGGCGTTGAACATTGCCCGCCAGGCCATCGAACGCAGCCGCCGCAGCGGCGACCCGCGCGAACTCGGCCAGGCCCAAGCCGCGCTGGCCACCTGGTGGGCACTGCCCGCGCCGCCCGCGCCGGTGCGCCTGCTTCGCGCCACCATCCTGCAGCGCAACCACCAGTTCGCCCCCGCGCTGCAGGACCTGGCTGCCTTGCTGGCCGACCGCAACACGCCGCTGCCCTTGCAGGCCCAGGCCGAGCTGACCCGCGCCGCGGTGCTTCAGGTCACCGGCGACTGGGCCGCGGCGCGCGCTGGCTACGAACAACTCGCCGGCCCGCGCTATGCCGCGCTGGGCCGTGCCGTCAGCGAGCCCGCCCTGGCGGCGCTGGCCGAACTGGACAGCCTGCAGGGCCAGCAGCGCCGCGCATCGGCCGCCTTGTCCAGGCTGCTGCAAGCCGGGCCGGACGATGCCTGGCTGTGGCTGCTGCGCGCCGAGATGGCCCAACGTCAGGGCGATGCCAGCGCCGGCAAGCACTTCAAGCAGGCGCTAGCATTGAACGACGACGTCTACACCCGCGCCGCCTATGCCGACTGGCTGCTGGACCACGGCCAGGCCGCGCAAGTCGTGCAACTGCTGGACGGCCAGGAGGCGTCCGACACCTTGCTGCTGCGACTGGCGCTGGCTTGGCGCGCGCTGAACGACCCGCGTGCGGACGGCGCCGTGCGCGACCTCGGCGAGCGCTACGCCGCCGCCGCACTGCGCGGCGATCCCAGCCATGCGCGCGAGCAGGCCCGCTGGGCGCTGGACCTGATGCGCCAGCCGGCGCAGGCGCTGGAACAGGCGCAGCTGAACTGGTCGCACCAGAAGGAGCCGGCCGATGCCTGGCTGCTGGTGCGCACGGCGCAGGCCGCCGGCCAGTCGCAGGCGATGGCGCCGGTGCTGGCCTTTGCGAAGGCGCAGGGCTGGCAGGATGCGACGCTGGCTCGGCTGTCGCGCACCGTGGGAGTTGGCGCATGAGCCGGGTTCTGCTGGCGTCGCTTTTGCTGATTTGCAGCGGCCTTGCCCAGGCGCACAAGCCCAGCGATGCCTATTTGCAGATGACCGTGAGCGGTCAAACGGTGCAGGCCCGCGTGGACGTGGCGCTGCGCGACCTGGACCGCGAGCTGGTGCTGGACCAGAACGACAACGGCGAGCTCAGCTGGGGCGAGGTGCGGCCGCGCTGGGCGCAGATCGACGTGCTGGTGCAGTCCAGGCTGCAACTCAGCGTGGGCGGCGAGGCCTGCGTGCCCGGCCCTGCCGGCCCGCCGCAGCTGGAGCATCACAGCGACGGCGTCTACGCGGTGCTGACGCGCCAGTGGCAATGCCCGCGCGAGGCCAGTGCACTGCAGGTCGGCTACCAGCTGTTTGCTGACAGCGACCCGACGCACCGCGGCGTGCTGCGTCTGATCTCGCCCACCGGCGAGCGGCTGCAGGTGCTGGTGCCAGGCGCGGCACCGGCCGCTGGGGCGGCTTCTGCGGCTTCGGGCGTGGCGGCCGAGCCGGCCAGCGAAGCGCCTTCCGGCTTCTTCGGCTTTGTCATCGAAGGCATGCACCACATCCTGATCGGCACCGACCACGTGCTGTTCCTGCTGTCGCTGCTGCTGCCTTCGGTGCTGCTGCGCGTGCGGCGCAATCCGCCGATGGTGCTGCGCAGCGAGTGGCAGCCGGCGCCGGACGGGCGCGAGGTGCTGCTCGGCGTGGCCAAGGTGGTGACGGCCTTCACCGTGGCGCACTCGATCACGCTGGCGCTGGCGGTGCTGGACGTTTTCAACCCGCCAACCCGCTGGGTCGAATCGCTGATTGCCGCCAGCGTCATCGCCGCCGCGCTGAACAACCTCTGGCCCTTGCTTGGTGCCCCCAAACCTGCCGCTGCGCGTCAGGCCCCCCGAGGGGGTCAAGAAGACTTGGGAGCGGCCCGGCATCTTCTTGAGGGCCAGGACCGCTGGAAGATGACGTTCGTCTTCGGCCTGGTGCACGGCTTCGGCTTTGCCAGCGTGCTCAAGGACATGGGGCTGGGCAAGGGTGCGCTGGTCAGCTCGTTGCTGGGCTTCAACCTGGGCGTGGAACTGGGGCAGGCGGCGGTGGTGGCCTGTGTGCTGCCGCTGGCCTGGTGGCTGCGGGCCACGCGCTTCTACCGCCGCGGCGTGCTGCCGGTGGGCTCGGTGCTGATCGCCATCGTGGCCGGGATCTGGCTGGTCGAGCGGGTTTTTGACCTGAAGCTGCTCGGGTCTGGCTGAACTGGGGCGACACTGGCGGGCTTGAAAAGCGACAGCGCGGCCCCAGATGGCCGCCAAACCCCCGCTGAGCCTTGGCTCGTGGGGGCGTTTTGCCAACCCCTTTTCCCGTTCGCGACCCATGAGCAAGCAGACCCATTCCTTCCAGGCCGAAGTCAAGCAGATCCTGCACCTCGTCACCCACTCGCTGTACTCGAACAAGGAAATCTTCCTGCGCGAGCTGGTGTCCAACGCGTCCGACGCCTGCGACAAGCTGCGCTACGAAGCGCTGGACCATCCGCAGCTGTTCGAGGACGCGCCCAACCTCGAAGTGCGCGTGCTGTTCGACGCCGAGGCCAAGACGCTGACCATCCGCGACAACGGCATTGGCATGAGTGCCGAGGAAGCCACCGCCCATCTGGGCACCATTGCCAAGAGCGGCACGCGTGAGTTCATGGCCAAGCTGGACGGCGACCAGAAGAAGGACGCGCAGCTGATCGGCCAGTTCGGCGTGGGCTTCTACTCCGGCTTCATCGTGGCAGACCGCATCACGGTCGAGACCCGCCGCGCCGGCCTTCCCGCCGACCAGGGTGTGCGCTGGAGCTCCGAAGGCACCGGCGAGTTCGAGCTGGAGACGATTGACAAGCCGCTGCGCGGCACCGACGTCATCCTGCACCTGCGCGACGAGGAAACCGAGTTCCTGTCGACCTGGCGCCTGAAGTCCATCATCAGCAAGTACAGCGACCACATCTCGCTGCCCATCCTGATGAAGAAGGAAACCTGGGACGCGGAAGCCTCCAAGCAGATCGTCACCGACGAATGGGAAACCGTCAACAAGGCCGCCGCGCTGTGGAGCCGCAGCAAGAGCGAGGTGACCGACGCCGAGTACCAGGACTTCTACAAGCAGATCAGCTACGACAGCGAGCCGCCGCTGGCCTACACGCACAACCGCGTCGAAGGCCGCAGCGAATACACGCAGCTGCTGTACATCCCCGCCAAGGCGCCGTTCGACCTGTGGAACCGCGACAAGCGCGGCGGCGTGAAGCTGTACGTCAAGCGCGTGTTCATCATGGACGACGCCGAGACGCTGCTGCCGGTCTACCTGCGCTTCGTCAAGGGCGTGATCGACTCGGCCGACCTGCCGCTGAACGTGAGCCGCGAACTGCTGCAGGAAAGCCGCGATGTGAAGGCGATCCGCGAAGGTTCGACCAAGCGCATCCTGTCCATGCTGGAAAGCCTGGCCGACAGCGACAGTGCCGACGACAAGGCCAAGTACCAGAAGTTCTGGGGCGAGTTCGGCAATGTGATGAAGGAAGGCATTGGCGAGGACTTCCAGAACCAGGAGCGCCTGGCCAAGCTGCTGCGCTTCTCGTCCACCCATGCCGACGAAGGCGTGAGCCTGGCGGATTACGTTTCGCGCATGAAGGAAGGCCAGGACGTGATCTACGTGATCACAGCCGATTCGCTGGCCGCCGCCAAGAGCAGCCCGCAGCTGGAGATCTTCCGCAAGAAGGGCATCGAGGTGCTGCTGCTGGCTGAGCGTGTGGATGAGTGGATGCTCTCGCATCTGCACGAGTTCGAAGGCAAGCAGCTGCAAAGCGTGGCCAAGGGCTCGGTGGACCTGGGCAAGCTGCAGGACGAGGAAGAGAAGAAGAAGGCCGAGGAAACCGCCGAGGCCTTCAAGCCGCTGGTCGAGAAGCTGAAGACCGCGCTGGCCAGCCGCGCCAAGGACGTGCGCGTGTCAAACCGGCTGGTCGATTCGCCTGCCTGCGTGGTGGTCGAGGAAGGCGACATGAGCGGTCACCTGGCGCGGCTCTTGAAGCAGTCTGGCCAGGAAGCGCCGGAAACCCGGCCCATCCTGGAAGTGAACCCGGAACACGCGCTGGTCAAGCGCATGCTGGACGACCCGCGTTTCGACGACCTGGCGCAGATCCTGTTCGACCAGGCGGTGCTGGCCGAAGGTGGGCAGCTGGAAGATGCGGCGGCCTATGTGCAGCGTGTGACCAAGCTTCTGTCGGCCTGACCCGTTCAGTCCGGAACAAAGGCCGCGGTGCTGCAAGGCGCCGCGGCCTTTTTCAATCCAGGTCGCTCATGCGCTCGACCTGCTCCTGCAGCTCGGTGGCCTGCTGGTTCCAGTAGGACGGGCTGGCAAACCACGGGAAGGCGATGGGGAAGGCCGGGTCGGACCAGCGCTCGGCCAGCCAGGCGCTGTGGTGGATCATGCGCAGCGTGCGCAGCGGTTCGATCAGCAGCAGCTCGCGGTCGTCGAAATCGGCGAAGTTGCGGTAGCCGTCCAGCAGGTGATACAGCGCGGTTTCGATCGCACCGCGCTCGCCCGGTAGCATCATCCACAGGTCCTGCACCGCGGGGCCCATGCAGCAGTCGTCGAAGTCCACGAAGTTCGGCCCGGCGTACTGGCCTTCCTCGCGCCACAGCACGTTGCCGGTGTGGCAGTCGCCATGCAGGCGGATCAGGCGCAGGTTGTCATGCCGCGCAAAAGCCTGGTCCACCAGTGCCAGCGCGCGCTCGCTGGCGCGCAGCCACACGCCTTCGGTGTCCGGGTGCACGAGGCCCAGCGCCTGCAGCCGTGTGCGCGCTGCGTGGCCGTAGGTCTGGGCGTTCAGCGTGCGGCGGTGCGCAAACGCGCTGCGCTTGCCGACCGCGTGCAGCCGGCCCAGCAAGCGGCCCAGCCAGCTCAGCGTCTCGGGCTGTTCCAGCTCCGGCGCTCGGCCCACGCGGCGCTCGCTGACGGCGATGCGGAAGGTCGCGCCGTTGACCTCGGCAATGCCTAACGTCGGCACGCCGTCCACCAATCTGAAAGCCGGGTCTTCCCACTGGGGCGCCAGCACCAGCGGTGGCACGACCGGCAGGTCGGCCTCAGCCAGCTCGGCGGAAAAAGCGTGTTCCTCGGCCAGCTGCGCGTCCGTCCAGCGCTCGGGCCGGTAGAACTTCGCGATCACCACGCGGCCGTCGTCCAGGTGCGCCTGCCAGACGCGGTTTTCGTAGGAGTTCAACTGCAGCAGCCGGCCATCGGCCGGCAGGCCGGCCAGCGTCAGCGCCTGCAGCACCGCTTGCGGGTCGAGTGTTGCAAACGGGGAAGTGGCGGGGGAGACGGCAGGGGAGTCCGAGGGAGAAACAGGCATCGGGGCATGGTACGCCCGCGCCGTCCGCCGCTCAGGCGCCGGGCTTGGGCGGATCGTGGGGCGCGTCCAGCTCGCTGTTCGCGGCCGGCGCCTGCTTGCGGCTGCGCAACAGGCCGAAGCTGAAGAAGTTGACCAGCCGGTCCATGTGCTGGGCATTGCTCTTGAAGCGGTAGTCCAGCTCGGCCGCCTGGCTTTCGACCAGCGCTTCCACACGCGAGGCCAACGAGTCGCCCGGCAACTGCAGCCTGGCCTCGGCCTCGCCGCCGTCGCGCACCACGGTGGCGCCGGCATTGCGGGCAATGCGCAGCATCGCGGTGTTTTCGCTCAGCGCATGGATGATCAGCTGGGTCACGCCGCGGTTGCGGGCGTGCAGCACCGAGTGGTCGAACAGCCGGGCGCCGTAACCCCGCCCGCGCGCACTTACGGCCACCGACACGCCAAACTCGGCCATGTGCCGGGAGGACGCAGCCACCCCTGGCATGCCCTCGCTCAGGTAGGCCAGGTGGGCCATGGCAATGAGCTGCAGCCGGCGGTTGAAGATGCCGAAGATTTCGTCGCGGCGGAAATCCAGTCGCTCGACGTAGCGCTTGATCTGCTCGTCGCTGGCCATGTAGCCAAAACGCAGGTAACGGTCCTCCGCGCTCAGCGCGAGCAGGTGCGACAGCACCCGCCCGCGATGGCGTGAGACCAGCGAGCGGATCGGAATCCAGCGGTAGGGCGTGGGGGGTTGAGGCGTTTGCGCCTGGACCGGGTCAGCCATGCGCGCTCCCAAGTGAGGGGTGGTCAATGAGAACCAAGGGAAAACCCTAGTATAACCGCGATGCCGGCCACCGAAGCCCGGAGCTGCAGGGGGATTGCGGACCGCGGCCTGTTTGCGAGCACTGTGGTTTCGGCTATACTCGTCGGCTTTCCCGCAATCGGCGGGGAGAACGGGTCATGCTTTTGCAAAGTTCTTGCAATGTTCAGCCAGCAATGACTGAACCTGAAAGAACTCAAGAGAGGCAGGGCAACCGGAAGCCTGAGAGGCCGCCGGCTGCAAGCATCCCAGTCTGCCACGTGCTTCACGTGAGCGGCGGGGTGAAGGCAGTCTCCAAGTGGTTCCGATGGTGAATGGCCAGCCGTTCGAACAGCCGTTTCCTCTCTTTCAAAGAGAACCTCTCATGAAGACCTTCAGCGCCAAGCCGGCCGAAGTGACGCACGAGTGGCTTGTGCTCGACGCCACCGATCTGGTGCTCGGACGTGTTGCCAGCGAAGTGGCACTCCGACTGCGCGGCAAGCACAAAGCCATCTACACGCCTCACGTCGACACCGGTGATTTCATCATCATCCTGAACGCCGACAAGATCCGCGTCACCGGCAACAAGGCCAACGACAAGGTGTACTACCGTCACTCGGGCTTCCCGGGCGGTATCTACGGCACCAAGTTCAAGGACATGCAAGCCAAGCATCCGGGCCGCGCCCTGGAAAAGGCCGTCAAGGGCATGCTGCCCAAGGGCCCGCTCGGCTACGCGATGATCAAGAAGCTGAAGGTTTATGCCGGTGACCAGCACCCGCACGCCGCGCAGCAGCCCAAGCCGCTGGCAATCTGAGGAGCGCTGAATGATCGGTAATTGGAACTATGGCACCGGCCGTCGCAAGTCGTCGGTTGCTCGCGTCTTCATCAAGAAGGGCACTGGCCAGATCGTCGTCAACGGCAAGGCCGTCGGCGAATACTTCGGCCGTCAGACCTCGATCATGATCGTGCGCCAGCCGCTGCTGCTGACCGGCAACAACGAGACGTTCGACATCCAGGTCAACGTGCACGGTGGCGGCGAGTCCGGCCAGGCCGGCGCAGTGCGTCACGGCATCACCCGTGCGCTGATCGATTACGATGCGGCGCTCAAGCCTGACCTGAGCCACGCCGGCTTCGTGACGCGCGATGCGCGTGAAGTCGAACGTAAGAAGGTCGGTCTGCACGGCGCGCGTCGCAGGAAGCAGTTCAGCAAGCGCTGATCCATCCGACACGTCTTTCCCGGTGTCCCTGGGAAAGCCGAACAGCAAAGGCCGCTTCATGCGGCCTTTGTCGTTTCTGGGTGCGCCATGCGGAAAAGCTGCCAGGGAGCATGGGCTGAAGTGCCGATGCCGTTCCACTTTGTGCTTGTCGCGGTGAGTGTTGTATGCGCTGGAAACTGATTCGCCGCCGTTTGTCGATCTCGTCGCCACGCATGACGGTGCGCAGCCAGATGGCCTGGCCCTTGCGCTGGGTCGCTGCTGCGGTCGTGCTGGGCTTCTCGGCGGCGATTGCGCTGTGGGCCTTCGAGTTCGGCAAGGAGATCGCCGGGCTGGACCGCGGCGCCCAGGCCGAGCTGGTTCGGCTGCGCAACGAGCTGAGCCAACTGCGCGAGGAGCGCGAACACGCCCAGTCCATTGCCAACACGGCAGAGAGCCTGCTGAAGACCGAACGCGCCGCCGAGGAGCGCCTGGTCGAGCAGTTGAAGCAGTCCGAAGCCGAGAAGATGAGCCTCAAGGCCGACCTGGGCTTCTTCGAGCGCCTGCTGCCGACAACGGCCAGCGCCGGCGCGGAGTCGCTGCAGGTGCGCGGCCTGCAGGTCGACCAGGAGTCGCCCGGCCACTGGCGCTACCAGCTGCTGGTGATGCAGAGCGGCCGCCAGGCGCAGGCTTTCAGCGGCCATTACGAGCTGACCTTTTCCGGCACCGAGGACGGCAAACCCTGGACCCTGACGCTGCCCGGTGGTGCGCAGCCGCTGCAGGTCAAGCAGTACGTGCGGGTGGAAGGGCGGGTCGACGGCCCGGCGCATGCCGTGGTCAAATCCGTCGTCCTGCGGGTGACGGACAGCGCGGGCGGCGTTCGCGCCACGCAGACGCTGAAACTCTGAGCACGCTTCGTGCATCCGTTGGCACCACGCGTTGGGCAGTTCACGGGACAGGCGACCCACATCCGCCGGCCGGGGCTGAAGACTAAAACACTGCTAAGGAGTGTCAGTTCATGTTGTTCGGCAAGAAGAAGCAGCCCCCGATCCGCAGCTTGATCGGCGAGGGCAACATCGTTTCGGGCGAGTTGCGCTTCAAGGATGGCTTGCGCATCGATGGCGAAGTCCACGGGGACGTGGTCGCCGATGGCGAAGGCCCCAGCCTGCTGGTGATCAGCGAAAATGCCCGGGTCATGGGCAAGGTCAATGCTGGACACGTCATCATCAACGGGCAGGTGCACGGTCCCGTGCATTCCAGCGAGTTGCTGGAACTGCAACCCAAGGCCAGAATCGTCGGTGATGTGCGTTATGAAGCCCTTGAAATGCACCAGGGTGCCACCATCGATGGAGAATTGAGGCCTCGGTCTGCCGTAGAAGACAAGCCGACCCTGAAGCTGGCGGCCTCGAACGAGGTCTGAGAACCGCTCTACCCGTTCCCGCCCAGCCGCCCCGCTTAGATTTTTTCCAAGGATTTGCCATGAACGCCGTCGCCGAAACCCTCGTCCCTGTTGCTGATGCCACCAGCGACATGCCGGCCCCCATCGTCTTCACCGACAGCGCGGCATCCAAGGTCGCCGACCTGGTGGCCGAAGAAGGCAATCCGGACCTGAAGCTGCGGGTGTTCGTGCAGGGTGGCGGCTGCTCCGGCTTCCAGTACGGCTTCACCTTCGATGAAATCGTCAACGACGACGACACGCAGATGAGCAAGAACGGCGTGACGCTGCTGATCGATGCGATGAGCCTGCAGTACCTCAGCGGTGCCGAGATCGACTACAAGGAAGACCTGCAAGGCGCCCAGTTCGTGATCAAGAACCCGAACGCCACGACCACCTGCGGCTGCGGCTCCAGCTTCTCGGTCTGAGCGAACGCCGCTCCCAAACAAAAGCCGCCTTCGGGCGGCTTTTTGCTGGGTGCTCCGTTCTTACGCTGCCGCCGCCGGGTCGTCCCAAGGCGGCAGCGTTAGTCCGGGTGCAAACAAACGCTGCCGGCGCCGGGCCGCCCCAAGCTGGCAGCGCAACCCGCTCGGCGGGTGGGCTCGCGTACCCGCGAGCCCGGGTGCGTCATGTCTAGCCGTGCAAGCGGCTGCTGCGCGGGACGCTTGCGAGCAGGAACTCCATCTGGTCGGCCACGATGCGCCGGCCGCGCAGGATCATGTCCTCGTGCAGGCTGGGCACGTAGGGCAGGTAGAGCAGGCCCATGCGGGCTTCTTCGGGCAGGCGGTTGCCCTTGTGGCCGTTGCAGCCGCGGCATGCGGTGATGCAGTTCATCCAGCTGTCCTGCCCGCCGCGAGACACCGGGATGATGTGCTCGCGGGTCAGTTCGTCGAATGCGAAACGGTGGCCGCAGTAGGCGCACACGTGGCGGTCGCGGGCAAACAGCTTGGGATTGGCCAGCGCCGGCGCCTGGCGCCAGGCGCGGGAGGGAATGGCGCCGCGCACGGCAATGATGGGGTGCAGCTCGATGCGAGACTGCAGGCCGGTGGTGCGCTGCATGCCGCCGCGCATCACATGGAAGGCATCGCCCAGGGTCCAGGCAATGGCGTTGCTGGCATAGAGAACGGCGGCTTCCTTGACCGTCATCCACGCCTGCGGGCGACCCGAGATGTCCAGCTGTAGCACCTCCATGATGTGGCGCACTCCTTAACCGTTAAGCATAACTTGCCCGGCGTGTGGCTGCCAGCGTCGCGCTGTGACGTAGTCGCCGTCGCGACGGTTGCGGGTAAACCCGAAATTCGCGAGCGTCTCCGGGCAAAACGTGAAGCGCTGGGCTGCTGGCAGCGCTTCTCCCCAAAAAAAATGGGACAAGGGCTCGCGTGCTGGCGCCGATTTCTGCAAAATAGCACGATCGTTCGTTTCATTCCGATCCGACACCCAGCCGCAGTCCCCCACCGTGCTCAGTCAGCCAGCTCCTCGCCGCGCCAGCGCCCGCACCATGCAAAAAGGTCAGCAGACCCGTGCCGCCATCCTCGATGCGGCGCTGGGCCTGGCCTCGAACATGGGGCTGGAAGGCCTGTCCATCGGCGCGCTGGCGGAGGTCACCGGCATGAGCAAGTCGGGTGTGTTCGCCCACTTTGGCTCGCGCGAAGAACTGCAGATCTCGGTGATCAAGGAATACCACGCGAAGTTCGAGGAAGAGGTGTTCTTCCCGGCCATCCGCGAGGCACGTGGCCTGCCGCGCGTGCGAGCGTTGTTCGAGAACTGGGTCAAGCGGGTGGCGGTCGAAATCGACTCCGGTTGCATCTACATCTCTGGCGCCGTCGAGTTCGACGACCGGCCCGGCCCGGTGCGCGACGCGCTGGCCGGCATGGTCAAGGCCTGGCAGGCGGCAATGGAGCGGGCCATCCGGCTGGCCATCGAAACCGGCCACTTGCGGACCGACACCGACCCGAGCCAAATGTTGTTCGAGGTGCACGGCCTGATCCTGGCGCTGCATCACGACGCCCGTTTTCTTCGCCACCCCGGTGCCGTGGAGCGTGCCCGCTCCGGCTTCGCCCGCATCGTTCGCGATTACGCCGCCTCGCCCGAATCGGCCGAGGCCACGCTTTCCCCTCTGGCGCCGCGCGCGGCCCATCGTTAATCGACGTCCATCAGGAGACTTCCATGCCCCAGTACAACCCACCCGTGCGCGACATGCAGTTTGTGCTGCACGAGCTGTTTGATGTCGCCAGCGAGTTCAAGCAGATCCCGGCCTTTGCCGAGGTGGACGTCGACACCATCAATGCGGTGCTGGAAGAAGGCGGCAAGTTCGCCTCGCAGGTGATCTTCCCGATCAACCTGAGCGGTGACGCCGAAGGCTGCACGCTGGACAAGACCACGCACGAAGTCAGCGCGCCCAAGGGCTTCAAGGAAGCCTACAAGCAGTACGTCGAAGGTGGCTGGCCCGCGCTGTCGTGCGACCCGGCATACGGCGGCCAGGGCTTGCCGCACACGGTCAACCAGTGCCTGTACGAGATGCTCAACAGCGGCAACCAAGCCTGGACCATGTACCCCGGCCTGTCGCACGGCGCCTATGAAGCGCTGCACGCACACGGCACCGACGAGCAGAAGCAGACCTACCTGCCCAAGCTGACCAGCGGCGAATGGACCGGCACCATGTGCCTGACCGAACCGCACTGCGGCACCGACCTGGGCCTGCTGCGCACCAAAGCCGAACCGCAGGCAGACGGCAGCTACAAGATCACCGGCGCGAAGATCTTCATCTCGGCCGGCGAACACGACATGGTGGACAACATCATCCACCTGGTGCTGGCCCGTCTGCCGGACGCACCCGTCGGCTCCAAGGGCATCTCGCTGTTCGTCGTGCCGAAGTTCATGGTCAATGCGGATGGCTCGCTGGGCGAGCGCAACGGCATCTATTGCGCCGGCCTCGAACACAAGATGGGCATCCACGGCAACGCCACCGCGCAGCTGGTGCTGGAGAACGCTGTCGGCACCTTGGTCGGCCAGCCGAACAAGGGCCTGCAGGCCATGTTCGTGATGATGAACGCCGCCCGCCTGGGCGTTGGCAACCAGTCGCTGGGCCTGACCGAAGTGGCCTACCAGAACGCCGTGGCCTATGCCAAGGACCGCCTGCAGATGCGCGCGCTGTCCGGCCCCAAGGCACCGGACAAGCCGGCCGACCCCATCATCGTGCACCCGGACGTGCGCAAGATGCTGCTGACCGCGCGTGCCTATGCCGAAGGTGCCCGCGCGCTGGCCACCTACACCGTGGTCCAGCTGGACAAGGAACTGCATCACCCGGACGAGGCCGTGCGTGCCGAAGCGGCCGATGCCGTGGCATTGCTGACGCCCATCATCAAGGCCTTCATCACCGACAACGCCTGGATTGCCACCTCGCATTGCATGCAGGTCTACGGCGGCCACGGTTTCATCCACGAATGGGGCATGGAGCAGTACGTGCGCGACGCCCGCATCAACATGATCTACGAAGGCACGAACACCGTGCAATCGCTGGACCTGCTGGGCCGCAAGATCCTGGGTGACAACGGCAAGAAGATGAAGAAGCTGGGCAAGATGGTGGCCCAGTTCGTGGAAGACGAAGGCATCTCCGAAGAGATGCAGGAATTTATCAACCCGCTGGCTGACCTGGGCGAGAAGGTCACCAAGCTGACGATGGAAGTCGGCATGAAGGCCATGGGCAATGCCGACGAAGTGGGCGCCGCGGCGGTGGACTACCTGCGCGTCGTCGGCCACCTGGTGTTCGCCTACATGTGGGCTCGCATGGCCAAGGTCGCGCTGGAAAAGCAGAACTCGGGCGACCCCTTCTACAAGGCCAAGCTGATCACCGCGCGCTTCTACTTCGCCAAGCTGCTGCCTGAAACGGCCAGCCTGATCCGCACCTGCCGGGCCGGCTTGGCCCCGCTGGAGATGGACGAGGCCCTTTTCTAAAGTCACAGGTTCCAGAAGCCACCGAGCGCCGCCGCAGAGCGGCGCCGCATCACCCCCGGCCACCGTGCCATTGTCCTGGAGACAAACCGATGAAGAACACCCTGATCGCCCTGTCACTGGCCGCCTTTGCGGCGGCCGCATCCGCACAGGCCACGCCGGCCGGTTTGTGGAAGACCATCGACGACGAAACCAAGACCGAGAAGTCGCTGGTGCGCGTGACGGACAACGGGGGAATCTTCAGTGGCAAGATCGAGAAGCTGATGGATCCGGCCAAGGCCAACGCCGTCTGCGAGAAGTGCAGCGACGAGCGCAAGGACCAGGCCATCATGGGCATGACCATCATCCGAGCCGTCAAGCACAACCCGGATGACGCCGAGCTGTGGGACGGGGGCGACATCCTCGATCCGAACAACGGCAAGGTCTACAAGGTCCGGCTCAAGCCCGTCGACGGTGGCAAGAAACTGGAAGTCCGGGGCTACATCGGTGCGCCGCTGTTCGGCCGCACCCAAACATGGATTCGTGTCGAATAAGACACACAAGGAGAAGCAATGAGCAGGTTCCAGGTTCGCAAGGTTGCCGTGCTGGGCGCCGGCGTGATGGGCGCGCAGATCGCCGCCCATCTGGTCAACGTCAAGGTGCCGGTCGTGCTGTTCGACCTGCCGGCCAAAGAGGGCCCTAAAAGCGGCATCGCGCTGAAGGCGATTGCCAATCTCGCCAAGCTGAAGCCGGCGCCGTTGGGCGTGCCGGAAGACGCGGCCCGCATCACGCCGGCCAACTACGAAGAGCACCTTGACCTGCTCAAGGAATGCGACTTGGTGATCGAGGCGATCGCCGAGCGCATGGACTGGAAGCTGGACCTGTACACCAAGGTTGCGCCCTTCATCGCGCCGCACGCCATCGTCGCGTCCAACACCTCTGGCCTGTCGATCACCAAGCTCAGCGAAGCGCTGCCTGAAGAGATCAAGCCGCGCTTTTGCGGCATCCATTTCTTCAACCCGCCGCGCTACATGAGCCTGGTCGAGCTGATCCCCACGCCGACCACCGTGGCCAGCTACCTGGACCAGCTCGAAGGCTTTGTCACCAGCACGCTGGGCAAGGGCATCGTGCGCGCCAAGGACACGCCCAACTTCATCGCCAACCGCGTGGGCATCGCTGGCATGTTGGCGACCATCCATGAAGCCGCGCAGTTCGGCCTGTCGTACGACGTGGTCGACGACCTGACCGGCAAGAAGTTCGGCCGCGCCAGTTCCGGCACCTTCCGCACCGCGGACGTGGTCGGCCTGGACACCATGGCCCACGTCATCAAGACCCTGCAGGACAATCTCAAGGACGATCCGTTCTACGGCAGCTACGCCACGCCGCCGGTGCTGGCCAAGCTGATCGAGCAGGGCGCGCTGGGCCAGAAGGCCGGCGCCGGCTTCTACAAGAAGGTCGGCAAGGACATCCTGCGCCTGGACCCGGTCAAGGGCGAATATGTGCCGGGCGGCGGCAAGGCCGACGCCATCGTCGACCGCATCCTCAAGAAGCCGGCCGCAGAGCGCCTGAAGCTGCTGCGTGAGTCGACCAACCCGCAGGCCCAGTTCCTGTGGGCCATCCTGCGCGACGGCTTCCACTACGCCGCGGTGCACCTGAAGGACATCGCCGACTCGGCCCGCGAGATCGACTTCGCGATGCGCTGGGGCTTCGGCGCCAAGCAAGGCCCGTTCGAGCTGTGGCAGGAAGCCGGCTGGCAGCAGGTGGCCGGCTGGATCAAGGACGACATCGAAGCCGGCAAGGCGCTCTGCAAGGAGCCGCTGCCCGCCTGGGTGTTCGACGGCCGCACTGGCGTGCACACGCCCGAAGGCTCGTGGTCGGCTGCGCAATCAACCTACCTGCCGGTCTCCAAGCTCGCGGTCTACGGTCGCCAGCACTTCCCCGAAGCCGTGCTGGGCAGCGGCGCGGTGGACCCGCTCAAGAGCGGCACCGAGCTGTTCAAGAACGACGAAGTGCGCGTTTGGACGCTGGACGGCGAAGTCGTCATCGCCAGCATCACCGCCAAGCTGCACCTGATCAGCCCGACCGTCACCGAAGGCCTGCTGAAGGCCGTCGAGCTGGCCGAAGCCAGCTACCAGGGCCTGGTGATCTGGTCGCCGGACGATGTGTTCTCCGCCGGCGCCAACCTCGAAGCCCTGATGCCGGTCTTCATGGCCAAGGGTGCCAAGGGCATTGCACCGGAAGAGAAGAAGCTGCAGGACATGATGCTGCGCATGCGCTACGCCAGCGTGCCGACGGTTGCGGCAGTGCGCGGCATCGCGCTGGGCGGCGGCTGCGAGCTGGCCGTGCATTGCAGCCAGCGCGTGGTGGCGATGGAAAGCTACATGGGCCTGGTGGAAGTCGGCGTGGGCCTGATCCCTGGCGGCGGCGGCCTGAC
Organism: Ideonella sp. FW305-24; assembly: GCF_058788035.1. Lineage (NCBI taxonomy): Bacteria > Pseudomonadati > Pseudomonadota > Betaproteobacteria > Burkholderiales > Sphaerotilaceae > Ideonella > Ideonella sp. FW305-24. Next base: position 297,522 of record NZ_JBYTAI010000005.1, on the reverse strand, counting down.
CTACATCGCGCGCCGTGCCGCTGAAAACGCCGTCGCCGGAGCCGGCGCGGACCTGCTGAACTTCCTGAAGGAAGGCTTCCAGGCCGCGGCCATGGCCAAGGTCGGCACCAGTGCGCTGGAGTCCAAGAAGCTGGGCTACCTGCTGGACAGCGACATCGTCGTGCCGCACAAGGACGAGCTGCTCTACATCGCCATCAGCCAGGCCAAGGCCATGGCCAACGCCGGCTACCGCGCCCCGGTGGCCAAGCCGATCCCGGTCGCAGGCCGCATGGGCATCGCCACCATCAAGGCCCAGCTGGTCGGCATGCGCGACGGCGGCTTCATCAGCAAGCACGACTTCCACATCGCCAGCCTGATCGCCGACGTGGTCTGCGGCGGTGAAGTGGACGCCGGCACGCTGGTGACCGAGGAATACCTGATGGCGCTGGAGCGCAAGCACTTCTGTGCGCTGCTTGAGCACCCGAAGACCCAAGAGCGAATCATGGGCATGCTCCAAACCGGCAAGCCGGTTCGGAATTGAAGAAGCTACTGCGCGACTGCCATGCGTCGTTGCGCGGTGCTCGGGATCCTCACGTACAGGAAGTACGTTCCGGTCCCTGTGCGCCGTGCGCCTAGCCTGGCAGCCGCTCGCTACGCTTCTTCAACACCGAACCCAGTGCACCGAACACACCATTTCGAAAGGGTCAAATCATGACCAAGCAAGTGCAAGACGCCTACATCGTCGCCGCCAGCCGCACCCCCATCGGCAAGTCCGGCCGCGGCTACTTCAAGAACACCCGCTCCGACGACCTGCTGGTGCGCGCCATCCAGTCGGCCCTGGCCCAGGTGCCCAACCTGGACCCGGCGCTGATCGAGGACGCGGTCATTGGCTGCTCCTTCCCCGAAGGCGAGCAGGGCATGAACATGGCCCGCATCGCCGTGGCCCTGGCCGGCTTGCCGCACACGGTGGGTGGCATCACCGTCAACCGCTTCTGCGCCTCGGGCATCAGCGCGATCCAGATGGCTGCCGACCGCATCCGCGTTGGCGAGGCCGACGTGATGATCGCCGGCGGTGCCGAGTCGATGAGCATGGTGCCCATGGGTGGCAACAAGCCTTCGTTCAACCCCGAGATCTTCACCAAGGACGAGAACGTCGGCATTGCCTACGGCATGGGCCTGACCGCCGAGAAGGTCGCGGACCAGTGGAAGGTCAGCCGCGAAGACCAGGACGCGTTTGCGCTGGCCTCGCACCAGAAGGCGCTGAAAGCCCAGGCCGCCGGCGAATTCACCGACGAGATCTGCCCGGTCGACGTGATCGAGCGCGTGCCCAACCTGGTCACCGGCGAGATCACGAAAAACGTGCGCACCGTCAGCCTGGACGAAGGCGCCCGCCCGGACACCTCGCTCGAAGGCCTGGCCAAGCTGCGCCCGGTGTTCGCCGCCAAGGGCAGCGTCACGGCTGGCAACAGCTCACAGACCTCCGACGGTGCCGGCGCGCTGATCCTGGTCTCGGAAAAGATCGTCAAGCAGTTCGACCTGAAGCCGCTGGCGCGCTTCGTCAGCTTCGCCAGCCGCGGCGTGCCGCCGGAGATCATGGGCATCGGCCCGATCGCCGCGATCCCCGCCGCGCTGAAGAACGGCGGCCTGAGCCTGTCGGACATTGGCTGGATCGAGCTGAACGAAGCCTTCGCCGCGCAATCGCTGGCTGTCATCCGCGACCTCGGGCTGAACCCCGATGTCGTCAACCCGATGGGCGGCGCGATCGCGCTGGGCCATCCGCTGGGCGCCACGGGCGCGATCCGCGCCGCCACCGTGGTGCATGCACTGCGTCGCCACAAGCTGAAGTACGGCATGGTGACCATGTGCATCGGCACGGGCCAAGGCGCCGCCGGCATCTTCGAGGCGCTCTGATCGACTGACTTCTCCCTCGGGCGACCTACAGAGGTCGCCCTTTTTGCTTCTGACTCGCAGGAGACGCATCTATGAGCATCAAGACCGCCATCGTGGACGGCGTGGCCACCATCGAGATTGCCCGCCCCGAAAAGAAGAACGCGCTGACCCAGGCCATGTACCAGGCCATGGCCGACGCGATCAACGACGCGCAGCTCGACAGCACCGTGCGCGCCATCCTGATCACCGGCCAGCCCGGCATCTTCACCTCGGGCAACGACATCGAGGACTTCATGCAGCGCCCGCCGCAAGGCCTGGACTCGCCGGTGTTCCAGTTCATGCAGTCGCTCGAAGCCTGCGAGAAGCCGGTCATCGCCGCCGTCACCGGTGCCGCGGTTGGCATCGGCACCACGCTGCTGCTGCATTGCGACCTGGTCTACGTCAGCGACGAAGCCCGCCTGGCCATGCCGTTTGTCAGCCTGGGCCTGGTGCCGGAGTACGCTTCCAGCCTGTTGGTGCCGCAGCTGCTGGGTCATGTGAAGGCGGCCGAGAAGCTGCTGCTGGGCGACCCGTTCAACGGCGCTGAAGCGGTGGAGATGGGCATTGCCAACGCCGTGCTGCCAGCCAGCGAAGTGCTGGCCCATGCCCGCCGCATGGCCGAGCGCTTCAACGCGCTGCCGCCCGGCGCCGTGCGCGACAGCAAGCGCCTGATGAAGGCCGGCCAGCGCGCGCTGGTCAAGCAGACCATGGCCACCGAAGGCGAAGTCTTCGGCCAGCGCCTGCGCAGCCCCGAAGCCGCCGAAGCCTTCCAGGCCTTCTTCCAGAAGCGCAAGCCGGACTTCAGCAAGTTCTCTTGAACTGAGGCACCCGGCTTCGCGAGCACCTGAAGCCACTCGCCGGGCGGTCTTGCCTCGCCCGCCTAGAATCGGCTGATCATGGAAGCACAGCGCATCACGCTCGCGTTGGTAGACAGTTCTGCCGGCTATGAGGCCAGGCCGGATCGTGTGCGCCTGGGCGATCTGGCCCGCTTTGCCGATGATGTGCAGACCTTTCTTCGTGGCAATGGCCGCGAAGTGGACACGCAGCAACTCGAAGTGGCGATTCGGGACGGCTCGCTCGCCATCGAGACGGCACCGCTGCCGGCCGCCCCCAAGCTCTTCCAGGACCTGCAAGCGCTGCTGACAGGTGAGTTGCTGGATGGCCTGGACGCCCGGCGCAAGGAAGTGGTGGAGCGCTGGCAGAAGGCGGCACGCAAGAGCCGGGCGCTGGCCTATCGGATCTCTGCACCGTTTCTGTCGCAGCCCGTCGTCGTGAGTGCCCAGACGGACTACCGTGCCGACGATGCCGATCAATGGGTTCAGGTCGAGCGCTACATCCGCGGCGAGATCCAGGACCTGGGCGGCGCCAACAAGGTCAACGCCCATGTGCGCTTGCCCGACGGTTCCACATTGACTGTGAGCACCGAAAAAGACTTGCTGCGTGACGACAAGGTCAATCGCCTTTACAAGACTGCCATGCTGCGTGTGAAGGCCGAATACAACGTGCTGACACGCGAGCTGCGCAACGCACGCCTGTTGGCGTTCGTCGAATACGCCTCGACAGTGGACGAGGAGCAGTTGGCCCGCTTGGCTCAACGCGGCGCTGCGGCCTGGAAGGACGTTGCAGATCCGGTGGCCTGGGTCGACGAACTGCGCGGGGGCGAGTCTTGAACAGCGTGCTGTTGGACACCAGCTTCCTGATCACGTTTGCCAATCCTCAGCGGCCTCATCATGAGGTGGCGATGCGCTACTTTCGTGAATGCGTGCAGCGGCAGGTGCCGATGTACCTCTCCAGCATCGTGATCTCGGAATTCCAGGTCAAGCAGGCCATCAACGATTTGCCACTGCGCAACTTTGTCGTGCTGCCGTTCAATGTTGATCACGCGATGCGTTGCGGCATCCTGGTGCGGCAGTTCCAGCGTGATGCCGAGGACGACCGCGTGCGGGTGAAGGACGACTTCAAGCTGATCGCGCAGTGCGATTGCGAAGGGATCACCCATTTGCTGAGCGAGGATGCCGGTACGCTCGTGAAGTACGTCGCGAGGTCCCAGGTGCCCGGGGCGCCGTCGACAAGAACCGTGCTGCTCAAGGACGGTTTCGACACCGCCTGGTTCGAGAACGGCCAGCGACCCTTGCTGGGCGAAAGCTAGACACCCACGGACGGATTGCCCGGCAGCGGCTCGGCGGCCGTCGCTTCCGGCTGCGCTCCCAGTCCGCAGCTCGGGCAGTAGCGGAAGAACACGTTCTTGCGGGTGCTGCAGCCACCGCAGCGGTTGAACAGCGTGAGGCCGCAGTGCACGCAGAAGTCGGGCTTGACGTCGCCGGTGGTAAGGATGGCGCGTTCGCAGGCGGGGCAGACGTTGGCGGCCATCTTCTTCAGCGCTTCCTCGGGCGCCAGCGTCTGGCGGCGCTGCACCTCGGTCTGCTGCTCGGCGGCGGCACGGCGCGCCAGGTAGCGGCGCATCGCGCGGATCGCGTAGTGGCCGCCCAGGCCGGTCAAGAGGATGCCCACGCCGTAGCGCACATAGCCGCCGTAGCTGGGCAGGTAGGGCACCAGCTCGAAGAAAAACGCGAAGGCGGCGAACAGCACGAAGCCGCGCATCAGCGGCCAGTGGTCGCTGCGGCGCTTCTTCAGCACCAGCCAGGCGGCAATGACGAGCAGCGGCAGCGTCAGCGCCAGCCGCAGGCCGAACACGCGCAGCTCCTGGCGGAACATGGCTTGTTCGTAGGCGCCGCTGGCGTCGTGCAGCAGTGTGTCGAGCCGGCGCTGGTGCGCGTCTCGGGCCTGCTGCAGGTCCAGCGTTTCCTGGTTCAGCTTTTCCTGCTTCTGCTGGCTGCTACGCTCGGCGTCCTTCAGCCGGTCCAACTCGGCCACGCGGCGTTTCACTTCGGGGTCCTGGCTCGCGTCGCCGGTCACTTGCCGGCTGGCCAGCCAGTTCTGCTGCGCATTGCGGGCCGACTGGTAGGCGCTGTTGGCGGCCGTCATCTGCAGCCGCACCTGCTCCGCGTCTTCGCCCAGCGCGCGCTCACGCTCGTCCAGGTCCTTGATCTGCTCGCGCTCGGCGGCCAGCGTGTTGGCGTCGGCAAACTGCTCGACGCTGAGGCTGGGCTCGACCTCCGGCAGGTCGCCTATGAGCTTGCCACCCAGGCCGATCAGGAAGCTGGCGAAGACCAGCGACACGATCCACATCAACAGCGCAAACGCGCGCTCCGGAACTCGCAGGCTCTTGAACATGGGGTGTCTCGTGTTGGTTGTGCAGCGTCAGTGCAGGATCATTCGGCCAGCGGCTTGGGGATCTCGCGCGGTTGGCCGTTCATGTCGATGGCCACGTAAGTCAGATTGGCCTGGGTCACTTTCACCACCTGCAGGTTGCTGGGATTGCGCTCGGCGAACACCTCCACGCGCACCGTCACCGAGGTGCGGCCGATGCGCGTCACGGTGGCGTAGAAGCTCAGCAGGTCGCCCATCGAGACCGGCTGCTTGAAGATGAACTCGTTGACCGCCACCGTGGTGATGCGGCCCTTGGCAATGCGCGCCGGCAGCACCGAGCCGGCCAGGTCCACCTGGGCCATGATCCAGCCGCCGAAGATGTCGCCGTTGCCATTGGCATCGGCAGGCATGGGCATCACACGCATGACCAGGGTTTGATCGGTCGGCAAGCCCGGCGTGCCGGCCTGGGGCACACTGGAAGGCGTGGGAGCTGCGCTCATGCAAGGTTCCTTTGAATCGACATACATCTCGCTGGATTGTTTCACGATGCGCCGCGCTTCCTCTGCCCTGTCGGAACCCCCTGCACCTGCGGCCGGTGCAGCCCCGGAGCGCTCCGACTGGGCCACGCTCAAGCGCCTGCTGCCCTACCTGTGGCAGTACAAGCTGCGGGTGGTGCTGGCGCTGGGCTGCCTGATCTCGGCCAAGGTGGCCAACCTGGGCGTGCCGCTGCTGCTCAAGCACATGGTCGACAGCCTGTCCATTCCGGCTGGCGACCGGCGCGCGCTGCTGGTGGTGCCGGTGGCGCTGCTGCTGGCCTATGCCGGGCTGCGGCTGGCAACCTCGGTGTTCGGCGAGCTGCGCGAGTTGGTGTTCGCCAAGGCCACGCACGGCATCTCGCGCCAGATCGCGCTGCAGACCTTCCGGCACCTGAATGCGCTCAGCCTGCGTTTCCACCTGGAGCGGCAGACCGGCGGCATGACCCGCGACATCGAGCGCGGCACGCGCGCGCTGCAGTCGCTGATCTCGTATTCGCTCTACACCATCCTGCCCACGCTGGTGGAGCTGACGCTGGCGATGGTGCTGCTGGGCACGCAGTTCGACGCCGGCTTTGTCTGGATCACGCTGGCGGCGCTGGCCAGCTACATCGTCTTCACCGTCAGCGTCACCGAATGGCGCACCCAGTACCGCCGCACGATGAACGAGCTGGACTCCAAGGCCCAGAGCCGGGCGGTGGACGCGCTGCTGAACTACGAGACGGTGAAGTATTTCAACAACGAGGACTTCGAGGCCGAGCGCTACGACCGCGGGCTGGACGCCTACCGCCGCGCGCAGATCAAGTCGCAGACCACGCTGTCGATGCTGAACACCGGCCAGCAGCTGATCATCGCGACCTCGCTGCTGGCCATGCTGTGGCGGGCCACTTCCGGGGTGGTCGACGGCCACCGCTCGCTGGGCGACCTGGTGATGGTCAACGCGCTGTTGATCCAGCTCTACATTCCGCTGAACTTCCTGGGCGTGCTGTACCGCGAGGTCAAGCAAAGCATCACCGACCTGGACAAGATGTTCAAGCTGCTGGAGCGCGAGCGCGAGGTGCAGGATCCGCCGGGCGCGCAGGACCTGCAGGTACGCGGCGGGGCGGTGCGCTTCGAGAACGTGCGCTTTGCCTACGACCCGGCGCGGCCCATCCTGCACGACCTGAGCTTCGAGATCCCGGCCGGCAAGACGGTGGCCGTGGTCGGCGCCAGCGGGGCCGGCAAGAGCACGCTGGCGCGGCTGCTGTACCGCTTCTACGACGTCAGCGAGGCGGGCGGCGGGCGCATCACCATCGACGGCCAGGACATCCGCACGGTCACCCAGGACAGCCTGCGCCGGGCCATCGGCATCGTGCCGCAGGACACGGTGCTGTTCAACGACACCGTGGGCTACAACATCGGCTATGGCCGCACCGGGGCGACGCAGGAAGAGATCGAGGCGGCGGCGCGTGCGGCCCACATCCACAGCTTCATCGCCGCGCAGCCCAAGGGCTACGAGACGACGGTGGGCGAGCGTGGACTCAAGCTTTCCGGCGGCGAGAAGCAGCGCATTGCCATCGCCCGCACGCTGCTGAAGAACCCGCCCATCCTGATCTTCGACGAGGCCACTTCGGCGCTGGATTCGGCCAACGAACGCGCCATCCAGGCCGAGCTGAAGAGCGCTGCCGAGGGCCGCACCACGCTGGTCATCGCGCACCGGTTGTCCACTGTGGTCGACGCGCACGAGATCCTGGTGATGGAGGCCGGCCGCGTGGTCGAGCGGGGCCACCACGAAGCGCTGCTGGCCCAGGGCGGGCGCTATGCCCGCATGTGGACGCTGCAGCACCGCAGCGAGGCAGCGCCGGTGGTGCTCTGAAGGTTTTCGGTTTCTGTCCCTTTTTCAATTGGAGTGAGCGGAGCGATGCAACCCGTTGTGCTGATGCTGAATGCCCTGTCCGACGCGCACCGCGCAATGATCGCGGCGCACTGCGAGCTGATCTACGCGCCCGGTGCCAAGCGCGCATCGGCCATTGCCGAACACGGCGGCCGCATCAACGCGGTGCTGACCATCGGCACCATCGGCCTGACGGCCGAGGAAATGCAGGCCATGCCGCACCTGGAACTGGTCTGCGCGCTGGGTGTGGGTTACGAGCGCATCGACTTGGCAGCGGCCCGCGCGCGCGGCATCGCGCTCGGCCACGGCGCCAACACCAATGCCGACTCGGTGGCCGACCAGGCGATGGCCTTGCTGCTGGCCTGCGTGCGCCAGCTGCCGCAGAACGACCGCGCTGCGCGCAGCGGCGTGCGCCGCGAGAGCCTGCCCATGCTGCCGCAACTCACCGGCAAGAAGCTGGGCCTTGTGGGCCTGGGCGCCATCGGCAGCACCATTGCCAAGCGCGCCAGCGGCTTCGACATGCCCGTCGGGTACCACGCGCGCCGCCCGCGCGAAGGCCTGGCGCACCGCTTCTTCGACAGCCCGCTGGCGCTGGCCGAATGGTGCGACGTGCTGGTGCTGGCCGCGCCCGGCGGGCCAGAGACGCACCACATGGTCAACGCCGAAGTGCTGGCCGCGCTGGGCCCCCAGGGCTACCTGGTCAACATCAGCCGCGGCAGCCTGGTCGACACCGAGGCGCTGGCCGCTGCGCTGCGCAGCGGCGGCATTGCCGGCGCCGGGCTGGACGTCTACGAGAGCGAGCCCGAGCCGCCGCAGCCCTTGCTGGACCTGCAGCAGAACCTGGTGCTGACGCCGCACGTCGGCGGCCAGTCGCCCGAGTCCGCGCTGGCCATGGTGGACCGCTTCATTGCCAACCTCAACGGGCATTTCTCCGGGCAGGGCGTGGTGACGCCCATCCCATAATCGGCCATGGACACCAAGTGGCTCGAAGACTTCGTCAGCCTGGCCGAAACCCGCAGCTTCTCGCGTTCGGCCCAGCTGAGGCATGTGACCCAACCGGCGTTTTCGCGCCGCATCCAGGCGCTGGAAGCCTGGGCCGGCATCGACCTGGTGGACCGCTCGGCCTACCCGACGCGGCTGACCCCCGCCGGCGAGACCTTCCATGCCCAGGCGCTGGAAGTGCTGGGCTCGCTGCAGGCCACGCGCAACATGATGCGCAGCCACCAGGTGGCCGGGCAGGACATGATCGAGTTCGCCGTGCCGCACACGATGGCCTTCACCTTCTTCCCGCATTGGCTGATGGAGTTGAAGCAGCACTTCAAGGGACTGAAGAGCCGGCTGATCGCGATGAACGTGCACGACGCGGTGATGCGCCTGACCGAAGGCAGCTGCGACCTGCTGATCGCCTACCACCACGCCACCCAGCCGCTGCAGCTCAGCTCCGAGCGCTACGACATGCTGAGCCTGGGCCACGAGACCGTGGCGCCCTATGCCAAGGCCGGGCCGGACGGCCAGCCCCTGTTCCGCCTGCCCGGCACCGCGCGCGAGCCGGTGCCTTTCCTCAGCTACGCCTCCGGCGCCTACCTGGCGCGCCTGGTCGAGCAGATCATCAAGCACGCGCCGCAGCCGCCGCACCTGGACCCGATCTACGAGACCGACATGGCCGAGGGCCTGAAGGCCATGGCCGCCGAGGGCCACGGCCTGGCCTTCCTGCCGGCCAGCTCGGTGCGCAAGGAAATGCGCTCGCGCCGCCTGGTGGCCGCCGGCAGCAGCGACTTCGAGCTGACGATGGAAGTGCGCATCTACCGCGAGCGGCCGGCCTCGGCCCGGCATGTGAAGCCGGCGGCCGAGGAGTTGTGGTCCTTCCTGAAAGACCGGGCCGGGCGCAGCGGCTGAGCCACCGGTGAGCGCACCCGCCCCGCAGCTGAATGCCGCGCAGCGCCGCGCCGCCGCGCGGCCGGTGCTGCTCACGCTGCTGTCGCTGGCCATCGTGGTGCTGGCCGGCTGGGCCGGCTTCAGTGCCAGCGTGCGCCAGGGCACCGAGGCCTTGCGGGCCGAGTCCAACCACCAGCTGGACCTGTTCGCCTCGGTGGTGCAGGGCATGGTGCGGCAGCTGGAATACGTGCCGGCCACGCTGCAGCTGCACCCCGAGGTGCTGGCGCTGCTGCGCCAGCCGGGCGACGGCGCCCGCGCCGCGCAGGCCAGCAGCTACCTGCGCCGGCTCAATGCCCACCTGGGCAGCGCAGCGGTCTTCGTGCTCGGCGAGCGCGGCCAGGTGCTGGCCGCCAGCGAGCCGGCCGTGCTGGGCGAAGACCTGTCGTTCCGGCCGTATTTCCTCGAAGCCTTGGCCGGCCGCGTGGGCCGGCATTTCGCCATCGGCGTGCGCGACGGCCGGCCCGGCTACTTCGTCTCCCACCCGGTGCACGACGGCGCGCGCGTGCTCGGCGTGGCCGTCATCCAGATCAGCCTGGAGCCGGTCAACCAGGCCTGGTCATTGCTGGGTGCGCCGGCGCTGCTGGCGGATTCGAACCAGGTCGTCGTGCTCTCCTCGCGCCCTGAGTGGCGCTACACCGCGCTGACCGACCTGGCGCTGGACCGCCGGGTGGACCTGCAGCTGACGCGCCTCTACGGCGAGCAGCGCATCACCCGCTTTCCGCTACAGGTGGACCTGCGGGTGGACGAGGACAGCCAGATCGTCGAAGGCGTGCTGCCCGAAGGCCTGGGCCAGGCGGGCGCGCGCAGCCGGCCCGGCGCCACGCGCGGCGTGCTGGTGCTGGGCCGCACGCTGGACGGCATGGACTGGCGGCTGTTGATGTTCTCCGACCTGCAGGTGGTGCGGCAGGACGCCGTGCGCGCCAGCTTCCTCGCGGCCGTCAGCGCCGGTTTCCTGCTGCTGCTGGGTGTGCTGGTCAACCAGCGCCGGCGCATCGTGCGGCAGAAGCTGATGGCCAACCGCGAGCTGGAGGAAAAGGTGCTGCTGCGCACCCAGGCGCTGAGCGACGCCAACCGCCAGCTGCGCAAGGAAGTGCGCGACCGCGAGCAGGCCGAGCGCACGCTGCGCAACGCGCAGGACGAGCTGGTGCACGCCGGCAAGATGGCCGCGCTGGGTCAACTCGCCACCGGCATCACCCACGAGCTCACGCAGCCGCTCGGGGCCATCCGCACGCTGTCGGCCAACGCGGTCGAATTCATGCGCCGCGGCGAGCTGGAGACGGTGGGCAGCAACCTGGGCATCCTGGCCCGCCTGGCCGACCAGATGGGCGCCATCATCGAGCCGCTGAAAGGCTTCGCGCGAAAGTCGCAGGCCCGCCCTGGCCGCACCGACGTGGCCGTGGCGCTGGGCAATGCGCTGTTCCTGTACGACCAGCGGCTGCGCAAGGAGGGCGTGCAGGTGCTCAACAGCACCGCGCCCGGCCAGGTCTTCGCCTGGTGCGACCCGAACCGGCTGGAACAGGTGCTGATCAACCTGATCGGCAATGCGCTGGATGCGATGCGCGATGCACCGGAACGTGTGCTGCGGCTGGCCGCGGGCGTGCAGGGCGAACAGGCCTGGGTCACCGTGCACGACAACGGCAGCGGCCTGGCCGAGGCGGTCAAGGCACGGCTGTTCGAACCGTTTTTCAGCACCAAGGAAGCCGGCGTCGGCCTGGGCCTGGGGCTGGCCATTTCGCGCGACATTGCCCGCGAGGCCGGCGGCGAGCTGGAGGCGGACAATCACGCCGACGGCGGCGCCTGCTTCCGCCTGTCCCTGCCGTTGCCGCCTGACGATACCCCATGACCGCGCCCCTCACCGTTTTGCTGGTGGAAGACGACCTGCCGATGCAGCTGGGCTGCCAGCAGGCCCTACAACTCGCGGGTTTGCGCGTCGAGGCAGTTGAATCGGCCGAAGCCGCGCTGCCGCGGCTGCAGCCCGGCTTCGAAGGCGTGGTCGTCACCGACATGCGGCTGCCCGGGGCCGATGGCCTGTCGCTGGTGCGCCGCTGCCACGAGCTGGACGACGACCTGCCGGTCATCATGATCACCGGCCATGGCGACGTGACGCTGGCCGTCGAAGCCATGCGCAGCGGCGCCTACGACTTCATCCCCAAGCCGTTTTCGCCCGAGGTGCTGGTGGAGGTGGTGCGGCGCGCGCTGGAAAAGCGCGCGTTGACGCTGGAGGTGCTGTCGCTGCGCCAGGCGCTGGCGCGCAAGGAGGGTGGGGTGGCCAAGCTGGTTGGCCGCTCGCCGCAGATGGCCGCGGTGCGGCAGCTGGTCTCGCGCGTGGCCGGCTCGGCGGTGGACGTGCTGGTCAAGGGCGAAACCGGCACCGGCAAGGAGCTGGTGGCGCAGGCGCTGCATGAGCTGTCCGGCCGGCAGAAGGCACCGCTGGTGGCGCTGAACTGCGGCGGCCTGCCCGACAGCATCATCGACAGCGAGCTCTTCGGCCACGAGGCCGGCGCCTTCACCGGCGCAGCCAAGCGCCGCATCGGCAAGATCGAGCATGCCCACGGTGGCACGCTGTTCCTGGACGAGGTGGAGAGCATGCCGCTGGGCGTCCAGGTCAAGCTGCTGCGCGTGCTGCAGGACCGCGTGGTCGAGCGCCTGGGCTCGAACGAACGCGTGTCGGTGGACTGCCGCGTGGTCGCCGCGACCAAGGACGACCTGCTGCAGCGTGCGAAACAGAACACCTTCCGCAGCGATCTCTATTACCGGCTCAACGTCGTCACCATCGAGCTGCCGCCGCTGCGCGAACGCCGCGAGGACATTCCGCTGCTGCTCGAACATTTCCTGCTGCTGGCCGCCAGCCGCTACGGCCTGCCGCAGCCAGAGGTGAGCCCGGCGCAGTTGCGTGCCTTGATGGCGCATGACTGGCCCGGCAATGTGCGCGAACTGCGCAACGTGGCCGACTGCCTGGTGCTGGGCGTGCACAGCGAAGTGCTGGGCGGCGTGGCGGCCTACCAGCTCCAGCCGCCGCAGAGCCTGTCTCTTGCCGAGACGGTGGAGGACTTCGAGCGCAGCCTCATTCGCGAGGCGCTGCAGCGCCAGGGCGGCCACATCGCCCGCACCGCCCAGGCGCTGCGCGTGCCCAAGACCACGCTGAACGACAAGATCCGCAAGTACGGCTTGAACAGCGAGCCGTCGGCCGAATGAGCCTGAGTCGGTTGAACCTGGCCTGGTCGGCGATGAGTCCATGGCGGCGGCGCAGTGGGATGGCGTGCGGCCTCATGGCCATCCTGCTGGGCTTGTGGGTGTTCCTGCCGCAGCAGCCCGGCCTGCCGCCGCGCTGGCTGTGCGATCTCTGTGCTGCCCTGGCTGCAGGCATCGCGGTCTTGGCGCTGGTCTCGCCGGAACCGGCGGGCAGGCGCTGGCACCTGGGCTGCGCCTTGCTGCTGCTCGTCACCGCGGTGGAATTGCAACTCAGCGGCTGGCTGCTGCTGCCAACCAAGCCGGATGGGGCGGCACTCATGGCCTTGCTGCAGGGGGCCAGGCCCTGGCGGTGGCGAGCCTGCGCTGGGTGGCGGGTGTGCCGGGCTGGCCGTGGCTCTTTTGGTGGCTGCTGTTGCCCTTCATCGCCATCACGCTGATCGCGCAAAACGTGCAGCCCGCGCTGCGCCCCGGATGCGGCGTGTCGCGGGCCTGGGCGCCTGGCTGGCACTGTTGGCGCTGGGCTTGCGATTGGGGTACTTCTTTGCGCAGCCCGCCGGCCTGGCGCTGCCGGTCTGGGGGCTGGCCGCCATGCTGGTGATGGGTGTGCTGTTCGGCCTTGGCTCCTGGGGCTACGCTGCGCTGCCCATCCTCGCCGGTTCGGTGTTCGGTTTGCTCGGCCGTGTGCTGGACACCTGGCAGCTCGGCGCGCCGCTGCTGGCCGGCTGCACCGCACTGGCACTGGCCGTCACCGCCGCCTGCTGGCTGCACTGGTGGCTGCGCTTGCCGGCCATCGTGGCGGAGGCGCAGGTCAGCCGGGCCGCGGCCGATGCGGGGATGGCGGCGGCGCAGGCGGCACGTGCCGCCGCCCCGCCAGCCAGCGCTTCCGACCTGCAGGCCTACCTGGACGCACAGGCAGCCCAGGAAGGCGCTGACAAGTACACACGGGAATGAGCACCACGCTGTCGCCGGAGCAGCAGTGGCGCGAGCTGACCTCGCCAGCGCGCCTGCCCGGGCTCACGCCGTCCGGCGAGGCCATGCTGCGACGTCTGCGCGCGCATCCCGCCGCGCCGGTCTTCCGGGACTTCAGCGGCCACCGGCTCACCCCCGCCGTGCAATGGGCGCAGCGCGCGCGCCATGCCTTCCTGCGCCATGCGGGCGTGCAGCCGCGTGTGCACGGCGCGCCGCCCGCCTGGCTGTGGCCCTGGTGGCTGCGACAGCAGGCGTCGGTGGCGGCCTGGCCGTCGCTCGCGGCGCTGCGCCACGGCTGGCAGGCGCTGCCCACCACCTCGCGGGCGGACCTGCAGGCCGACCTGGCGCGTCACGTCCCGCGCCACCTGCAGTCCCCGGACCTGATCTGCTTCACCACCAGCGGCAGCACAGGCCACCCGATCCGCGTGCCGTCCACGCCCGCCACCGCGGCCAGCTACGCAGCCCTGCACGAGCGCGCATTGGCGCTGCATGGCGTGCGGCTGCAGGCCGGGCAGGGCGACGTGGGCGTAGTGCTGGCCGGCTTCCAGCAGCGTTGCTTCACCTATGTCTCGGTGAACCCGCTGCGCGGCGAATGCGGGCTGGCGAAGATCAACCTGCATCCGGGCGAATGGCACCACGCGTCCGACCGAGCGACCTACCTGGATGCGATGGCCCCCGAGCTGATCTCGGGCGACCCGGTTTCCCTGGACGAGCTCGCCACGCTGGCCATGCAACACCGCCCGCAGGCCTTGCTGTCCACGTCAATGGCCATGTCCGACGGGCAGCGGAACCGCCTGGCCGCACGCTTCGGCTGCCCGGTGGTGGACGTCTATTCGATGAACGAGGCCGGGCCGATTGCTGCGTTTGTCCAAGCCGCGCAAGGCTTTGTGCTGCTGCAACCGCGGCTGTTCGTCGAGATCCTGGACGAGGCCGGCCGCGCGCTGCCCCCGGGCGAGTTCGGCGAGGTGACGCTCAGCGGTGGCTTCAACCCCTGCCTGCCGCTGCTGCGCTACCGCACCGGCGACCATGCGCGCCTGATCATGACCACCCTCGGTCCCACGCTGCGCGACCTGCAGGGCTGCCCACCGGTGCGCTTCCTCGCCCGCAGCGGCGCGTGGGTCAACAACGTCGAGCTGACGCAGGCGCTGCGCCCCTTCGACCTTCAGCGCTACGCCCTTCACCAGGCGGCCAACGGCGGGTTGTGCCTGCGTGTGGCCGGCCCGACAAGCCCCGAACTGGCGCCCACCATCGCCGGTCTGCTCGGCGACTGGCCCTTGACCGTCCTGCCACTGCAAGCAGAGGACAAGGTGCGTCAATACACCAGCGAACTCTCACCCCCATCCCGATGAACCTTGCCGACCTCTCGCCGCTGGAATGGGCGGCCAACCTCGTCACCGCGCTGTCGGTGCTGCTGGCTGCGCAGGCCCGCGTGGCCACCTGGCCCACCGGCATCATCGGCAGCGCGCTGTTTGGCTGGCTGTTCTGGCAGAACCAGCTGTATGCGGACCTCACGCTGCAGCTGTTCTTCATCGCCACCAGCGCTTCGGGCTGGTGGCAATGGCAGCGCGCCGGCGGGCCTGCCGCCACCCAGCAGCGGCAGGCGCTGGCAGGCCGCAGCCTGCTGGGCATGGTGCTGGCCGGTCTCGTGGTGGCGCTGGCCTATGGCGCGCTGCTGCAGCGCTTCACGCAGGCCTACGCGCCGTTCTGGGATTCCGCCGTGCTGGTGACCAGCGTGATCGCGCAGGTCCTGCTGATGCGCGGCCATCACCAGACCTGGCCCGTCTGGCTGGTGGTCAACACGCTGTCGGTGCCGCTGTACCTGAGCCGCGGGCTATTCCTCTCAGCCGGCCTCTACACACTGTTCTGGCTCAACGCCTGGTACGGCTGGTGGCGCTGGCACCGGCTGCAGCATCGCGCCCCGGCTTTGGCATGACGAGGTTCCGACTCGGCCTGGTGGTCGGCAAGTTCTCGCCGTTGCACCTCGGGCATGAACTGGTGATCACGCGTGCGCTGGCCCGATGCGAGCAGGTGCTGGTGCTGGGCTACAGCGAGCCGGTGCCGGCTGGGTGCGACCGGGCGCGGCGCGAGCGCTGGCTGCAGCGGCGATTTCCGCAAGTGCTCAACATCCAGCTCGACGACGAGGACGTGCAGCGTCGCTGCCAGGCGCGCGGCCTGCCGTTCCAGCCCATGCCGGGCAACGCCGCGGCCGATGCTGTGCAGCAGGCCTACCTGGCCTGGCTGCTCACCGGCCCGCTGGACCTGCGGCCCGACGCGATGTTCGCCAGCGAGGCCTACCTGCAGCCCTGCGCGGCGGTGCTCAGTCAGGCGCTGGGCCATGCGGTGGCGCCAGTTTCTGTGGACCTGGCGCGCAGTGCGCGGCCGATCAGCGCGACCCGCATCCGCGCCGACGTGCATGCCCACCGGGAGTGGCTGCACCCGCAGGTCTACCGGGACTTCGTGCAGCGCGTGGTGTTGCTGGGTGGCGAGTCCACCGGCAAGACCACGCTGGCGCAGGCGCTGGCCGAGCGGCATGAGACTCGCTGGGTGCCCGAATACGGCCGCGAACGCTGGCTGGCCTGCGGCGGCGAGCTGGCGCTGCAGGACTTGCAGGACATCGGCCGCATCCAGGTCGAGCGCGAAAACGAGGCGGCGGGCCATGCCAACCGCCTGCTGTTCTCCGACACCTCGCCGCTGACCACGCTGGGCTACGCCGGCTGGATGTTCGGCGCGCAACCGCCAGCGCTGCAGGCGCTGGCCGGGCGCCGCTATGCGCTCACGGTGCTGTGCGAGCCGGACATTGCCTTCGAGCAGGACGGCACGCGCCAGCCGGCCGGTTTCCGGCTGCAGCAGCAGGCCTGGTACGAGGCGCGCCTGGCCAAACAGTCGGGGCCATGGCTTCGCGCCAGCGGCAGCGTCGCGCAGCGCCTGCAGCAGGTGGATGCAGCCCTCGCTTCCCTGGCTTGAGCGCCGGGCCGGCGGCGTCACGCCGCTGCCACATTGCCTCGCTAGCCTCGCCGGGTTCTGTTGCACGGCAGCCTGGAGCCCATCCCATGACCACATCCGCCACGCACGCCGGCCTGCCCGCCGCCCCCAGTGCCAAGCCGCACCTGGACCACAAACCCGGCCCGGTGACAGCCATCGTCTTCATCGGCTTGCTGGCCGCCGGGCTGTTGTTCACCGGCTACAGCCTGACGCGCGACGTGACCGAGGCCCGTGCGGTGGCGACGACCTGGGTGCCTTACCTGCTGCTGGGCGTGGCGCTGCTGATCGCGTTGGGCTTCGAGTTCGTCAACGGCTTCCACGACACCGCCAACGCGGTCGCCACGGTCATCTACACCCACTCGCTGCCGCCCAACGTGGCGGTGGTCTGGTCGGGCTTCTTCAACTTCCTCGGCGTGCTGGTTTCCAGCGGCGCGGTGGCGTTCGGCATCATCTCGCTGCTGCCGGTGGAGCTGATCCTGCAGGTCGGCTCCGGTGCGGGTTTCGCGATGGTGTTCGCGCTGCTGATCGCGGCCATCCTGTGGAACCTGGGCACCTGGTGGCTGGGGCTGCCGGCTTCGTCGTCGCACACGCTGATCGGCTCCATCATCGGCGTGGGCGTGGCCAACGCGCTGATGCACGGCCGGGACGGCACCAGCGGCGTGGACTGGGCGCAGGCCACCAAGGTCGGCTATTCGCTGCTGCTGTCGCCGCTGGTGGGCTTCGGTTGCGCGGCGCTGCTGCTGGTGGTGCTGCGCGCGCTGGTCAAGAAGCGCGAGCTGTACGAAGAGCCCAAGGGTCAGACGCCGCCGCCGTGGTGGATCCGCGGCCTGCTGGTGCTGACCTGCACCGGCGTGTCGTTTGCGCACGGCTCGAACGATGGCCAGAAGGGCATGGGCCTGATCATGCTGATCCTCGTCGGCACGGTGCCGATGGCCTACGCGCTGAACCGCGCGATGCCGGTCGAGCAGACGGTGCAGTTCACCGCGATGGCCCAGGTCACGCAGCAATCGCTGTCCGGCAACGCAGTGCTGGTGGTGCCGGCGGACGCGCGCAAGGTGCTCAGTGACTACGTGCGCACCAAGGCCTACACGCCCGAAGTCGTGCCGGCACTGGCCGAGATGGCCGGCAACATCGGCGCGCAGGTCCAGGCCCACGGCTCGCTGGCCAAGGTGCCGGCCGCCGCGGTGGCCAACGTGCGCAACGACATGTACCTGACCTCGGAGGCCATCCGCCTGCTGGACAAGTCCGGCGAGGGCAAGCTGGACGCACAGTCCAAGGCCAACCTGAAGGCCTTCAAGAGCGGCATCGACGACGCGACCAAGTTCATCCCGCTGTGGGTCAAGGTGGCAGTGGCCATCGCGCTGGGACTGGGCACGATGGTGGGCTGGAAGCGCATCGTCGTGACGGTGGGCGAGAAGATCGGCAAGACGCACCTGACCTATGCGCAGGGCGCGTCGGCCGAATTGGTGGCGATGCTGACCATCGGCGCGGCCGACATCTACGGCCTGCCGGTCTCGACCACCCACGTGCTGTCGTCCGGCGTGGCCGGCACGATGGCGGCCAACCGCTCCGGCCTGCAGTGGTCCACCATCCGCAACCTGCTGATGGCCTGGGTGCTGACGATGCCGGCGGCCATCGTGCTGTCCGGCTCGCTGTACTGGCTGTTCACGCAGCTATTCTGAAGTTCACGGTAGAGCTCAGTCGACTCAAGCGCTGAGCTCACTTCGTCACCGCAACATCCTCCAAGCATCGGTTCGTGCGTACCCGGCTGGCTGCGGTTCAGACCCGCAGTTGCAGAGCGCATTCCCAGGGGCATGGGGGCAGGGCTTTCGTTCGTCTCGCGGCCAGCGGCCATGCGTGTACGCTCCGGCTTGTGGCGGCCATGTGCCATGGATCTGGCGTAGAAATGCAGTTTTTGCGGGCTCCGACCGGCAATGAGCAGTCGGTCACGCCGTGCCGCTTTCGGGTAGCCACTCTCGGAACTACAAGATAGGAATCGAGACGATGACTCGCCTTGAAGCAGAACTGACGAAAGTCCTCCAGCCAGGCATGAGCGTGCCGGGTCCACTTAAGTTGCTCTATTCGTGGATTGAAGCGAATGGCCATTTTTTTGACAGGCCAAATGGCGAGCGCGTTGGCTTCCTTTTCCAGCAAGAGGCGCTCCGCGCGGGCTGGACCAACACCGAACGCCCCGGAGGAACGATCATAGAGTTTCTCGCAGAGGGTAACGAGCACTTGCATCACTGGTTCGGCCATCGGCGCGGTGACATGCTGAGCCGGCTTTGCGTTTTTGCCAGGACGGGCGCTGAAGGTTCAATGGCCGCGCTTTGGCTCGACGCCGAAGGGCGCCAGTTGATCGTCCATCTCGGGTCAGGATCGGGGTCGCTAACGACTTGCGTACTGGCGAGCGATCCAGTGGACTTTCTTCGTCTTTTGGCTATTGGCTACGACGAGTTGTGCTGGGGAAGCGACTTCGCTGAGCCGCCGAATAGCGATGCCTTGGGCGCCTCCATCTATGTCTATCCGAACCAACCGTTTCAACTTTGGGTACGCCAAACCTTCAATGTGACGATCCCAAGGACGGGATTGGAGATCGTCAAGAACCCGGATGACATGGGGGCGCCAGATTCGGCCGACGCATTCAACAGGTGGGTTCAAGAGAGCCTTGACTAGCATGGTGAGCGAGTAGGCTCGGCGTCTTTGACGTCCAGCAACGGCTTTGGGATGCTGAACCTCCAATAGCGAACTTCCTCGGTGGCCGTCAGCCGCAGCCAACGGTCGCCTGACCGTCCCATCCTGCGCCCAGTGCCAAGCGCAGGGCGCCCGTGCGTTGGGCAGGACCCTCCGCTTGCGCAAACGCCCGTCTGGACGAGCAGATTTGGCGGCCTGCGTGTGGGCCGGGCTGGGCGGCTCAAGCTATCTGGACGGGAATCCGTTCGCGCTGCGGACTGGCTCGGACGGTTTTCCGTTCGGCGCGGCTGCCAGCTGGCCTCGCCAGCGGGGAAAAGCGGTTTGGTGCCCCGCTGCGCTGGGCTGGCACGGTGTCTGCATTAGGGGGTGGATGGCGCAAATGCGCCACCAATACCGTACAAGCAGGCCAGCAGCAGATGGGCAGTCACCAGGCAAGGGGAGCGATGAGGCAAACAGCCGTCAGGCTGTGCGCTGCCGTCGCCCTTTGCGGGCTGGCGCTGGTGGGTCGCGCGGTCACCCCGGTGGCTGCCGCGGCCAGCGCGGTGCCGGCCTCGCCCACGCTGGCGCGCATTGCCGAAACCGGCCCCATCAACCTGGGCCACCGCGAGTCCTCGGTGCCGTTTTCGTATTACGACGGCAAGCGCCAGGTGGTCGGCTACTCGCAGGACCTGATGCTGAAGGTGGCCGACGCGATCAAGGCCGAGCTGAAGCTGCCGGCGCTGACGCTGAAGCTGGTGCCCGTCACCTCGCAGAACCGCCTGGCGCTGGTGCAGAACGGCACCGTGGACCTGGAATGCGGTTCGACCTCGAACACGGCCGAGCGCGGCCGGCTGGTCGCGTTTTCCACCTCCATCTTCGTCATCAGCACGCGGTTGCTGGTCAAGCGCGACGCCGCCATCAAGGACTTTGCCGACCTGGCCGGCCGCAAGGTCGTCGTCACCTCCGGCACCACCTCGGACCGGCTGCTGCGCACCTACAACGAGTCCCGCGGCAGCCGCATCCAGATCGTCACCGCACGCGACCATGACGACGCCTTCCAGGCGCTGGAGCAAGGCCAGGTCGAGGCGCTGATGCTGGACGACGCGCTGCTCTACGGCGAGCGCGCCAAGGCGCGCCTGCCGGAGGACTGGATCGTCACCGGCACGCCGATGTCCTCCGAGGTCTACGGCTGCATGATGCGGCGCGACGACCCGGCGCTGAAGGCCGTGGTGGACCGCGCGTTGACCCGCTTGTTGACCAGCGGCGAGGCCTTGAAGATCTACACCCGCTGGTTCCAGCGGCCCATTCCGCCGCGCGGCCAGAACCTGAACTGGCCGCCGTCCGAGTCCCTGCTCAAGCTTTACCGCCAACCCGGTGACCAGCCGCTCCCCTGAGGCTGGCCCGCGTTTCCTTTTTTCGTTTCCTGACCATGATGGAGTCCTTGATGTTCACCAAACTTGTTTCCCCTTCGACCCGCCGTGCACTGTTGGCTGCAGCCGCCCTGTCCGCCGTGGTCGGCAGCGTGCATGCCCAGGCCACCGACACGCTGAAGAAGATCAAGGACAGCGGCAGCGTCACGATGGGTGTGCGCGAGTCGTCCGGCGCGCTGTCGTACACCCTGGGTGACGGCAAGTACGTCGGCTACCACATCGAGATTTGCGAGAAGGTGCTGAGCGACGTGCGCAAGCAGCTGGGCCTGAGCTCGCTGGCCGTGAAGTACCAGCCGGTCACTTCGCAAAACCGCATCCCGCTGGTCCAGAACGGCACCGTGGACATCGAGTGCGGCTCCACCACCAACAACGCCACGCGCCAGAAGGACGTGGCCTTTGCCGTCACGACCTACGTCGAAGAAGTGCGCATCGCGGTGAAGGCCAACTCCGGCATCACGTCCATCGCCCAACTGGCTGGCAAGACGATTGCCACCACCACCGGCACCACCTCGGTGCAGACGCTGCGCAAGCACGAACGCGCCACTGGTGTGGACTTCAAGGAACTGTTCGGCAAGGACCACGCCGACAGCTTCCTGCTGCTCGAATCGGGCCGTGCCGATGCCTTCGTGATGGATGGCCAGATCCTGGCCGGCAACATCTCCAAGGCCAAGAACCCGGCCGACTTCAAGATCGTCGGCGAAGTGCTGTCGGTCGAGCCGATCGCGATCATGATCCGCAAGGACGACCCGGCCTTCAAGAAGGCCGTGGACGACAGCATCAAGGCGATGATGAAGTCCGGCGACATCGCCAAGCTCTACGACAAGTGGTTCCTGCAGCCCATCCCGCCGGCCAACACCAAGGTTGGCCTGCCGCTGTCTGAAGCCACCAAGGCGGCCTGGGCGAACCCGAACGACAAGCCGATGGAAGACTACGCGAAGAAGTGATCTGCGCTTCATGCTGAGGCGCCGTCGCTGAGCGGCGGCGCCCTGCATGACTCATCGAGGCCAGCCAGGAGGGAAGTTCGCAATGGCGACTTGGGATTGGGAGGTGTTCTGCAAGGACACCATTGAACAACAGGTGGCCCCGCGGTGCTTCGGCACCAAGGGCGACGTCACCTACCTGGACTGGCTGCTGTCGGCCTGGGGCTGGACGCTGAGCGTGTCGGTCCTGGCGCTGATCGTTGCGCTGCTGGTCGGCTCGCTGATGGGCATTCTGCGCACCACGCCGAGCAAGGCGCTGGTGGCCTTCGGCAATGCCTGGACCGAGCTGTTCCGCAACATTCCGCTGCTGGTGCAGATCTTCCTCTGGTACCACGTGCTGCCCACGCTGGTGCCGCCGCTGCGTGCGGTGCCCAGCTTCCTGCTGGTGGTCGTGGGCCTGGGCTTCTTCACATCGGCGCGCGTGGCCGAGCAGGTGCGCGCCGGCATCCAGAGCCTGCCGAAAGGCCAGCGCTACGCCGGCCTGGCGATGGGCCTGACGCTGCCGCAGACCTACCGCTACGTGATCCTGCCGATGGCCTTTCGCATCGTCATCCCGCCGCTCACCAGCGAGAGCATGAACATCGTGAAGAACTCGTCGGTGGCCTTCGCGGTGAGCGTGGCCGAGCTGACCCAGTTCGCGATGCAGGCGCAGGAGGAAACCTCGCGCGGCATCGAGGTCTACCTCGCGGTGACCGGGCTGTACTTCGTGTCCGCCTTTGCCATCAACCGGATCGCCAAGCTGATCGAAGGCTGGATCCGCGTGCCGGGCGTCGCGGGAGGTGGGCGATGAATCTCGATTTTTCCTTCCTCAGCTGGCAGATCGTCTCCAGCTTCATTGCCAAGGGCTTCTTCTTCTCGATCCAGCTGACGCTGGTCGCGATGATCTGCGGCATCGCACTGGGCACGCTGCTGGCGCTGATGCGCCTGTCCGGCAAGCCGTGGCTGGTGTGGCCGGCCACGATCTACGTGGACACGCTGCGTTCCATCCCGCTGGTGATGGTCATCCTGTGGTTCTTCCTGCTGATCCCTCTGCTGATCGG
Organism: Ideonella sp. FW305-24; assembly: GCF_058788035.1. NCBI lineage: Bacteria > Pseudomonadati > Pseudomonadota > Betaproteobacteria > Burkholderiales > Sphaerotilaceae > Ideonella > Ideonella sp. FW305-24. Next base: position 274,800 of record NZ_JBYTAI010000005.1, on the reverse strand, counting down.
CCGCCCGATGGGCGCCGAGTTGTCGGCCATCATCACCTTCTCGGTGTTCGAGGCAGCCTACTACTCGGAGATCATGCGGGCCGGCATCCAGAGCGTGCCGCGCGGCCAGCAGTACGCTGGCTACGCGGTCGGCATGACCTATGCGCAGACCATGAAGCTGGTGGTGCTGCCGCAGGCCTTCCGCAACATGTTGCCGGTGCTGCTGACCCAGACCATCGTGCTGTTCCAGGACACCTCGCTGGTCTATGCCATCGGCGCCTATGACCTGCTCAAGGGCTTCGAGGTGGCCGGCAAGAACTTCAACCGCCCGGTCGAGACCTACCTGGTCGCCGCGGTTGTCTACTTCGTCATCTGCTTCAGCCTGTCGATGCTGGTGCGTCGCCTGCAGAAGAAAATCGCCATCATCAGATAAGGACATGCCGTGATCGACATCAAGAACATCTCCAAGTGGTACGGCAGCTTCCAGGTGCTGACCGATTGCACGACGACGATCAAGAAGGGCGAAGTGGTGGTCGTCTGCGGGCCTTCGGGCTCGGGCAAGTCCACGCTGATCAAGACGGTGAACGCGCTGGAGCCGTTCCAGAAGGGCGACATCGTGGTCGACGGCATCAGCCTGTCGGACCCCAAGACCAACCTGCCCAAGCTGCGCAGCCGCGTGGGCATGGTGTTCCAGCATTTCGAGCTGTTCCCGCACCTCTCGGTGACCGAGAACCTGACGCTGGCGCAGATCAAGGTGCTGGGCCGCAGCAAGGACGACGCCGTCGTCCGCGGCCTGAAGATGCTGGAACGCGTGGGCCTGAGCGCCCACAAGGACAAGTTCCCCGGCCAGCTCTCCGGCGGTCAGCAGCAGCGCGTGGCGATTGCCCGTGCGCTGTCGATGGACCCGATGGTGATGCTGTTCGACGAACCCACCTCGGCGCTGGACCCGGAAATGGTTGGCGAAGTGCTGGACGTGATGGTCAAGCTGGCCGAAGAAGGCATGACGATGATGTGCGTGACCCACGAAATGGGTTTCGCCAAGAAGGTCAGCAACCGCGTGATCTTCATGGACGCCGGCAAGATCATCGAGGACTGCAAGAAGGATGACTTCTTCGGCAATGCCGATGAACGCTCCCCACGCGCCAAGGATTTCCTGTCGAAAATCCTGCAGCATTGAACAGGCAGTGAGCTGCCGGCCCGAGATTCACGGGCAGGACCGGGCCGGCGCCTCCGTCAAGGGAGCGCCGGCCCTTTTTGTCGGAGCCGGAGACGCAGCCCGCCCGGCGGGTGGGATCAGGTACGCCTGAAACCGGGTGCTCAATGCAGCAGGAGGGACTGGATCCACTCCGCGGACTGGCTGACCTCGGTGTCCACCGAACGTGCCAGCGGCTGGTAGCGCAGGCCGATGGCCACGCGACCGGTCCACCAGACCAGCCGGCCGGTGGGCAGGGCCACCAGTCCCGGCGTGGCCTGCTCGGGCACGCAGCACGAGGCTTCGCTGATGCCGGGCGCGGTGGCTGAAGGCAGTTGCAAGGGCCGCGCGATGTGTCGGCGGGCGCTGTCGCGGCGTTCGGCCGCCAGCGGGCTGGGGAAGATCTGTTTCTGGACAGCAATTTCAGACATGGCGCGCTCCTGAAGACAAACCCCGTGACCGCCGCGACCGCAGGCGGTCCACGAGGGCATCGTGAACATTCTTGGGAGGGGTCGCAATGGGGTTGATCATGCGGCGCAACAGATGTCCTTGATGCCAGCGTGCAGCGCACGCGCGCGTGCGGTTTGTCCTACGCTTGGGGATTGGTTTCGCGACGGAGCGGCCGTCGCCCCGGTGGGAGAATCCGCCGCATGACTGCTGCCGCGATTTCCCCTGCTTCCACCACGCCCGCCGCCGTGGACCGCCTCACCCTGATCCGCCCGGACGACTGGCACCTGCACGTGCGCGACGGCGCGCCCATGCATGGCGTGGTGCCGGCCAGCGCGCGCCAGATGGGCCGCGCGCTGATCATGCCCAACCTGCGCCCGCCGGTGACCACGGCCGCGCAGGCAGCGGCCTACCGCGAGCGCATCCTCGGCGCCGTGCCCGCAGGGCGGGATTTCCAGCCGCTGATGTCGCTCTACCTGACCGACAACACGCCCCCGGAAGAGATTGCCAAGGCCAAGGCCGCCGGCGTGGTCGCGCTCAAGCTTTATCCGGCTGGCGCCACCACCAACAGCGACGCCGGCGTGACCGACCTGCGCAAGTCCTACAGGACGCTGGAGGCGATGCAGCGCGAAGGCCTGCTGCTGCTGGTGCACGGGGAAGTGACGGACCCCGAGGTGGACCTGTTCGACCGCGAGGCGGTGTTCGTCGAGCGCGTGATGAAGCCGCTGCGCCAGGACTTCCCCGAGCTGAAGATCGTGATGGAACACCTCACGACCAAGGAAGGCGCCGAATACGTGGCCCAGGCCGGCCAGTACACGGCCGGCACCTTCACCGCGCACCACCTGCTCTACAACCGCAACGCCATCTTCCTCGGTGGCCTGCGCCCGCACTACTACTGCCTGCCGGTGCTCAAGCGCGAAGTGCACCGCCAGGCCCTGGTCGCAGCGGCCACCTCCGGCTCGGACCGCTTTTTCCTCGGCACCGACAGCGCGCCGCATGCCTCGGTGATGAAGGAGGCCTCGGTCTGCGGCGCGGGCTGCTTCACCGCCCTGAGCGCGCTGGAGCTTTACGCCGAAGCTTTCGATAACGCCGGCGCGCTGGACAAGCTCGAAGGCTTCGCCAGCCTGCACGGGCCAGCCTTCTACGGCCTGCCGCCGAACACCGACACGGTGACCCTGGTGCGCGAGGCATGGACCTTGCCTGAGGCCATCCCGTTTGGCGACGCGCAGCTCAAGCCGCTGCGCGGCGGCGAGACCGTCGCCTGGCGCCTGGTCGACTGAGCGCCAAGACCTTCCAGCGGCGCTTTCGGGCGCCGTTTTTCATGGACCCGGCAGGTCTGCCCACAAGGCGGGCCGTGCCACAGGAACCCTGCAGCATGCACCCGCTTCCCGGCTTTGCTCGCGCCCGCACCCTGGCGCCGCTCGTCTCGCTGGCCCTGGCTTTTCCGACCTGGGGCGCAGACACGCCGCAGGCTGCCGACAAACCGCCCGCCTGGAACGTCAACCAGCCGCCCGGCCCGGCCAAGACGGTCAAGCTGGACACGCGCACCGGCACCTGGATGAGCGTTGACATCAGCCCGGACGGCCAGACCCTGGTCTTCGACCTGCTGGGCGACCTCTACCTGCTGCCGGTCGCTGGCGGCGAGGCGAAACCGCTGACACATTCCATGGCCTGGGAACAGCAGGCCCGCTTCTCGCCAGACGGCAAGCAGATCGCCTACGTCAGCGATGCCGGCGGCGGCGACAACCTCTGGGTCATGAACGTGGATGGCAGTGGTGCGCGCGCCATCACCAAGGAAGACTACCGGCTGCTGAACAGCCCCGTCTGGCACCCGAACGGCCAGTACATCGCCGCGCGCAAGCACTTCACCGGCACCCGCTCGCTGGGCTCGGGCGAGATCTGGCTTTACCACGTGAACGGCGGCAAAGGCCTGCAGCTCAACGAGAAGCCGAACTGGCAGAAGGACCGCGGTGAGCCCGCGCTGTCGCCGGACGGCAACTTCCTCTACTACTCGCAGGACAGCACGCCCGGCACCAGCTTCGAATACAACAAGGACGCCAACGGCGACATCTTCCGCATCTACCGCCAGGACCTGCGCGACGGCAGCACCGAGACGCTGGTGCGCGGCCCCGGCGGCGCGGTGCGGCCCACGCCTTCGCCCGACGGGCAGTGGCTGGCCTTCGTGCGCCGCGTTCGCAATCAGAGCACGCTGTTCCTGAAGAACCTGCGCACCGGCGAGGAACGCGCCGCCTGGTCTCACCTGGACCGCGACCTGCAGGAAGCCTGGTCGGTCTACGGCGTGTACCCGGCGTTTGCGTGGACGCATGACGCGAAGCAGATCGTCGTCTGGGCCCAGGGCAAGCTCTGGCGCGTGGACCCGTTCAAAGGCAGCGCGGCCGAGATCCCGTTCCACGTGCAGGACACGCGCGAAGTGCGCGAAGCGCGGCGCGAGCCGCAGGTCGTCGCGCCGGACAGCTTCCCGGTACACCAGCTGCGCTGGGTCAACGTCTCGCCGGACGGCAGCCGCGTCGTCTACTCCGCCTTGGGGCACCTCTATGAAAAACGCCTGCCGGACGGCACGCCGCGCCGGCTGACGAAACAGGACGAGCGCTTCGAGTTCTTCCCCAGCTTCTCGCGCGACGGCAGGCAACTGGTCTTCACCAGCTGGACCGATGCGCAACTTGGCCAGGTGCGCACGCTGGACCTGGCCAGCGGCCAGGAAACCGTGCTCACGCCCGAGCCCGGCCACTACCTCGCGCCGCGCTTCTCGCCGGACGGCAAGCGCGTGGCCTACAGCAAGGTGCGCGGCGGCTACCTCAGCTCGCCCTGGCATGCGCTGGACACCGGCATCTACCTGGCCGACGCCGATGGCCGCGGCACGCCGCAGCGCATCGTGAAAGACGGCGAAGCGCCGCAGTTCGGCGTCAGCAGCGACACGCTGTATTTCACCCGAGACCTCAGCACCAGCGAGGTCGACATGCAGCATAAGCTGATGCGCCTGAACCTGGCGGACCGGCAGGAGACGGAGGTCGCGCACAGCGAGTTCGCGTCCGAATTCGCCGTCTCGCCCAACGGCCAGTGGCTGGGCTTTGTCGAACGCTTCCATGCCTACGTGGCGCCGCTGCCGCTGACCGGCAAGCCCATCAGCATCGGCCCGAAGATGGACGGCCTGCCGGTGCGGCAGCTGGACGTGAACGCAGGCGAATACATGCACTGGAGCGGCGACAGCCAGCGCCTGCATGTGGCGATTGGCGACGAGTTGTTCACCACCGCGCTGAGTGCCGCATTTGCGCCAGGGACCGAGGACAGGCCAGGCTACAAGCCGCCGGAGCACGGCCAGAAGATCGGCTTCACGCAGGCGGCCGACAAGCCCGCCGGCCGCGTCGCGATCACCGGCGCGCGCATCGTCACGATGCGCGGCGACGAGGTGATTGAAGACGGCACGGTGCTGGTCGAGGGCAACCGCATCGCCGCAGTCGGCCCGCGCGCTGCGGTCAGCATCCCGGCCGATGCGAAACAGGTCGACGCGCGTGGCAAGACGGTCATCCCCGGCCTGGTCGACGTGCACTGGCATGGCGGCATGGGCGAAAGCGGCGTGATCCCGCAGCAGAGCTGGGTCAACTTCGCGTCGCTGGCCTTTGGCGTCACGACCATCCACGACCCGTCCAACGACAACGGCGAGATCTTCACCCAGTCCGAGCTGCAGCGCGCCGGCCTGGTGGTCGGCCCGCGCATCTTCTCCACCGGCACCATCCTCTATGGCGCCAAGGCGGACCAGACGGCCGTGATCGACAGCCTGGACGATGCGCTGACGCACCTGAAGCGCCAGCAGGCAGAGGGCGCAATCAGCGTGAAGAGCTACAACCAGCCGCGCCGCGATCAACGCCAGCAGGTGATCGAAGCCGCGCGGCAGACCCAGATGATGGTGGTGCCCGAAGGTGGCTCGCTGTTCGAGATGAACATGAGCATGGTGATCGACGGCCATACCGGCATCGAGCACGCCGTGCCGGTGGACACGGTCTACGACGACGTCAAGCAGCTCTGGTCGCAAACGGCAGTGGGCTACACGCCCACGCTGAACGTGGCCTACGGCGGGCTGGACGGCGAGCACTACTGGTACGACCGCACGGAGGTCTGGAAGCACCCGCTGCTGACCCGCTACGTGCCGCCCTCGGTGCTGGTGCCGCGCAGCGTGCGCCGGCCGACCGCGCCGGATGAGGACTACAACGTGATCCGCGCCGCGCGCACCGCCACCGAGCTGTCACGCGCCGGCGTGGGCGTGCAGATCGGCGCGCACGGCCAGCGCGAGGGCCTGGGCGCGCACTGGGAAATGTGGATGTTCGCGCTGGGCGGCATGCAACCGCTGGAGGCCATTCGCGCCGCCACGTTGACCCCCGCGCGCTACCTAGGCATGGACCACGACATCGGCTCGCTGGAGCCCGGCAAGCTGGCCGACCTGGTGATCATCGACGGCAACCCGGTGGCCGACATCCGCCAAAGCGATCGCGTCTTGCAGGTGATGCAGAACGGCCGGCTCTATGACGCAGCCACGCTGAACGAAGTCGCCCCGCGCCAGAAGGCCCGCGCCCCGCTGTTCTTCGCCGGGCAGCAAGGGGCCGCGATGCCGGTGACGCTGCAGGGCCATGGGGCGGATCAGGACTGAGGGCGGGGGGCGGTAACGCTCGCGGAATGTCAGCTCGGACTTGCCTGACGTGATGGCTGTTCATGGTTCGCCCAGTCACGGCGGTGCCACGAATAAATGGGGTCAGCGAATAAATGGGGTCAGAGTCAATTTATCCGGACAGGACCGTGCCCTTGCTTTGAGGTATCTCAAGATAAATTGACTCTGACCCCATTTATTCGCGCTCAACCTCGGCGCCGCGGCAAGCCCAACATCCAACGCTGAGCCTCCGAAGCAATCGCCCCGCCAGTTGCAGCGGCTCCGGTGTGATCCGGGACCGCCGCCACTGGCGGGGCAATGTTGCAGGCGGCCCGAAGGCCGTTGCAACTGAGGTGCCTCAATGAGGCTGTTCCATCACAGCGAGTTCAGGAACGCCAGCATCGCCTCTCGGTCCGCCTTGCTCAACGCTTCGAAGCGCTGGCGGCTCTTGGTGGCTTCGCCGCCGTGCCACAGGATGGCCTCGGTCAGCGTGCGGGCGCGGCTGTCGTGCAGGTAGCCGACCTTGCCTGCGGTGCCGGCCACCTTCTCGGTGTAGCCCACGCCCCACAGCGCCGAGGTGCGCCACAGGCTGCCGGTGGCCTGGCCTTCGACCAGGTTGTCGGCCAGGTCCGGGCCCATGTCGTGCAGCAGCATGTCGGTGTAGGGTTTGATGGTCTGGTTGCGGTTCTCGGCCAGCTCGGAGAGGCCGCCGGTCTTGATCTCGGCGGTGTGGCAGGCCACGCAGCGGGTGCTGGCAAACAGCTGGGCACCGGCGGCCACCTGCGTCGGGTTCACGTCCAGGTAGGACAGCGGCGTGACACCCTTGGGGAAGCCGCTGGCCTGGCTGCGCTGCGCGGGCACGCCCAGCAGGCCGAGGTAACGGGTGAGCAGTTGCAGTGCGTCTTCGCTGATGCCGGGTTCGACCTTGGCGGTGGTGCAGTTCGCCGGGCCGGCCAGGCAGTCCCGGTTCGGATAGACCGGCGAGGTGACCGACATGTCCTGCAGCGCCGCGGCCGCGGCCTGGTGGCGCAGGCTGACCTTGGCAGCCTTCCAGCCGTAGCGGCCCACGCGCACGGCCTTGGTTTCCGGGTCGTAGACGAAGTTGGCCACGCCCTTCACGCCGTCCTCGTCCGGCGTGCTGCGCACGCGCGAGAGGATTTCGGCATCGGTGATGGCTTCCAGCAGGCCCATGCCGATCATCGGCTGCGCGCTGCGCAGCGAATACACGCTGGGGGTCGGGCCGTCGAAGGCGACCCTGGGCTTGCTCAGTTCCACGGCGGTGCCGTCGGCCAGCGTCACCGTCTTGGTGTCGAAGCCGGCCACGCGCACGCTGGTGCCCCAGTCCTGCGGCAGGCCGGTGCTCAGCGAGCGGCCGTTCATCTGCACGTTCAGGCCATAGGTCGGGTGCGGCAGCTGGTTGCCGTTGCCGTCCAGCGTCGCGGTGCGCACCGCCATCGTGTCCAGCCGCTGGTTCAGCGCGCTGGGTGCGAGGCTGCGGCCGTTGTTGATGTGGCAGCCGAAGCAGGTCGACTGGTTGAAGCGCGGGCCCTGCAGGCGCACGGCCGCTTCGTTGCGGTCGTTGCCGGCTTCGGTGTGGTCGCCGGTCCACATGTTGGTGTGGATCCAGCGCCGGCCTTCGACAAAGCGCTGCATGTTCTGCATGCCGATCTGGTTGTTCGGCTGCTGGAACATGAACGTGGCGTTGTCGGCGTAGTCATATGAGATGGAGCCAATGCCGCCTTGCAGTGCCTCGGCCGGCAGCGGCGCGTTCATCAGCCGCGGCTGGATGCCGTACCAGGGCCGCAACCCGCTGCCCACCACGTAGGTCACTTCGTTGGTGTAGTAGCGGTAGGCGCCGCTGTCGCCCACGGCGTCCATCGCGGCGCGGCTGGAGAAGAACGAGCCTGTGAACTCGATCGCATCGCCCACCTTCAGCGCACGCGAAGGAACATTCACGCCGTTCGGGACCATCACACCATTGGCATTCGCCGCGATGTCGCTGTGGCCGGGCACGTTGTCCAGCACCACGCTGCAGCCGTCGTTGGCGCCGATCACGCCGTTGTAGCCGCTGGTCGGTCTGGCCAGCGCGTTCTGCGGTGGCTTGGCGATCACCGGGCAGGAGGTCAGGTCCTTGAAGCCGTCCGTGTAGGTGGTGTCGTCCAGCAGGTCGCCGGGGGACATCCAGCCATAGCCGGTCACCCCCGGATCGTCGAAGCGCCGGAAGAAGGAATGGCCGCCACCGCGCTGCGCTTCCTGGTAGTACTGGTTGACGACGATGGTCGGCTTGGTGACGCCGGCCACCTTGCTGTTGTCGATGAACTCCACGCCCCAGGTGCGGTTCTTGAAGTAGTTGGCGACGAAGTTCAGGTGCGCGCCGGGGCCCTTGTCCTGCGGCTTGCCATTGGCGTCCACCGTGTCGTTGACGCCGTAGCCGATCTCGTTCCAGTCCTCGCCACGTTCGCGGGCGTGGCGAGAACGGCCAACCATGCCGAAGCGCGTGACCAGCGTGCCGTCGGCCAATGTGAACTGCACCGTCTCCAGCGGCGCCTGCGCAGCCGGCGGGGCGGCGAGTGCCGCGCCGTTGGCCGGGAACAGCACGGCCGAGGTGGCCAGCACCGGCAGCGAGTTGTCGCTGCCAGGGGACATGAAGCTCACCTCGTACAGCGAGTAGCCATACTGCGTGCCGCGGGCCACGCCCTGCAGGCGCACGTAGCGCACGTTGGCATTCAGGTTGAAGAACTCCTCGTTGCCGCCCTTGCCGCCGATCACGTAGCGGATCTGGTACCAGGTCACGCCGTCGTCCGAGCCCTGGATCGCGTATTCCTTGCCGTAGGCGTTCTCCCAGGACAGCTTCAGGTAGCCCAGCGGCGTCTTGGCACCGAAGTCGAACTGGATCCAGGCCGCATCGTCCTGCGCGCTGGACCAGCGGGTCGTCATGCTGCCGTCGATCGCCAGCGCCGCGCTGTTGCCACCTTCGACCGCCGAAGAAGTGGCGGTCACCGGGTTCACCGCCACGCCAGGCTTGCTCAGGTCAAAGCCGGTGGGCAACTGCTGTGACGGTGGCGGCGCCGGCACGCCGGGCTGGTCGCCGCTGGGCATGGGCGCGGGCGCCGGGCTGGGAGCGGGCTCCAGCACCGGGTCTTCCGGCGTTGGGGTGGGCGCCGGAGCCGGTGAGGGCGGCGCCGGCTCGTTGGCGGTGGGCGGACTGCCGACGGTGTCCGTTCCACCCCCACCCCCACCACCGCAGGCAGCAAGCCCCAGGGCAGCGCTGAACATCAGGCCCAGCGTGAGCGAGGAGCGCAGCGGAGATGGTGACGGCGGTTGAGGGGCGGGGCAGGGGGTCGGTGTGGGCAAGGGGGAACCGGGACTGCGCATGTCGTTCGCTCTGACTTGGTCTTGTGGAATGGACGCGATGCGTCACATGCCCTCGTCGAAAAGGGGCTGCGGCGCGTCGCTGCCTCGATGGGGCCTTGAACTGCAAGAAAAACGCCAGTGGAACCGGTTGGGGGTCGTGGTTTAGCGCGCCGTAACATCCATGCGGAACGTCCCATGCAATGGTTCTCCTGGGAAACTGCATTCGGCGCAAGTGCTGACTCGCCAACATGTAACCTTCTTGGCCGGGTCTGCGAGGTGACCATCCTGGTCAGGGGGCACACGCAGATGGACCGACTTTGTCGCAGCCTGCGTGGGCGTGATGGGTCGGGCGTCTACCATGGTTGCCTGCCGCCCGGTTTCCGGGGCGGTCCAACCTGGAGCCCGTGATGTCGTCGAACGCCGCCGCTGCCGATCTGGCCAGCTACCTGCATGTGTCTGATCGCGAAGACGCCTGGTCCGGCGGCGCTCGTCTGATCCCCGTGACCACGCCTAGCGGGACTTTCAAGGTCTGGACCAAGCGCGTGGGCCACAACCCACAGCTCAAGCTGCTGCTCTTGCACGGCGGCCCGGGCGCCACCCACGAGTATTTCGAGGCCTTCGACAGCTTCCTGCCGGAGGCCGGCATCGAGTATTACTACTACGACCAGCTGGGTTCACACCGCAGCGACCAGCCCACCGACCCCGCGCTGTGGGACACCGCCCGTTTTGTCGATGAAGTCGAACAGGTGCGCCAGGCCCTGGGCCTGGACGCCAGCAACTTCGTGCTGCTGGGCCATTCCTGGGGTGGTGTGCTGGCCATCGAATACGCGCTGGCCCATCAGCAGCACCTCAAGGGCCTGGTGATCTCCAACATGATGGCCAGCTTCCCGGCCTACAACGACTATGCCCGCAAGGTGCTGATGCCGCAGATCGACCCGGCGGTGCTGGCCGAGATCCAGGCGCTGGAGGCGGCGCAGGACTATGCGAACCCGCGCTACATGGGTCTGCTGATGGCGCATCACTATGTGTTCCACATCCTGCGCCGCCCGGCCGAGGCATGGCCCGATCCGGTCAACCGCGCGTTTGCGCACATCAACCAGTCGGTCTACATCCCCATGCAAGGCCCCAGCGAGCTGGGCGCCAGCGGCAAGCTGGTTGAATGGGACCGCTTTGATGACCTCCAGCGCATCCGGGTGCCCACCCTGACCATCGGCAGCGCGTACGACACCATGGACCCGGCGCATGTCGAGGCCATGGCGCAGCAGCTTCCTCGGGGCGAGTACCTGCATTGCCCCGAAGGCAGCCACATGGCGATGTACGACGATCAGCTGACCTACATGCGCGGCCTGATCGGCTTCCTGCACCGGCTGCAGGCGCAAGGCTGAAAGACGCTCCGAACCGGGCGCCCCATCCTGCGGGGCCAGCGCCGGGCCGCTCCCAAGCGGCCCCGCAACGCGCCCGGCGGGTGGCTTCGCGTACCCGCGAAGCCGGGTGCCCTAGTTCAAGGGGAAGTGGCAGGCGACCTGGCGGCCGCCGCTGAGGCCTTGCAGGGTGGGGCGCTCGGTACGGCAGCGCTCGGTGGCCGCCGGGCAACGCGGGTGGAAGCGGCAGCCTGGGGGCGGGTTCAGCGGGCTGGGTGGGTCGCCCTGCAGCAGGATGCGCGGGCGGCGCGCCGCGCCTGAGACCCGGGGCACGGGCACCGACGAGATCAGCGCTGCCGTGTAGGGGTGGGCCGGCTGGGCGTAGAGCGCGTCGGTGGGGCCGATCTCGACGATGCTGCCCAGGTACATCACGGCGGTGCGACTGGAAACCTGGCGCACCACGCTCAGGTCATGGGCGATGAAGAGATAGGTCAGCCCCAGGCGTTCCTGCAGGTCGGCCAGCAGGTTGATGACCTGGGCCTGGACGGACACGTCCAGCGCGGAGACGGGTTCGTCCGCCACCACCAGCCGCGGGTTCAGCGCCAGTGCGCGGGCAATGCCGATGCGCTGGCGCTGCCCGCCGGAGAACTCGTGCGGGAAGCGCTGCAACTGCTCGGGCCGCAGGCCCACCAGCTCGGCCAGTTCCCGTACCCGCGCCTGCACTTCGCTTGCGCTGCGACTGCCCTGCGGCCCGGGGTGCACCCGCAGCGGCTCGGCGATCAGGTCACCCACGCGGCGGCGCGGGTTCAGCGAGGTGCTGGGGTCCTGGAACACCATCTGCAGCCGGGGCCGCAGCGGGCGCAGGGCGGCGCTGCCCAGGTGGGTGATGTCCCGGCCCTCGAAGCGCAGCGCGCCCGCCGTGATCCCATGCAGCCGCACCAGGCAGCGTGCCAGCGTGGATTTGCCACAACCCGATTCGCCGACCAGGCCCAGGGTCTCGCCCGGCCAGACCTGGAAGGACACGTCATCCACGGCCTGCACCGTCTGGCGCCCGGCGCGAGAGAGCGCCGAGCCCACGCTGAACTGCTTGCGCAGGTGCAGGGCCTCCAGGAGGGGTACTGCGGCTGCGGAGGGGGTGTCGGGCATCAGGCGTCCAGCGAAGAGGTGCAGCGCTCGCGTGCGGGGGCACGTTCGTCGGCCGGGAGCAGGCAGGCAGCGGCGTGCGCGCGCGGCGCCAACGGGCCCGGTGCGCCCGGTGCGCCGGCCTGCAGCAGGGGCCGTTGCTGCGCGCAGGCGGCATGGGCAGCCGCACAGCGCGGCGCAAAAGCGCAGCCCGGCGGCAGGGCCGACAAGGCCGGCGGCAGGCCGGCGATGGCGGGCAGGCGGCGCGGGCGCGGGCCATCCAGTGGTGGGATCGAGCCCAGCAGGCCCCAGGTGTAGGGGTGCCAGGGTGTGTCGAACAGGTCGGTTGCGCTGCCTTGCTCCACCACCCGGCCGGCATACATCACCATCACCCGGTCGGCTGTTTCGGCCACCACGCCCATGTCGTGCGTGACCAGCAGCACCGCCGAGCCGAACTGCTCGCGCAGCCGGTGGATCAGGCCCAGGATCTGCGCCTGCACCGTCACGTCCAGCGCGGTGGTGGGCTCGTCGGCGATCAGCACGGCCGGGTTGCAGCTCAAGGCCATGGCGATCACCGCGCGCTGGCGCATGCCGCCGGAAAGCTCGTGCGGGTAGCGCTCGAACTGCTGCGCCGGGCTGGGCATGCCCACGGCGGCCAGCAGCTCGATGGCGCGGGCTCGCGCCGCAGCCTGCGAAAGATCGGTGTGCGCGCGCAGCTGCTCGACGATTTGCCAGCCCACGCGCCAGACCGGCGTCAGCGCGGTCATCGGATCCTGGAACACATAGGCGATCTCGCGGCCTCGCACCGACTGCAGCTCGCCTGCGGACAGGCCGATCAACTCGCGCCCGCGAAAGCGCACCGAACCTTCGATCTCCACGTTCGGGTTGTCGATCAGCCCCAGCAGGCTCATCAGCGTGACCGACTTGCCTGAGCCGGACTCGCCCACCACGCCCAGGATCTCGCCGGCCGAGAGCTCGAAGGAGACGCCGTCCACCGCGCGCACCCGGCCTTGCGCGGAGCGGAAGCTCACGCGCAGGTCGCGCACGGACAGCAGCGGTTCAAGGCTGGATTCAGGCATCGCGCACCCGCGGGTCGATGAAGGCATAGGCCACGTCCACCAGGGCATTGGCCGCGACGACGAAGAAGGAGGCGTACATCACCGTGGCCATGATCACCGGCAGGTCCAGGGTCTGCAGCGAGTCGTAGGTCAGCTTGCCGATGCCGGGCAGGCCGAACACGACCTCGGTCAGCAGCGCGCCGCCGCCCACCAGCGCGCCAAAGTCCAGCCCGAAGAGCGTGACCACGCTGATCAGCGAGGTGCGCAGCGCATGCGCCAGCAGCACCCGGCGCGGGCTCAGGCCCTTGGCGCGGGCGGTGCGGATGTAGTCCTCCTGCCCGGCCTCGATCAGCGCCGCGCGCAGCACCCTGCCGTACAAACCCATGTAGAGCACCGAGAGCGTCAGGCAGGGAAAGACCAGGCACAGCAGCCAGCCCAGCGGGCTCTGGCTGAAGGGCACGTAGCCCAGCGGCGGCACCCAGCTGAACAGCCAGGTGTCATGCCAGCGGCTCTGGGTGACGAGGTTGACCACCGAGCCCAGCCAGTAGACCGGCATGGAGATGCCGACCAGGCCCAGCACCATCAGCAGCTTGTCGGGCCAGCGGCCGCGGTGCGCCGCCGCGACCAGGCCCATCAGCACGCTGCCCAGCAGCCACAGCAGCGCCGCGCCGCCCACCAGCGACAAGGTGACCGGCATGGCCGCCGCGATCTCGGGCAGCACCTGTTCGCCGCGGTTGACGAAGGAGGTCAGCTCGCCGGTGATGAACAGCCGCTTCATCAGCAGCCCGTATTGCACGGCCATGGGCTGGTCGAAGCCGAAGTCGTGCCGCACGGCGGCCAGCGTCTCGGGCGAGGCATTGCGCCCGGCAATGCGTGCGGAAGGGTCGGCACCCGGCGTGGCAAAGAAGATCGCAAAGGTCAGGATGCTGATGCCCGCCATCACGAACAGCATCTGGCCCAGGCGCCGCAGAATGGCCAGCGTCATGACCCGCCCCCTTTGACCCTGAAGGTGGCGCGTGGGTCCAGCGCGTCACGCAGCGCGTCGCCCAGCAGGTTCAGCGCCACGACGGTGATCACGATGGCAACGCCGGGCGCCAGCGCCACCATGGGTCGTGTGTAGAGCAGCGAGAGCCCGTCCTGGATGATGGTGCCCCAGCTCGCGTTGGGCGCCTGCACGCCGATGGACAGGAAGGACAGCGCGGACTCGGTCAGCATGTTGAGCGCCATCATCAGCGGCACGAAGACGATCAGCGTGGTGGCCACATTGGGCAGGATGTCCACCCTCAGGATGCGGTGCGTGGGCACGCCCAGGCCGATGGCGGCGTGAACGAAATCGCTGCGCCGAAGCGCCAGGGCCTGCGCCCGCACCGGGCGGGCCACATAAGGCAGGTAGACCAGGCCGATGATCAGCGCCGGCAGCCACAGGCTGTCAGCCTCGATGACCAGCGGCCCCAGGTGCAGCCCGCTGCCGATGGTCACGATGGACAGCGAGATCGCCAGCAGGTAGACCGGGAAGGCCCACAGCACATCCAGCACCCGCGAAAGCAGCCAGTCCACCACGCCGCCGAAATACCCCGCCACGATGCCCAGCAGCGCGCCCAGCAGCAGGCTCAGCAGCGTGGCGCCGCTGGCAATCAGCAGCGAAGCGCGGCCGCCGTAGAGCAGGCGGGCGGCCACATCGCGGCCCTGGTTGTCAGCCCCCAGCAGGTAGGCGCTGGGCTGCCAGGTCGGTCCGATGGGCGTCTGGCCCAGCCCCAGGCCTTCGGTGGACGCCTCGATCACATCGCGCAGCTGGCCGTCCAGCATGACCTGGCCGCTGATGTTGGAGCGAAACGGATCGGCATGCGCCACGCGCTCGGCATAGAGCGGCGCGGCCGCGCAAGCCAGCAGCACCAGCAGCAGCAAGGCGCCGGCCACCAGCGCGCTGCGGTCGGCCAGCAGACGCGCGAGCGCCACCCGCCACAAGCCCGGCGTCATCCCGCCGGCGGGCACATCCGCTTGCATTCGCCGTACCGCGCTTCAGCGCACCCAGGCCTGGTTCCAGAGGAAGTAGAACTGCCCGCTGAACTGGTAGCCCCCCACGCGCTTGGAGACGAAGTCCAGCTGCTTGGGGTTGAACATCACCGCCACCGGAGCCAGATCGGTCACCTTGCGGTCGATGGCGGCCCACAGCTTGGCGGCAGCGGCCGGGTCGGTCACGCCCACGCTCATGGCCTTTGCCAAGTCGGCGTCCAGGCCTTTGTCGCACAGGCCGGAGATGTTGATGGACGCGTCGCTGCCCTCATGGAAGCTGCCGCAGGAGAACAGCACGTTGAGGAAATTGGAGGGGGCCGGATAGTCCTGATACCAGTTGCTGTACGAGATCTGCACCTTGTTCTGCGTGTTCTGGATGTAGGTGAACTCCACCCCTAGCGCCAGCACCTTCAGCGAGGCCTGGTAGCCCAGGTCGTTGAGCACGCTGAGCACATAGGTGCCGATCTGCTTGCCGACGGCGGTGTCCTCGGTCAGCAAGGTCACCTTCTGGCCGGCGGTGCCGGAGGCTTTGACCAGGTCCTTGGCGCGCGCCAGATCGGGTGCGGTCCACTTGCTGCCGGGGTTCTTCGTGTAAGGGCAGTAGGCTTCGTAGCCGGCGAACTGCGGCGGCAGCACCTGGCAGCTGGCGGTGGCCAGGTTGCTGCCGCCGTAGATCTTGACCAGCGCGTTGCGGTCTATGGCCAGGTTCACGGCCTGGCGCGCCTGCAGGTTGTTGAAGGGCGCGATGCGGGTGTTCATCGGCAGGTAGAACATGGCCGTCAGCGGCGACACGTGCAGCTGCTTGGCGTATTTGCTGCTCAGCTCGCCCAGGCGGTCGGCCGGCAGCGGGTTGAACATCCAGTCGCCCTGGCCGTTGGCAATGGCGGTGACCTGGTCTTCATCGTTCAGGCCGAAGTCGTAGTCCACCTCGTCCACGTAGCCGTCGGGCTGGGCCTCGTCGCTCCAGGGCTTGAACTGCGGGTTGCGCACCAGCTTGAGCTGCTTCTTCGGGTCGTAGGAAACGATCTTGTAGGCCCCGGTGCCGGGCAGCGGGTTCACGCCCACGTCCTTGGCGGGCGCATCGGCCGGCACGATGAAGGCGTGCGGCACGGCCAGCTTGTAGAAGATCTCGGCGTCCGGCGCCACCAGGTTGAGCGTGACGGTGCCTGCCTTGGCATCGGCCACCACGCCGCCGGCCAGCGTGCAGCTGGCGGGGGTCTTCAGGCAGGCATCGGCACCGACGATGCCGTTGTAGAAGCTGCCTGCCGTGGGTCCGGAGACCTTGAAGATGCGGCGAAACGAGGCGGCCACGTCATTGGCCGTCAGCTCGCGCCCATCGGAGAACTTGATGCCCCGGCGCAGCTTGAAGACATAGCGCTTGCCGCCGTTCTCGGGCGCCGGCAGGGCCTCGGCCAGGTCCGGCACGATGGTGAAGGCCTGCGCGTCAGGCGCTTTCTTGAAGGCCACCAGGCCGTCATACACGCCCTGGAAAATCTGCGCGAACTGCAGCGTGTAGTTGATGTGCGGGTCGATGGTGCCGGCGCCGGCGGTGGACATCAGCCGCAGCTTGCCGCCCCGGTGCGGGTCGTTCGGGCCGGGGCTGCCGGCCCAGGCCATGCCCAGCGGCAGGGCTGCCAGCAGCACCAAGGTGGATCGGATCCGGGGGGAATTCTTGTAGATCGTCATGGACAACGGGGTGCAAGGCGGTACAACAGTGCCAGCTGGCGAGTCTGGCTGTGAATTCAGCGGTGCAATGGTTCGCCGCCAGTGACATCAGCAATTTGCATACCGCGCTGGTCGCTCGCCTCCGGCGACACTGGCGGGTCGTCGCCGTCAGCACGCCAAGTCTGGCGTGCCGCCTGCCATCATGTCTGGCCGAATGCCGAAGGGAATCCGTTCTTGTCCTTGTTCGCCCGTTTCGAAGCCCTTGTCGACCCCTTTCCCGCCGCCGAGCCCGAGCGCCCGCCTGCGGGCTTCTGGCCTTTCCTGTGGGCCGCCACCGAAGGCACGCGGCCCTACATCGCAGGCATGACGCTGTTCACTGCCTTGATCGGCGTGTTCGAGGCCTGGCTGTTTGCGATGCTGGGCCGGCTGGTGGACTGGCTCTCGGCCATTCCGCCGTCCCAGCTGTGGGCGCGCGAGGGTGGGAATTTGCTGGCGGTGGCGGCGGTGCTGGTGGGCAGCGGCCTAGCGGTCGCCTTGCAGACCATGTTCAAGCACCAGGCGCTGGCCGGCAATTTCCCGATGCGCCTGCGCTGGAACTTCCACCGCCTGATGCTGGCCCAGAGCATGGCCTTCTACCAGGACGAGTTCGCCGGCCGCATTGCCGCGAAGGTGATGCAGACGGCACTCGCCGCGCGCGACGTGTGGATGACACTGTGCGACATCCTGGTCTTCATCATCATCTACTTCGTCACGCTGATGGCGGTGGTCGGTGGTTTCGATCACTGGATGCTGGTGCCGCTGGGCGTCTGGCTGGGCCTCTACCTAGTGGCCATGCGCTTTTTCGTGCCACGACTGGCCAAGGTTGGCCAAAGCCAGGCCGATGCCCGCTCGCTGATGACCGGCCGCATCACCGATGCGTACACCAACATCGCCACCGTCAAGCTGTTTGCGCACGACAAGCGCGAGGCCGCGCACGCCCGCGGCGCGATGCAGGAATTCCTGGGCACGGTGCACGCGCAGATGCGCCTGGTCAGCTGGTTCGAGATCGTCATCCACATGCTCAGCGTGCTGCTGATCCTGGGCGTGGCCGGCGTTGCACTCTGGCGCTGGACGGACAGCGCGGTCGGTGTGGGCGCGGTCGCCGCGGCCACCGCGATGGCGCTGCGGCTCAACGGCATTTCGCACTGGATCATGTGGGAGATGGCGGCGCTGTTCGAGCACGTGGGCACGGTGCAGGACGGCATTGGCACGCTGGCCCGCGCGCGCCGCGTGGTGGACGCGCCTGAAGCCAAGCCGCTGCAGGTGCGTGCCGGCGAAGTGCGCTTCGAGGACGTGAGCTTCCACTACGGCGAGGTGAGCGCGGGCAAGCCGGTGGTGGACCGGCTGAACCTGACCATCCGCCCCGGCGAGAAGATCGGCCTGGTGGGCCGCTCAGGCGCGGGCAAGAGCACCGTGCTGAGCCTGCTGCTGCGCTTCCATGACGTGCAGCAGGGCCGCGTGCTGATCGACGGCCAGGACATTGCCCAGGTCACGCAGGACAGCCTGCGTGCACAGGTCGGCATGGTCACGCAGGACACCTCGCTGCTGCACCGCTCGGTGCGCGAGAACATCCTCTACGGCCGGCCCGATGCCGGTGACGACGCGATGCGCGCCGCTGCCAAGCGCGCCGAGGCCGAGTCCTTCATCGCCACGCTGACGGACCCCAAGGGCCGCCACGGCTTCGACGCGCAGGTCGGCGAGCGCGGCGTGAAGCTCTCCGGTGGCCAGCGCCAACGCATTGCCATTGCCCGCGTGATGCTGAAGGACGCGCCAGTGCTGCTGCTGGACGAAGCCACTAGCGCGCTGGACAGCGAGGTCGAAGTCGCCATCCAGCAAAGCCTCTACAAGCTGATGGAAGGCAAGACGGTTGTCGCCATCGCCCACCGCCTGTCCACCATCGCCGCGATGGACCGCCTCATCGTGATGGACGCCGGCCGCGTGGTCGAGGAAGGCAGCCACCAGGCGCTGCTGCTCAAGGGCGGGCTGTATGCGCGGCTGTGGGCCCACCAGAGCGGCGGCTTCCTGGGCGAGACCGATGAGGACGCGGTCGCGGCCGCCTGAAGAATCCGCGCCTCGCGGTGCCACTGTCCCTCTAACGTGCCGGCTTGCTTCTAGGGGCATCACCAGCTTTGACGTTGTCCGCTTCGCGTGCCGCTGGTAGCTTCGGTGGGCTGTGCGGCGCCCGCCGCTGGCCAACGAATGCAGGGGGACCGCATGGGATCGCAGTGGCAGAGGCAATCGGCGTGGGCCGCGGGCGCGCGCACGCTGGTCTTGTGGGCAGGGTTGGCGCTGGCGACCGGTGCGGCAATGGCGCAGCAGCATGCGGTGCCGCGGCTGTCGGCCGCCTCGCCGTTTGCAGCACCCGGCGGCACGCTGGTGCTGCAGGTCACCGGCTCGCCGGGTGCACTGGTTCGCATCGTCACCTCGCCACAGGCGGCCGAGCAGAACCTCGGCGCGGCCGGCATCCAGTTCTACAAGGCCGGCACGCAGACGACCGTGGCCAACGGCAGCATTCCCGCCGGCGGCAGCTTCAGCGCCACGCTGAGCATCCCGGCCAATGCGGCGCCGGGCAGCATCGTCTATGCGCAGGCGCTGTCGCAGCTGGGCGGGCAAAGCCTGCTGAGCAACGGCCTGGCCTACCGCGTGCAGGCCGCGCCGCCCAGCGGCGCGCGCAAGACCTCGGCCATCGCCGTCACGCCCGATGGCACGCGTGCCTACGTGGCCGACAAGCTCAGCGGCGTCATCACCGTGCTGAACGCTGTCAACGACACCAAGCTGGCCGACCTGCCGATCACCTCGGCCGTGGGCACCACGCCGCACCGGCCGATCCGCATCGCGGTGGACCCGGAAGGCCGGCACGCCTTCATCGCCAACACCACCGCGTCCACGCTGTCGGTCATCCACACGGCCACCGGCTCGGTCGCCGCGCAGATCCCGGTGCCGCGCGGCAGCCGCGGCATCGGCTTCGACTTCCGCAACGGCACGCGGCGCATCTACGTGGCCAACGAAACGCAGGGCGCGGTGCTGGTGTTCAAGGAGGCGCCGCTGGGCGTGTTCACCGCGCAGCCGGCCATCCCGCTGCGCAGTGCTGCGCCCGGCCCGCTGCTGGTGTTGCCGGACGGCAAGCTGGCCGTCGGCGCACGCACCGACAACGTGATCGAGATCCTGGACCCGGCCGCACCCGCTGGCGCCACCACGGTCGCCATCACCGCCATCTCCGGCGCGCCGCACGAACTGGCCTGGAGCGGCAGCGACATCCTGATCCCCACCTTCGTGGTCTTCAGCCAGGCCCGCGTGCCCGGCTTCAACCGCGTGCTGCGCATGGACCCGGCCACCTACCAGGTCACCGGCTACCTGCTGGACAACGTCGGCACCGACTACCGCAGCATTGCCGTGCGGCCCACGACCTTGCCCGGCCAGCCGCTCATCACCGTCAACGGCAGCGGCACCGGCACCACGCTGATCGTCGACGGCAACACCGGCGCCACGCTCGCCAACCTGGTGCTCAGCACCAGCTACCCGGACGCCACGCCGCAGGACCTGGCCATCGTCAACAACCCCAGCACCCGGCTGCCGTCCAAGCTCTACGTGGTGGACCTGTTCCGCGAAACCGTGCGGCCCATCCTGCTCACCGGCAGCCCGCTGTACAAGCTGCGGCCCGAAATCCCGCTCGCCTGGTCCGGCCAGGTGCGCGTGCCCGGTACCGGCGTGCTGGCGGCCGCAGACGAAGGCGAATGGATGTTCCGCAACGTCGTCGCCCTCGGCGGCACCGCCACCGCGCCCAACTCCGTCACCTGCAACAGCTGCCACATGGACGGCGCGTCCGACAACTCCAGCCTGCACGTGGTCGAGGCGCCGGGGCTGCAGTCGCTCCAGGCTGCACGCAGGCCGTCCGGCCACGGCACGATGGCGAAGGCCGTGAACCCCTCGGCCGACGTGCCCATCGGTGTGCCCATCCAGGTCCCGGCCCCCTGGGGCGCGGTCGAAACTGCGCCTTTTTTCTGGGACGGCTCGGTGCCCACCATCCAGCGCCTCGTCGCCGGCGCCCAGGCTCTGCACAACCACACCGGCCAGCCGCCCCCTTCAGGCGCCACCACGGCCCTGCTGGACTTCCTCACCGGCCACCTGCCACCTGCCAGCATCTACCTGAACCAGGACGGCAGCATGACTGCCGACCAGCAAGCCGGCAAAGCCATCTTCGAAGGCAGCGCCCGCTGCACCCAATGCCACGCCGGCAGCACCTTCATCCCACCCTCGGGCAGCGTGCTCACCATCGCCGAAGGCATCGGCACCGGCCTCATCCCCGCCAACGTCCCCAGCCTGCGCGGTGCCTGGGCGACGGCGCCCTACCTGAGCCAGGGCCAGGCCAAGACGTTGATGGATGTGCTCACGATGAACCCGAACGACGCGCATGGGCAGGCGGCGGCGCCGTTGACGGATGCGGAGCGCAAGCAGCTCGTCGAGTATTTGAAAGCCTTGTAGGGCGCCCGCTTACCACTGCACGATTCACCATGCCAGCCACCAGGCCCAAGGGTGCACACACCTCGCCAGCAGATTCCACGGCCGCTGTCGATGCGTTCATGGCATCGCTGGCGCACCCACACAAGGCCGTGATCGAAGCCTTGCGGGTGTTGATGCTGGGGTTGGACCCGTCAGTGCAGGAGGGTGTGAAGTGGAATTCGCCGAGCTTTCGCACCACCGAGTATTTCGCCACGACGAACCTGCGGGCGAAGGCCGGCATCGGCGTGATCCTTCACCTGGGGGCGAAGGTGCGTGATCTGCCGCCTGGTGGCGTGCAGATCGCCGATCCGGCAGGCCTGCTGAAGTGCTTGCCAAGGATCGCGCGATGGTCGAGTTTGCGGATGCGCAAGCCTTCGACGAGGCGAAGCCGGCGTTTCAGGCGGTCTTGCGGCAGTGGCTGCAGTTCGTGTGAACGGCTTTGCGGTGGCCAGGCCAGCTTCCCGAGATTGCCGATGAGCCTGTGAATGCCAGTCAGGTCGCGCTGCGCGGCACAACAGGTTTGATTTTCAGGCGCTGGGCGTTGCGCGCCAGGACTTCATCGAGCGTCACGATGTGCTTCGCACCCGCAGCCTCGGCGCAGGCCAGGTGGAGTGCATCGCCGGCGCGCAGCGCGCTCGCGGCATCCAGCACCAGTTCTGCCGCGCGATGGAAGTGTGCCGGCGCTACGGGCAGCAGCCGGAGGTCAGCCGCCACCATGCGCTCGAAACGAGCCCAGGCGGCCTTGGCCTGTGGCGCGTCTATGGCGCCAGTGCGCTGCTTGATGCCAAGGGCGCTGGCGAATTCTGGAATGCACCAAGCAGCCGCCACCAGTTCGTCTTTTTCGCCCGAATACCAGGCAGCTGCAGCGGCGCTGTGCTGC
Source organism: Ideonella sp. FW305-24 (assembly GCF_058788035.1). NCBI lineage: Bacteria > Pseudomonadati > Pseudomonadota > Betaproteobacteria > Burkholderiales > Sphaerotilaceae > Ideonella > Ideonella sp. FW305-24. The sequence continues at coordinate 252,530 of NZ_JBYTAI010000005.1, read as the reverse complement.
TCGTTCAGGAACAGCGGCACGAGCACGCTGGTGTCGACGTAAACCACCTCAGTACCGGGCGTCGCTGCGAACTTCTTCCATCACGGATTCGCTCGTCGGCATTTCGTTGCGCGCTTCGGCCAGCTCGCGGGCAAACGCCTTGCGGTCCCATTGCGCCGGCCGAATGGACAGGGTGCCATCCACGGTGAACTGCGCCTCGACGGTCGCACCTTCGCGCAGGCCGAGCCGGCGCACGACCTCAGACGGAATTCTCAGTGCCAGGCTGTTGCCCCACTTCGCGACTTGCAGGTCCATGATGTATATCCTTATGCGGATCTACATCGTACGTGCTCGACGCGTGCTGTCAAGCAGTGGCATGCACGCCAGGGGTCATGTCAAGCGTAGCTGCGCGCGTCCTCGATCACCTTCCCGTCGTTCGCCAGACTGCCCACCGGCAGCAACTGCACCTCGCAGCGCAGCCGGGTGACTTCGCGCACCGTGTCGGAAACGCGCTGGGCCAGGCCTTCGGTGGCGGGCTCGGCACATTCGGCCTGCAGCGTCATCTGATCCTGCGCCATCTCGCCGCTGATGACCAGCCGCAGGCGGCCCAGGGTGGGGTGGCGGCGGCCGACTTCTGCGACCTGGCTGGGGTGCACGAACATGCCGCGGACCTTGGCGGTCTGGTCGGCACGGCCCAGCCAACCGCGGATGCGGGTGTTGCTGCGGCCGGTGGGGCAGCGGCCGGGCAGCACGGCGGAGAGGTCGCCGGTGCCGAATCGGATCAGCGGATAGTCCGGGTTCAGCGTGGTGACGACGACTTCGCCGACCTCGCCCTCGGGCACCGGGTCGCCGGTGCCAGGCCGCACGATCTCGACGATCACCGCTTCGTCCAGCACCAGGCCCTCGCGGGCTGGTGTTTCGAAGGCGATCAGGCCCAGGTCGGCCGTGGCGTAGCACTGGTAGGCGGCCACGCCGCGCTCGGCCAGCCAGTCGCGCAGCGAGGGTGGGCAGGCTTCACCGGAGACCAGGGCCTTGCGCAGCGAGGCGAGGGACACGCCGGTCTCGGCTGCCTTGTCCAGCAGGATCTTCAGGAAGCTGGGCGTGCCGATGTAGCCCTGCGGCTTCAGCTCGGCCGCGGCCTGCAGCTGCAGCTCGGTGTTGCCCACGCCACCGGCAAAGGTGGCGCAGCCGATGGCGTGCGCGCCGGTTTCCATCATCGAGCCGGCAGGCGTGAGGTGGTAGCTGAAGCTGCAGTGCGCCAGGTCGCCGGCACGAAAGCCGGCGGCCCAGATCGCACGGGCCATGCGCCAGTAGTCCGGCGCGGTGCCTTCGGGCTCGTAGATGGGGCCGGGCGACTGGAACACGCGGCGCGCGCCATGTGCCACCGGCTGCCCCGTCCAGCCCACGGCCGAGAAGCCGCCAAACGGCTCGCCACCGGCCGCGCGGCTGGCCTGCTGGCGGGCCAGCAGCTCGTGTTTGCGCGTGACGGGCAGCGTGGCCAGCGCGGCGCGGGAACACACCGCGGCGGCGTCCACGCCTTGCAGCGTTTCGGCCATCGCCCGGCTGCGCCGCTGCGCGCTGTCCACCGCGCCGGGCAGCGCGGCCATCAGCCTGGCTTCGCGCTGCGCCGGGTCGCGGGCCTCCAGCAGGTCGTAGAACGAGGTCAGGCTCACCGTGTCACTCCTCGCCGTCCCAGCCGGCCGCCTGGCGCTTCAGCGCGGCCAGCCAGTCCCGCACCGCTGCCGCGTTGCCCAGCGTGCGGCTCTGCCATTCAGGGCTGTGCGACGGGCGCTTGACCCAGCGCACCTGCAAGCCGCCTTCGGCCAGGCTCAGTTCTGCCACCGGCTTGCCCTTGAACTGGTAGCGCAGCGGCGCGCTGCCGGCTTGCTCCTGCAGCTTCAGGTCGCGCAGGCCACGGCGCAGCGTCTGCAGCGCTTCGTCGGGCTTGAAGGCGGGCAGGGCCCAGCCGGACAGATCGTCGTCACTCATCGCGGCTCCTCATGCCAGCCATCTTTTACGGCGCTTGTAGCTCTTCGCGTCGCGGAAATTTTTCCGCTCGCCGCCTTCCTCGCGCCCCATGCCCAGGTAGAACTCCTGCACATCCTCGTTGTCACGCAGCTCCGCGGCGCTGCCATCCATCACCACGCGGCCGTTTTCGAGGATGTAGCCGTGGTCCGCGTAGCGCAGCGCGATGTGGGTGTTCTGCTCGGCGAGCAGGAAGGTCACGCGCTCCTTGCGGTTCAAGTCCTGCACGATCTGGAAGACCTCCTCGACGATCTGCGGCGCCAGGCCCATGGACGGCTCATCCAGCAGCACCATCTTCGGGTTGGCCATCAGCGCGCGGCCAATCGCGCACATCTGCTGCTCGCCACCCGAGGTGTAGGCGGCCTGGCTGCTGCGGCGCGTCTTCAGCCGCGGGAAGTAGGCGTAGACCTTCTCCAGCGTCTCGGCGACCGCCGCCTTGCCGTCCTTGCGCGCATAGGCGCCTGTGAGCAGGTTGTCTTCAATGGTGAGGTGCGCGAAGCAGTGCCGGCCTTCCATGACCTGCACCACGCCGCGCTGCACCAGCTGCGCCGGGCTGAGCTTTTCGATGCGCTCGCCGCGCAGCTCGATGCGGCCCTTGGTGACCTCGCCGCGCTCGCCCGCCAGCAGGTTGGAGACGGCGCGCAGCGTGGTCGTCTTGCCCGCGCCGTTGCCACCCAGCAAGGCCACCACCGATCCTTCAGGCACCTGAAGCGAAACGCCTTTCAGCACCAGGATCACGTGGTGGTAGATGACCTCGATGCCGTTGACGTCCAGCAGCGCGGCGGTGGTCGGAATCGCCGCCGTGGCTGGTCTTGCGGCCGGTTGAGATTGCGTGGCAATGGTCATGACGGAATGGGGGCTTTCCAGGTGCGTGACACAGAACCCCGTTCGGGCTGAGCTTGTCGAAGCCGGCGTGGTGCTGGGGCCTGCACTTCGACAGGCTCAGTGCGAACGGGTGAGGGCGCGGCTCGAACCTGGCACTTCGACAAGCTCAGTGCGAACGGGGGAAGATCAGCTGCAGCTGCGCGGCTTGATGTTCTTGTCTTTGGCGTATTTCGCCGCGGCCTCCTTGACCATCGGATCGATGTGCGTCTTGTCGGACTGGTACCAGTCGGAGGCCAGGTTCCATTTCGCGCCGTCCCACTGGACGATGCGGGCCCAGTCGGTGCCCATGTGGTTGCTGCAGCTGGTCTGCACTGGTCGCATCACTTCACCAAAGCCCAGCGCCTTGAGCTTGTCGGCCGTGAGGTTCAGGTTCTCGAAGCCCCAGCGCACCTGCTCGGGCGTCATGACCTTGCCCTTGCCGTACTTCTCCTGCGCGGCGCGAATGGCCTCGACCTGCAGCATCGCGATCATCATGCCGCGGGTGTGGGCCAGCGCGCCGATCTCGGTCGCCGCACCCGTGCCCTGGCCCTTGTCGTAGACGAACTTCTTCAGGTCCTCGTGCACACGGTCGCGGGCCGAGCTGTTGTGCAGCGTGATCGCGTTGTAGCCCTTGGCGCCAGCGCCGATGTCTTTCACGTCATGGTCCGAGCCGGCCCACCAGATCGCGTACATCTTCTCGCGCGGAAAGCCGCTGGCCTGGGCCTCGCGGATGCCGGCCGGCGTCATCACGCCGGCGGACCAGAACAGCACATAGTCCGGCCGGGCCTGGCGGATCTGCAGCCAGACGGATTTCTGCTCCACGCCGGGTGGCGTGACCGGGTAGAGCTGCACCTCGAAGCCCTCGGCGGCCGAGCGCCGCTGCAGCAGCGCGATGGGCTCCTTGCCGTAGGGGCTGTCGTGGTAGACCAGCGCGATCTTCTTGCCCTTCAGGCTGCCGCCTTCTTTCTTGGCAATGTCCTGCAGCATCACGTCGGCCGCGGTCCAGTAGGTGCCCAGCAGCGGGAAGTTCCACTCGAAGACGCTGCCGTCGGCCGAGGCAGAGAGGCCATAGCCCGGCGTCTCGACGACGACCTTGTCGACAAAGGCCTTGTCGGTCACCGCGAAGGTGATGCCGGTGGACTGGGTGTCGAAGCCGCTGGCGCCGCCGCCCTTGGTCTTCAGGCGTTCGTAGCATTCCACGCCCTTGGCCGCGTCATAGGCCGTCTCGCATTCCTCGAAGGCCAGCTTCACGCCGTTGACGCCGCCGTCGCGGGCATTGATCAGCTTCAGGTAGTCCTGCTTGCCGTCGCCCCAGGGAATGCCCAGCGGCGCGAACTGGCCGGTGCGGTAGACCAGCAGCGGAATGAACTGCTCATTGGCGGCCTGGGCCTGCACGGCCGGCGGAACGGTGGCCGAAGCCAGCGCGGCCGCAGCCAACAGCGTGGTGCGAACCAGGGAAGTGAAGCGCATGTGTTTGTCTCCTAGGTGATGCACTCTGTGCGGTGCGTGACTTCAATCAAGCGAGCGCCGTGGATCCGGCTTCGCCGGGCCACTGGTGCTGCCCCTTGAGGGGCCGCCGAAGGCGGTAGGGGTGGTTCATCAATGCGGGAAGGGCCAGAGGCGCAGCTTCTGACGACCTGTGGACCACAGCTTGGCCAGGCCGTGTGGCTCGACGATCAGGAAGAACACGATCAGCGCGCCGAAGATCATGTGTTCCAGCTGCGAGGCCGTGCCGGTGGAAATCGGCAGACCCAGCCAATGCGGCAAGTGGTTCAGCAGGAGCGGCAGCAGCACGATGAAGGCCGCGCCGAGGAAGCTGCCGGCGATCGAGCCCAGCCCGCCGATGATGATCATGAACAGCAGCTGGAAGGACTTGTCGATGCCGAACGCCGCGGGCTCCCAAGCGCCCAGGTGCACAAAGGCCCACAGCGCGCCGGCCACGCCGACGATGAAGCTGCTGACCGCAAACGCGCTGAGCTTGGCATAGACCGGGCGGATGCCGATCACGGCTGCCGCCACGTCCATGTCGCGCATGGCCATCCATTCGCGGCCAATGGCACCACGCACCAGGTTCTTGGCCGCCAGCGCCAGCACGGCCACCAGCGTCAGGCACAAGAGGTACTTCTGGACCGGGCTGCTCACGTCGAAGCCGAAGACCTGCAGCGGGCCGACGCTGACCGAGCCCGACGGTGAGTCGTTCGTGACCCACTTGACCCGGTTGGTGAACCAGTCGATGAAGAACTGCGCCGCCAGCGTGGCCACCGCCAGGTACAGCCCGCGGATGCGCAAGCTGGGCAGGCCAAACAACACGCCGCAGACGGTGGCCGCCAGCCCGCCGCCGATCAGCGACAGGATCAGCGGCATGCCCTCGATGCGCACTTGCAGGTTGAACGCGGCATACGCGCCCACCGCCATGAAGGCGCCGGTGCCCAGCGAGATCTGGCCGCAGTAGCCCACCAGCACGTTCAGCCCGATGGCGGCCAGCGACAGGATGAGGAACGGGATCAGCACCGCGCGGAAGGTGTAGTCGCTGGCCAGCCAGGGAACGGCGACAAAGGCGAGGGCCACCAGCGCCCACATGGCCCAGCGGTCCTGCGCGATGGGGAACAGCGCCAGGTCCGCAGCGTACGAAGTCTTGAACTGGCCATTTTCACGATAGAGCATGTGATGGCCTCCTCAGACGCGGTCAATGATCTTGTCGCCGAAAAGACCCTGGGGGCGAACAAGCAGGAACCCCAGCGCAAGGACGTAGGCAAACCAGTTCTCGATGCCGCCGCCCACGGTGGGCCCGAGGTAGATTTCCGACAGCTTTTCGCCGACGCCGATGATCAGCCCGCCGACGATGGCGCCGGGCACCGAGGTCAGGCCGCCGAGGATCACCACCGGGAAGGCCTTCAGCGCGACCATGGAGATGGAGAACTGCACGCCCAGCTTGCTGCCCCAGATGATGCCGGCCACCAGTGCCACCACACCGCCCACGGCCCAGACGATGACCCAGATGCGCGCCAGCGGAATGCCGATGGACTGCGCGGCCTGGTGGTCGTCGGCCACCGCGCGCAGCGCGCGGCCGGTGCGGGTCTTCTGGAAGAACAGCGTCAGCGTGGCGACCAGCAGCGCGGCGATCAGCGCCGAATACAGGTCTTCCTTGTTCAGCAGCAGGCCGCCGGGGAAGGTATTCTCCAGCACGAACATCGGGTCCTTGGGCAGGCCTACGTCGATCTTGTAGGTGGCACTGCCAAACAGCAGCTGGCCGGCGCCGTCGAGGAAGTAGCTGATGCCCAGCGTGGCCATCAAGAGCGTGATGGCCGGCTGGTTCACCAGCCCGCGCAGCGCCAGCCGCTCCACCAGCCAGGCCACCACGATCATGCAGGCCACGCTGGCGATGAGGGCCAGCACATTGGCCAGGATCAGGCTCTCGAAGCCGAACCACTGCGGGAACCATTCGGAGAAGCGCGCCATCGCCAGTGCGGCGAACAGCACCATCGCGCCCTGCGCAAAGTTGAAGACACCCGAGGCCTTGAAGATCAGCACAAAGCCCAGCGCGACCAGCGCGTACAGCATGCCGGCCATCAGCCCGCCGAACACCGTTTCCAGAAAAAACCCCATCTCGATGTTCCTTTCAGGCTGCGGCGCGTTGGTCGGCCAGCGGCGGGGTGACAGGCGATGCGGCGCGTGGAGCCGCAGCGGGCGGCGCGGCGTCCGTGCCCAGGTAGGCGCGGATGACTTCGGGGTTGGCGCGCACTTCGGCCGGCGTGCCGTCGCCGATCTTCTTGCCGTAGTCCAGCACCACCACGCGGTCGCAGAGGTCCATCACCACGCCGATGTCGTGTTCGATCAGCACGATGGTGGTGCCGAACTCGTCGTTCACGTCCAGGATGAAGCGGCACATGTCCTGTTTCTCCTCGACGTTCATGCCGGCCATCGGCTCGTCCAGCAGCAGCACGCTGGGTTCCATCGCCAGCGCGCGGCCCAGGTCCACGCGTTTTTGCAGGCCGTAGGGCAACTGGCCGACGGGCGTCTTGCGGAAGGCCTGGATCTCCAGGAAGTCGATGATGCGTTCGACCGCTTCGCGTTGCGCGATCTCTTCCCTCAGCGCCGGCCCCCAGCGCAGTGCCTGCAGCAGCAGCGGGCTTTTCATGCGCAGGTTGCGGCCGGTCATCAGGTTGTCCAGCACGCTCATGCCCTTGAACAAGGCCAGGTTCTGGAAGGTGCGGGCCACGCCCATCTCCGCGACCTGGCGCGAGTTCATGTGGCTGAAGGTCTGGCCGCGGAAGGTGATCCGGCCCTCCTGCGGCGTGTACACGCCGTTGATGCAGTTCAGCATCGAGCTCTTGCCGGCACCGTTCGGTCCGATGATGGCGCGGATCTCGTGCTCGCGCACATTGAAGCTGATGTCGCTCAGCGCCTTGACGCCGCCAAAGCGCAGGCTGATGTGCTGCACGTCGAGGATGACCTCGCCGGGGGTCTGTACCGTGTTGCTGCTCATGTCATGCAGCCTTCCGTGAAGCGGCAGGGTAGGTCTGGGTGTCGGCGATCTGCAGCGTCGCGGCAATGCGGCCGCTGCGCCCGTCCTCGAAGGTCACCGCCGTCTCGATGTACTGCTGCTTCAGGCCGCCATAGAGCGCGTCCACCAGCGGCGCGTACTTGCTGGCAATGAAGCTGCGCTTGACCTTGCGGGTGCGGGTCATCTCGCCGTCGTCGGCGTCGAGTTCCTTGTGCAGGACCAGGAAGCGGTGGATCTGCGAGCCGGCCAGCAGCTCGTCGCGCGCCAGGTCGGCATTGACCTGCTGCACGCAGTCCTGGATCAGCGCGTAGACCTCGGGCTTTTGCGCCAGGTCGGTGTAGCCGGCGTAGGCCAGGTTGCGCCGCTCGGCCCAGTTGCCCACGGCCTCGAAGTCGATGTTGATGAAGGCGCAGACGCGGTCGCGGCCGTCGCCGAAGGCGACAGCCTCCTTGATGTGCGGGAAGAACTTCAGCTTGTTCTCCACGTACTTGGGCGCGAACATCGCGCCGTCGAAGGCGCCACCGGCCAGCCGGCCCACGTCCTTCGCGCGGTCGATGATCTTCAGGTGGCCGCCGGCATCGAGGAAACCGGCGTCTCCGCTGCGGTACCAGCCGTCGGCCGTCATGACCTCGGCGGTGGCGGCCGGGTTCTTGTAGTAGCCGCGCAGCAGGCCGGGCGACTTGATCAGCACCTCGCCCTGTTCCGAGACCTTCAGCTCGACGCCGGCAATCGGCACGCCCACCGTGTCGGCCCGCGCTTCATGGTCCGGCTGCAGGCAGACGAACACGGCGGTTTCGGTCGAGCCGTAGAGCTGCTTCAGGTTGATGCCGATGGCGCGGTAGAACGCGAACAGGTCCGGCCCGATGGCCTCGCCCGCGGTGTAGGCCACCCGCACGCGCGACAGGCCCAGCGTGTTGCGCAGCGGGCCGTAGATCAGCACATTGCCCAGGGCATAACGCAGCCGGTCCAGCGCGCCGACGGGCTGGCCGTCCATCAGCGCAGTGCCCACGCGGCGGGCGAGTGCCATGAAGTGCTGGTACAGGCCGCGCTTGATCGCGCTGGCGTCTTCCATGCGAATGGTGACGGTGGTCAGCATCGCTTCGAAGATGCGCGGCGGCGCGAAATAGTAGGTCGGCCCGATCTCCTTCAGGTCGATGCTGACGGTGGCGGCCGACTCGGGGCAGTTCACCACGTAGCCGCAGGCCAGCCACTGCGCATAGCTGAAGATGTTCTGGCCAATCCAGGCCGGCGGCAGGTAGGCCAGCACTTCCTCGTGCTCGGTCAGCCTGTCGAAGGCCTGGCCGGCCGCGGCGCGGTCCAGCAGCGTGCGGTGGCTGTGCACCACGCCCTTGGGCTGGCCGGTGGTGCCCGAGGTGAAGAACATCGCGGCCACGTCGTCGGGCTGGCCGAGCGCGATCTGCGCGTCCACGAAGGCCGGCTGGCGCGCTTGGAAGGCTTCGCCTTCGGCCAGCAACTGGTCCAGCGAGGCGAGGCCGGGCGCTTCGTAGCGGCGCAGGCCGCGCGGGTCATCGAACCAGATGCGGGCCAGCTGCGGGCACTGCGTGCGGATCTCCAGCAGCTTGTCGACCTGCTCCTGGTCCTCTACCACCGCAAACCCGATCTCGGCATTCACCAGCGGGAACACGAACTCGGCCGCCGCCGCGTCCTGGTAAAGCGGCACCGGCACCGCGCCCAGGGCCTGCGCGGCCAGCATGGTGGCGTAAAGCCGCGGCCGGTTGTCGCCGATCACGGCCAGGTGCTGGCCGCGCTGCAGGCCCGCTGCGGCCAGGCCCGCGGCCAGCAGGCGCACGTGCTCGGCCAGTGCGCCCCACGAGGTGGTTTGCCAGATGCCGTATTCCTTTTCGCGCAGCGCCGGGTCCTGCGGCCGAGCGGCGGCGTGCTGCAGCAGCAGGCGCACAAACGTCGTGTCCAAGGGCGAGTCTCCGGTGGCTGTTTGCGCCGGATGCTAGGGCCGGCTTTGACGCCATGTTGTCGGTTCAACGACAATCTACGGGTCTGTCCGGGGCGGACTTTCCCGCGGCTTGATGGCAAGGTTCGGGCACATGAAGGCTGCCTTGACGCCCCCGTCTTCCCTCTACCAGCGCTCGCGCCCGGCGCACGAGGCCGAACTCGCCACCATTGCCTGGCTGGCGCTGCTGAGCGATGAGGACAAGGCGCTGGTCAAGCCCGAGATCCGCCTGGTGACCGCCGAGCCGGGCGATCTGATCTGCCGCCTCGGCAAGGCGCCAACCTACTGGTTCGGGCTGGTCGAGGGGCTGCTGAAGATGAGCAACGACGCCAGCCACGGCACCATGGTGACCTTCGCCGGTCTGCCGCCAGGTGCGTGGTTCGGCGAGGGCACGCTGCTCAAGCGCGAGCCCTACCGCTACAACGTGGAGGCCTTGCGCCAGAGCGCGGTGGCCGGCCTGCCGATCGAGGCCTTCCACGACCTGCTGGGCCGCAGCATTGCCTTCAACCGCTTTGTGCTGAACCAGCTCAACGAGCGCCTGGGCCAGTTCATCCTGGCCCGCGAGACGGACCGCCTGAACGACCCCGATTCCCGCGTGGCGCGCAACCTTGCCGCGCTGTTCCACCCGGTGCTGTACCCGGGCGTGGGCCAGTTGCTGCGCATCACCCAGCAGGAACTGGCCTACCTGGTCGGCCTGTCGCGCCAGCGGGTCAACGAGGCGCTGCGCTCGCTGCAGGGCGCGCAGCTGATCCAGATCGAATACGGGGGCTTGCGGGTGCTGAACCTGGAAGGGCTGAGGCGCTATCCGGTGCCACCTGCGGGCAGCGAATAGCCAGCATTCTGGCCGGCACTTTCATTGCGCCAACGCCACTGCAGCCTGGCCGTGTGTCGCCCGGATCCGCTTCTCCTCCGCCAGCGCCTCGTTGGCCGATTCGCCGAGCGCGCGCTGGCAGTCGGCGAAGCTGCGCAGTGCATCCGCAAGCGCCAGGCTGCGCGCGGCGTCGTACTCGGCGCGGTGCAGCTTGACGGCCTGTTCCAGCACGGGCCTCGCTTCGGCTGCGCGGTGTTGCGCCAGCAGGGCTTGCCCGAGCACCAGCGTGGCCAGCGCTTCGTGGTCCCGCTGGTAGTCGGCGGATTGGCCTTGCGCGATCTTTTCAAGCGCCTGCCGGGCCTGTCGCTCCGCCTCCGCGGTGTTGCCGGCGGCCATTTGCAGCCATGCCGATTCGGCCATCGTGCCTGCCTTCTCCGAAGGCGCAGGGTCCTTCGGCAGCTTCTTGTCGGCACGCGCCTGCTGGTAGGCGGCCAGCGCCTGCGCGCCTTGCCCTTGCGCGACCAGCAGGCGCCGCTGCGCCGGGCGGAGGAAACCCCCCGCCGGGTAGTTGGCCTTGGTGGCGATGTCCTGCACATGCTGGATCGCGGCGCGCGCTTCGTCGAAGTGGCCGAGGTCGGTCAGGCCCTGCGCCCGGAAGCTCCAGAGCGGCACGGCGAAGTCGGGTGCATCCTTCATTCGGTCGCCCAGCTTCAGCGCCTGGTCCACCTCCGCCAGCCCTTCCTCGGTCCGGCCAAGGGCGATCAGGGCCCGACCGTGCGCGGCCACCATCATCGGCTTGGCCAGGCCCATCTGAAGCTCGCCAGTGAGGCCGAAGCGGTAGGCCGGCTCGACCACCGCCAGGCTCTCGTGGAAACGGCCGGTGTCGTAGAGGAAGTTGGCGAAGGTTGCCTCGGTGAAATGGATTTGCCCCGGTGCCGCGGCGGTTCGGTGCCCGATCTCCAGGCTGTGCGCGAAGCTGGCCCGGGCCTGGTCATACGCGCCAAGCGCGCGCTGCACGTTGCCCAGCGTGATGTAGGCGGTGAACAGCTGGCTGGCACCGAACTCGGGATGGGCTTCACCCAGCGCGATCGCTTCGGTCAGCGCGTCGCGTGCCTGTTCGTTGTGGCCGACGTAGGAAGCATTCTGGCCCAGCCACTGCAGGGCCAGCCCGAGGTCGGCGGTGGGCGGGCCGCGCCGCGCGATGGCGACCGCCCGGCCTGCCGCCGCCTCGCCATGCGTTGGGTCCAGGCGGGCGTCCAGCGCGGCTTGCCGCAGCTCAATGCGAAACCTCGCCTGCGAGCTGTTGTCGTGGCGAGCGTCGAGGATGGCCGCGCCGTCCTTCAGCAGTTGCTGCGCCTCTTCGCGGTGCTCCTGCTGCGTCAGCGCGGCGGCCGTGTCGGCCATTGCGAGCACGGTGTCGTCGCTCTCGGGCCCCGTCAACTCGCGCGCCAGTGCCAGCCGCTTGCGGCACAGCGCGAGCTGCTGTGCTTCCAGCTGCATGTCCTCGGACATGGACGCCAGGATTTTCAGCAGCCGCAGGCGCGCAAATGGCGCGTCCCTCAGCTCGGTGTCAATGCGCTGGGCGCCACGGTTCAGCAGCTCGCTGGCGGTGGTGTTGCGGGCCTTGGCAGGGTCGGCCTGGTCCGCGCTGTTGGCGGTGAACACGCTTTCGAGGAACTGCTGCACGGCGCGGGCGGCATCCGCCTCGTTGCGCGCCAGCCTTGCCTGCCAGACCGCGACCGACGCGCCCGCCACCAGCGCCACCGCCACCAGGCCGCCCGCGGCCACCTGCAGCCGGTAGCGGCCGACGAACTTGGCGAAGCGGTACGACAGCCGGTCCGGCCGGGCCTCCACCGGTTCGCCCGCCAGGTGCCGCCGCAGGTCCTGCGCAAACGCGTCCATCGTCGCGTAGCGCTGCGCGGGCTGCTTCTTCAGCGCCTTGTGCAGGATGGCGTCCAGGTCGCCCTTGAGCTGCCGGGCCAGCGTTGGCGTGTCAGCCACCTGGCTGGCCAGCGCGGGTTCGACGGAGGCGATGGCCTCCTCCAGTTGCGCCGCGCTCGCGCGCTTGAGGCGGTACGGGCGGCCGCCGCCGGCCAGCAACTCGAAGGCGACCACCGCTGCGCTGTAGATGTCGCTGGCCGTGCCCAGCGGCTCGCCGGCGATCTGCTCGGGGCTCGCGTAGTCCGGCGTCAGCGCGCGGCCGTGGGCGGCGGTCAGCCCGGTTTCCTGCGTTGCTTCGCCGGCCTGCAGCAGCTTGGCGATGCCGAAGTCCAGCAGCTTCACCTGGCCGTCGTTCGTGACGAGGATGTTGCTGGGCTTCAGGTCGCGGTGCACCACCAGCTTGGCGTGGGCGTGGGCGACGGCCGCCATCACCTGCAGCAGCAGGGCGATGCGTTCGCGCAGCGGCAGCGCACGCTCGCGGCACCAGGCATCGATCGGCTCGCCGTCGATCAGCTCCATGGCCAGGTAGGGCCGCCCCTGGGCATCGGCCCCGGCGTCGTAGAGGCGGGCGATGTGCGTGTGTTCGAGCGAGGCGAGGATCTCGCGCTCGCGGGCCAGGCGTTCGGCAAAGGCATCGCCCCAGACGGCCCGCGGCAGCTTCAGTGCGACCTGCCGCTTCATCAAACCGTCGGCGCGCTCGGCGATCCAGACGGCGCCCATCCCGCCGAGCGCGAGCCGTTCCACCAGCCGGTACGGGCCGACGCTGCCGCCAGGCGCGAGGCCTTCGCCCGCGTCGGCCGGCATGGCGTGCAAGGCCGGCGGCTTGGCCAGGAAGTCGCCCGACTCGATCTTCGACTGCCCGGCGAGCAGCGCATGCAGCGCTTCGCGGTGGTCCGCGTCCGCGCCTGACAGGCCGGCCAGCCACGCTTCGCGCTGCGCCGGCGGCAGCGACAGCGCTTCGTCGAGCAGTCCGCTGATGGCAGCCCAGTTGGACGAGAACTTGTCGAGCTTTTTCATCGCGTCTTTCCCGCGGGGGCGATCAGCTTTCGCCTGACGTGTGCCGGGTCAACCGGTTCAGCCAGGGCGTGAGGCACAGCAGCAGCAGTCCGGCACCGATGGAGCTGCCGTAGAGGAACACGAAAGGCGGGATGCCGCTGCCGGCCAGCAGGCCTTCGAGCGAGCCGGCCAGGTAGTTGGCCACGCCGGTGGCCGCCATCCAGCAGCCCATCAGCAGGCCGGCCAGGTGGCGCGGCGCCAGGCGCGACGTGAGCGACAGGCCGACCGGCGACAGCATCAGCTCGCCCAGCGTGTGCAGCACGTACACGACCACCAGCCACAGCGGGCCGACATGGCCGAAGGCCTGCGCGCGCTGCTGCGCAATCGCCATCACGACAAAACCCAGGCCCAGCGTGATCATGCCCAGCGCCATCTTGGCCGGGTCCGGCAGTGCGTAGCGCGAGCGGTCCAGCCGGGTCCACAGCGCGGCGAAGGCGGGGGCCAGCAGGATGATGGTCAGCGGGTTGACGAGCTGGAACCAGGTCGCCGGGATCTCCCAGCCGAAGAGATGGCGGTCGGTCTGCTCGTCGGCAAACAGCGTCATCGTGCCGCCGGTCTGCTCGTAGCCCAGCCAGAAGAAGATCACGAAAAAGACGATGACCGCGATGGCCAGCACGCGCTGGCGTTCGACCGGGCTCAGGGCCGGCCGGGCGGTTGCAGCGCCACGCTGGCGCCGGCCGCTGAACCACAGCACCAGCACCACCGCGGCCACGCCCAGCACCAGCTGCAGCCCCATCGGCACGCCGCTGAGCAGCCTTGACACCTGCATCACCGCCAGCACCAGCAGCAGGCTGCCCGCGCAGAAGGCCAGCACCAGCGGCAGGTGCTGGCGCGTCACGCCGGTCTGGTCTTCGCGCAGCCCGGCGCGGCCCAGCAGCGGCTGCAGCCACAGCATGGCCACCAGGCCCAGCCCCATGCCCACGCCGGCGCTGGCAAAGCCCCAGTGCCAGCCATAGACCTCGCCCAGCGTGCCTGCGCCCAGCGGTGCCAGCAGCGAGCCGACGTTCACCGCCATGTAGAAGATCGTGTAGCCGCCGGCGCGGCGTGGATCGTCCGGGCCGTCGTACAGCAGGCCGACCATGGACGAGGTGTTGGCCTTGAACAGCCCGTTGCCGACCACCAGCAGCCCGAGTGCGACGAACAGCAGCGGCTCGAAGGCCATTGCGAAGTGACCCAGCATCATCACCGTGGAGCCGATGATGGAGGTCAGCCGTGCGCCCAGCCAGCGGTCCGCGATGTAGCCGCCCAAAAGCGGCGTCAGGTAGACCAGCCCGGTGTAGAGCCCGTACAGGCTCAGCGCCTCGGCGCGCGGGTAGCCCAGTGCCTTGGTGAGGTACAGCACCAGCAGCAGCCGCATGCCGTAGTAGCTGTAGCGCTCCCACATCTCGGTCAGGAAGATGACCTTCAGGCCGGGTGGGTGGCGCACGGGTTCGGTGCTGGCGGGCAGGGTGGTGTTCAAGGTGCGGTGGGCTGAACGTGGAGGTGACCGGGCGCCGGGTTGGCGCGGCCGCATTGTCACCCTGGCCGGCCACTGCGCGGCCTGTGCCGCCGAGGCGACGGTTCGTCGCAAGCAGCTGTAGCGCCAGGGGCTGGTGGCCGAACATGCAGCCATCGAATCCAGTTGCAGGTGCCTCCGCCATGACCCGCTCCAACCCCTTCCACTCCCCCCGCACTTCGGCATTTCGCCCGCTGCGCCTGCTGGCCATCGTGGGCACATCGATCTTGAGCCTGGCCCTGGTGGGCACCACGCTGGCCTGGGCCGAAGGCTTCAAGGCCGGGCTGGCCATCGACGAAGCCGCCACGCCGGCCGACATCGGGCTGCCGCTCTACCCCGGTGCCAAGCCCTGGACCGAGAAGAACGACGAAAAGGATTCGGCGCAGATCCGCCTGTGGGGCGGCAGCTTCGGCTTCACGCTGGCCGCCGGCCAGTTCCTCAGCAGCGACCCGCCAGACCGCGTCGCCGCGTTCTACCGCGAGGCATTGGCCAAGAAGGGCACGGTGCTGGACTGCGGCCAGCCCGGCCAGGTTGACACACCCCTGCCCAAGGCCAGCGGCAGCGACGACGTGCTGCGCTGCAAGAACGACAAACCCAAGCCCGGCGGCCGGCTGCTGAAGGCCGGCCTGTCCAGCCGCCAGTTCCAGGTCAGCCTGGAACCCGGGCCGGACGGCAAGGGCACGCGCATTGGGCTGGTGCGGCTCGAAGCGAAAGGCTTCGAACCTTGAGTCACCCAAGTGGCAGGCCGCATCGGTCGCCGTCCGTATCATCGGCGCCGTGTCTGTCTGCACCAAGCGCCGCGCCGATGAGCTGGGACCTGCCCGATCCGTTCACCCTTGAAGTCGTCCCGCAGCCGCAGGACATCGACGGCCTGGACCACACCAACAACGCCGTCTACGTGCAGTGGTGCGAGCGGGTGGGCTGGGCGCATTCCGAGCACCTGGGCCTGAGCCTGGCCGACTACCGCCGGCTGGATCGCGCGATGGCCATCCGCCACGGCCACTACGACTACCTGCTGCCGTCCTCGCAGGGCGAGGCCCTGCAGATCGCCACCTGGCTCACTGCCAGCGACGGCAAGCTGGCGATGGAACGCCGCTTCCAGCTGCGCCGCACCCGCGACGGGCAGACGCTGATGCGCGGCCGCTGGGACCTGATCTGCATCGAGATCAGCAGCGGCAAGCCGCGCCGCATGCCGCCGGAGTTCGTCGCGGCGTATCAGGCCGCAGTTGTTCCCGTCGCCTGACGCAGCGCGGGGTTGGCAATGCCTGCCGCCACATGGCCGGACGGCACATGCGGCGCGGCGCCCTCGACGTGGCCGGTCTGGTCGTCGAAGAAGAAATCGGGTTCGAATTCGCGCAGGAACGGGCCTTTGGTGAGGCCGCCGAGGAAGAAGGCTTCGTCGATCTCGACGCCCCAGGCCATCAGCGTGCGGATGGCGCGTTCGTGGGCCGGGGAACCGCGGGCGGTGACCAGGGCGGTGCGCAGCGTCATGCCAGTGTCCTCGGCGCTGGCGCGCAGGCGGTGCAGGGCGTCCAGCAGTGGCTTGAACGGGCCGGCGGCCAGCGGGGTTTGCGCCTGTTCGACCTCATGGTCCTGGAAGGCTTGAAGCCCACCGCGCTGGAAGACCTGTTCGGATTCGTCGGAGAACAGCACGGCGTCGCCGTCGAAGGCGATGCGCAGTTCGGTGGGGTGCGCGGCCGAGGCGCGTGCGGCCTGTGGCAGCACACGCGCGGCCGGCACGCCGGCGGCCAGGGCCTGGCGCACGTCGGCCTCGTTGGCCGACAGGAACAGGTGGGCGCCGAGCGGGCGCAGGTAGCGCCAGGGACTGGCGCCGCGGGTGAAGGCACCGCGCTCAATGCCCAGGCCGTAGTGCTGCGCCGAGCGGAACACGCGCAGCCCCGAGGCCGGGTCGTTGCGCGACAGGATCACCACCTCCACCAGCGGCTGCGCGCCGCGGTTGAAGTCCAGCAGCTTCTGCACCAGCGAAAAGGCCACGCCGTGCGCGGCTGGCTGGTCCAGCAGCTTGAGTTGCAGGTCCATGTAGGCGCGGTCGTCGCCGTCCTCGAAGACCTGGTTTTCCTGCTCGAAGTCGAACAGCGCGCGGGAAGAGATCGCGACGACGAGGCGGTTGTCGAGGGAGGCTGGCATGGGCTCAGCGCAGTCCGGTCACGGTGGACGGCGGGCGGGGTGTCGTGTCTTTGGGCGGCTGCTTCATCAGCGCCATCGCGGTGCCGATCAGGCCTGCCACTTCGCTCATGTTGCCGGGCACGATCATGGTGTTGTTCTTCTGCGCCAGCTGGGCATAGGCCTCTACCGCTTTCTCCGCCACCTTCAGCTGCACCGCCTGCTCGCCGCCGGGCGACTGGATGGCCTCTGCCACCTGGCGGATGGCCTTGGCGGTGGCCTCGGCCACTGCGACGATGGCGGCGGCCTCGCCCTGGGCCTTGTTGATCTCGGCCTGGCGCTGGCCCTCGGAGCGGGCGATGAAGGCCTCGCGCTCGCCGGTGGCAATGTTGATCTGCTCCTGCTTGCGGCCTTCGGAGGCGGCGATCAGCGCGCGCTTCTCGCGCTCGGCGGTGATCTGCGCCTGCATCGAATGCAGGATCGCGGCTGGCGGCGTCAGGTCCTTGATCTCGTAGCGCAGCACCTTCACGCCCCAGTTGGCGGCGGCCTCGTCCAGCGACGCGACGACCGCCAGGTTGATGTGGTCGCGTTCCTCGAAGGTCTTGTCCAGTTCCATCTTGCCGATCACCGAGCGCAGCAGCGTCTGCGCCAGCTGGGTGATGGCGAAGATGTAGTTGCTCGAGCCGTAGCTGGCGCGCATCGGGTCGGTCACCTGGAAGTAGATGATGCCGTCGACCTGCAGCTGGGTGTTGTCCTTGGTGATGCAGACCTGGCTGGGCACGTCAAGAGGAACCTCTTTGAGGGAGTGCTTGTACGCGACCTTCTCGATGAAGGGCGTGACGAAGGCCAGGCCGGGGGTCAGCGTGCGGTCGTACTTGCCCAGTTTCTCGACCACCCAGGCGTTCTGCTGCGGCACGATCTTGATGGTCTTGATGATGAAGACGATGGCCACGACGGCCAGCACGAGTGCGATTTCCATGGGCGCTTTCAGAGGGTTGGGGTTGCCGCCGCGGGCAGCGGGCTGAGCACCAGCCAGTTGGCTTCGACGGCGCTGATGCGGTGCGGGCCGGGGGCGGCATGCGCCCCTTCGGCCAGCCTGGCCTGCCACTGGGTGCCGCGGTAGTTCACGCGGGCGCTGCGGTCGGCGCCCCAGGCATCGACCTGGACCTGGTTACCGATGTCGAGGTTGACATCGCGGTTGTGCGAGGGCGCGGGGGCCTGGCGCTGGCGCCCGCGGTGGCGGTGCCACAGCGCGGTGGCGCCCAGCCCGAGCAGGGTCGCAGCCAGCCACTGCAGGCCGGCGGCCAGCCCGGCCAGCGCCGCCAGCGCGCCGCCCGCCGCGCCCAGGGCCAGCATCAGCAGGTAGAAGGTGCCGGTGGCCAGTTCCAGGGCCACCAGGGCCCCGGCGGCCACCCACCACCAGGTCGAAACGGAGAAGTCCATCGGTTCATCCTCTGCCGACGCTTGGCCGGCAGCTCAGTGTAGGCCCGCGGGTGGGTCGGGTCTGTGGCCTTGGGCACCCGCCGGCCAGCACAGCCTGAGGGCCTCGATGCCCAGCATCGCCAGCAGGCTCCAGCCGAACACCGGCAAGGCCCAGGCCAGCGCCGCCATCAGCGGCCACAGCCACAGCGGCGCCTGGCGCAGCTGCCGGCGCTGCAGCGTGGGGGCTGCCAGCTGGCCCCGCGGGCGGCGCAGCCACCACATGGCCAGGCCGGAGACCACCGAGAACACCGCGGCCAGCGCCGTCAGCACCAGCAAGACCTGGTTCCACAGGCCGAACTCGCCACGATGGAAGGGAATGCCCACCGCGGTGGCACGCGAGAGCAGCGGCAGCTGGTCCCAGCCGCTCTGGAACAGCGGCGCGCCGCTGCTTGCGTCCAGCACCAGGTTGAAGCGGGCGGTGGGCTGGCTGCGGTCCTGGTTCTCGACGCGCCAGGTGCCGGTGTCGCCCGCCGGAGGGCTGATCTGCAGGCGGATGTCCGGCGCCAGCGCACGGGCCCGGTCCCAGGCGGCCTGCCAGCCCAGCATCGGCCCGTTGCCGGGGGCCGACTGCAGCGCCTTGGGCGGGCGCGGGCTGTCCTGTCCCAGCTGCTGCTGCAAGGCGCTGAACCTTGCGCCACTGTGGCGTGACCAGGTCAGGCCGGTGACCAGCACCACCGCCAGCACGCCGCCCAGCGCCAGCGCGACGACGGCATGCAGGTCGCGCCAGGTCGCGCGGCCTCTGCCCCAGCGCGGCCTGAGTGCGCGCCAGCCCGGGCCACCGCGGGCCTGCGAGTGCGGCCACCACATGACGATGCCGGTGGCCATCAGCACCAGCATCCAGCTGGCGCCCAGCTCCATGAGCCAGCGCCAGCCGTCGCCCAGCAGCGCGCTGGCATGCAGCTTCTTGGCCCAGGTCCTGAAGCGGGCCAGTTCGGGCAGGCTGCCCAGCACCTGGCCGGTGGCCGGGTTCACATAGACCAGCACGCCGTCGGGCAGGCCGTGATGGTCCGGCCCGTCCGCCATCGCGTGATGCTCATGCGGCTGGCGGGGAGGATTCAGCACGACCTGGGTGCTGTCGTCCGCGGCATGCGGCGGCACCACCTGGCGCAGCGTGCTGCCGGGCTGGCTGGCCAGCCCGGCCTGCACCTGGGCGTCCAGCGGCAGTGGCTGCGCGGCCGGGGCCACGTGGTCCAGCGCGGCGTAGCGCCAGGCCTCGATCTGCGGCGACAGCACGTAGAGCAGCCCGGTGAGCGAGGCGAACAGCACGATGGGCGCGCACAGCAGGCCGGCCCAGAAATGCAGGCGCCAGAAGATGCGCTGCAGCGAGGCGTTGTTCATGGTGGGGGCGCTCACAAGCTGAAGCGCAGCTCGGCGAAGAGCGTGCGGCCGGGGTAGGGGTGGGACTGGTAGGCCGGCTGGTCGGCGACGTTGTTGACGCCCAGCGCCAGTTCCAGCTGCGGGCTGAAGCGGTAGGCGCTGCGCAGGTCCAGCTGGCGCACCTGCGACACGCCGCCGTAGACATTCGGGTTCACGTCCAGGTTGTAGGTGTCGTTGTAGGCCCGGCCTTCGTAGCGCCAACTGGCGGCGAACAGCCAATGGGCTTCGGGCCGCCAGCTGGCCTGCAGCGTGGCGCGCTGGCGCGGCACCCGCAGCCAGCTTTTGCCGACCATGGCCGGGTCGTTGCGGTTGGCGGTCACCTTGCTCTGGAAGTTGTGGGCGAAGCTGGCGTCCAGCGCCAGGCCGCTGAGCCACAGGTCCTGGGCCGACCAGGCCAGCTCCACGCCCTGGGTCTTCACCCGGTCCACGTTCTGCACGCAGGTGTAGCTGCTGGCGCCGGTGGCGGTGGTCTTGCAGACGGCGGGGTCGCTGGTGCTCTGGCGCAGGATGGCGTTTTTCACTTCGTCGCGGAACAGCGAGACGCGCAGGCGCTGGTGCTCCCATTCCTGCTCGGCGCTGAGTTCCGCCGCGTCCGAGGTTTCGGCCTGCAGGTTCGGGTCCGACAGGGTCTGGCTGGTGGCTGTGACGGTGCCGTTGTAGAGCTCTTCCACGTTCGGGAAGCGCACGCCGCGGCCCAAGCTCAGCTTGAGCAGCAGGCTGTCGCTGGCCTGGTAGGCCAGGGCGGCCTTGGGCGAGTGGCCGCGCAGGCTGCGGTCGTCATAGGGCACGCTCACGCCGCTGGCGAGCTGGCTGCCGTCGTAGGCCTTGAACCACTCCTCGCGCCAGCCCAGCGTGAGCTTCCAGTCCTCGGCCAGGCGCCAGCCGTCCTGCGCGTAGAGCGCGGTGATCGTGCTGCGGCCGCGGTAGTCCTGCGAGCGCGTGCCTTCATCGCTGCGCCAGTCGCCATCGGCGCCGACATTGGCCACCGCGTTGTCCAGGTGGTAGGTGTTGCGGTGCAGGCCGAATGCCAGGCTGTGGCGGCCGGCGGTCCAGTCGTCTGCGCTGGGGGTCCAGGTGGCCTGGGCTTCGGCCGTGTGCCAGCCGGTGCCGTCGCGCCGCGTGACGCTGCCGGCGCCGCCCTGAGCGGCGACCGGGTCGGGATTGTTCGCCTGGCGTGCAGCGTCGTCCAGGATGCGGTAGCTCGACAGCACCAGCGAGGCATTCCAGCCCGGGCCGCGGCGGGTCTTCAGGCTGGCGCCCAGTTGCTGGTGCAGCTCGGTGCGGTTGGCCGGCGCGAAGCTGGCGAGCGGGATGCTGAAGCTGTTGCTGCCGTCTGTCACGACGCCGGACCAGACGGTGGCGCCGCTGGCGTCGCGCAGAAAGCTCTGGTCGCGGGTGTGGGTGTCGTTGTGCCACCAGCTGGCCATGGCGCTGGCCTCCAGCGTGGCGCCCAGCTTCTGGCCGGCCCGCAGGTTCAGCGTGTCCTGCACGGTGTGGTCGATGGCGCCTGCGTTGGCGCCGAAGACCGCGCGGCGCAAGCCCTTGGGGTCCGTGTCGTAGACGATGCCGGTGACTGGCGTGGCCGTGCCGCTGGTGGCTGGGAAGCTGCCGTTGGCCGCTGCGGTCACGGTCGCGTATTGCATGGGCTGCGAGGTGGCGTCCTGGTGGTTCAGGTCCGCGCTCAGCCACAGGCCGCTGGCCAGCGCCTGGCCCAGGTGCAGCGAGAGCTGGCCGCTGCCGAAGTTGTCCGCGTGGCCGTACTGGCTGAAGCGCTGCTGGCTGCCGATGAGCCGGCCCGAAGCCTCGAAGCCCTTGGGCACGCGCTGGCTGACGCTGACGGTGCTGCCGATCGAGTTGCCCGGCAGCAGCGCCGAGTACGGGCCGTAGAGCATGTCCACCCGGGCTATGGCCTCGGGCGAGATCATGTTCCAGCGCGGCGCGTCGAAACGGCCGAGGAAGTTGCTGATCAGGTAGCCGTCCAGGTAGACCAGCGCGCGGGACGGCTGCAGCGTGCCGAAGCTGCGGCCGGCGAGCAGCGCGTTGCGGTCGCCCAGGTAACGCTTGCGTACCGTCGTGTTGGGCATGTACTGCAGTGCGTCTTCGGGGTTGAACAGGTTCTGCTCGCGCAGCTGTTCGGCCGTCTTGCTGGCGGTGGCGCTGGGCAGGCTGGCGGGCAGGCCGGTGCGCGAGGCCGTGCCGGTGACGACGATCACCGGCGTGAGCTCGGCATCGCTGGCAACACCCTGGGCCAGGGCTTGGGTGCAGGGGGCTGCGAACGCGGCAGCCCAGGCCAGCAGGTGCAGGGCGACGCCAGGCGGCGCCTGCAGCTGGATCGGCAGGGAGAGGAATGGCATGGTTGAACAGTGATCGGGCAGGCCGGTGCTGGCACGGGGTGGCGCAGGTGCGGCTTGCGGATGGCAGGGCGCCGCCGGGTCGCGGCGCGGCGGCCGGACCCGGGTCAGCAGGAAGGTGGGAGGGCGCGCCGGAGCGCGTCAGGCCGGCAGCGGCGGGGCGTGCAGGCGTGCGCCGAGCCAGCGCAGCAGCGGGTCCGGCCGGCGCGTGGGCCGGGGGACGGGCGGGGCGGGCTCAGGCCGCGCACGGCCCGGCAGCAGCCAGCCGAGCACCGCCAGCAGCAGCATCGCGCCGCCCAGCATGCCGCCGAGCGCACAGTGATCGTGCGCGGTGTTGCCGGTGTGTTGCGCCGGGCCGGCGCTGAGGTCACCGTCCGCCAGCGGGGCCGCGCTGTCGGCGCCCGGGGCTGTCAACGCGATGGTGCGCATGCCGTACACCGAGCAGACTTCGACCAGTTCCACGCCGCGGTGGTGCGCAGCGGCAACCGCCATCAGCGGCACCGCCAGCTTCAGCAGGCACAACGCGACCAGCCACCAACACCATGAGGCGCGGCGGCTGCGGTGCAAGTGAAAGCTGCTGACCATGTCGGCCAGCATTATGTGGTGGGCAGCGGTGTTCGTCGCTGTCAGTTCAGTGCACGAAGCCCATGCGGTTCTTGTTGCCGGAGGCGTTGGGCAGGTCCTTCTCCAGCAGCGTGCCGCGGCTGTCCAGCCGGGCGTTGCCAAAGGCGGTCATCCAGGCGCGGCGCATCTCGCGTGGCGCCATGTCGGCCAGGCGGTCCAGCACGGCCGTGGACGGCGTCTCGTCAAAGCGCTCGCCCCAGGCATGGGCCCCGCGGATGGACGCATACAGCCGGCTGGCGATGGCGCGCGCCGCAGCGGCGTCCGGCATCTGCACCTCGAACACGTTCATGCGGTTCAGGATGGGCTCGGGGATACAGCGCTCGTCGTTGGCGGTGGCGACCCAGATGACCTGGCTGGCGTCGATGGGCACTTCGGCGAATTCATCGGTGAAGCTGTGCGCGGTGTCGTGCTCCAGCAGGCCGTAGAGCGCGCCCAGCGGATCGTAGGCATGTTCGCCGCGGGCCTTGTCGATCTCGTCGACCACCATCACCGGGTTGGCGTAGTTGCCGTCCACCAGGGTCTCGAAGACCTTGCCGGGCCGCGCGCCTTTCCACTGGCTGGAGGCGCCGGAGAGCACCCAGCCGGCGGTCAGCGAGCTCATCGACAGGAAGCCCATGCCGGTGCCCAGCAGCTGGGCGATCTCGCGTGCGAAATGGGTCTTGCCAACGCCCGGCGGGCCGAGCAGCAGCATGGGCGTGATCTCCAGCGCGTCGCGGCTGTCCTCGCACAGCGCGAGCTGGCGGCGCACGGCGTCCAGCACCCCGTGGAAGTTGGGCAGTTCGTCGTAGAGGTGGCCCATGGCCGGCAGGCCGGAAGGCTTGACCTGGAAACGCTCGGGCCCTTTTTCGAGCATGCGCTCGTAGGTGGAGCGCAGCGTTTCGTGTTCCCGGTCGGGCAGCTTGTGCAGCCGTTGCTGCACCTCGGCGACGCGGTAGAGGCTGCGCATGCGGGCAATCGGAATTGCGCCGCTGCTGACCGAAACGAGCTCGTGAGATGTGGACATCAGACCTCCATCCAGGCAATCACCGGCTTGAAACGAGAGGGCCGGCAACTGCATTGCAGCAAATGACCTGCCTGGGCCAGCGCCGGATCAGCGGCGCAAAACCAGGGCTGATCGGGCTCAAGCAAATCGCGAGCCTGCCGGCCGGCTCGCGGCTGGCGCCGACGGGGACCGCTGCAAGAGACCTCATGACAAGTTCGGTGAATTGGCGGCTTCCAGGCGGCTTATCCGGCGCTTGAAACGAGGGGAGTCGCCGAAGAATTCACGCTTCTCCGTTGCTCGCTCGGATCCGCGCCTGGCCGCTGCCATCGCCCCGTCGCCTAGCAAACGGACAAGCCATCTCGTCTCGTTGTTTACCGTCTTTTTTGCCGGAGAAGTTTTTCCATGCCGCAAGCTTCCTTTGCCCGCAAGGGCTCCATCGGGCGCAGGCTCGTGCTGGTGTTGTCCGCCATCCTGGGACTCTCGCTGCTCAGCAGCATCGTTGCCGTGGTGCAACTGCGCCATCTGGGCCAAGAAGTCGAGGTGATGCTCAGCAGCAACCTCAAGGTCGAGCGGGCCGGGTCCGACTGGCTTCGTTACACCACCGCCGGCATCCAGCGCGCCGCGGCCATTGCCAAGAGCAGCGACCCGGCGCTGATCGACTACTTCGCGCCCGCCTCTGCAGCCTCCATCTCCGCAACCAACGACTTGCAGAAGCTCATCGAAGGCGCGCTGGATTCGGCGGATGAAAAGGCGCGGTTCGCCAAGATCAGCGAATTGCGCAAGACTTACCTTGCCGCACGGGAAGAAATCAGCAAGGTCAAAAAGGCGGGTGATGCGGAAGCCGCCACGCGAATCTTCAACGAGCGGTTCGAGCCGTCCTCCAAGCTTTACCTCGAGGCCGTGGGCGGGCTGGTCAAGGTGCAGCGCGATCAGCTGGACGAATCGGCTGCGCGCGTCGAGTCGCTGCGCTCGCGCACCGTCACGCTGCTACTGGCCTGCACCGCGCTGGCGCTGGTGGCTGGCTCTGCGCTGGGCTGGATGCTGATCCGCAGCATCACCGTGCCGCTGCGCCAGGCCGAGCGCGCGGCTCGCGCGATCGCCGACATGGACCTGACCGGCGCGGCGCAAACCAGCTACCGCAGCGACGAAACCGGCCAGCTGCTGCACGCCATCGATGCGATGCGCCAGGCGCTGCGCACCGCGCTGCACGAGGTGCGCGGCGTGGTCGACAGCATCTCCACCGCCAGCACCCAGATCGCCACCGGCAACCACGACCTGAGCGCACGCACCGAGCAGACGGCCTCCAACCTGCAGGAAACCGCCAGCGCGATGGAGCAGCTGACCAGCACCGTGCGCAGCAGCGCCGACGCTGCCTCCCAGGCCAACCAGCTCGCCAGCTCGGCCGCCCAGGTGGCCCAGCGTGGCGGTGCGGCAGTGGCCCAGGTGGTCAGCACCATGGGCGACATCCACCAGTCCAGCAAGAAGATCGCCGACATCATCGGCGTGATCGACGGCATCGCCTTCCAGACCAACATCCTGGCGCTGAATGCGGCCGTGGAAGCTGCCCGCGCGGGCGAACAAGGCCGCGGCTTTGCCGTGGTGGCCGGCGAGGTGCGCAGCCTGGCCCAGCGCAGTGCCGAAGCTGCGCGCGAGATCAAGAGCCTGATCGGCGCCAGCGTCGACAGGGTCGAGTCCGGCGCCCGCCTGGTCGGCGATGCCGGCAACACGATGAACGAGATCGTCGCCAGCGTGCAGCGGGTCACCGACATCATTGGCGAGATCAGCACCGCCTCCACCGAGCAAAGCCAGGGCATTGGCCAGGTCAACCTGGCGGTCACCGAGCTGGACCAGATGACGCAGCAGAACGCTGCGCTGGTGGAGGAGTCGACTGCAGCCGCCGAAAGCCTGAAGGACCAGGCCGGCCGCCTCAGCAGCGTGGTCGGCACCTTCCGCCTGACGGCCGCCTGATCGTCACTTTCGCTCCGCACCCAGGCGCCTTCGGGCGCCTTTTCTTTTGCGCCGCGCCTGTGGTCAGATCGCGGCTGCCATGCCCACCTACCTCACCAGCCGCATCCTGCTCACGCTGGGCGCGCTGTCGCTCTGGTGGTACACCGGCAACCCAATCACGCTGCTGATGGTCTCGCCGCTGTTTGGCGCCTTGTGGACCGGGCCGCTGATCGACGGCATCTCGGCCGCCTTCCGCGGCACCAAACGCATGGCCATGCGTGACCTGGAGCGGCCCGGGCGCAGGCTCTGCGCCTTCCGTGGCCACGGGCTGTGCCTGGACCGCGATGGCGAGGACCAGCTGTGGTTCGAGGCCGAGGTGGTGCGCAAGTTCGGCGTGAAGCTGCCGGCCGAAGCACTGCTGCCAGCCGGGGCGCTGCGCATGCACTTCGGTCACGTCCAGCTCCGCGCCGACCTGCTGGCCGAGCGGCTGTGCCAGTCGGCACCGCCCGAGTCGGTCACGCTGGCATTCGGGCGCTGGTTGCAGCGGGAGTTGAAGGCGGCCGCGACGCGGCGTGCGGCCGGGCGTTAAAGCCCGGCGCGGGTCTTACTTGACCCAGTCGTTCAGTTGGATGATGGGGAGCATCACGGCCAGCACGATGAGCATCACCACGCCACCCATCGCGACGATCAGCAGCGGTTCCAGGATGGTGGCCACCGCGAGTGCGCGGCGCTGTACTTCGCCGCCGAGCTGCTTGGCGGCGCGGTCCAGCATGCGCGGCAGCTGGCCGGTCTGCTCGCCGAGGCGGGCGAACATGGCCAGCAGGCCGGGGAAGCGCTTCTTGGCGGCCATGGCCGAGGCCAGCGGCGCGCCTTCGCGCACCTGGACCAGCGCGTCCATCGCGTCGGCCCGCATCGCGCGATTGCCCAGGGTTTCGGCCGCGGCTTGCAGCGCCTTCAGGATGGGCACGCCGGCGCCTGCCAGCATCGCCAGCGTGCCAGCGAAGCGGGCGGCGTTGTAGCCGCGCGTGAGCCGGCCGATCAAGGGCACGTTCAGCATGCCGGCGTCGAAGCGCTGGCGGAAGGCTTCGTTGCGCAGCGCACGCAGCAGCAGCACCACGCCCACGGTCATCACCGCGACGAAGTAGAGGCCGTAGTTGCGCACGAAGGCACTCACGGCGAGCATGATGACCGTCAGGATGGGCAGGGCGTGCTTGCCGTTGACGAACACCGAGGCCACCTGCGGCACCACGTAGGTGACCAGGAAGGTGACGATGACGACCGCGATCAGCGAGACGATGGCCGGATACAGCATCGCGCCGATCAGCTTGCTGCGCAGCGCCTGGCGTTCCTCCAGGTCATCGGCCAGGCGCTCCAGCACGCCGCCGAGTGCGCCGCTCTGCTCGCCGGCGGCGACCACTGCGCGGTACACGTCGTCGAACTCGCGCGGTGCCGAGGCCAGTGCGCGGGCGAACGGGCTGCCGCCGTTGACTTCGCTCTTCAGGTGGGCGATGAGCTCGCGCTGGCGCGGCTCTTCGGATTCGTCGGCCAGCGCGGTCAAGGCCCGTTCCAGCGGCAGGCCGGACGAGACCAGGCCGGCCAGTTGCCGGGTCCAGACCGTCAGCCCGCTCTTGCTGAAGGCCCGGCGGTTGAACTTGACGCTGTTGCCGGTCGAAGCCTCGACCATGGCCACCAGCGTGACGGTCAAGGGCACCAGCCCCTGGCCGCGCACGGCCGCCCGCGCGGACTTGGCATGGTCGGCCTCGACCAGGCCATTGACCTGCTTGCCGGCGGCGTTGAGGGCTTCGTACTTGAAGGCGGGCATCGCTCAACTCACTCGCGGGTGACGCGGAGAACTTCTTCCAGTGACGTGATGCCGGCGGCGACCAGCCGTTCACCGTCCTCGCGCATCGAGCGCAGGCCGTTGAGGCGGGCGGCTTCGATGATCTCGCTCTCGGCGGCCTGGTTGTGGATCAGCGCCTGCACCTTGTCGTCCACGACCATCAGTTCGTAGACGCCGGTGCGGCCCTTGTAGCCGCTCATGCTGCAGGCGGGGCAACCGACGGGGTGCCAGCGGCCTTCGCCATCCTGCTTGCGGCAGACCGGGCAGAGCTTGCGCACCAGGCGCTGGGCCTGCACCGCCAGCAGCGAGGAGCTGAGCAGGAAGGGCTCGACGCCCATGTCGATCAGCCGGGTCACGGCCGAGGGCGCGTCGTTGGTGTGCAGCGTGGCCAGCACCAGGTGGCCGGTCAGCGAGGCCTGGATGGCGATCTGCGCGGTCTCGAAGTCGCGGATTTCGCCGATCATGATGACGTCCGGGTCCTGCCGCAGGATGGCGCGCAAGGCCTTGGCGAAGGTCAGGTCGATCTTCGCGTTGACCTGCGTCTGGCCGATGCCGGCCAGCTCGTATTCGACCGGGTCTTCCACCGTCAGGATGTTGGTGGTGGCGGTGTCGAGCCGACCGAGGGACGCGTACAGCGTGGTCGTCTTGCCGGAGCCGGTCGGGCCGGTGACCAGCACGATGCCGTGCGGCTGGTGGACCTGGCGGTCGAAGGCGGCGAGCACGTCGCCGTCCATGCCCAGGCCTTCCAGCGTGAACTTGGACTCGCTCTTGTCCAGGAGGCGCAGCACCGCACGTTCGCCGTGGGCCGAAGGCAGGGTCGAAACCCGCACGTCGATTGCCCGGCCGCCAATGCGCAGCGAGATGCGGCCATCCTGCGGCAGGCGCTTCTCGGCAATGTCCAGCTCGGCCATGATCTTCAGGCGCGAGATCAGCGCCGCGTGCAGCGCCTTGTTCGGCTGCACGACTTCGCGCAGCGTGCCGTCCACGCGGAAGCGCACGCTGGAGCTGCGCTCGTAGGGCTCGATGTGGATGTCGCTGGCGCCGTCCTTCGCGGCCTGCGTCAGCAGCGCGTTGAGCATGCGGATGATGGGCGCGTCGTTGGCGGCTTCCAGCAGGTCTTCGACCGCCGGCAGCTCCTGCATCATGCGCGAGAGGTCGACCGCGCTTTCGACTTCGCCGATCACCGAAGCGGCGCTGCCTTCGCCGCCCGAGTAGGCCTCGGCCAGGCGCTGGGCCAGGGCGGCGCTGTCTTCGTGTTCCAGCTGGTCGACCGAATACAGGCGCAGCACCTCGGTCAAGGCACTGCGCGGCGTGCTGTCGGCAAAACGCAGCAGCAACTGGCCGCCGTCGTCTTCCAGCAGCAGCGTGTTGGCCTTGGCAAAGCCGTAGGGCAGGGGGTGGCGTTGGGCCATGTCAGGTGCCTGGTCTGCGCTCAGTTGCTGGAAGGGGCCGGCGCGGCGGGCGCGTTCGGGCCTTCGGGCGGATTCGGCGGCGTGGTGATCGGCGAGGCCGGCGCGCCGCTGCCCGGCATGCGCTGCGGGATGATGGGCGAGTCGGTGATCGGCGCGATGAAGTCCGGGTTGGGCTGGCTGTTCTGCTGCAGCGCGCGAATCGCGTCGTAGCGGTCCACGGTGACGGCGTCGGCAGCGCCCGGCGTGCGCAGCACGACAGGGCGCAGGAACAGCATCAGGTTGCTCTTGGTGCGGGTGCGCGATTCGTTGCGGAACAGGTTGCCCACCCACGGGATGCTGGCCAGGCCCGGCACGCGGCCTTCGGAGTCGCCGTATTCGTCCTTCAGCAGGCCGCCCAGCACCATGGTCTGGCCATCGTCCACCACCACGGTGCTCTCGATCGAGCTCTTGTCGGTGATCTGCGAGCCGTCCTGGCGCAGCGAGCTGCTCTCCTGGTAGATCGTCATGCGCACGGTGCCGTTTTCACCGATCTGGCTCTTGATCTTCAGCGTGATGCCGACGTCCTTGCGCTCGATGGTCTGGAACGGGTTGACCGCGCCATTGCCGGTGCCGGTGTTGGTGAAGCTGCCGGTGGTGAAGGGCACGTTCGAGCCGATCACGATCTTGGCTTCCTCGTTGTCCAGCGCCACCAGGTTGGGCGTGGACAGCACGTTGGCGCCGGTGTTGCTCTCCAGGAAGCGCGCCAGCGCGCCCAGCGTGAAGACGCCGTTGATCCTGTTCAGGATGCCCAGGTTCAGGCCCTGGCCCGGCACCGTGGAGGTGCCGCTGCTGGCAGCCGTCGTCGTCGCGGCGGAGCCCGCCACCTGGGCCAGCGTCAGGTTCAGCAGGTTGTTGCCGCCGTTGCCGTAGTTGGTGCCGGCGTAGCCAATGGTGTTGTTCTTGGTGCTGCCGATCACGCCTTGCCACTGGATGCCGAATTCGGCAGCCTTGGCGGCGTCGACCTTGACGATCATGGTTTCGACATAGATCTGCGCGCGGCGCGTGTCGAGCTGGTCGATGACCTGGCGCATCTGGCGGTAGACGGCTTCGGGCGCCGAGATGATCAGCGAGTTGGTCGACGGGTCGGCCTGGATCTGGCCGCCGGTGGACGGTCCGGCCGAGGCCGAGACAGGCGTGCTCGCCACGCTGCTCTGGCCGCTGCTGGTGCCGCTGGTCTGGATGCCGGTGGGCTGGTTTTGGGCCGGCGTCGGGCGGCTGGCGCCGGACAGGCCGGTGAGGCCGCTGCTGTTGGTGCCGCCCGCGCTGCTGGCCGAGGCCGCACCGCTGGCCATCGCGGCGCGCAGCACCTCGGCCAGCTTCACCGCGTCGGCATTCTTCAGGTAGACGACCCAGATGTTGCCGGCCGGGCCGCCGCCGGGAATCGGCTTGTCCAGCTTCTCGATCAGCGAGCGCGCATTGTTCAGGCGCGTCGGGTTGGCGGCACGCACGATCAGCGAGTTGCTGCGCGGCTCGACCATCACCGAGGTCGCCGAGCCGGACACGGCGGCGGCACCGGGCACGCCTGCCGTCGCGGTCTCGGTCAGCTTCTGCACCAGCGGCGCCAGGTCCGCGGCCAGCGCGTACTTCACCGGGATGACTTCCACTTCGGAAGCCGCCGGCTGGTCCAGCGCGGCAATGATCTTGGCCAGGCGCTGCAGGTTGTCGGCGTAGTCGGTGATGATCAGCGAGCCGTTGCCGGGGTTCGCGTTGATCGTGTTGTTGGCGCTGATCAGCGGCCGCAGCACGGCCACCAGGTTGTTCGGGTTCTCGTGGTTGAGGCGGAAGATCTGCGTCAGGATCTGGTCGCCACGCACCGTGGGCGCACCCACCGAGACGGTGCCGGCCTGCAGCTTGGCTTCGGCCTCGGGCACCACCTTCAGCAGCCCGGCGTTTTCCACCACCGTGAAGCCCAGGCCACGCAGCGCAGCCAGGTAGCTGCGCCAGGCTTCGAGCGGCGGCTGCGGCTTTTCGCTGGTCACGGTGATCTGGCCGCGCACCCGGGCGTCGACCAGGATCTGGCGGTCCAGCATCGCGCCGATGGCGCGCGACACGGCCTCGATGTCGGCATTGACGAAGTTCAGCGTGACCGGCGCCTTGGCGCGGGTGGCTGGCATCGGCGGCTCGGTGTTGTCCTGCGCGAAGGCGGCGCCGGTCACGCCCAGGGCCGAGAAAGCCTGGCTCATGGCCACGACCAGCGGCGCCAGGCGGCGGACAGCGCGCGTGCGGCTGGCACCGGGCTGCTGGACGCGCGTGCTGCGCATGGCGTTTTGAGGCTGCGACGAAGTCATGTTCACCCGATCGAAATGACGGACGACGCACCCTGGCGCCGCCCGATGATGTTCAGCAGATTGTTCAATGCCGGCTCCTGCCCCGGCGCGGCGCGCGCATCACCGCGAAAGTGCAGGCCGCCCGGGCGCAGTTCGCCCTGGCCCTGCAGTTGCAAGGCGCCTTCCAGCGTCTGCAATTGCACCACCGGCGGCTGGCCAGGCTGGCTGGGCGCCGTCAGCGAGATGCGGTAGCTGCCCAGCGGGTCGACCGGCGCGAGCCGGGACGAGGTCTGCAGCAGCTGCAGCTCGGCACTGCCCTGGACCTGCCAGGCACCGCCGGCCTGCTGGCTCAGCGTCAGCCCCGGGCTGGCCAGGCGCAACTGGCCGCCAGGCTTGACGGTGTTCCATGGTGCGCCCAGGCCTTCCAGCCAGGCCGCAGGCCATTGGCCCAGCGTGGTGTCGCTGCCACCGGCGCCGCTGGCCGTGCTCAGTGGCGTCAGCGTCAGTTGCATGCGGCGCCAACCGGTGCGCAGCTCCAGCCGCGCGCCGCCGGCCATGCAGCAGGGCTGCGTCAGCTGCAGCCCCAGGCCCAGCCACAGCGGCGACAGCCGCCAGGCCAGCCGCGAAGGCATGACGCGCGCGTCCTTGCTGCCCGGCCCGCCGGTCAGCACCGGCAAGGCGCTGCCATGCCACAAAGTGCCCTCGGCCTCGGCCAGTTGCAGCCGGCCCTCGGTGGCACCGGCCACCCAGCCGGCCAGCCACGAGGCCGGCAGCTGGGACGCCAATGCCAGCAGCCCACCGACCAGCGCGCCGCTCCACAGCCAGCCGCGGCTTTGCGCCTGGCCCGGCAGCATGCCGCCCAGGCTCAGCCCGCCGCGCGCCAGCTGCGCGCTGGCCGGCGCACGCGGGCGCCGGGCCAGCCGGCGCAAACGCGCGGCGGTGTGCGCGGCGGTGTGCGTGGCCGCAGGCGAGGGCAGCACCGGTTTGCGCATCAAGGTGAGCCTGGCAACTGCAGCACCAGCGTGCCGCTCAGGCCGTCATCGGCGCGCGAGAGCTTCATCTGCACCGGCCGTGCACGCGCTGCCAGCCTGGCCTCGGCCAGCCAGCTGCGTAATTCTTCGGGCGGCATGGCCTTGAGCGTCAGCGTGGCGCGGTCGCCCAGCAGTGCCAGCGTGCCGTGGTTGCCCAGCCGGGTGACCGAGGCCTTCAGCGCAGCGCTGGCGTCGGCGGTGCTGACGGGCGCCTGGCCCTTCAGCTGGCCGGCTTCGCTGGCCAGGGCCTGCATCTGCAGCCACTGCAGTTCCAGCTCGGCGGCTTGTGCCGGCACCTCGCGCCAGGTGCGCCAGGCCGGCCGTACGGCGATCAGCCAGACCAGCAGCACCGCCAGCGCAATGCCCATCACCAGCACCAGCTGGCGTTCGCGGGCAGACAGCGCCACCCAGCGGGCCTGCAGCGGCGCCAGGCGGGCCTGCAGGGCGGCGTTGGTCGAAACGCTGCGGTTCATTCTTCGTCCTCGTCGTCACCGGGCTTGGGTTCGGGGCCGCCCATCGGGCGCATCACCGGGCCGGCCGGCTTGCCGCCGGGCTGCGGCAGCATGCCCACCGGCTGGCGCATCTGCATCGGGCCGCTCTCGCCAACGCCTGCCGGGCGCTGAGCGTTCGGGGCTGCGCCCGGTGGCAGGCCGGGCGAGCCGCCAGCCGCGCCGGGGCTGCCGCCAGGGCGTGCGCCCGCTGTGCCGGTGGCGCCCGTTGCGCCGCCAGCGCCGGTCGGCGGCCGGCTGCCAGGTTTGGCGCGGGTCACGATGGGGCCGTTGGCGCTGGTTTCGGCGTCCAGCCCCATGACCAGCAGATGGTTGCGGAAGGCTTCAGTTTCCTGCGGGCTCCAGCCCGGGCTCTCCAGCGTCAGCCGGCCGTTTTCGAACTGCAGCCCGTTGGCCGGGCCACGCGAGGCCGGCCAGGCGGCCTGCGCCGCGTACATCAGGGTTTCGAGGTCGCCATCACCGGGCTTGCCGGAGGCGGTGCGCAGCAGGTCGATTTCCTTTTGCATCTGCAGCGGCGCGTCGATCACGCCGCGCACCTGCGGGAAAGTGGTCTGCAGCAGCGTGTTCATGGCCTGCTTGCGCTGCGCCAGCGCGCTGCGCTGCTGCCAGGCCCAGACGTTGGCGCCCACCAGTTGCAGCACCAGCAGCAGCACCAGCCCGCCGCGCACCCAGCGCCAGCTCGGGTCGTGCAGCGCGTTGGCCAGCGCCTCGTTGAAGGCGCGCTGGCCGCGGCGCTGGGCCGCCAGGTCGAACTGGCGCAGGTTCCAGCCGCTGCGCGCGGCCTGCTGCAGGAATTCGGTGTCGCTTTGCGAGGCCACCGGTGCACCCGCCAGCCGGGCCGCTTCGGCCGCGCCACCGGGGCTGGCCGACCAGGCAATGCTGACGTCGGCCGGTTGGCGCGCCAGCAGCGCGCGCGTGGCCGGGCTGTCCAGCGGCAGGCACAGGGGGCCTTGCTCGTCGCGCCAGGCCAGTTGCAGGCCCTTGTCGTCTTCGTAGACGTGGCCGGCCGGCGGGCCTTCGGGCACCCAGGCGGGCACCACGCGGTCCACCGTCAGGCCGCTGGCTTCCAGCCTGGCCAGCTGGCCGGCCAGCCAGGGCTTGTTCAGCGCGGCAATCCAGCCGAGGCTGCCGGCGCTGGCGCCCGGGGCGAGCGCCAGGTGCAGTTCGGATTCGTCTTCCAGCAGGGCCTCTTCCAGCACGCCGGCCAGGGCCTGGCGCATGCGGCTGGCGGGGGCCTTGGGCAGCATCGCGTGGTGCCAGCCAACGTCGGCCGGTGCCAGCACGGCCACCACCTGCTGCGCCTGCGGCAGCTCGGCGACCGCGGCGCGGCCCTGGCGGGTCACGTGGCTGCCGTCGGCGCTGAAGGCAAACGCGACGTCCGCGGGCTCACCCAGCGTCGCCGGCTCGGCTTGCTGGGCGGCCAGCCGGGGCTGGGCTGGCAACTGGACGATCAGAGTGGACATGGACGGCGGAAACTCGACGCGGAAGGCATGGGGGTATCAGGCAACAGGCATGGCGAGCCGCCGGGCAGGCGGATGGCCGTCCGGCGTGGGCACGCCGGTGCCCTGCAACCCGCTATTGTGGCGCGAGCCGGAGCGGCGCCGGCCCACGTTTGTGGGGAGTGGGTCTGGCGCTTCATTTGGACAGGCGCTCGCGCCACAGCACGCGCACCTCGGCCCCCTGCCGCTGGACCAGCGAAATCTCGCGCAGCACCGAGTCTTCGTAGCGCAGCTGGCCGGTGACTTCGAAGTACTGGCTGGCGATGCCGGCCACCTTGCCCCATGCGGTGGCATTGGTGCTGAACTTGTCGCCCAGCGCCTTGGCCGCTGAGCCGACCGAATCGAACCCCTTTTTCAGCTGCGCGCGCTGCTGCACGAGGCGCTGCGCGCTGGAGCGGTCCAACCCTTCCATCACCGACATCAGCACCTCGGGTGAGGCGGTATTGAGGTTCACCGTGGTTGTGTTTGGCAGGATGGTCACGTAGGGCGTCAGCCTGTCGATGGTGGCTTGATCCAGCCCCAGCCAGCGCAGCTGGGCCACGCGTTGGGGCCGGATCGGCGCACTGGCCTGGGCCTTCTGACCACCGTCGACCAGATCTTCCGCATCGCTGGAGACCGCCATGGCTTCGGCGATGCGCTGCGCCACCCCCACGGGCAGCCCGAGCGTGTCGCAGAGCCGGGTGAAGGCCAGCAACTGAAGCTTGGCCTGTTCTTCGTCGTCGTTGGCCAGGTTACGCAGGTTGTAGCGCGAGGTCGCATCGACGATGTCGCCGGACAGGAAGGCGTCGAGCCCGGTGTCCTGGGTGTTGTCCTTGTCGGCCGCCAGGAAGGTCGACAGCCGGATTTCCGCCAGGCCGGTGGCCCACGGCTCGGTCAAGGCATCGCCGCCGCCATCGCGCTGATCCTCGCGCAGGATCAGCCGCGCCCAGTCCAGTGCGCCACCCAGCAGCCAGGCCGACTGCGCCCGCGCGCGCTCCGCGCTTTCGACCTCGATGGCCCGCCATTGCTGCCAGACCATGCCTGCCGCCAACGTCGCGACCAGCGTGACGATCAGCATCGCCAGCAGCAGGGCCGCACCGCGTTGCGTGTGGCGGTTGAGGTGTTGGGCGGTCATCCGCCGCTTCCTTGCGTGCCTTGCAACTGCAGGTCGCGGGTCAGCACGCCTGCCGGCAGGCTCAGAACCAGGCGCACGCCTTGCGGCAGGTCATCGTCGTCGCTGCTAGCGTTTGCCGCTGCGGCAGCCGCAGCCGCAGCCGCAGCCGCAGCTGCTGCATCACCAGCCCCGGTTCCCGCGCTCTTATCATCCATCGGTTGCGTGTTCGTCGTCGTGGTGGACTTCGTCGTGCGGTTGCCGCTGGACTGCGCATTGCTCCAGCTGTTGTCGCCCTGGCGGTAGTAGAAGACCTGCCAGTTGCTCAGCTCGGTCAGCATCGGCAGGGCACTGTCGCGCAGGCTGCTCCACTGCTGGCTGCGCATCCACCATTCCTGCAGGTCCTGCAGCTTGGTCACCGGCGGCGAGGCCCAGCGGTACAGCGTGTTGTCCTGGCGCGTCCAGACGACCAGCATCAGGCCGTCCGGCGCACGCCGGGTCAGGCGCAGCGCGCTGCCGTCGAAGCGAAGCGGCGGCGCGCCGGGGCTGGCCTGCAGTTGCTGCAGGTCCTGCTCCCATTGCGAGATCACGGTGGCCATCTGCAGCGTGCGCTCGGCACTGCCTTGGGCTCCATCGCGCACGCGCACCAGGCCGTCCATGCCTTGCCAGGCCATCGCGGCCAGGATGGCCATGATGAACAGCGCGACCATCACCTCGATCAGCGTGAAGCCAGGCGCGGCGCGACCTTGCGGTGCAGAAGAAGGAGGGCGCGGGTACATCTGGAACATGCTGCGCTCAGTAACGCGGCAGCACGGTGGACTGCGTCAGCAGCTGCTGGCCGCTGTCGTTGGCAATCACCACGTCGACGCGGCGGAAATTCGGGTTTGGCGTGGCCTGCACCCGCACCACGCTGCGGTAGGTGTTTGCCAGCTGCGTGCACTCCCCCGTGCTCTCGCCAATGTCGGGGAAGCGGTGGGCCAGCTTCAGTGCGGTCAGCTCGTTGTCGGCGCACCACTGGGCCTCGGTGACCGAGGTCAGGCGCTGGGCGTTGTTCAGCAGCGAGCCGCCGGCCCGGCTGCCGGCTGCCAGCGCAATGGCCACGATGGCGACCGCCACCAGCACTTCAACCAGCGTGAAGCCGTGCGCTGCCCTGGGGTTCACGGCGTCACCGCCGCGTTGGCCGCATCCACCTGCACAAACGGGCCCAGCCCATTGGTGGCCAGCACCAGCCGGCGTGCTTCGAGCTGCAGCACCACCTGTTGCGCGCCGATGACCGGTTCCGGCCCCAGCCGCAGCGGGCCACCGCCAACGACTGCGGCCCGGGTGCTTTCGTCCAGCCATTGGGTGGGCAACTGGATGCTGTCGGGCAGGCCGAGGAAGTTGAAGCCCGGGCCATCGCTGCGCGGCAGCCAGGTCACTTCCAGCCCCATCGAGCGCGAGCGGGCGCGGGCGCCTTCGAGCAAGGCGCTCAGCCGAGCACCTTCTTCCTCCAGCTTGCTGGCCGCCCGGTCGCGCAGCGACAGCGAGGCGATGCCCATCGCGATGGCAATGATGGCGACCACGATCATCAACTCCAGCAGCGTGAAACCGCGCTGGAGGCCGTGACGGCCATCAGGAGAGAAACGGGCAGGCCCGCGGGTCGAGGTCAATGCGGTGCCACGAGAGACGGTGCGACCGGCAGCCGGTGCAGCACCGCTTATTGCCAGGAGCCGATGTCGGCGTCGGTGCCTTCGCCGCCGTTCTGGCCGTCGGCGCCCAGGCTGAAGACGTCGATCTCGCCTTGCACGCCGGGGTTGGCGTACAGGTACGGGCGGTGCCAGGGGTCATCCGGCAGCTTGTCGACGTAGGGGCGCCAGTTCGGCGGGATCTGGCCGACGGTGGGCTTGTGCGCCAGCGCGTCCAGGCCTTGTTCGGCGGTCGGGTAGCGCTGGTTGTCCAGCTTGTAGAGCTTGAGCGCCTGCATCAGGGCGCCGATGTCGGTGCGGGCCGCGGTGACGCGGGCCTGGTCGGCGCGGTCCAGCACGTTGGGCACGATCAGCGCGGCCAGCACGCCGATGATGACCAGCACCACCATCAGCTCGATCAGCGTGAAACCCTTTTGCGCCGCTTGGCGCAGGCCTTTCAGGCCATTTGGGCGGAGGGGTGATCGGGGCATGGCAGACATGTCGGTAAAGAGGCCTCGTGGGCCGTCGGGCGAGGGGTGGGCTTGCATGATAATCGCCCGATGGCTTCGCGATTATTAACGTTTGTGGTGTGGGCGCTGGTGGCTGCCAGCGGGCTCTTCTGGGGCCTGAAACTGTTCACCCATGCCCGTGGTTTGCCCGACAACGCGCAGGCGACCCGGCAGGTCGTGCCCCAGGGCGGCGACTTGAGCCGGCTGCTGGGCACGGTGGTCGTGGCCGCGGCCGAAGAGGAGCCCGAAGACGCCAGCGACCGCTTCAAGCTGCTGGGCGTCGTGGCGCCCGCCGGCCATACCGGTCCCGGTGTGGCCCTGATCGCCGTGGGCGACCAGCCGGCCAGGGCCTGGCGCACCGGCGCGGTGGTCGATGGTGACACGGTGCTGCTGTCGGTTGGCAAGCGTTCGGCCCAGCTGGGCCCCAAGGGCGGCCCGGTCAGCGCCGAATTGAACCTGCCGGAGCCTGCCGTGGCCGCGGCCTCGCCGGCCCGGCCGGTGCTGTCGATTGGCGTCGGTGGCGTGCACGGCCCGCAGGGTCAGGGCCCATTGGCTCAACCCCGCCCGATGACCGCGCAGCCGGCCCCGCAGCCCGCCCAGAGCAACGACGACGACGAGTGAATGGGTCACCCGGTTCGGCGAATAC
The DNA here is from genome assembly GCF_058788035.1 of Ideonella sp. FW305-24. NCBI lineage: Bacteria > Pseudomonadati > Pseudomonadota > Betaproteobacteria > Burkholderiales > Sphaerotilaceae > Ideonella > Ideonella sp. FW305-24. The sequence goes on along the minus strand of NZ_JBYTAI010000005.1, from coordinate 214,493 downwards.
GCCGAACCACCCTCCGAGATCGCGTCACTGATCCATGCGCCTGAGCGTGGCCACCGACACGTGCGGCCAGCTCAGGCCGGCGATTCACTCGACTCGCGGTGAGTTCGCGGGGGGTGGATCGGGGGGCGGTGCGGTCTGCCGGGCCGACCAGAACGGGCTGTCCGGCCATCGGCGTTCGGCTGCGTAGTGCATGCGGCGTTGCTGGAGATAGCGCCGCCAGCTGGTGTCGGCGCGCTGCGCCCAGGCCCGCCCCGATGGCGCCATGGGCTGTCCGGCCAGCCAGGCGGCCAGCGTTTCGGCCGCGGCAAGGCCATCGGCCAGCGCGCCCGAGATGCCCGACGAGGTGAGCGGGTCGAAGGCCATCAGCGCATCGCCGACCGCCATCCAGCCCGGGCCCGTGGCGCGATCCAGGCAGGCGCTGTGGGCCGGGAAGCTGGCGATCCCCGGCGCACGCTCGGGCGGCGGCAGGCGGCGCACCAGCTCTTCGGTGTTGCACCAGGCCTGGTGGAAGCGGTCGCCGGAGCGCAGGCGATGCGCTTGGGCGAGATCGCGGTCCGTCATCAGGCAGACCACGGCACGTTCACCGGCCAATGGCGCGGCGTACCACCAGCCGAAAGAGACGGGCTCGATGAGTGACAGGCCCGCCAGGCCGCCTGCCGCCGGCCGCGGCACGATGGCGCCGAGCGCCACCAGCGCATCGACCTGCCTTCGCGTGGCGCCCAGGCGCGTGGCCAGCTCGGCACGCCGGCCGCTGGCATCCACCAGCACCCGCGGGCGCCATGTGCTGCCGTCGTTCAGGCGCAGCACCCAGCTTGCGCCTTGCCAGGCCAGCTGGTCGATCTTGGCCGGCCGCATCAGGCGCACGCCCTGGGCCACGGCGGCTTCGCGCAGCATGGTGTCGAAGGCCTGGCGGTCCAGGTGCCAGCCGCTGCCTTGCCCGCGGTGGAGGAAGTCGTCGATCTGCCGCTGTTCCCCCCACAGCGACAGGTTGGCCTGGTAGGGGGCGTGCGCCTGCATCGCGCCGGGCAGGCCCAGCCGCGAAAGCATGGTCCCCACGTCCGGCGTGGCCGACTCGCCGATGGCCCAAGGGCGCGCCAGCGGCCAGTCGACCAGGCCCACGTCTCGCACGCCAGCCTGCCTCAGCGCCAGGGCCGTGGCGCAACCCGCCGGCCCTGCGCCGCAGATCAGCACGTCAAGCGGCGTCACCTGCGGCGGGCGGGAAGAAGGGGCGTGGCAAGGTGCGGGCGACCTCGACGAAGCGCAGCTCGCCCTGCACGGTCTTTTCCATCACGAAGCCCAAGCCTTGCCAGTACTTCACCATGTCGACATCGTCGGCGAAGGAGATGAAGTCGTCGCGCAGCTGGTCAAAGTCCGTGCCGACCCAGGCGACCTGCGCGCCGCTGTGCTGCCCTGGTGGAGGTGGGGCGGCGGCCAGGCCCGCGGCGCGCGGTGCGGGCGGCTCCAGGTAGACGAACTCCGGCCGCTGCGCTGGCCACCACCAGATGACCCGCCCGTCCATGGGCTGCGAGGAGCATTCGTTGAAGTCCGCCTGCCACGGCACGGCCATGTAGCGGCAGATGTCGCCGGGCTGCATGCGGGCCGGGTCGAAGCCGGCGCTCAGCGGGCCCTCGAGCACCGGGCAGGCGTTGATGCGCAGCGGGTCGTCGGCTTGGTAGATGGCCGTGTTGCGTGAGATCCAGCCCATCTCGATGCCCGGCGAGAAGGCACCGCCGACGCAGTTTTCCAGCACGTTGCGGGTCAGGCCGATGGGCGACTCGGGAGACGGTGCTTCGTTGGAGAACCATCCGGCCGCCCACTGCTGCAGGAAGAAGAACTGCGTGTCCGTCACCCGCAGGTACTTGGAGGTGAGCGTGCCGGGGATCAGGCAGTTGTCGCCCGCCAGGTACGGCATCATCGTGCGGCCACTGCTGCCGCTGCTGTTGCCGACGATGACGTTCTCCGAACTGGGTGGCCGCAGCACGTCGAGGATCCAGGTGCGCAGGCCCTTGTACTCATCGCTGTCCGGCGAGCTGGGCACGGTGCCCAGTTGCGCGAAGTTGAAGCTGTGCGGCTTGGGCGGGATGGCCGCCACCCAGGGGTAGAGCGTGCCGCGCTCCAGCAGCGGCTGGATCTCCGTCTGGAAGTTGGGCCGGTAGCCCGAGGGGCCGGACTTCCACAGGCCCTGGTCGAGGATTTGCGGCACCTTGCCCGCGCGCACGCCGGCGTCGAAGATGGTGTCCCACAGCGAGACCAGGTTGGGGATCTGCGGCGCGTACGAAGGCGGGCCCACCAGCACCCAGGAGGCATCGGCCTGGACCTCGGTGCCATCGGTCAGCCGGATCACCGCGAAGATGGGGCCGTCCGAGGTGTCGTCCCACCAGCCGTCGTTGTTGGCGTAGTCGTGGATCTTCGGATCGGGCGAGGGCGTGCCCGAGATGCCGAATCCGCCCAGCACCAGCAGGCGCCCGGCGTCATCCGTGCGCAATTCGCCCAGGCTGGCGATGGTCTCGCCGGTCGGGTTGAGCGGCCCGGGCGGGAAGTTCACGCCGCGGTAGTCCGGCGGTGCACTCGCCGCATCGAAATGCACGCCGGATTGCGCGGCCCCGGCGATCGTGCGCGGCCCGGCGTCGATCATCAGCTTGTTGCGGTCCGGCTCTGCGGCATTGCGCAGCGGGTGGTTGGGTGCGTAGCCCTGTTCGCCTTCGTTGGTCACGAAGGTGTACCAGCTCGCCTTCTTGTTCGCGATGTGGGCCGTCCAGGTGATGGCCGCAATGCCGGGCGTGCCGAGGGTGATCTCTTCGGCGCCGTCCGGACCTTCGCGGTAGATGCGAAAGCGCGCCGCCTGGCGGCACATGCGGCCCTGGTCGTCGCGGAAGTCGCGCTCGGTGAAGGGCGCGCCGTCGGGCAGCGTCGGCAGGCCCCGATAGGCCTCGGGGCCGATGTAGAACTTGGCCGGCGCATTGCCCACGCGTGCCACGCCAATGCTCGGGTAGATCTTGTAGTTGCTCATGGTCTTGCCTCCGGTTCAAAGCACATGGCCGGCGCCGGTGGCAGCCAGCTTGTCCAGGCCGCGCATCGCGCGCACCAGGTGCGCCGCGCGCACGCTGCCGCTGGGCGCCTTGAGGATTTCCTGCCGTAAGCCGTGCGCCAGCGTGCGCGTGTCGGCGCCTTCGTCCCAGCTCCAGGTCGGCGCGGCGTTGGGGCCGACCGCGCTGTCGCCATTGGCATGGGCCGGCGTGTTCATCAAGGAGATGGCCAGGTTCGGCAGCACCTCGTGCATCAGGTTGAGCACGACGCCGAAGAAGGGGTCGTGCTCGCCGCGCATGAAGGTTTTTTCGAAGCCGCGCAGCATCACGCTGTAGTGCTGGTTGAAGGTCTTGGCCAGGCTCAGCGCTTCGGGATTGGAGAAGTCCTCCAGCCGTGGGTTGGAGGTGGCGGGCAGGGTGGGCGGGAAGTTCGCCAGGTCCAGCGAAACCTCGCGGAACTTCATGAAGTGGCTCAGCTCCTCGGGCGTGCCCAGGATGGGCCCGTAGGTGCCATCGCTGCGCATGCCGTACTGGTTGTAGGCGCCATAGGGCTGGCGCGCCACCAGGGGCTGGTCGGCAGGTACCTTGCCTTCGCCCTGGCGCACGATCTGGTCGATGCCGGCCAGGGCGCTGGCCTTGTCGCGCACTTCGATCACCTTGCCGCCGAACTTGCCCAGGTAGACGTCGGTGCGCTGCCGGAACTCGGGCGTTTTGGCGCTGAAGGGGTCGCCCGGAAACGCTTCGATCGCATTCACCAGCGACTGGTACAGCTGCGCGATCGTGTCGTAGTGGTCGCCCTGTGCTGGCGCATCCCAGGGCGCGGGCGTCTCGATGGCGGCATAGACGTTCGAGAACACGTCGATCGATGCGCGGTACAGCCCGAGCAAGGGCGTGGTGTTCTCGTTTGCGTGCGGCAGGTAGCCGGGATAGACGGGCGCGAACGCTTGCGTGAAGCGCGGCTGGCCGCCCAGTGCGACGACGAGGTTGGCGGCCTGGTTGACGTGGAACATCTCTTCCATGACCACGCTGCGCAGCGCCTGGTAGGCCTTCGAACCGGTGTCGGAAATCGAGTACAGGCCGCTGAGGTACACGGGTATGGTCGAAAACTCGACCTGCAGCGCCAGTTGTGCGGCGCTGCGCAGGTCATGGAGCTGCTCGTGGGTGGTTCGGGCCTGCAGGCCATGGGGTGTGCGGGCCCCGGGCAGGCGATCAAAAAGATGACCGAATGGGCGTGGGCTTTGCAGGCCTCGGCCCGAGCGGGGGCGCGATGCTTCGGAGGGCATGGATGGGGGCTCCCAACGAGTGTTGCGACATGGCGGGGCGCGATGAACAACAACTGTCCGTCGTGGCTGCCTTCGAAACTGCACACAACTTTCGGTGGTTCACCCCTGCGCACCGAGAGGTCCGCGCTGGCGAGGTGGTGTTGTGCGTGGCGGACTGTAGTGAGGTCGGCCTTCAGCGCCTATCTGCCAGAGTTGACAGGTCGGGTGATGTCGGGCTTTGGGCCGTTTTTGCGTTTTTGCGTTGTTGCCGAAGGGGCGGCGCTTGAGCGCGGTTGATGGACGCGCGAGCAAGGCTCAGTTGCGGTCCACCGGATTGTTGGCGCAGGCTGACGGTGGTTCAGGCAGGAAATCCCAGCCGTAGGGGCCGTCGCGCAGTTGCAGCGTGCCTTGTGCTGCGCCGGTGCAGTTCGGGCCGCTGCGTTGCCAATCCAGGCGCAGCGCGGCGCTGTCGGCGCGCCAGCTGCGGAAATAGAGGTGCGTGCTCGCGGCAGGCTCGTAGCGGAAAACCTGCGACCAGCGGGGGCCGGCCTTCTGCAGCAGCGTGACGCTGCCGGGCGCATGGCCGCCTTCCGGGCTGTCGACGACAACGATCAGGCGGCCGTTGGGCGCCACCCAGGGCCAGTCGGCCAGCAGCAGACCGGCGGGGTTGCCGGCGCTGAACAGCCGCAGCCGGGGTGCACGGGTGTCGTCCCCGGCGGCGACCTGGGCCACCAGCCAGGCGTCGGCATGTTCCAGCGGGCCCAGCAGGCGGTAGCGCAGGCCGCCGGCCGAGACGGCGGGGCTGCTCGCGGCACGCGGGGCGGCGGGCTGGTCGATCAGCACCAGCGCCGGCTCCCCAGGGCCGAACAGTTGCAATGTCAGCGTGTCGTCTTCGCGTTTGGCGCGCTGTTCGCCGGCCAGGGCCAGCGCGGCGGGTTCACGCGCGTCGGCGCAGCTCAGTGGCGGCTGGTGGGCGACGCAGTCTGACCAGCTGGAGGCCGCGGGCGGTGCGGCGGGTGTGTCCGCCGCAGGGATGACGGGGACGGCGGGGCCGGCGGCCAGCGCGGCGCCAGTGGTGCCCCAGCATGCCAGCAAGGCAAGGTCCCAACGGGTCATCCGCATCGTCGGTGGATCTCCTGTTCGGGCCATTCTGCATGGGCAGCGGCCCCAGGGGAAGCCGGAGCATCCCGTGCGTGGTTCAGCCTGCCACGAACAAGCCCTTGTGCTGTTCGCGCAGCAGGTTCTTCTGCACCTTGCCCATGGTGTTGCGCGGCAGCTCGGTCACGACGAAGACCTTCTTGGGCACCTTGAATGCCGCGATCTGGCCCTTCATCGCCGCGATCAGTGCCGCTGCGTCTGGTGCTTCGCCGGGCCGGGCCACGACCACGGCCACCACCGCCTCGCCGAAGTCCGGGTGCGGCACGCCGATCACCGCGCTCTCGGCCACGCCGGGCAGATCATTCAGGTAACCCTCGATCTCGGCCGGGTAGACGTTGTAGCCGCCGCTGATCACCAGGTCCTTGCTGCGGCCGACGATGTTGACATAGCCGGCCGCGTCCACCTTGCCGACATCGCCGGTCTTGAACCAGCCGTCGGCGGTGAACTCCTCGGCGGTTTTCTCCGGCATGCGCCAGTAGCCCTTGAAGACGTTGGGCCCCTTGACCTGGATGCCGCCGATCTCACCAGCCGGCATGGGCTGGCCCGCATCGTCCAGCACGCGCAGGCCCACGCCGGGCAGCGGGAAGCCGACCGTGCCGCCGCGGCGCTCGCCGTCTTCGGCGCGGTAGGGGTTGGAGGTGAGCATCACGGTCTCGCTCATGCCGTAGCGCTCCAGGATGGTGTGGCCGGTGCGTTGCTGCCAGAGCTGGAAGGTCTCGATCAGCAAGGGCGCCGAGCCGCTGATGAACAGGCGCATGTGGCGACAGGCGTCCTTGTTCAGCCCGGCCTCGCCCAGCAGCCGCACATACAGCGTGGGCACGCCCATGAAGACGGTGGCCTCGGGCAGCTTGGCCAGCACGGCCTTGGGGTCGAACTTGTTCAGCCAGATCATCTTGCTGCCGTTCAGCAGCGCGCCATGGATGGCGACGAACAGGCCATGCACGTGGAAGATGGGCAGCGCGTGGATCAGCACGTCGCCAGCCTGCCAACCCCAGTAGGCCTTCAGCGTCTGCGCGTTGGACAGCAGGTTGCCCTGCGTCAGCATCGCGCCCTTGCTGCGGCCGGTCGTGCCGCTGGTGTAGAGGATGGCGGCCAGGTCATCCTCGGCGGGCTGGGCTGGCGTGTGGCTGTCCAGGTGGAAGCTGGCGCGGTCCAGCAGCGTGCCGCTGCGGTTGTCGCCCAGTGTGTAGACATGGCTGCTGCCGCACTGGAAGGCCAGGCGGCTGACCCAGGTGAAGTTCTGCGGCGAGCAGACGACAACCGCCGGCTCGGCATTGCCCAGGAAGTATTCGATCTCGCCGGCTTGGTAGGCGGTGTTCAGCGGCAGGAAGACGTGGCCGGCGCGCAGCACGCCGAGGTAGAGCATCAGCGCCTCCACGCTTTTTTCGACCTGCACCGCCACGCGGCTGGCTGGCGGCAGGTCCAGAGAATCGAGCAGGTTGGCGATGCGCGCGCTGGCATGGTCCAGGTCGCGCCAGGTGTAGTGCAGTGGCGCGCCGGGGCCGTCCATGGTTTCGATGGCAATGCCGTCCAGGTCGGCGGGGAAGCCGGCGCGCAGCGCGGCAAAGAGGGTGTGCTGGCTCATGATGAGGATTCGCTGGAAGGTGGGGGTTCTTGGGCCGGAGCGTCGAAGCGCGCCGGTCGTTTTTCGTTGAATGCGGCCAGGCCCTCGCGGTGCTCGGCCGAGGGCGCGTAGGCGTAGTGCGGCTCGCGCTCGGCGCGCTGGCTGGGCGGGCCGCTGGCAAAGCGGCGCAGCGCCTGCTTGTTGAGCTTCATGGCCTGCGGCGAGAGGCGGGCGATCTGCCTGGCGCAGCGCAGCGCCTCGTCTGCCACCAGGGCGTCCGGCAGCACGCGGGTCACCAGGCCGCGCTCGCGGGCCTCCTGGGCGTTGAGCACGCGGGCTTCGAGCAGCAGCTCGCGCAGCACCGTCTCGCCGATCACGCGGGCGACGATCTCGATCTCGCGGGGCGCCATCGGAAAGCCCAGCTTGGCGATGGGCACGCCGAAGCGGCTGGCCTCGCCGCACAGGCGCAGGTCGCAGCAGGCGGCGATCTCCAGCCCGCCGCCCACGCAGGCGCCCTCGATCTGCGCGACCATCGGCAGGTCGCACCACCACATGGCCTCCAGCGCCGGTGCCACCAGCTCTTCGTGGAAGTGGGCCAGCGTGTCGGCCTGGAAGCGGAAGGCCGGGAACTCCTCGATGTCGCCGCCCGCCACGAAGGCGCCGCCCGCACCCTGCAGCAGCAGCACGCGCACCTGGGGCTGCGTGGCCAGCGCGTCGAATCCGGTGCGCAGCTCGCGCCACATCTGCGCGTTCAGCGCGTTGAGCTTGCCCGGGTGGTCGAACACCACGCGGGCCACGCCCTGTGCGTCGGCAGGCAGGAAGTGGACTTGGCCGGTCATGCAGAGAAGCGCATCAATCGAGCTTTGCGCCAGAAGCCTTGACGACCTCGCCCCAGCGCTTGGTTTCGGACGCGGCGAACTTGCCGAAGTCGTCGCCCCAGAGGTTGGGCATGTTGGCGCCCAGGCCGTTCCAGATGCCTTTCAGCTCGTCGCTGGCAAAGGCCTTCTTCAACTCGGCCTGCATCGCGGCGACGATTTCCTTGGGCGTTCCCTTGGGCGCCCACAGGCCGTACCAGGTGGCGACCTGGTAGCTCGGCACGCCGGCTTCGATGGAGGTGGGCACGTCCGGGAAACCCGGCGCGCGCTTGTCTGAGGCGACGGCCAGCGCCTTGATGCGGCCGCTCTTGATGTGGGTAGCCGAAGAGGCCAGGCCGTCGAACATCAGGTCGACCTGGCCGGCCATCAAGTCCTGCAGCGCCGGGCCGGCGCCGCGGTACGGGATGTGGGTGATGAAGGTCTTGGTCTGCAGCTTGAACAGCTCGCCGGCCAGATGGTGCGAGGTGCCGTTGCCGGCAGAGCCGTAGTTCAGCTTGCCCGGGTTCTTGCGCACATAGTCCAGCAGCCCGGCCAGGTCCTTGACCGGCACCTTCTGCGGGTTCACGACGATGACCTGCGGCACGCTGGAGATCAGGCCGACCGGCACGAAGTCGGTGTCCAGCTTGTAGTCCAGCTTCGGATACATGGCCGGGGCGATGGCGTGGTGCACCGCGCCCATGAAGAAGGTGTAGCCGTCCACCGCGGCATGGGCGGCAATGCTCGCGCCCACGGTGCCGCCGGCGCCGCCCTTGTTGTCGATCAGGAACTGCTTGCCGGTGTTGTGCGAGAGCACGGCGAACAGCGGTCGGGCGAAGGCGTCGGTGCCGCCGCCGGCCGGGAAGGGCACGATGATGGTCACGGGCTTGGCCGGCCAGGCGTCGGCCGCCAGCGCAGTGCCGGTCATCGCGGTGAGGCTGGCGAGGGTCAGCGCCGTCAGCAGGCGGCGGCGGTGGAAGCTTGGGGTCACGCTGGGTTCCTTTGGGATGATTTGTTGGAATGGGTGCGGGGTCACAGCAGCGCGGCGATGGCGCGGGAATGCACCACCTCGCCGTTCACGAAACGCGCGTGGCAGGTGTCGATGCGCGCCAGGTCGTACAGGTAGTTCACCATCATGCCGGCCGATTGCTTCAAGCCTTTGGCAGCCAGGTTGGCATTCGGGTTCAGCCGCTCCAGGCGGGCGCCGTTGTCCAGGTGGAAACGGGCCACCGGGTCGCCGCCGGGCTGCGGCGAAAAATGGTTCAGGTAGAAGGCGGCCAGCTGCAGCAGCGCCTGCTGCACTTCCGGGCGCATTGCCTCGTGCGCGGCCGGGCGGGTGAGGGCGGCGAGGTCGCCGTCGCCCGCTGCAAGCAGGAGGGTGCGCGCGGCTTCCAGTTTCGCGGCGGCCGTGGTGCGCACGCCGGGCAGCTCGGCAAACGGCCCGGCCTTGCCCAGCCAGGCCATGAAGCCGGGAATGGGCGAGAGGGTGCAGAAAGTCTTGAGCTGCGGCAGCTCGTGCTTGAGCTGCTCGACCACGCGCTTGATCAGGAAGTTCCCCAGCGACACGCCGCGCAGCCCCGGCTGGCAGTTGCTGATCGAATAGAACACGGCAACCTTCCAGTCGCCCGGCGGCAGCGGCTCGGCGCGCTTGGCGATCAGCGGCGCGATCGCGTCGGCCATCGCCGGCACCAGCGCCACTTCCACGAAGATCAACGGCTCGTTGGGCAGCTGCGGGTGGAAAAACGCGAAGCAGCGGCGGTCGGGCTGCAGGCGGCGGCGCAGGTCGTCCCAGCCGTCGATTTCGTGCACCGCCTCGTGGCGGATCAGCTGCTCCAGCAGCTGGGCGGGCGATTGCCAGCTGACCTCGCGCATCTCCAGGAAGCCGGGGTTGAACCAGCTGCCCAGCAGGTGCAGCAGGTCGGCTTCCACCGCCTTCAGCGCCGGCCGCTTGGGCAGCCGCTCCAGCAGCGCATGGCGCAGCGCGATCAAGGCCGCGGTGCCGCCAGGCGCACGGTTGATGCGACGGAACAGCTCCTGGCGCGGCGGCTCGACGAGTTCGCTGAGTCGGATCAGCGCTTCGGCATCGGGCTTTGCCGCGTAGGCTTGGGCGCCTTCGAGCACCGCCGCCGGGTTGGGGCTGAAGTCGGCCAGCAGCAGTTCGAAGAAGTCGTCCAGCCTGCGCACCGGGCCGTCGTCTCTCAAGATCGCCAGCTGTTCGATGACGCGCCTGGCGATCACCGGGCTGCTGGCTTCGCCGCGCAGCGAGAGCAGGTCATGGCAGTCCTGGCGCAGCTGGCGCACCGCGCGTTCGTGGCTGCGCGCCTGGGCTTTCTGAAGCAGTCCGTCAAGCATTCGGGTGGGCCTTGGCGTAGGTCTCTTGGGCTTCCTGGTCCCGCAGCGCCTTCAGCGCGACGAGCTGGGCCATCAGGTGGTCGTGCATCGCGCGTTCGGCGCGTTCGGCGTCGCTGGCCAGCAGCGCGGCCAGCAGCTCGCGGTGCTCGCCAATCGAGGCCTGCATGCGGCCCGGCATCAGCAGCTGGCGGCCGCGCATCAGGCGCACGAAGCGGCGCAGGTCGCCGGTGCAGCGGGCCAGCCAGCGGTTGCCGGCCAGGCGTTGCACCAGGCTGTGGAATTCGTGGTTGGCACGGTAGTAGCCATCGCGGTCGCCGGCCTCGGCGTGGCGCTCCAGCTCCTCGTGCCAGTGGCGCAGCTCGGCGCGGCTGGCGTCGTTCATCTGGCGCGTGGCCTCGCCGGCGCAGCGGCCTTCGAGCATGGCCATCACCGGGAACAGCTGCTCGGCGTCGTGGTCGTCCAACTCGACGACACGGCAGCCGCGCTGCGGCACCAGCTCGACCAGCCCCTCGGCCGCCAGCACCTTCAGCGCCTCGCGCAATGGCGTGCGGCTGATCTGCCATTCGGTGGCCAGCGCCTTCTCGTCGATCCACTGGCCCGGCAGCAATTCCTGCTCGAACATCATCATGCGCAGCCGCGTGGCCACGCCGTCGTGCAGGGAAGCGCCGCGCAGCGAGGGGGCGACGGGAGGGGCAAGGGCCATGGGCTGCATCGTAATTTTGTAATTACGGCGACGGACCTGGGGTCAACCCGCAGCCGCCCACAGGCTGTTTCAAGCGGACAAACCTGGCCCGGACAAACCCGAGCCCCGCCCGCGCCAGCAGTCCGTGCTCCGTAAACTGGCCCGATGCCTGTTCCCGCTGCCGCCATGGCCCTGCCGCAAGATGCCGATGAAGTGCTGAAGCTGGCCGCGCGCAGCATGTTCGACGTTTTCGCGAACACGGCGCAAGGCATGCTGGTGGTGGACAAGCACCACCGCATCGTCTGGATCAGCGAAGGCTACAAGCGTTTCCTGCCGGCGCTGGGTTTCAGCGACGAGCACGACTTCGTCGGCCAGCCGGTGGAGCAGGTGGTGCCCAACACGCTGATGGCCGAGGTCATCGACAGCGGCCAGCCGATGCTGGTGGACCTGCTGACCAACAAGGCCGGCACCTTCCTGGTCAGCCGATTGCCGCTGCGCAATGATGCAGGCGAGGTCATTGGCGCACTGGGCATGGTGCTGCTGGACCACCCCGGCGCCGGCCTGCAGCCGCTGATGGCCAAGTTCGTGCGCCTGCAGCGCGAGCTGGACGACGCGCGCCGCGAGCTGGCGGTGCACCGCCGCACCCGCTACACGATTGCCAGCTTCATCGGCAACAGCCCGGCCGCCATCGAAGTGAAGCGCCAGGCCCGCCGCGCAGCGGGCACGTCCAGCACCGTGCTGCTGCTGGGCGAGACCGGCACCGGCAAGGAGCTGCTGGCCCAGGCCATCCATGCCGACAGCGCGCGCGCCGCGCGGCCGTTCGTGGGGGTGAACATTGCCGCGGTGCCGGACACCCTGCTCGAAGCTGAGTTCTTCGGCGTGGCAGCTGGCGCCTACACCGGCGCCGAGCGCAAGGGCCGCGAAGGCAAGTTCAAGCTGGCCGACGGCGGCACGCTGTTCCTGGACGAGATTGGCGACATGCCGCTGGCGCTGCAGGCCAAGCTGCTGCGCGTGCTGCAGGAACAGGAAGTGGAGCCGCTGGGCAGCAACAAGGTCGAGAAGCTGGACCTGCGGGTGATTGCCGCGACCAGCCGCGACCTGGCGGTGATGGTCACCGAAGGCAGCTTCCGGGCGGACCTTTACTACCGCCTCAACGTGCTGCCGATCCGCCTGCCCGCGCTGCGCGAGCGCATGCCGGACCTGGACGCCTTGTCCGACCACCTGCTGGCCGACATTGCCCGCCGCAACAGCCAGCCGCACAAAAGCCTCAGCGCCGACGCGATGGACCTGCTGGCCGCGCAACGCTGGCCCGGCAACATCCGCGAACTGGGTAACGCGCTGGAACGCGCCTGCCTGATGACCGACGACCTGCGCCTCGCCGCCCGGCATTTCGGCGACCTGCTGCCCGTGCCGATGGACATGCCGACGCGGGCCCGCATGCCGCTGCGAGACGAGCCTTCCGAGGCTTTGCTGCAGGGCGCCCGGCCGCTGGGCGAAGCCTTGATGCAAAGCCTGTTGAAGCCGCTGCCGGTCGCAGTGGCCGAACTGGAAGCGAGTTCGATCCGCGCTGCACTCAGCGCCACCAAGGGCAACAAGCTGGCCGCTGCGCGTCTGCTGGGCATTGCCCGGGCCACGCTGTACGAGAAGCTGGGCCAGCTGGGTTGAAACCCTGTCTGGTGGCCATGCACATGCGGCGATGGGTGTCTGGAAAACAGACGCTGTCTGCCGAACGGACAACCCTGAAGCTTTCGCACGACACCGCCGGCGGCCGCTGACGCCACGTGCCTTCGGTGTTTTCCCGGCCCTGCCCGCTTGCGGCACGGGCTTTGCGGTGTTGCAGGCACACAAGAACACGCAGGAGACACACGGCATGCCGCTCAAGGCTTTTTGCAAGCAGGTTCTCGCCGCTGCGGCCGCACTGGTCACCTTGGCCGCCGCTGCCGCGGACGGCGAGATCCGCATCGCCCATGTCTACAGCCGCACCGGCCCGCTGGAGGCCTACGGCAAGCAGACGGCGATCGGCCTGCAGATGGGGCTGGACTACGCGACCGGTGGCACGATGACCGTGGCCGGCAAGAAGCTGGTCCTGATCGAGAAAGATGACCAGGGCAAGCCGGACCTGGGCAAGAGCCTGCTGGCTGCCGCCTATGGCGACGACAAGGCCGACGTCGCCATCGGCCCCACGTCTTCCGGCGTGGCGCTGGCGATGCTGCCGGTCGCCGAGGAGTACAAGAAGATCCTGCTGGTGGAGCCGGCGGTGGCCGACAGCATCACCGGCGACAAGTGGAACAAGTACATCTTCCGCACCGGCCGCAACAGCAGCCAGGACGCGATCTCCAACGCGGTGGCGCTGGACAAGCCCGGCACCGTGATCGCCACGCTGGCGCAGGACTATGCGTTTGGCCGTGACGGCGTGAAGGCCTTCAAGGAAGCGATCAAGAAGGCCAAGGTCGTGCACGAGGAATACCTGCCGACCAGCACCACCGACTTCACCGCCGGCGCCCAGCGCCTGATCGACAAGCTCAAGGACCTGCCGGGCCGCAAGCTGATCTGGATCGTCTGGGCCGGCGCCGGCAACCCGTTCAAGATCGCCGACCTGGACCTGAAGCGCTACGGCATCGAGATCGCCACCGGCGGCAACATCCTGCCCGCGATGGCCGCCTACAAGAACTTCCCCGGCATGGAAGGCGCCACCTACTACTACTTCGGCATTCCGAAGAACCCCGTCAACGAGTGGCTGGTGGCCAACCACTACAAGCAGTACAAGGCGCCGCCGGACTTCTTCACCGCCGGCGGCATGACGGCCGGCATCGCCATCGTCGAGGCGCTGAAGAAGACCGGCGGTGATGCTTCGGCCAACAAGCTGATTGCCACCATGGAAGGCCTGCGCTTCGAGTCGCCCAAAGGCCCGATGACCTTCCGCAAGCAGGACCACCAGGCCCTGCAAAGCATGTATCACTTCAAGATCAAGGTGGACCCGGCCTTCCCTTGGGGCGTGCCTGAGCTGGTGCGCGAGATCAAGGCCGAAGAAATGGACGTGCCGGTGCGCAACACGCGCTGAGCCGCCTGGGCGCGGCGCAGGCCTCCCGCTTGCCGCTGCGAAGTTCCGAGACCAACGGAGACAAAGCCATGAGATTTTCTGCCCGCAGCGCGGGTGCCGTCGCGGCGTTCGCCGCGATCACACTCGCCAGCCTTTCCACCGTTCCAGCCCAGGCCGCCGTCGCGCTGCCCGCGCTGAACGTCGACACCAGCCAGACGACGGTTTCCGGCCTTTCGTCCGGTGGCTTCATGGCCAACCAGCTGGGCTACGCTTATTCAGGCACCTTCAAGGGCGTGGGCGTTTTCGCCGGCGGGCCTTACATGTGCGCCGGCCACAGCAACTACACGGCCTGCATGTACAACGCCAGCATCAGCGCCAGCATGCTGAGCACCATGCAGGCCGACCTGAACAACTGGAGCGGTTCGCTGAACGATGCGCTGGCCAATGTCGCCAGCCAGAAGATATTCCTGTTCGTCGGCACCAGTGACTACACCGTCGGCCCGAACCCGATGAACGCCGTCAACACCCAGTACGGCAACAACGGCGTGCCGGCCGGCAACCTCAGCTACGTGCAGCGCGCCAGCACCGCACACGTCTTCCCGACCGACTTCGCCGGCACGGGAGACAACGCCTGCAACAGCAGCAGCTCGCCCTACATCGCCAACTGCGGTTACGACGGCGCCAAGGCCGCACTCACGCAGTTCTACGGCACCTTGGCGGCCCGCAACGATTCGCCGGCAGCCGCCAACTACATCGAGTTCGACCAGACCGCCTACAGCAACGGCAACCCGGGCATGGCCGCGACCGGCTGGCTCTACGTGCCGGCCGATTGCGCCGCCGGCACCCAGTGCAAGCTGCACGTGGCGCTGCACGGCTGCCAACAGAACTACGCGACCATCGGCGACAAGTTCCTGAAGAACACCGGCTACACCCGCTGGGCCGACACCAACCACATCATCGTGCTGTTCCCGCAGACCAAGGTCGACAGCACGAGCCACAGCACGTCCGCCAGCGGCTCGCTGGGCAACCCCAACGGCTGCTGGGACTGGATCGGCTGGTACGGCAGCGACTTCGCACGCAAGTCCGGCACGCAGATGGCAGCGCTCAAGGCCATGGTCGACCACGTGGCGTCCGGCTTGGGCAGCGGTGGTGGCGGCGGCGGTGGCGGTGCGTTGCCTGCGCCCACTGGCGTGGCCACATCCGGCGCGACCAACACGACGATGAGCATCGCCTGGGGCGTGGTGAGCGGCGCCGCCGGCTATCGGGTGTTCCGCGGCGGCACGCAGGTCAGCGGCAGCGGCCTGGTCACAGGCACCAGCTACACCGACACCGGCCTCACGGCGGCGACCACCTACAACTGGACCGTGGCTGCGGTCGACGCCAGCAACGTGCAGGGCGCCATGTCCAGCCCCGCCAGCGGCACCACCACCGGCGCCGCGGCCACCTGCACGACGGCCAGCAACTACGCGCACGTCTCGGCCGGCCGCGCGCATCAGAGCGGTGGCTACGCGCTGGCCAACGGCTCGAACCAGAACATGGGGTTGTGGAATGTCTTCGTCACGACCACGCTGAAGAACACGGCCCCGAACTACTATGTGATCGGCACCTGCCCATGAGCAAGAAAGCCCATGCTTGAGACACGCCACTTGAGCATCCGCTTCGGCGGCCACGTCGCGGTCAACCGTGTGTCCTGCGTCTTCACGCCGGGCACGCTGACCGCGATCGTTGGCCCCAATGGCGCGGGCAAGACGACCTACTTCAACCTGATCTCGGGCCAGCTGCCGGCCAGCGAAGGCCAGGTGCTGCTGGACGGCATGGACATCACACGCCTCGGCGCGCCGCAGCGCACGCGGCGCGGCCTGGGCCGGGCCTTCCAGCTGACGCAGCTGTTCGCGCAGCTCTCGGTGCAGGAAAACGTGCGGCTGGCGGTGCAGGCGCGGCATGGGGGCGGGCTGAACTGCTGGCGCGTGTGGCTGGACCGCCAGGACTGGCTGGAGGAAACCCGCGAGATCCTGGCCGAGACGCAGCTCTGGCCGCAGCGCGACGCGCTGGCCGCCAGCCTGCCGCATGGCGACCAGCGCAAGCTGGAGGTGGCGATGCTGATGGCGCTGGACCCGCGCGTCTACCTGTTCGACGAGCCGACCGCCGGCATGAGCGCTGACGATGCGCCTGTGGTGCTGGACCTGATCCGCCGGTTGAAGACCAGGCGCGACCGCACCATCCTGTTGGTCGAGCACAAGATGGACGTGCTGCGCGAGCTGGCGGACCGCATCGTGGTGCTGCACCAGGGCGCGCTGGTGGCCGATGGCGAGCCTGCCTCTGTGATGGCCTCGCCTTTGGTGCAGCAGGCCTACCTGGGCGTGGCGCCGGTGCAGGAGGCGGCATGACGAATGCGTTGTCGCTGGAAGGCGTTCACACTCACGTCGGCCCGTACCACATCTTGCATGGTGTGGACCTCCATGTGCCCGCCGGCCAGGTCACGATGCTGCTGGGCCGCAATGGCGCCGGCAAGACGAGCACGTTGCGCACGGTGATGGGTTTGTGGCCCGCCTCGGCTGGCGTGCTGCGCTTCAAAGGGCAGGCGATCACCGCGATGACCACGCCAGAGATTGCGCGCCTCGGCATCGCCTACGTGCCCGAGACCATGGGCATCTTCAGCGAGCTGACGGTGCGCGACCACCTGGTGCTGGGCGCTCGCGCCGCGCGGCGCGCCGAGGACCTGGACCGCACGCGGCTGGACTGGCTGTTCGGCCTGTTCCCGGCGCTGCACAAGTTCTGGCTGCATCCGGCGGGCAAGCTCAGCGGCGGCCAGAAGCAGATGCTGGCGATTGCCCGCGCGCTGATAGCACCGTGCGAACTGCTGCTGGTCGACGAGCCCAGCAAGGGCCTGGCGCCGGCGACGGTGATGAAGTTGATCGAGGCCTTTACCGAACTCAAGCGCCAGCGCTGCACCGTGCTGATGGTGGAGCAGAACCTGGCGATGGCCAAGGCGCTGGGCGACCGCGTGGCGGTGATGGACAACGGCCGCATCGTGCACACCGGCGCGATGGCGGAACTCGCGGACGACGAGGTACTGCAGCAGCGCTTGCTGGGGCTGTCGTTGGGAGTGGCGGCATGACCGATTCGCCTTTGCCCACCGGCAGCTTGCCGACGCAGCCGGGCGAAGTGGCCTTGCCCGGCGCGCGATTCGACGCGAAGCCGCTGTGGCTGCTGGCCGCGCTGGCGCTGCTGGCCTTCCCGTTGATCGGCAATGGCGCGAGCTGGCTGACGCTGACCGCGGCCGGCCTGGCGATGGGCTTGATCGTCTTCATCATGGCCTCGGGGCTGACGCTGGTCTTTGGCCTGATGGACGTGCTGAACTTTGGCCACGGCGTGTTCATTGCCGCGGGCGCTTTTGTCGGCACCAGCGTGCTGGCTGGCATGGCCGGCTGGGTGGGCAGTGCCTCGGCGCTGCAGAACCTGGGCGCGGTGGCGCTGGCGATGCTGGCCGCGATGGCGGTGGCCGCGGCGCTGGGCGCGGCTTTTGAGCGCGTGATCGTGCGGCCGGTCTACGGCCAGCACCTGAAGCAGATCCTGATCACCATGGGCGGCATGACGGTGGGCGAGGAGCTGATCAAGCTGATCTGGGGCCCGCAGCAACTGCCGATGCCCATGCCCGAAGCGCTGCGCGGCGCGGTGCTGGTTCCCTGGTTCGGCGGCGAGGCGGCTGCGGTCGAGAAGTACCGGCTGTTTGCGGTGGTGCTGGGCCTGGCGGTGTTCGCCGGCCTGCTGTGGCTGCTGAACCGCACCAAGCTCGGCCTCTTGGTGCGCGCCGGCGTGCAGGACCGCGAGATGGTCGAGGCGCTGGGCTACCGGGTGAGGCGGCTGTTCGTGGGCGTGTTTGTCGCCGGCTCGGCGCTGGCCGGGCTGGGCGGCGTGCTGTGGGGGCTGTACCAGCAAAGCGTGGTGCCGCAGATCGGCGCGCAGCTGAACACGCTGCTGTTCATCGTCATCATCATGGGCGGGCTGGGCTCCACGCTGGGCTGCTTCGTCGGCGCGCTGGCGGTGGGGCTGATGGCCAACTACACCGGCTTCCTGGCGCCCAAGCTGGCGCTGTTCTCCAACATCGGCCTGATGGTGGCGGTGCTGCTGTGGCGGCCGCAAGGCCTGTATCCGGTGCGGTGAACACGATGCTGAACCGCCTGCTTTCGCACGACCTGCCGCGCAGCCGCTGGCTGGCTGCGGCGTTGCTGCTCATTGCCGCGGCGCTGCTGCTGGCGCCCTTCCTGTTCCATGGCGCGAAGGCGCTGAACGTGGCGGCCAAGGTGCTGGTCTTCATCCTGCTGGTGGCGAGCTACGACCTGCTGCTGGGCTATGCCGGCATCGTCAGCTTCGCGCACACGATGTTTTTCGGCATCGGGGCGTATGGCGTGGCCATTGCCTGTGCGCGTGCCGGCAGCGGCGTGGGCTGGGGCCATGTGGCGCTGGGCCTGGGCGGCGCGCTGCTGCTGTCGCTGCTGCTCAGCCTCGTCATCGGCCTGTTCTCGCTGCGCGTGAAAGCCATCTTCTTCGCGATGATCACGCTGGCCGTGGCCTCGGCCTTCCAGACGCTGGCCTCGCAGCTCTCGGAGCTGACCGGTGGCGAGGACGGCCTGAGCTACAAGGTGCCGGCGCTGCTGTCGCCGTCGTTCGAGCCGTTAGCCGAGCCGGTCTTCGGGCTGATGATCGACGGCAAGGTCATCGCGTACTACGGCCTGTTCATCGTCGTCACGCTGGGCTTCCTGGCGCTGCTGCGGGTCGTGAACTCGCCGTTCGGCCGCGTGCTGCAGGCGATCCGTGAAAACGATTTCCGGGCCGAAGCCATCGGCTACCGCGTGGTGGTCTGGCGCACGCTGGCCAATGTGCTGGCTGCGGCGGTGGCCACCGTGGCCGGTGCGCTGCTGGCGCTGTGGCTGCGCTACACCGGGCCGGATACCACGCTGAGTTTCGAAGTGATGCTGGACATCCTGCTGATCGTCGTGATCGGCGGCATGGGCACGCTCTACGGTGCGGTGCTGGGCGCTGCGCTGTTCGTGCTGGCGCAGAACTATCTGCAGGACCTGCTGGCGCTGGGCGCGCGGGCGCTCGAAGGCGTGCCGGTGCTCTCGGCCCTGGTCTCGCCAGACCGCTGGCTGTTCTGGCTGGGCCTGGGTTTTGTGCTGTGTGTCTACCACTTCCCGAGTGGCGTGGTGGGCCGGTTGCGGGCAAAGCCCGGCCGGCCTGCGGCGTCTGAATGAAACGTCGATCAAGGAGACCATGATGAAGACTCGCTCGAATCTGTTCCCTGTGCTGTCGGTGCTGGGCGCTGCGCTGGCCTCGGCCCTGGCTTCGTCCGCCTGGGCAGCCCCAATCAACCAGCCGCCCGCCGCGCTGCGCGGCCCCATCGTCGAGAAGGCGTACGACGGCAGCAGCGACGACCTGCTGACCGGCGGCCTGGGCAAGACCGGCCTGATGGGCGCCACGCCCGTCTTCGTGAACCCGGCCGCGCCCACGCCGGCCGAATTGCGCCGCAACGCGATCTACACCAACTACCGTGCGCTGGTGGACTACACCGCGCTGGGCGGCATGGGCGTGTTCTACGGCCCGAACATCGACGTGAACGGCAACGACACGCTGGGCGAAGGCAAGGTCGCAGGCCGCGAATCCATTGCCTGGGCCGACGACGGCAGCGGCCAGCAGAACGTCGCGATGATGGTGCAGGTGCCCGACAGTTTCGACACCGGCAAGCCCTGCATCGTCAGCGCCACTTCGTCCGGCTCGCGCGGCATCTATGGCGCCATTGCCACGGCAGGCGAGTGGGGCCTGAAACACGGCTGCGCGGTGGCCTACACCGACAAGGGCGGCGGCAACGGCCTGTTCGACCCGATGACCGGCACCGTGATCGCCCGTGACGGCACGTTGACGACGGCCGCCAGCGCCGGCATCGAGTCCCCCTTCACGCCAGCGCTCACGCCCGAGCAACTGGCCGCCTTCAACACCGCGCTGCCCAACCGTGTCGCCTACAAGCACGCGCATTCTCAGCAGAACCCCGAGAAGGACTGGGGCAAGCACACGCTGGACGCAATCCGCTTTGCGTTCTACGTGCTTAACGAACGCTTCGGTCCTGTGGACCCGAACAACCCGGACCAGCACCTGGTGGCCTTCAAGCCGAAGAACACGCTGGTGATTGCCTCCAGCGTGTCCAACGGCGCGGGCGCTGCCTTGGCCGCGGCCGAGCAGGACACCGAGAAGCTGATCGACGGCGTGGCCGTCAGCGAGCCCAACGCGCAGCCCAACGGCGTCAAGGGCCTGACGATCCGCCAGGGCAGCCAGACCGTGCCGCTGATCGGCAAGCCGCTGGCCGAATACTTCACGTTCGCGGATGTCTACCAGCCCTGCGCACTGCTGGCGCCGGGGCCGTCCCTGAATGCCGCGTTCTGGCCGACAACGTACACCGATGCTGCGACGCAGCGCTGCGCAGCCCTCGCCGCGCGTGGCCTCGTCACCGGCGCCACCACGGCCGACCAGGCGAACGGCGCGCTGGCCCAGCTGCACGCCCACGGCTACACGCCCGAGGCGGATTTCCTGCACCAGTCGCACTTCCGCTTCGCGACCAATTCGATCGCGATGACCTACGTCAACGCTGCCGGCCGCTTCAGCGTGGCCGACAGCGTCTGCGGCTTCAGCTTCGCCAACACCGACGCCGGCGGCAGCGTGGCGGCGCAGAACCCGCTGCTGCAGGCAGGGCTGTTCTCGACCGGCAACGGCGTGCCGCCCACCAGCGGCGTGAACATCGTCTACAACAGCTCGGTGGGCGGCGGCAAGCTCGACTTCATGGCCGTGTCGCCGACCAGCGGCCAGGCCGACTTCGCGCTGGACGGCGCGCTGTGCCTGCGCTCGCTGGTCACAGGCAAGGACCCGGTGACCGGCGCGCCGCTGACGGGCACGCTGGCGGCGCAGTCGCAGCGCGTGAAGGCCGGCATCAACGAGGTGCAGCGCACGGCCAAGCTGGGCAAGCTGCCGGTGATCATCGTGGCCGGCCGCAGCGATGCACTGCTGCCGATCAACCACGCTGCGCGCGCCTACTTCGGCAAGACCCAGATGGCCGACGCCAAGGGCCCGAACGTGCGCTACATCGAGGTCACCAACGCCCAGCACTTCGACGGCTTCATTGCCTATGGCGCGCTGATGGGCTACGACACGCGCTTCATCCCGCTGCACGTCTATTTCAACCGGGCGATGGATGCGATGTACGCCAGGCTGAGCACCGGCGCCGCGCTGCCGCCCAGCCAGGTCGTGCACACGACGCCCCGCGCCAGCGGCAGCACCGCGCTGACCGCCAGCAACGTGCCGCCGATCAGCGCAGCGCCGGGCGGCGACGCGATCACCATGGATGGCAGCACGCTCGTGATCCCCGATTGAGCATGCACCCAGCCCAAACCATGCGTTCGAACTACCTCCGCTGCGCTGGCCGCGAGCTGCACTTCACCGAGTGGGGCGCAGGCAACCCGGAGGTGCTGATCGCCTGGCACGGGTTGGCCCGCACCGGGCGGGACATGGACGACATTGCTGCCCACCTGGCCGATCGCTATCGGGTCATCTGCCCGGACACCGTCGGCCGGGGTCTCAGCGAATGGAGCCCGGTGCCTGATGCTGAATACTGCCTGGACTTCTACGTGAAGCAGGCGGTCGACCTGCTCGATCAGTTCGGGCTGCAGCAGGTGCACTGGCTGGGCACGTCCATGGGCGGCGCCATCGGCCTGCGCGCGGCCGCGGGCGTGCTGAAGGGCCGCATCCGCAGCCTGGTGCTGAACGACATCGGCCCCGAGTTGGCGGGGCCCGCGGTGGCGCGCATCCGTGCCTATGCCGGCCAGCTGGCCGCATTCCGCACCGTCAGTGAACTCGAAGCCTATTTGCGGCAGGTCTATCGACCCTATGGTGAGCTGAGCGATGCCCAATGGCGCCGCATGACCGAAACCTCGGCGCGCCGCCTGCCGGACGGGCGTGTCACGCCGCATTACGACC
The DNA here is from genome assembly GCF_058788035.1 of Ideonella sp. FW305-24. Classification (NCBI taxonomy): domain Bacteria; kingdom Pseudomonadati; phylum Pseudomonadota; class Betaproteobacteria; order Burkholderiales; family Sphaerotilaceae; genus Ideonella; species Ideonella sp. FW305-24. Next base: position 192,536 of record NZ_JBYTAI010000005.1, on the reverse strand, counting down.
CGGCGATGGCGCTGCAGTTCGAGCACCACCCGGACGACTACACGCAGTGGACCGCCTGGGACCAACTGCGCCTGCCGGTGCTGTGCCTGCGCGGTGAAAGCTCGGACCTTCTGACCCCCGAAGTCGCCGAGGCCATGACGCAGCGCGGCCCACGCGCCGCGCTGGCCACTATCACAGGCTGCGGCCACGCGCCGGCGCTGAATGTCCCGGCGCAATGGGCGCTGGTGGAAGACTTCCTGAGCCGCCACCGTTGAAGCCTGCGCAGGCAAAAAAAGGCCGCCTGTTGAGGCGGCCTTTTTACAGGGTGCGATCTGGCTCAGGGCGTGATCGGCAGGTTGATCGTGATGATCTTGGTGGGATCGGCCACTGAGGCGGCGTGCAGCACAAGCGTGGTCGCTGCGCTGGTGTTGAACTTGCCGTAGTAGGTGGTGGATTCCACGCTGGTGTCCATCAAGGTGATGGCCGCGTTCGCGTCCTGGGTCACGCTCATGGCGATCGAGCCGTTGAACCGCAACACCACGCCGGCGCCGCTGTTGGCCGAGGTCGTCGGCAGGGTCAGCGTGGTGCCGGACTGCACGTTGCTGGCCTTGGCCACGCCGTTCACCGATACCGTGCTCAGTGTCAGGATGGTGGGCGTGATGTTGAAGTTCAGCGTGATGACTGGCGTGGTCTCGCCTTGCGGTGTCACCGTCAGCACCGTGGTGGTCGGCGTGCGGCTGGTCAGCACCGCGCCCCACAGCGTGCTGCTGGTCGTCAGGCTGTTGGCGGTGGCCGAGCCGAGGTCCGGGCTGAAGTCCATCGGCAAGCCCGAAGCCGAGCCGAGCACGACCTTCTGGCCGGAGTTGATGGCATACGTCTGGGTGCTGCCTGAAGGGATAGGCGACGGTGACTGCGCCACTTCGTCGATGTTCAGGTTGACCGCAAACGGCAGCTGGTCGAGCACCACGTTGATGGTCACGACCTGGCTGCTGTCGGCGTTCGACGTGACCAGCAGTTGCACCGTGGTGGGCGCGTTGCTGGCCAGGGTCGAGACCCAGGTGGTCGAAGTCGTGTTGAGGTGATCCTGCGTGACGCCGCCCAGCGCGGCACTGAAGACTGCGTTGGTGCTGGTCTGCACGAACAGCTTCTGGTTCGACTTCATGTTGACCGTGACGGCCTGGCCTGCTGGCACGTCGGTCAGGACCTGGATGTCGGCCACGGAAATGGTGGAGACCACCAGCGGCGTGGCGGCGACCTGCAGCGTGATGGTCGCGAAGCGGCTGCTGTCGCCCGTGGCGCTGACAGTGAGCACCACCTGGGTGGCGACACCGGAATTCAGCGTGGCCTGCCAGTTCGTGTTCGAGCGGCTGACGGCGGACTTGTAGGCGTTGCCCAGCGACTCGGCGACGCTGATGGCCGCGCCATCTGCCGAGGCGATCGTCACGGTCTGGCCAGAGCTCACCGCCAGCGTTGGGCTTTCACCCTGGTTGACGGTCGCGGTGGAAATCGTGGTGGTGCCGGAAGAGAGCGTGAGGGTCAGCACGACCGGATTCGGGTCCACCGTCACCAGCAGCGTGGCGAAGACGGTGTTGTCTGCCTGGGAGCGCACGATCAGTGTCGCGGTGGCAGCGGCTGCCCCGCTCAGCTTGGCGGACCAGGAGGTCGATGTGGTCGCGCTGTTGCTCTTGGTGATCTCGCCCAGCGTCTGCTCCACCGTCACCGGCACCGTGGTCGAGAACGACAGTGTCTGCCCGGAATGGATGCTGATGGCGCGGATTTCGCCGGCAAGAACCGAAGGAAGCGATGCGCCGTTGGCCGTGAGGTCGGTCACCGTCAATGGCGTGGGCGTCACGGTGATGTTCACTGTCGCGGTGCGGCTGGTGTCACCTTGCGGCGAGACCGTCAGCGACGCGGAGCTGCCGGATGCGCTGCTGACCAACTGTGCTTGCCAGGTGGTGGTGTTGGTGAAGATGCGGCTAGCGCGGGTGTTGGTCAGCGTCGGGCCGAAGTTGGCTTTCGTGTTGGAAGTCACCGTCACCAGCTGGCCGGAGTTGACGGTCAGCGCATAGGTACCGCCTGCGCCCACTGGCGTGGCGGTCACCGGGCTGCCGTCGACCTGCACGGTCACCGCCAATGCCGTCGGCACCACGTTCACGGTCAGCGTGCGGCTGATCTCCGGATAGTCGCTGGAACTGAGCGTCATGGTCATCGTCGTCGCGACGTCGCTCTTGACCGTGCCGATCCAACTGGTGCCGGTGCGGGTCAGCGGGCTGACGGTGGCGCCGGCGGGGGAGTTGACGACGTCCATCGTCAGGTTCGAGCTGATGCTCAGGCTCTGGCCAGACTGGAGGGTGATCGTCGTGCTGCCGCTGTTCGAGAGCGGGGAGCCGTCGATGGCAGTGCCGTCCACCGTCACGCTGAGGTTCAGCGTGGGGTCGGTGCGACCGCCGCCGCAGCCTGCCAGCAGGCCCATCAACATCAGGGCCGCGAAGGCCGCCTGGAGCACGCGGCCCCCGAACAAACGCAATAGCATGATCATCCTGCACGAGGTTGAGAAGACACCGGGCGGCGCGCCTGTGGGGCGCGCACCAGGATGCCCAGGAGCGGCCATGCTCCCAAACCCTAGTGTAGGGGGGACAGCCGGCGCTGACTGTCCCTACCTCTGCAGACGTGTTGCGCTGCCTGTTCTAGGGGGTCACGCTGAAGTGCTGACCAGGCCGGTGGTCGAGCCTGCGCTGTCGGCCGCCATGCTGGCGTAGCGCGCGGCCAGTTGCTCGATGAAGGCGTGCACGTCGATCTTCGGCTTGGCTGCGCTGCTGCTGGTCGAATCGGTGCTGCTGTCGCTGGCGCCGCTGGCCGAGGACGATTCGCCCGGCGGCGGGCCGGGTGGCGGGCCCATCGGGGGCATGCCCGTGCCGGACATGCCGGCGCCGCTTTCGCTGCCCTGCCGCTCTCGGGCCTGGTCCATTGCAGCGGTCATCTTGTCGCGGAAGGCACTCATTTCCTTGGCAGACATCGCGCCGTCGCCGTCGCTGTCGATGGCCTTGAACAAGGCCTGCGCGGCGTCGCTGGATTTGTCCAGGCCGAATTCGTCGGACGAGACGCTGCCGTCACCGTCGCTGTCCAGCGAGGCCATCGGGTCCTCGTGCCTGCCCTGGCCGCCTGGGGGCATGCCACCCATGCCGGCGAACTGGGCCGTGCTCATCATCGCCATGTCGAACTGCGAGGGCGGCGGTGGCGGGCCGTCCGGCCGGCTGGTGGTCGTGCTGCTGGTCGCGTCAGCGGTGCCGGTGTTGGTGCTGCCGCCTGCGCTGCCGGTGCTGCTGGTCGCGCTGCTGCGGGCGTTGGCCTGTGCGCGGGCGGTGAGCATCTGCCAGATGCTGTTGTTCGACGTGGCCGATGAGACGTTCATGACGAGGGGCTTTCCAGGGATGAAGAGAAGCGGGGGCGGGCGGGGTGGGCCGCCGGATCGCTGTCAAAGACGCTTCGGCGGTGTGCGCATGTTCGGGCGGGTGCGTCAGCGGCGTTTGTCGACTTGGTTGCCGGCGTGACACAAAGAAGTGAGCGCCAGCCTTCCGGGGCCCCCAGTCAGCTCTTGGCCTTGTGGGGCTCGTCCAGCGCGGCAAACAGGTAGCCCACGCCGCGCACGGTGCGGATGATCTGCGGCGAACGCGGGTCGTCGTCCAGCTTGTGGCGCAGCCGCGAAACCAGCAGGTCGATGCTGCGGTCCAGCTGTTCCACGCCTTCGCCGCGCGCCAGGTCCAGCAGTTGCTGCCGGTCCAGCGTGCAGTGCGGGTGGGCGATGAAGGTCTTGAGCAGGCGGAATTCGGCCTGCGACAGCGGCACCCGCAAGCCGGTGGGCGCTTCCAGGCTGCGGGTGGCCGGGTCCAGCCGCCACTGACCAAAGCGCAGCGCCGAGGTGGCCTTGGCGGCCGCCGCGGTGGTCGCCGCGGCCGGTGGCGGCCCGCCCACGTCGTCCCGCGAGCGGCGCAGCAGCGCACCGACGCGGGCCCGCAGCTCACCGGGGTGGAAGGGCTTGTCCAGCACCGCGTCGGCGCCGAGTTCCAGCGCCACGGCGCGGTCGGCCGCGTGGCTGGCGGCCTGCAGAACCAGCACCGGCATGTGGCTGCCCAGCTCGCGCAGGTTGCGCAGCTGTTGCCAAGCATCGGGCCGGTGGCCGCTGCGCGACGGGCTGGGGTCCATCACCAGCAGCTCGAAGCCTCGCCGGCCGGCGTGCTCGATGAGCTGGGTGTCGTCGGTGGCCTGCACCTGGTGGCCGTGCGGCTCCAGGCACATGCTCAGCCATTGGCGGCTGTCGGCGTCGGGGTCCACCACCAGCACGCGGGCAGCAGGGTGGGGGCGCCGGTCGGCGGGTGGCAGGGCAGTCGGGGTGGGGTGGTCGGACATGGCATTCAGGCAAAGCAATCCATGCCTGAGAGCCTACGGACATCCCCTTGATCGCAGCCAGGGATCAGTCCGGTGGACCACCCCCTATTCACCTGCGCTTAACGTTGCGGCAACACATGGCACCGCAACGGTGCCAAATCAGCGGTGGAAGTGACCGTCCTCGCCGACGATGGAGAGGTCGGAATAGTCCAGGCCGCTGTGGTCGGTGCTGGAGAAGCTCACTTCCAGGCCGCCGAGGTCGTAGCGCTTGAAGCTTTCGAGCGAGGACCTGATGCGCTCGCGGGTGATGTTTGGCCCGGCGCGACGCAGGGCTTCGACCAGCACCTTGGCACCGGCAAAGCCTTCCAGCATCGCCGGCGTCAGCTCCACGCCCTTGCCCTGCGCGGCCACCAGGCCCATGGCTTCCTTGACCATGCCGTTGTTCATCGAGCGCTCGTACGGGAAGACCTGGGTGATGATGGTGCCGCGGGCGTTGTCGCCCAGGGTCTTGATGAAGCCTTGCGAGGCATTGTTCGACAGCGTGACCAGTTGCGCTTTCGAGCCTGCGGCGCGCAGTTTGCCCAGCGTGTCGGCCACCACGGTGCCGCTGCCGACCACGATCACCGCCTGCACGTCGGCTTTGACCAGCTTGGCGATCACGGGCGCCAGGTCGGGTTTCTCGCGGTCGAACTTCTCGTCCACTGCCGGTTCGCGTCCCACCGCCTTGAAGCCGGTCATCGCGCCCTTGGCACCGTCTTCGCCAAACGAGTCATTGACGTGGACCAGGCCGATGCGCGACATGCCGATCAGGCTCAGGTGGCGCACCGCGCGCTCGGCTTCGCGCTGGTACGAGGCGCGCACGTTGAAAACCCAGGGCTGCACCGGCTGGTGCATCACCATCGAGCCGGTGGACGGCGCGATCAGCGGCACGCGGGCGGCCGTCACCAGCGGGATGATGGCCTGGTTGTGCGGCGTGCCGCGGGTCAGGAACAGCGCCAGCACGCCGTCGTCGATCAGCTTTTTGGCGTTTTCGGCGGCCAGCGGTGGCTCGAACTTGTCGTCCAGCGAGATCAGCTCGATGGTCTGGCCGTTGACGCCGCCGTTCTTGTTGACGCTGTCGAGGTAGAGCTTGGCGCCCTCGGTCGTCTCTTTGACGCCAGCCGCCACCGGGCCGGTGAAGCCGGCCGTCTGGCCGATCTTGATCTGGGCCCAGGCGGGGCACAGGGCGAGGCATGCCAGGGTCGCAACAACCCATCCGCGGCAGTGGCGGTTCAATTTCATGTGATTCCCAACGACAAGAAAAAAGGTGGCTGGTCTGGCAGCTCTTCCGCGCTGCAGTGCCGGTTGACCGGCCCGCAGCAAGCGCGCGGATTGTCTCGCCTGCCCATGACGCGAGCATGAGCGTTGCACGCAAGGTTGCACCTTGGCAACAACCCTGGCCGCCGCGAGGCCCCCGGGGCGTGACAACATAGCGGGTTCTGCCTGCCTCGCACCCCTTCCATGTCCTCTGGCCTGATCCAAATCCGCGGCGCCCGCCAGCACAACCTGAAGAACCTGGACCTGGACATCCGCACCGGCGAGATGACGGTGGTCACCGGTCCCAGCGGCTCGGGCAAGTCCAGCCTGGTGTTCGACACGTTGTATGCCGAGGGCCAGCGCCGCTACGTCGAGACCTTCTCGGCCTATGCCCGCCAGTTCCTGGACCGCATGGACAGGCCGGCGGTGGACAGGGTGGACGGCGTGCCGCCGGCGATTGCCATCGACCAGACCAACCCGGTGCGCACCAGCCGCAGCACGGTCGGCACGATGACCGAGCTGAACGACCACCTGAAGCTGCTGTTCGCCCGCGCCGGCCAGCTGTTCGACCGCAAGACCGCGCTGCCGGTGCGCCACGACACGCCGGAAACCATCTACGAGGACCTGAAGGCCAGGGCCGAGGCGGCGGGTGACCCGCGCCTGGTCGTCACCTTCCCTGTGCAACTGCCGGCCAACACCAGCGCCGAGCAGCTCGAACAGTGGCTGGCCGCCAGCGGTTTCAACCGCGTGCAAGCCGAGCGCACGGTGGACGACAAGAAGCAACTCGACGTGGTGGCCGACCGCTTCCGCTTCTCGAACACCGAGCGTGTGCGGGTGATGGAAGCCATCGAGCTGGGCCTCAAGCGTGGCACGGGCCGCCTGGCCGTCTATGCGCTCAAGGAGGAGGGCGAGCAGGACCTTTGGAAATACTCCACCGGCCTGCACTGCCCCGAGAGCGACCTGCGCTACGGCGAGCCGCAGCCGGCGCTTTTCTCGTTCAACTCCGCCTACGGCGCCTGCGAGACCTGCCGCGGCTTTGGCCGGGTGATCGGCGTGGACCTGGGGCTGGTGATCCCGGACGAGCGCAAGACGCTGCGCAACGGCGCCATCAAGCCGATGCAGACGCCGGCCTGGAAGGAGAGCCAGGACGACATGATCACCTACGCCGGCGAGGCCGGCATCCCGCGCGACACGCCCTGGGGCCAGCTCACGCAAGGCCAGCGCGACTGGGTCATCAACGGCTCGCCGAACTGGACCGGCAACTGGAACAAGCAGTGGTACGGCGTGCGCCGCTTCTTCGAGTACCTGGAGAGCAAGGCCTACAAGATGCACATCCGCGTGCTCTTGTCCAAGTACCGCAGCTACACGCCGTGCCCCACCTGCGGCGGCGCGCGGCTGAAGCTGGAATCGCTGCTGTGGCGCGTGGGCACCAAGGCCAATGCGGACGCGCAGCTGCCGGCCGAGCGGCGCTTCATGCCGGTCGGCGTGGATTGGACCCGCGAGCAGCTGGAGGCGCTGCCCGGCTTGGCGCTGCACGACCTGATGCAGCTGCCGATCGACCGGCTGCGCGGCTTCTTCGACAAGCTGAGCTTGCCGGACGCGTTGCGCGACGAAGCGCTGAAGCTGCTGCTCGAAGAAGTGCAGCACCGGCTGAAATACCTCAGCGACGTGGGCCTGGGTTACCTGACGCTGGACCGCCAGAGCCGCACGCTTTCTGGCGGCGAGGTGCAGCGCATCAACCTCACCACCGCGCTCGGCACCTCGCTGGTCAACACGCTGTTTGTGCTGGACGAGCCCAGCATCGGCCTGCATCCGCGCGACATGAACCGCATCGTGCAGGCCATGCACAGGCTGCGCGACGCAGGCAACACGCTGGTCGTCGTCGAGCACGACCCGGCGGTGATGCTGGCGGCGGACCGGCTGATCGACATGGGCCCCGGCCCCGGCGAGCGCGGCGGGCAGATCGTGTTCGACGGCGCGCCCGAGCAGGCCCGCAATGCCGACACGCTGACCGGCGCCTACCTGGGCGCACGCAAGAGCGTGGGCATGGGCTTCCGGCGCTTCGTGGACGCGAACACGCCCAAGCTGATCCTCGAAGGCGTGCGCGAGCACAACCTGAAGAACCTGCACATCGAATTCCCGCTGCAGCGGCTCACGGTGGTCACCGGCGTCTCCGGTTCCGGCAAGAGCACGCTGGTGCAGGACGTGCTGGTGCCAGCGCTGCAACGCCACTTCGGCAAGGCGACCGAGTCCCCCGGTGCCTTCGACCGCCTGTTGGGTGCGGACTGGCTGTCGGACACGGTGTTCGTGGACCAGTCGCCCATCGGCAAGACGGCGCGGTCCAACCCGGCCAGCTACGTCGGAGCGTTCGACGAGATCCGCAAGCTGTTTGCGGTCGCCCCGCTGGCGCAGGAGCGCAAGTACACCGCCGGCATGTTCAGCTTCAACGCCGGCGACGGGCGCTGCCCGACCTGCGGCGGCTCGGGCTTCGAGCACGTGGAGATGCAGTTCCTGTCGGACGTCTACCTGCGCTGCCCGGACTGTGACGGCCGCCGCTACCGCAACGAGATCCTCGACGTGAAGATCCAGCGTGGCGGGCGGGACCTGTCGATTGCCGACACGCTGGAACTCACTGTCCATGAAGCCGTCACGCTGTTCGCCAATGACCGCGAGGTCGTGCGCACGCTGCAGCCCATCGTCGACGTGGGCCTGGACTACGTGCGCCTGGGCCAGCCGGTGCCCACGCTGTCCGGCGGCGAAGCCCAGCGCCTGAAGCTGGCCGGCCACCTGGCCGAAGCGGCCGGCGCGCCCAGGCAGCCGGTGGCCAAGAAGGGCACGCTGTTCGTCTTCGACGAGCCGACAACCGGCCTGCACTTCGACGACATTGCCAAGCTGATGCGCGCGCTGCGCAAGCTGCTGGACGCCGGCCACTCGCTGCTGGTGATCGAGCACAACCTGGACGTGATCCGCGCGGCCGACTGGCTGGTGGACCTCGGGCCGGAGGGTGGCGAATCCGGCGGCGAGCTGGTGGCCACCGGCACGCCGGAAGACCTGCGCGCCCACCCCACGTCGCACACCGGCCTGGCGCTGCGCGAGTACGACGGTGCGCTGCATGCCGGTGAAGTCTCGGCCGGTGCCTACCTGGGCAAGGCGGTGAAGGCCAAGCGCGAGGGCGAGGACGCGATCCGCATCATCAATGCCCGCGAGCACAACCTGAAGTCGCTGAACGTGGACATTCCACGCGGCAAGTTCACGGTGGTCACCGGCGTCTCGGGTTCGGGCAAGTCCACGCTGGCTTTCGACATCCTGTTCAACGAAGGCCAGCGGCGCTACCTGGAATCGCTGAACGCCTATGCGCGCTCCATCGTGCAGCCGGCCGGGCGGCCCGAGGTGGACGCGGTGTGGGGCATTCCGCCGACGGTCGCGATCGAGCAGCGCCTCTCGCGCGGCGGCCGCAAGAGCACGGTGGCCACCACCACCGAGGTCTGGCACTTCCTGCGCCTCTTGTGGGTCAAGCTGGGCCTGCAGCACTGCACCAAGGACGGCGCGCCGGTGATGCCGCAAAGCGCCGAGAGCATTGCCGCCCAGCTGCTGCGCGACCACAAGGGCCAGCACGTGGGCATGCTGGCGCCGCTGGTGGTCAACCGCAAGGGCGTCTACACCGACCTGGCCAAGTGGGCCAAGGGCAAGGGCCACAGCCACCTGCGCGTGGACGGCGAGTTCGTGCGCGTGGACCCGTGGCCGCGGCTGGACCGCTTCAAGGAACACACGCTGGAGCTGCCGGTGGGCGACCTGGTGCTGAGCGCGGACAACGAACCCGAGCTGCGCCGCCTGCTGGCCGAGGCGCTGGACGTGGGCAAGGGCGTGATGCACCTGCTGTTCCCGCTGGACGGGCTGGCCGAGCGCATCGAGGAAGGTGACAGCACCGTGGGCATCGGCCAGGTGCAGGTCTTCTCCACCCAGCGCGCCTGCCCTGTCTGCGGCACCAGCTATCCCGAGCTGGACCCGCGCATGTTCAGCTACAACAGCAAGCACGGCTGGTGCACCGGCTGCGTGGGCACAGGCCTGGCGCTGACGCGCGAGCAGCGCAAGGCCTTCGACGACAGCGTGCGCGACGACGACAACAAGGGCCGCGAGCAAAGCTTCCCCAGCGAGGAGCCGGAAGTCGAGGGCCTGGAAGACCAGTCCTGCCCGGACTGCCACGGCGCACGCCTGAATCCGGTGTCCCGCGCGGTCACCTTCAGCGGCCTGGGCATCCAGAACGTGGCCGAATGGTCAGTGCGCGACACGCATGCCTGGATCGCCGGGCTGCAGCTCGAAGGCCGCCTGAATGCCAGAGAAAGCGGCATTTCGCGCGACGTGATCACCGAGATCCGCAATCGGCTGGAGTTCCTGTCCGAGGTCGGCCTGGGTTACCTGACGCTGGACCGCGCCGCGCCAACCCTCTCCGGCGGCGAGGCGCAGCGCATCCGCCTGGCCGCGCAGCTGGGCAGCAACCTGCAAGGCGTCTGCTACGTGCTGGACGAGCCGACCATCGGCCTGCACCCGCGCGACAACGGCATCCTGCTCAATGCGCTGCAGAAGCTGGGCGACAAGGGCAACACGCTGGTCGTCGTCGAGCATGACGAAGACACGATCCGCCGCGCCGACCATGTGATCGACATCGGCCCCGGTGCCGGCAAGCGTGGTGGTCGGCTGGTGGCCGAAGGCTCGCCGGCGGCGCTGGCCGCGAACCCGGATTCCATCACCGGCCGTTTCCTGGCCAACCCACTGAAGCACCCGCTGCACGAGCGGCGTGTGCTCAGCGGCGCCACGCCCTCACTGGCGCTGCGCGGCGCCAAGCTGCACAACCTGCAGAACGTGGACGTGGACGTGCCGCTGCACCGGCTGGTCGCCGTCACCGGCGTGTCTGGCTCCGGCAAGAGCACGCTGGCGCGTGACGTGCTGCTGACCAACGTCGCGGCGCTGGTGATCGCCAAGGGCCGCAAGCCGGACGAAGCTGCTGCGTCATCCGTCATCCTGACCGGCTGCGCTTCCTTGACCGGCTGGGGCGCGGTGGACCGCGTGTTGGAGGTGGACCAGACGCCGATCGGCAAGACGCCGCGCTCCTGCCCCGCGACCTACATCGGCTTCTGGGACGCGATCCGCAAGCTGTTCGCCGAGACGCTGGAAGCCAAGGCGCGCGGCTACGCGCCCAACCGCTTCAGCTTCAATACCGGCGAAGGCCGCTGCCCCGGCTGCGAAGGCCAGGGCATGCGCACCGTGGAAATGAGCTTCCTGCCGGACGTGAAAGTGCCCTGCGACCTGTGCCACGGCCAGCGCTTCAACGCCGAGACCCTGGCCGTCTCCTGGCGCGGCAAGAGCATTGGCGACGTGCTGCAGATGGAAGTGGACGAAGCGGTGGAATTCTTCGCCTCGATGCCCGCCATTGGCCACCCGCTGCAACTGCTGAAGGACGTGGGCCTGGGCTACCTGACGCTGGGACAACCGTCGCCCACGCTGTCCGGCGGCGAGGCCCAGCGCATCAAGCTGGTGACCGAACTCAGCAAGGTGCGCGACGACGTGACCCGCCGCGGCCAGAAGCCGCCGCACACGCTGTACGTGCTGGACGAGCCGACCGTTGGCCTGCACATGGCCGACGTCGAACGCCTGATCCACGTGCTGCACCGCCTGGTCAACGGCGGCCACAGCGTGGTGGTGATCGAGCACGACCTGGACGTGATCGCCGAAGCCGACTGGGTCATCGACCTCGGCCCGGATGGCGGCAACGCCGGCGGCCGCATCGTCTGCGCCGGCACGCCGGAGACGCTGGTGGCGACCGGTACGGCCACCGGCGAGGCGCTCGCGCCGGTGCTGGCGCGGGTCTGATCAGCGCTCGGCGGCGCCGGTCTTGCACTCGGCGGCGCCTGCTTGCAGTGGCAGCACGTGCAGCTGCAGCCGGTAGCTCGCGGGCGCCACCTCCTGACCGGCGCTGGGCCGCGGGCTGAGGTCCAGGAAGCAGAACTGGCGGCCAGCGGCCTGCGACGGTGCGGTTGCCGCTTGCCGACCGTCACCCCAGCCGACGGTGACCGGCTGCGGCGGCTGGCCGGCGGGTGTGACCTGCAGGTCGGCCTGCACGTCGCCAGCACGAATGCAGTTGACGCCTGTTGGGCAGCGGCTGTCGCGCACCGCGACCAGGCTGACGACGGTGCCGTCACCGTTCAGCGTCACAGGCGTGTTCAGCTTCAAGGTCAGTACCTGCGGCGCCGCTGGTGGCGTGGCGGCAGGGGCAGCGCAGGCGGCCAGCGCGACGACTGGCAGCAGGACGGCGGGCAAGGGTGAGCGAGGTTTGCGCATGGTTGTTCAGGGTTTGGGGGCATGGGCGGCGGCACGCATCGCGGTGAGCTGCGTGCGCAGCCAGGCCCCGCTGTCGACCGGCGCTGCGTTGCCGCACTTCACGAGATAAGGCCTGCCGCTGGAGCTGCTGGTGCTGGCGCCCAGCTCGATGAACTTTTCGGTCGTCGGCACGGCGTCCTTGTCTTCCAGGTAGCCCAGCTTGCGCTGCAGGTGTGTCCTGGCCTCGGCGCCCGGGTACCAGCTGCCATTGCGGTTGAACTCACAGCCGGAACTGGCCAGCCGGCCGAGCAGGGCGTCGATCTCGGCGTGGGCCGGCGAGGGCGCGGCGTGGGCGTTGAAGGCGGCCAGCAGCAGGCTGGCGGCAAGAGGTTTCACTCGCATGGGTGCATCTTAGGCTCGCCGCGCACGGCCATGAAAAAGGCCCGCCGAAGCGGGCCTTGCACAGCGGTGAGGCAGTGAGTGCTTACGGCGTCGGGGTGGCGACGATGTAGCTTTCGACCACGCCGGAGTTGGTGGTGCTGTTGCGCGCCGGGGCGACAGCGCCCACGCCCATGCCGCGCTTGGCGAAGGCGGTGGCCCAGATCATGAAGTCGGCGTCGTCGGTGGCGTCCGCTGCTGCCAGGATGGCGTCGCGTGCTTCGACCAGGGTCGGGGCGTTCGGCGTCATCTTCAGGCCGGCGATGACGTAGTCCTGCACCTTGGCCTTGGCTTGCTTGAAGTTGTAGCGGCCATCCTTCAGGAAGCCGGCATACGCTTCCCACAGCATGTTGGCCCAGACTTCACCGGTGTTGTGCACCTCGGCGTTGCTGGCGCCGTCCTGGCCGAAGGCCAGCGGTGCGGTGGTGGGCAGGGCCACGCCGTTTTCAATGTGCTTGAAGGTCAGCGGGTTCTTCGCGAAGTCGGTCGAGTACGGGGCGCGGCGGATGCCGTAGTACATCTCGCCGGTCACGTAGCCGCCCATCGCGTAGGCGCCTTGCCAGTCGCTGTTGTTGGCGACGTCGGTGTCCTTCTTGCGCACGCTCAGGATCAGCGCGGCGACATCGCTCCAGCCTTCGCCCATGCCGCCACCCTGGTTGTTCGACAGGCCGCTGGCGTTGCCGACCAGGCGGTTCGAGACATGGTGGAAGTATTCGTGGGCAATGACGCTTTCGTCGAGCGTGCCGTCCAGGTCCAGCGCGGCTTCCTTCACCATGTGAACGGTGACCGGCGAGCCGGAGGCCTTGATCTTCGCGCCGTCTTCCATCGTGATCATCACCGCGGGGATGGTCACGGTGGTGTCGTCGCCGCCCATCGTGATCGGCGAGCCGGTCACGTTGTTGGCGACGATGACGGCGGTGGCGCCAGCGTTCTGTGCGAACTTGACCTTGACGTCGAAGTCGCAGGAGCCGCGGTCGATCAGCGCGATGTTGCCGGCCAGGGCCGCCGCGTTGACCGGGGCGGTGCAGGTGTCGCCGGTCGGCGCGGTGCCATCGTCGGACAGGACCACGGTGCCGGTCACGTCGTACGCCGAGGCGCCGAAGCCGGCAGCGGAGAAGGTCAGCTTGCCTGCCAGCGAGGCCGGGGCGGTGATGGAGACATCACCCTTGACCAGGCCGTCGAACAGGTACATCTGCATGCGCGGCGAGCCACCGTCGGCCGGGGTGCTCATGTTGGCGTTGTTGCGGCCCGAATAGTCCTGGCCTTCGGCCAGGATCGCGTCGCCTTCGACGCCGCCGCGGCCGAAGTTGCTGGCCTGGGCATTGCCGGCGGCTTCGTTGAAGCCGTGGTCGTACCACAGGTCGTGCAGGTAGTTGTTCATGTAGAACAGGTTCACCACGGCCGACTTCTTGGCGTCGTCAGTGCTCGGGTCCACGTCGCCAGCCAGCGGGTAGTCGAAGGTGGCGGTGCTGGTGGTCGTGGGCTGCACGTCGCCACGGCGGGCCTGGAAGCCACTCGGCGAGGCCAGGTCCAGGTAGGCGCTGACGTTGTTGCCGACCGGGGTGGTGGCGCCTGCGGCCAGCCAGGGGTCGTTGGTCGAGATGCCAACGCTGTTGACGGTCACCAGGTTGGACGCTGCGTCGGTGCGCTTGACGGTTTGCGTCGGCAGGTCCTTCTTGAACGGCACCATGCCGTTGCCCATCGGGGAGTCGAAGGGCACGCCGTTCTTGTCGGCGAACATGCGGTAGGTGACCGCGCTGTCGTGCGCTTCCTGGTTCATGCGGAAGAGTACCGAGCCATCGGCGGCCGAGACCACGTAGGCATAGTCGGCCTGGGTCGCGCCGTCACGGGTCGCGGCCGAGAGTTCGACGTAGTAGGCGGGCACCAGCGAGCTGCCCAGCGCATACATCACCTTCTTGACGCGCGGATCGCTTTGCAGCTGCAGGTCGCCCTGGCTGGCGGGACGCTTCCAGGTGCTGTACGCACCCTTGGTGGCGCCAGCGGCGAAGCTGTCGGCGATGCTGCCGCCCATGTCCGCGAAGGCCTTGGTGATGGCGGTCGATTCCTTCAGCGAGAAGCTGGCGGCGCGGGCCGAGGCAGCATCGCTCTGCTGTGCGAAGTAGCCCGAGATCGCGACCAGGCGGCCGCTGCGGTCGGTCATCACGTTGATGTCGCGGCCGAAGACCTCGACACCGCCCACGTGCTGGCGGAAGCGGCTGATGACAGGGCCGTTGCCCAGGTCCTGGGTGTCGAACAGCTTGGCATTGCTGATCGCGGCGGCGCTCAGGCCCAGGGCGCTGGCGTTGCGGCTCAGGAAGTGACGGGCGGTGGCTTCACGCAGGGCCGCGCCGGTCAGGCTGGTCTTCAGCGTGGACTGGTTGTTGCCCTTTTGCGCCCACAGGAAGGTGGTGCCGAGCTGGGCGTCGTAGTGGCTGGCAAAACCGAAGCGCGACTTGCGGGCTTCGACGTTCTGGCGCAGGGAGGTGGTGGCGACGGCCGCGGCCTGCGCGTTGGCGTCGAAGTTCGGCTTGTCAGCGGAGACGAAGCGGCCGGAGATCGGCGACGCCGCAGGTGCCGCAAAGCTGCTGGCAGCAAACAGGGCGGCGACCGCCCCCAAAGCAAATTGACGCATGGTCGAGAGTTCCTACAGGGAAGGCCTTGGCACCCGCGGCGGCAGGGCGTTTGGCGACAACACCGCCCCGAGCGCTTGTGACGCGAGGGGCGAACGAAGAGAAAACATTTTGCAATCTCCGTGCCATCGTTGACATGCCAGACATCGCGGGCTAACCCTGTGCCCCTTTGAACTAGGGGGTAGACAAAAACCCAGTGCCGTACGGGGCTGTCGCGTCCCCGTTATAGTAATTAGCAAGCTAACTATCTATTGGCCCGTGCCGCTTCCGGCTCGGCGCCTTGCTTGCCATGACTGCTGCACCGACGCGCGCTGCCTCACAGATGAAGTTCGGCATTGCGCTGGGCGTGCTGCAGCGGAGTTACCGCGCTGCGGCCGACAAGGCGGTGGCGCACGTTGGCCTGTCGCATGCGATGGCCTGGCCGCTGATGATCATTGGACGGCTCGGGGGCCATGTGCGGCCTGGCGTGGTGGCCGACATGCTGGGCATCGAGGCGCCTTCGCTGGCGCGTTCCGTGGACCAGTTGGTGGAAGCCGGGATGGCGGAGCGCCACAGCGACCCGGCCGACGGCCGGGCCAGGACACTGCATCTCACGGCCGCCGGGCATGCTGCCTGGGAGCAGATCGAAGCGGCGCTGACCACGTTTCGTGGCGAGCTGTTTGCCGGGCTGTCTGAAGAGGACCTCTCCGCCTGCCTTCGGGTCTTCGACACCCTGGGCGAGCGCCTGGGCTGCAGCGTGCCGGTGATGCCAGGCAAGCCGCGCGCGCGGCGCAAGGACGACATGGCATGACGAACACCTTGAGGGCTGCGCAGGCCGAACCGCGCTGGCGCGGCACCTTGCTCTGGTGGCCGCGCCTGCTGGGTTCGATCACGCGGGCCGAGCTGGTCTTCTCGCTGAAGTGTTTTGCCGCCGCGATGCTGGCGATGTATGTGGCCAGCCGGGCCGGTCTGCCGCGGCCGTTCTGGTCCATGCTGACGGCCTATGTGGTGGCCAACCCGATGGCTGGCGCGGTGCGCTCGAAGGCGCTGTACCGCTTCTGCGGCACCTTGATCGGCAGCACGGCAACGGTGTTGATCGTGCCGGCGCTGTCGAACACGCCGGAGCTGACCGCACTGGCGCTGGCGCTGTGGGTGGCGTTGTGCCTGTACGTTTCGCTGCTGGATCGCACGCCGCGCGCTTATCTCTTCATGCTGGCGGGCTACACCGCGGCCTTGATCGGCTTCCCGTCGGTCGAAACGCCCACCGCCATCTTCGACACCGCGCTGGCCCGCGTCGAGGAGATCGGCCTGGGCATCCTCTGCGCGTCGCTGGTGCACAGCCTGGTGCTGCCGACCGGCCTGGCGCCGGCCGTGCTGGGCCTGCTGGACCGCACCGCGCGCGACAGCCGGCAGTGGCTGCATGACGTGCTGCGGGCTGACGCAGGCGAGGGCGCCGCGCGCCAGACCTTCGACGCCGACCGCCGCCGGCTGGCAGCCGATGTGACGCAGCTGCGCATGCTGTCCACCCACGTGCCCTTCGACACCTCGCACCTGCGCTGGACCAGCGGCGCGCTGGCCGCGATGCAGCACGCCACCGCGGCGCTGACCTCGCTGCTGGCGGCGGTGGACGACCGGCTGCAGGCATTGCGCGAGGCCGAAGGCGACCTGGCGCCGGACGTGCAGGCGGTGACCGCGCGGGTGGACGCCTGGGTGCAAACACTGCCGTCGCGCATCTCCGAGACCGCCTCGCCGGTGGACGAAGCGCAGGTGCAGGCGCTGCTGGCCGACGTGCGGGCGCTGGGGGCCTTGGCGGGCGAGACGCCTTTGCCAGCTTGGTCGCACGCGCTGCGCCTGGCGCTGGCGAGCCGGCTGGAGGAACTGGTGCTGGCCTGGCAGCGCTGCGCCGAGCTGCGCGACGAGATTGGCCGCGGCCTGGGCGGTGCGCCGGCGCCCACGCGGCGCCTGCCGGCGCTGGGCGCACAGGCCTTGCACCGCGACCGCGGGCTGGCGCTGCTGTCTGCCACCGCCGCCGCGCTGGCGGTGCTGGCCTGCTGCGCGATCTGGATCGCCACTGGCTGGCGCAGCGGCTCGGCGATGGCGATGATGGCCGCGGTTTTCTGCAGCTTCTTCGCGACCATGGACGACCCGGTGCCGATGATCCACGGCTTCCTCAAAGGCACGCTGTGGTCGGTGCCGTTGGCGGCGGCCTATGTGCTGGCCATGCCGCTGGTGCAGGACTTCGGCATGCTGGTGTTGCTGTGCGCGCCGGTGTTCCTGCTGCTGGGTTGCTTCATCCCGCGGGCCACGCCGAGCAACCTGGCGATGCCCATCCTGTTTGGCGTGGCTGGCGCCTTGTCGATGCACGACACCGCCACCGCCGACCTGGTGAACTTCGCGAACTCGATGCTGGCCCAGGTATTGGGTGTGGTGGCCGCGGCGCGCATGACCGCGCTGGTGCGCTCGATTGGCGCCGACGTGGTGGCCCGCCGCATCCAGCGCGCCAGCTGGCGCGAACTGGCCGAGCTGAGCGCACCGGCCGGCGCAGGCAGGCGCCAGGTGCGCGAAGACAGCTACGCGGCGCGTCTGCTGGACCGCATCGGCCTCTTGGCGCCGCGCATTGCGCAGGCTGGTGGCCGCATCGAGGGTGTGGTGACAGACGACGCGCTGCGCGACCTGCGCGCCGGGGCCGACATCGTCGCGCTGCAGCGCGCCCGTTCGGCGCTGCCCAAAGGGGCTCGCGCCGCGGTGCTGGCCCAGGTGGCGGCGTTTTTCGAGGCGCTGCAGGCGGGCCGGCGCGAGCGACCGGCTGCGCTGCAGCAGCAACTGGACGCGGCGCTGCAAGGTGTGTTGGCCGAACCAACCCGCTTGCCCGGCGAACAGGCGCGCGCGGTGGCCGCGCTGGTCGGCCTGCGGCGCAACCTTTGCCCGGGTGCGCCGCCACCCCAGGGTTTGACGATGGAGGTGGCGACATGATTGGTGAGGCGCATGTCTACGGGCTTTACCTGCCCTGGCTGATGCTGCTGTGCGGCGCCGCGTTGGGCGCCCTGTGGGGCGTGCGGCGGGTGCTGGCGGCCACGGGGCTGTACCGCTGGGTTTGGCACCCCGCTTTGTTTGACCTGGCGCTGTATGCGCTGCTGGTGTGGGCGCTCAGCCGTCTCACCGTCTTGATGCAATGAACGAGGCTTTGATGAACAAGCACTGGCTTTCTTCCCGCGTGGCCGTGCCGGTGTTGCGCGTTGGCGTGACGCTCGCCGCGGTGGCCGCCGCGAGTTGGGCGGTGCTGCAGCTGTGGGACCACTACGAGCTGGCACCCTGGACCCGGGACGGGCGTGTGCGGGCCAATGTGGTGCAGATTGCACCAGATGTGTCCGGCCTGGTCACCGCGGTGCCGGTGCAGGACAACCAGGCAGTGAAGGCCGGCCAGCTGCTGTTCGACGTGGACCCGGTGCGCTATGAGCTGGCGCTGAAGCAGGCGCGCTCGGCGCTGGCCGCACAGCGCGTCGTGCTGGCCCAGGCCGGCCGCGAGGACCAGCGCAACGCCGGGCTGGCCTTGTTGATCTCGCAGGAGCAGCGCGAGCAGACGCGCATGCGCGTGGAGCAGGCGCAGGCCGCGGTGGCCCAGGCCGAGCTGGTCGTCAGCGCGGCGCAGCTGAACCTGGAGCGCGCGGCGGTGCGCGCGCCGGTGGACGGGCTGGTCACCAACCTGGACCTGCGCGCCGGCGCCTATGCCTCGGCCGGCCACGCCGCGCTGGCGCTGGTGGACCAGCGTTCGCTGTACGTCGAAGGGTATTTCGAGGAGACGCAGCTGCCACGCATCCACGTGGGCGACCGCGTGCGCGTCACGGCCATGGGTGGCAGCCGCGCGCTGCCCGGCGTGGTCGACAGCATTGCCGCCGGCATTGCCGACCACGACCGCTCGACCAGCGCCAACCTGCTGTCCAGCGTGAACCCCAGCTTCAACTGGGTGCGGCTGGCGCAGCGCATCCCCGTCAAGGTCAAGCTGGACCCGTTGCCGGCCGATGTGCGGCTGGTCGCAGGGCAGACGGTGACAGTGCAGGTGCTGGAAGCGGCGCCGGTGGCCGCGCCAGCGCGTACCGCCAATGCTGGCTCGGCGGATTCGCGGAGCTGAACCCATGCGCAGCCTGTTGATCCCCTTTTTGCTGTCAGCCTTGCTGGCCGCCTGCAGCCACACGCCGGTCGGGCCGGACTACGTGCTGCCCGCGCAGTCGCTGGCTGCGCAACCCGCGGCGGCGGCGCAGTTCAACGAGGCGGCCGAAACCGCCGGTGCGTCGTTCACGACGGCGCCGCTGCCGCCGCACTGGTGGCGGCTCTACGACGATGCCCGGCTGGACGCACTGGTGCAGCGCGCGCTGGCCCACAACACCGACCTGCGCCAGGCCACGGCCAACCTGGAGAAGGTGCAGGCGCAGGCCGATGAAGCGGGTGCCGCGCGGGGCGTGAGTGCGGCGCTGAGCGGTGGCCCGTCGTTTGGCCACGCCTCGGGTCTGTCCTACCTGCAGAAGGGCTACGTGCCGCCCAACCACTTCAGCGCGAGTGCGGGCGTCGCGCTGTCCTATCAGCTGGACCTGGTGGGCCAGCTGCAGCGCAGTATCGAGGCTGCGGAGGCGAACACCGGCGCGGCAGAGGCCGGGCTGGACCTGGCGCGCGTCAGCGTGGTGGGCGCGACCACGCGGGCTTATGCGCAGGCCTGCTCGGCCGGGCTGCGCTGGCAGACTGCGCAGCACTCGGTGCAGCTGCAGCGCGAGGCCTTGGACGTGGCTGGCCAGTTGCAGCGCGCCGGCCGTGTCGGCATGCTGGACCTGAACCGCGCGAAGGCGCAGCTGGAACAGCTCAACGCTGCGATGCCGCCGCTGCAGGCCGAGCGCGAAGCGGCCTTGCTGCGGCTGGCGACGCTGACCGGCGCGCTGCCGGGCGACCTGCCGGCCGGTGTGGCCGACTGCGTCACGCCGCCGCAGGTCATGCAGGCGCTGCCCGTGGGCGACGGCGCCGCGCTGCTGCGCCGCCGGCCCGATGTGCGCCAGGCCGAGCGTGAACTCGCCGCGGCGACCGCGCGCATTGGCGTGGTCACCGGCGAGCTGTACCCGCACATCACGCTGGGCCTGTCGGCCTCGTCGGCGGGCCCGGCGCCGGACTTCGGCCACAGCGATTCGCTGGCCTGGGGCCTGGGCCCGCTGATCTCGTGGACCGTGCCGAACACCGGCGCGGTGCAGGCCCGCATCGCGCAGGCCGAAGCCGGCACGCGCGGTGCGCTGGCAAAATTCGACGGCACCGTGCTGACGGCCTTGCGCGAAACCGAAACCGCGCTGAACGCCTATGCCCGCGAGCTGGAGCGGCGCGCTGCCTTGACGGCTGCGCGCGAGGCCGCAGCCAAGGTGGCACAGCAGTCCGCCCAGCTTTACCGCGGTGGCAAGACCGGTTACCTCGATGCGCTGGACGCAGACCGTTCGCTGGCCAGTGCGGACGCAGCGCTGGCCGCGTCCGAATCGCAGTTGGCCGACGACCAGGTGCAACTGTTCATGGCCCTCGGTGGCGGCTGGGAGGCTTTGCCTGCGTCGCCAGTCGCCAGCGTCAAGCCATGACCGGCCGGCGGCTGCGCAGCCAGCGCCACACGCGCCAGCCCAGAAGGAAGAAGATGACCGCGGCGTAGACCGCGACTTCTGCGAAGTTGTGCTTGCTGGCGCGCAGCCAGAAGAAGTGCAGCAGGCCGCCCAGCGCAATCGCGTACATGGTCTTGTGCAGCGCCTGCCAGCGTTTGCCGCCCAGGCGCTTGATGGCGGCGTTGAACGAGGTCAGCGCCAGCGGCAGCATCGCCAGCCAGGCGGCAGTGCCAACGAGGATGAAGGGCCGCTTGGCCACATCGTGCAGCAGCGCCTGCAGGTCCAGGTTCTGGTCGAACCAGGCGTATGAAAGCCAGTGCAGCGTGCCGTAGAGAAAGGTCGCGACCCCCAGGTTGCGGCGCCAGCGCACGATGCTGTTGAGGCCTGTCCATTGGCGCAGCGGGGTAATGGCCAGCGTGACGCAGAGCAAACGCAGCGTCCAGTCGCCCAGCCCACGGATCAGCGCTTCGGTGGGGTTCGGCCCCAGCTGGTTCTGGATGGCGCCCCAGAGCAGCAGCCCGGCCGGCATGGCCAGCAACAGCCACAGCAGCGGCTTGACGACCGGGTGCAGCAACCAGCCATTGAGCCGCGGCACCAGGCCTTTAGGCGGCGCGCGGCGCGCGGCCGTAGAAACGCCTGTCGCTGCCATCAGAAGTTCTTCTTCAGGTCCATGCCGGCGTACAGCGACGCCACCTGGGCTTCATAGCCGTTGAACATCAACGTGGCGCGCTTCTTCGCGAACAAGCCGTCTTCGCCGATGCGACGCTCGGTGGCCTGGCTCCAGCGCGGATGGTCGACCTGCGGATTGACGTTGGAATAGAAGCCGTATTCGGATGGCGCGGAGCCTTCCCAGCTGGTGGTGGGTGCCTTGTCCATGAAGCGGATCCTGACGATGGACTTGGCGCTCTTGAAGCCGTATTTCCAGGGCACCGCCAGGCGCAGCGGCGCGCCGTTCTGGTTCGGCAGCACTTCGCCGTAGAGGCCGAAGACCATCATCGCCAGCGGGTGCATCGCTTCGTCCATGCGCAGCGCTTCGACGTAGGGCCAGTTCAGCACGCCGGCGCGCAGCTCGGGCATCTGCTTCGGGTCCGCCAGGCTGACGAATTCCACGTACTTGGCGCTGCCCAGCGGCTGCGCCTTCTTGATGATCTCGGACAGCGAATAGCCGACCCACGGGATGACCATGGACCAGCCTTCGACGCACCGCAGCCGATAGACGCGCTCTTCCATCGGCGCGAGCTTGAGCAGCGCCTCCAGGTCCAGCGTGAGCGGCTTGGCGACCAGGCCTTCGATGCTCACGGTCCATGGCCGCGGCTTCAGGCTGCCGGCATTGCGGTTCGGGTCGGACTTGTCGGTGCCGAACTCGTAGAAGTTGTTGTAGGTGGTGACGTCGCCGTAGGCGGTCAGCTTCTCGTTGGCCAGCGCACCGGCCACGCCGCTGCGCACGCCCGGCAGCTTGGCCAGCTTGCCTGGCGGCGTGGCCGGCATGCCTTGCGCGAAGGCCTCGCGCTGCGCCCAGCTGGCCAGGCCCAGCCCGGCGGCCCCGGCCGCGGTGCGCTGCAGCCAGGCCCGGCGCGAGTGGTAGAGCTCGGGGGAGGTGATTTCCGAGGGCAGCGGGTCGTGCGGACCGCGGGAACGGATCAAGGGCATGGCGAACTTCCGAAAGCGAGTGCGAGGTCAACGTCAGTCGGGATGACTGCGCCAGACCTTACAGCTTTCGGATGGATTGTGCTGAGGGGCGGGTGGTTCCCCTCAGCCGATCACCCAGCTCAGAGTTCCCCGTACGAGTGCAGACCCGAGAGGAACATGTTCACGCCGAGGAAGGCGAAGGTCGTGACGACCAGGCCGCCCAGCGCCCACCAGGCCGAGCCGGCGCCGCGCAGGCCCTTCATCAGCCGCATGTGCAGCCAGGCGGCGTAGTTCAGCCAGACGATCAGGGCCCAGGTTTCCTTCGGGTCCCAGCTCCAGTAGCCGCCCCAGGCTTCTGCGGCCCAGAAGGCGCCCAGCACCGTTGCAATGGTGAAAAACGCGAAGCCGACCGCGATGGCCTTGTACATCAGGTCGTCCATCAGCAGCACGCTGGGCGTGCGGGCGTTGATGGGCCGGCGCAGCGCGACCATGATGGCGAAGAACAGGCCGGTGCCGCCGATCAAGCGTGCCGCCTTGGCGGCGGCGCCGGCTGCGGCCGGGTCACTGCCGCCCACCGCGTAGCCGGCGACCAGCACCAGCACCGTGGCCGGCAGCGCCACCAGGCCCAGCCAGAGCGCCTTGGCACTGGCTTCCTTCAGCACGCAGGCCAGGGCCACCATGGCCGACAGCGAGAAGGTGCCGTAGCCGATGAAATTGGCCGGGACGTGCAGCTTCATCCACCAGCTTTGCAGCGCGGGCACCAGCGGCTGGATTTCCTGCGCTTCGCGCGCCACCGTGTACCAGAGCAGGAAGCCGACCGCGGCACTCACCACCAGCATCACGAAGCCACCCAGCGCGCGCACCTGGGCGTGCAGCTTGTAGTGGGCTTCGAAGTAGAGGTAGAACAGCGTGGTCAGCCAGCAGAACAGCACGAAGACTTCGTACAGGTTGCTCACCGGGATGTGGCCGATGTCCGGGCCGATCTGGTGGCTCTCGAACCAGCGCACCATGGTGCCGGTCAGGGCCATGAAGACAGCGGCCCAGGCCAGGCCGGAGCCGATGCGCTGGCCCACGGCGTTGCCGCCTTCTGCCTTGCCCAGGAAGCCCAGCCAGTAGAAGATCGTGCTCATGAAGAAGAGCACGCTCATCCACAGGATGGCGCTCTGGCTGGAGAGGAAATACTTGAGCCAGAAGACCTGGTCGGCGGCGGCCAGGTCGGCGCCGAAGCCGTCGGTGTGGCGGTTGTAGAGCGAGATGGCCAGCAGGCTGGCCAGGCCCACGGCCAGCGCCAGCGCGCGCAGCGGGCGCCAGAACCAGCCCAGCGCGATCAGCGCCGGCGCGGCGCCGGCCAGGATGCCACGTTCGTAGCCGTCCATCGACGCGCCGTAGCGCTGGAACGCATAGCCTGCGCCGCCCAGCACCAGCAGCGCATAGAGCCAGTCCAGCAAGCTGCGGCCGGCGAGCCAGCCGGACTTGCCCATGGGCAGCGACGCCAGGGGCGCATTGCCGGTCGTGGTGGTGTTCATGGCGTGTCTCCAATGACAGCGGGTTCGGCGGCGGTGGATGCGCCGAGCAAGTCCTGGCGCAAGGCAGTGAATTCTGCATCCACGTCCAGTGTGCGCCTTGGCGTGGACAGGGCAATCAGCATGCGGCTGCCAGGGTTGGCTTCGCCAGCGCCCTGCAGCCAGACCCAGAGCCGGCGTTCGCGCACGTAGAGCATCGCAAACACGCCGATGATGAGCAAGACTGCGCCGAGGTAGACAAGGGTCTTGCCGGGTGCGCGGGCGACCTGGAACACGCTGGCCTGGCGCTGCTGGAAGTCCTGCAGCGCCAGCAGCACCGGGGCGGGGTAGAAAAAGCTGTCGGACAGCGAGATGACGGCCTGGGCCATGAAGCTTTGTGCCGCCGCTTCGTTGCCCTGCGGTTTCAGGCCGGCCTGTTCGCGGGCGATGTCGTTGAGTTCGTACAGCGCGCTGTTGAGGATGCGCAGCAGCACGTCGGCCACGCGGGCGCGCTCGGCCTCGGGCACGCTGTCGTCAATGAACTGGCTCAGCGCGACCAAGCCGGCGCTGGGTGTGCTCTTCTTGCTGGCGGGCTCCACGCCAGCGAACAGGGCCAGCGCGCGTGCGCTGGTCACGCGCAGCTGCTCGATCATTTCGGGCTTGTCGGCCGGTGCGGCCTGCCTGGCGTAGCGGCTTGCCGCCTGTTCGCGCAATGCCGTGTCGCCCAGCGCCTGGCGCAGCCGCAGCCAGCCGTCCAGGCTGCCTTGTTCGTCGACCGGCAGGCGCAGGTAGCGGAAGCTGTCGGCCGGCGTGTCGCGCACGCCGACGACAAACACCCGCTGGCCGTCCAGCTCGATGGGCACCATGTAGTTGCTGAACTCGCGGGCCTGGCCGCTGGCGTCGCGCAGCTTGTAGGTGATGGATGGGCCGACGTTGTGCAGCTGCTTGGCCTTGTCGGGGCTGACGCCGCTGCCCAGGTGCTTGTTCAAGGTGCTGCCCAGGTCAACCTTGCGCACGTCGGTGCCGGCACCTTCTGCAGCGCCGAGGTTTTCGACGTTGATGACGCGCAGCCCTGTGACTTCCAGCGTCAACGGGGACTTGCCCTGCTGCAGCGGCACGCTGTCGCCGACGCGGGTGTTGATCTCGAAGGGCTGGCCGCCGGCCTGCAGCGGCAAGGCCTTGAGCTTCAGCGTCGAGCCGCCGTCCTCGAAACTGCTCTGGTAGATCGCCACGCCGTGGTGGGTGACGGGTTCGTTGACCTTGACCGTGGCCTCGACCGGCGGGCTGCCGTCGTGGTCGTGCAGCACGATCTGGCTGGCGAACAGCCGCGGCATGCCGGTCTCGTAGTACTCGACCATGAAGCGCTTGAGCTCGACGTCGAAGTCCAGGTCCTGCAGCACGATGCCGTCCGGCATCTGCAGGATGGCGGTGCCGCTGCGTGCGCCCTCGGGCACCATCAGGTTGCCGCGGAAGGTCGGGTTGCCGGCGGGCAAGCGGTGCTCGGGCGGCACGTCGCGGATCAAACCGCCGCCTTCGAAGGTGCTTTTGCCGGTCAGCGCCATCTGCGCCTTGACCACCAGGTCGCCGTCGAAAAGGCCGCCCAGGCAGATCAGCACGATGGCCGAATGGGCCGACAGGTAGCCCAGCTTGTTGACCCGGCCCTTGCGCGCCGCGACCATGGTGCCGCCGGCACGCACCTGGGCCCTGGCCTGCCAGCCGTGGCGAGCCAGCACGGCCGACACATGGTCCAGCGCCGCCTGGCCTTGCAGCGCGATGCCGCCTTCGGCCTTGTGATGGAAGGCTTTGAGCGACTGCTCGCGCACGCCTTCCTTGAAGCTGCGCAGGTCGGCCAGGATCTTGGGTGCGTTGCGCGCGATGCACAGGCTGGTGGAGGTGACCAGGAAGGCCAGGATCAGCAGGAACCAGGGCGCGCTGTAGACGGTGAACAGGCTGACATGGCCGAACAGCTCGGCCCAGAACGGACCGAACTTGTTGACATAGTCCGGCAGCTGCTCGCCCTGCTTGACCACGGTGCCAATGACCGAGGCAATGCAGATCACGCACAGCAAGGTGATGGCAAAGCGCATCGAGGCCAGCAGGGCCAGCGTTTCGCGGCGCGTGGTGGCGAAGCGGCTGTTGGCAGCGTCGGGAGAGGGAACGGTGGCGTTCATCGGGAAAGGTGCTGCGAAAGAGGTCTGGCTCGCCGATGTGAAAAGGGCCGGTCATGGACCGGCCCGGGCGACGGGGTCGTTGCGGGCCGGCGCGTGCGGGTCTGCTCGCGCCTGGGGCCCGGCTTCAGCGCAGGCCGGCGATGTAGTCTGACACGGCCTTGATTTCCTTGTCGCTCATTCGAGAGGCCACGCCGGCCATCGGCACGCTGTTGGGCCGCGCGCCGCTGCGGAAGTTGTTCATCTGGATTTCGACATAGTCGGCATGCTGGCCGGCCAGGCGGGGATATTGGGCCGGGATGCCGGCGCCGTTCGGGCTGTGGCAGCCGGCACAGGCGGGCACGTTCTTCTCGGCAATGCCGCCGCGGTAGATCTTCTGGCCCAGTTGGACCGTGTCCGGATTCTTCGCGGCGCCTGGCTTGGCGGTCTTGCCGGCGTAGAACGCGGCGACGTTGCGCATGTCGGACTCGCTGAGCGTGGCGGCCATGCCGTTCATCACCGCGCTGGGCCGCTTGCCGGCCTTGAACTCGGTCAGCTGCTTGTAGAGGTAGTCGGCATGCTGGCCCTGCAGGATCGGATTCGCGGGGCTGCCGCGCGACCCGTCTGCCGTGTGGCAGGCGGCGCAAACCGTGGACGAGATTTCCGAGCCTCGCACCAGATCGATCTTGGCTGGTGCCGCACTGGCCTCAGCAGCGAACGCAGGGGCCGCGAGCAAGGCGGCGAGCACGACGGAGCTGGCGACGGCGACGGAAGTCTTCATCGGAAAGGGCCTCGGGTTTGGGTTGTCTCGGATTTTGATTCTTCGTGCAGGTTCCAGGCATGACGCCCGGCAACAAAACCAATGAATCTTACAATGCTCCATGACTGCTTCCCTCCGCAAAGACGCGAAGCCGCCCAGTGCGGAAGCCCTCGCTGCACTGGCATGGGCCCACAGCGCCCGCTTCCTGACCACCGCCAGCCAGCTTGACCAGTTGCCACAGGGCGACCTGGGCGAAATCGCCTTCGTCGGCCGCAGCAATGCCGGCAAGTCGACTTCGATCAATGCCCTGGCACAGCGACGGCAATTGGCCTTCGCATCCAAAACCCCGGGCCGTACCCAGCACATCAACCTGTTTGCGCTCGGCCCCAAGGACGAACCCGACGCCTACCTGGCCGACTTGCCGGGCTACGGCTACGCAACGGTGAACCGGGAGGCCAAGGTCCGCTGGCAGCGGGTGATGGCCGACTACCTGGAGGTGCGGCGCAACTTGACCGGCGTGGTGCTGCTGGTCGACAGCCGGCTGGGGCTGACGCCGCTGGACGAAAGGCTGCTGAATTTCATCTCGCCGCGTGTCGTGAACGGTGCGGTGAAGCTGCTGGTGGTCCTGACCAAGGCCGACAAGCTCAACCGCAAGGAGCAGCAGGCTTCGCTGGCGAAGGTGCAGGACGCGTTGGCCTCGGTCGTGACCGACGCGTCGGACGTCGGCATCCTGCTGTTCTCGGCGCCCAAGCACATCGGCCTGCACGACCTGGCCGAGACGCTGCATGGGTGGATGCATCCGGCGGGCGATGCGGATGCGGATGCCATTGACGAGACCGATGCATCCAGCACCGCAGCCGAAACGACCGCCGAACCGGCGCCGCCGTCCGACGGGGCCTGAGCCAAGCAGCCGGCGCCGGCTGCCCCAGGCGGCTGCGCCAACCTGCTAGGCGGGTGGTCCCGCGTACCCGCGGGACCGGGTGCTCGATGTCTAGGGCCGGCCGACAAACAGCACCAAGCCTGCCTCGCCCCGGGGCGCCCAGGTGAGGCCCAGGTACATCGGCCCCAGGCCGGTGTCGGCACCCAGGTACAGGCTGCCGCCCTGACGCAGGCCGCCTTTGCGCATCTCGCGGGTGTCCAGCCAGGCGTTGCCGGTTTCCAGCGAAGCGCCGACGAAAAATCCGCGGGCGAACACCGGCGTTTCGGCCAGCCGCATGTACCAGCCCAGGCGGCCGAGCAGCACCACGTTGCCGGTCAGCTGGCCGACCTGGTAGCCCGAGAGCTGCTGGAAGCCGCCCAGCGAATAGCGGCCGACCGGCGACAGCCGGTCCTCGTTGGAGCCGCGCGCCATCAGGTGCAGGTTCAGCGTCTGGTTGCCCCAAGTGCTGGCCGTGGTGGCCTGGGTTTCCAGGCGCAGCAGCTTGCGCGTGCCGTCGTCATGCCGCTTGCCGACAAAGGCCTCGGCCTCGGCGCGGTAGCCGCGCTGCGGGAAGTTGGCGAAGTCCAGCTGGTCCATCACCACCCGCAGCCGCAGGCCGGCTTCCTGCCAGGCCTCGGGTGTGTAGAGCGTGTCAGCCAGGTCGTTGCGCAGCAGCAGCTGGTTGCGGCCGACGCGGTAGTCCAGCCCGAGGCGCAACTCGCCCAGGCTGCCCCAGGGCTGGCCCAGGTCCAGCCCGGCACGCGCCACCGAACGCTGCACTTCGCCGATCTTCTCGCCGCCGTTGTCTTCGAACAGCGAGAGGTTGCGGCGCTCGGCGCTGGCCGAGGCGGCCACGAACCAGTCGTTCGACAGGCCCAGCGTCCATTTCAGTGGGTGGTACAGCTCGGTGGACACCTGTGGCACCTCGCCGATCTGCAGCCGGTTGCGCCATTCGGTGCCGTTGTCGGTGAGCCAGTGGCGGTTGTGGCTGACCTTGACGTTGAAGGCACTGCGGCCATCGAAGTCGGTCGACAGGTCCAGGCCGATGTTCAGGTAGTTCGGGCCCCAGGGCTTGTCTTCGAGGTCGAAGACCAGGCCGTCGCCGCGCTCGTTGCTGTGCACCAGCCGGTAGTCGGCGCGCACATAGTCGCCGCTGGCGGCCAGGTACTGGGTGTCGGCCTCGGCCTTTTGCGGGTCGAAGGCCTCGCCCTGGTGCGACTGAAGCTGGGGCTCAAGGCGCTGCGGGTTGGTGGCGGTGGTGCCTTCGAAGGCGACGAACTGCAGGGTGCTGGGCGGCTGCGCAGCGGGGCTGCGGTGCGCGCGCCAGTCGGCATACTGGTCGGCCGGCAGCGCGAGGGCCCGCAGCGATTCGGCCAGCGCTTCGGTGGCGCCGTCGCCCAGTGTGATCAGCGCCTTTGCGCTGTCGAAGTCGCCCGAGCTCAGCTTGCCCAGGTCCGGCGCGATCAGCAGGTCCTGCTTGCCCAGCGTGGCCAGGCTGCGGTGCACGTTCTGCTCGGTCAGGATGTTGATCATCTGCGCTGTGAGGCCGATGGCCGAGTTCAGCGTTTCGCGGCCGGCCAGCGGCGTGCCGATGTTGACGGCGATCACAACGTCCACGCCCATCGCCCGCACCACGTCGACCGGCAGGTTGTTGACCAGGCCGCCATCGCCCAGCACGCGGCCTTCCACTTCGCTGGGCGGGAACAGGCCGGGCACGCTCATGCTGGCGCGCAGCGCCATCGCCAGGTCACCCTGGTCCAGGATGACCAGCGCGCCGGTTTCCATGTCGGTGGCGACTGCGCGGAACGGGATGGGCAGCTGGTCGAAGTCCTGCACCGCGCGCACCGGCAAGGTGTAGCGGCGCAGCAGGGTTTCCAGGCCGCGGCTGGAGACGGCGCCCTGCGGCGCGCGGAATTCACCGTCGCGGTAGCCCAGCTCGATGGCAGTCGAGAGGTCGAAGTCCTCTTCCTTGCGCCGCTGGGAGAGCTGCTGGCGGCCCACGCGCTGGGCGAACAGCCGGCTCCAGTTGACCTTCTTGAACTCGGCTTCGATGGTCTCGGCCGGCATGCCGCTGGCATACAGCCCGCCGACCACGGCGCCCATCGAGGTCCCGGCAATGGCGTCGATGGGCACCTGCGCGCGCTCCAGCGCCTTCAGCACACCAACGTGCGCCAGTCCGCGCGCGCCGCCGCCCGAAAGCACCAGGCCGATGCGCAGCCGCGGCGGGGCGGCGGGGGCTTGGGCCGCCGGCACGCCCTGGGCCAGCGTTCGGGCTTCGGCCGGTGTGCCCGGCGAGCCGCTTGCAGTGCTGGCGCTGCGCGTTGGCTCGGGCTGCACTGCCTGCGCTGCGGCGAGGGCTGCAGACGAGGCGCCAATCACTCCGACCAAGGGCAACAGCAGGGACAACAGCGCACGCGTCATGCGGCGGATTGTGGCGTGGTGCGCCGTGTGTCCGGGCGGCACCGGGTGCGGCGACACAACAAAAAAGGCCACCCGAAGGTGGCCTTGCATGCTTGCGAGAGCGGGGACGCTCAGGCAGGACAGCTTACATGTCCATGCCCATGCCGCCCATGCCACCCATGCCGCCGCCGGGCATCGAAGGCGCGTCGTCCTTCGGGGCTTCGGCAACCATGCATTCGGTGGTCAGCATCAGCGAAGCGACCGAAGCGGCGTTTTGCAGCGCGGTCCGGGTCACCTTGGTCGGGTCCAGGATGCCCATCTCGATCATGTCGCCATAGGTGTCGTTCGCGGCATTGAAGCCGTGATTGCCACTGCCAGCCAACACGGCGTTGATCACCACGCTGGGTTCGCCACCGGCGTTCGACACGATTTCGCGCAGCGGGGCTTCGATCGCCTTCAGGATCAGCTTGATGCCGGCGTCCTGGTCAGCGTTGTCACCCTTGATGGTGCCTGCCGTCTGGCGGGCGCGCAGCAGGGCCACGCCGCCACCGGCGACGATGCCTTCTTCAACGGCGGCACGGGTCGCGTGCAGCGCGTCTTCGACGCGGGCCTTCTTTTCCTTCATCTCGACTTCGGTGGCAGCACCGACCTTGATGACGGCAACACCGCCGGCCAGCTTGGCCACGCGTTCTTGCAGCTTTTCACGGTCGTAGTCGCTCGAAGCTTCTTCGATCTGCACGCGCACTTGCTTGACGCGGGCTTCGATGTCGGCAGCGGCACCAGCGCCATCGATGATGATGGTGTTTTCCTTGCCCACTTCGACGCGCTTGGCCTGGCCCAGGTCGGCCAGCGTGACCTTCTCGAGTGACAGGCCGACTTCTTCGGCGATGACCTTGCCACCGGTCAGGATGGCGATGTCTTCCAGCATGGCCTTGCGACGGTCGCCAAAGCCCGGGGCCTTGACGGCGACGACCTTCAGGATGCCGCGGATGGTGTTGACCACCAGGGTCGCCAGCGCTTCGCCATCGACTTCTTCAGCGATGATCAGCAGCGGACGGCCAGCCTTGGCCACTTGTTCCAGGGTCGGCAGCAGATCGCGGATGTTCGAGATCTTCTTGTCGAACAGCAGGACAAACGGGTTGTCCAGCAGTGCGGCTTGCTTTTCCGGGTTGTTGATGAAGTAGGGCGACAGGTAGCCGCGGTCGAACTGCATGCCTTCGACGACGTCGAGTTCGCTGTCCAGCGACTTGCCGTCTTCGACGGTGATGACGCCTTCCTTGCCGACCTTGTCCATCGCTTCAGCGATGATGCGGCCGACTTCGGAATCGCTGTTGGCCGAGATGGTGCCGACTTGCGCGATTTCCTTGGAGGTCGTGGTGGCCTTGGAGGCTGCCTTCAGCTGGGCGACCAGGGCGGTGACCGCCTTGTCGATGCCGCGCTTCAGGTCCATCGGGTTCATGCCGGCGGCCACGTACTTCATGCCTTCGCGCACGATGGCTTGCGCCAGCACGGTGGCGGTGGTGGTGCCGTCACCGGCGTTGTCGGAGGTCTTGGAAGCAACTTCCTTGACCATCTGCGCGCCCATGTTCTGCAGCTTGTCCTTCAGCTCGATTTCCTTGGCCACCGAGACACCGTCCTTGGTGACGGTGGGGGCGCCGAAGGAGCGCTCCAGGACCACGTTGCGGCCCTTGGGGCCCAGCGTGACCTTGACCGCATTGGCCAGGATGTTCACGCCTTCAACCATGCGGGTGCGGGCATCAGAGCCAAAGATCACGTCTTTTGCTGCCATTTGTATTCTCCGAATTCAGTTCAGTAAGAGGTGTGTGCAGAGGGAGAAGGATTACTTCTCGACGACCGCAAACAGGTCTTCTTCGCGCATGACCATCAGCTCTTCGCCGTCGACCTTGACCGACTGGCCAGAGTACTTGCCGAACAGCACGCGGTCACCGACCTTGACGTTCAGGACGATGAAGTCGCCCTTGTCGTTGCGCTTGCCCGGGCCAACGGCCAGGACTTCGCCTTGATCAGGCTTCTCGGCGGCGTTGTCAGGGATGACGATGCCGGAGGCGGTCTTGGTTTCTTGTTCCAGGCGCTTGACGATCACGCGATCGTGCAACGGACGAAGTTTCATGGCATCTCCTAAATGCAGTGGCTTTGAGCGAGGAAGGCAACACCGGCAAAGGGCGCTGCATCACATCAGGTGCTCAGGAACGCCGGCCAGGAAGGCCGACGCCAGAACTGTTAGCACTCGACTTGGTTGAGTGCTAATCCCATTATAGGCACCGTCTGCCGGGTTTCAAGAGCAGGCGAGTGCCCGGGTGTGACGAAAACCGGCCTGAGGGCGGTCCGTAGCCGGCTCAGGGCTCCGGCTCTTCGCTGCTGGGCTTGGTCGGCACCCGGTAGCCTTCATTGGCCCAGGCGCCGAAATCATGGCCCTGGCAGCGGGCGCTGCAGAAGGGCCGGAAGGCGTTCGCAGGCGAATACAGCGTGCGCTCGCCGCAGGCCGGGCAGTTGACCTCGATGGCCTTGGCGGCAACGGAGGATGGGGGGCTGGATTTGGGCTGGTTCACGGCAGGCGCTGGCGGTGCTTGCAAGTGCAAGGGCGAGGCGGAAACGAATGACGAAGCGATGGGACTCAGGCGCAGAGCGAGAGTTCAAACGCGGTGTCCTGCGCGGCGGGGCGCAGGCGGCCCTCGGCGTCGGCCCGCATCAGCCGCACCGAGACCATCAGGCGGTGGCCGCTGATCTCTGGCACCAGGTCCACCCCGTCGTCCAGCCGCACTCGCAGCAACTGGTAGGTGCGGCCCTGGGGCAGGGTTTGCTGGTACTGGCCGCCCTGGGCCACGACCTTGTGCGGCATGCCGGCGTCCCGCAGCAGGCCCAGCAGCACGTGCAGCGCTTCGCCCAGCGGCCACAGGTGGCTGAGCCACTGGGCGAGGTCGGCGCGGCGCCGATCGGGGCTGTGCTGCTGCCAGGCGAAGTAGGCCGGCAGGTCGAACTCGCAGGTGCCACCAGGAATGCTGATGCGGCTGCGGATGCTCATCAGCCACTCGTTGGTGGTCAGCGCTTGCCCAGCCTTGCCCGCGAACTGGTTCAGGCCGTTGAAGGCATGGTCGATGCGAGCCACGACTTCGTCCAGCGCGGCTTCCGACACATGCGGGTTGCCGCGATAACTTTGCAACTGCGCCTTGTGGCGCTCCAGTTCCTTGAGCAGGTCGGATTTCAGGTCGGCCCGCGAGGCCACGTCCATGATCTCGAACAGCGTGACCAGGGAGAAATGATGGTCGACCGCTTCGTCACGCGGCACCAGGGTGTTCAGTCGGCCGAACAGGTGTTCGAGCCGCAGCATCGTGCGGATGCTTTCGTTGAACGGGTATTCGTAGAGGACCAAAAGGCGCTTTCCGGGCGGTTGGCTGGCGGCGATTGTTTCACACCCCGGGCGCAGCGGCCGGACCGAAAAAACCTTGCTGCCAGAGCGCGTCCAGCTCGGCCTGCAACTGCGCGAGGCTCAGCCCGTCGTTGAGGATCACGGCATCGGCGATGGCGCGGCGCTCTGCCCGCGTGGCCTGCAGCGCGATCACGCGCTGCACCTCCTGCGCAGGCCAGCCGGAGCGGGCCATGACGCGTCGGACCTGTGTCGCCTCGCTGCAGTCGATGACCAGCACCTTGTCCACCCGGCCACGCCAATGGGCCGACTCGGCCAGCAGCGGCACGTCGAACACCAGTGGCTGGCCAGGTTCTGCCTGTGCGGCCTGGCGTGCCGTCTCGGCCTGGATCAATGGGTGCAGGATGTGCTCAAGCGTCTGCTTGGCTTGCAGCGCTTCCGGGGCCTGGCCAAAGGCCAGCTGGCGCATGCGGGCCCGGTCCAATGCGCCATGTTCATCGACCATGTCGGCACCAAATGCCGCGGCGATGGCGGGCAGCGCAGCGCCTTGTGGTGCGGTCAACGCGCGCGAGATCGCATCGGTGTCGATGACTTTGGCGCCTCGGCCTGCCAGCAGTGCCGCGACCGTGCTCTTGCCGCTGCCGATGCCGCCGGTCAAGCCCACGCGCACAGCGCTCACTGGCGCACCCTGCGGCCCGCGGCCGGTCCCGCCGGGCGGGAATGAGACCCTTCGGGCGGCCGTGCGGGGCTCACTGCCCTATCCAGCCCAATACCGTTTCGGTGCCCGCCAGCATCAGCACCAGTCCGCCACCGGCGAGGAACGGGCCGAATGGCACGTAGCGCCCTTCGCGCAAGGTGTCGCTGAGCTTCATGCCGATGCCGACCACCGCGCCGATCACCGAAGCCATCAGCACGATGGGCAGGATGGCTTTCCAGCCCAGCCAGGCCCCCAGCGCGGCCAGCAGCTTGAAGTCGCCGTGGCCCATGCCTTCCTTGCCTGTCGTCAGCTTGAACAGCCAGTACACCGACCACAGCGACAGGTAGCCCACGACGGCACCCCAGAGCGAGGTGCTGAGTGGCAGCGTCCATTCCAGCGCTGCGGCGCACAGACCGGCCCACAGCAACGGCAGCGTCAGCGCGTCCGGCAGCAAGGTGGTGTCCCAGTCGATGGCAGTCAGCGCGACCAGCGTGGCGGCCACGCCGCACCAGGCCAGCGCCACCGGTTGCGGGCCCACGCGCCAGGCAATGCCGGCGAACAGCAGGCCGGTGGCCAGTTCCAGCAGCGGATAGCGCACCGAAATGCGGGTCCCGCAGGCGGAGCAGCGGCCTCGCAGCCGCAACCAGCTCACCAGCGGAATGTTCTCATGCCAGCGGATCTTGTGCTGGCAGGCAGGGCAGCGTGAGGCGGGCTTGGAAAGCGTCAACCGGCCGAGCTTGTCCAGTTCCTGCTCAAGTTCGCCTGAGGTAGCGGCAAGTGGCTTGGGCGCTCCCCGTCCAAAAGTCCGCTGGAATGACTCGCCGTCGCTCAGCTGCTGGGCCACGTCCCGCCACCATTGCCGCTCCATCATGCGCGGCAGGCGATGCGCGACCACGTTCAGGAAGCTGCCGATGCAAAGCCCGAGCGCACCCAACACCCAGGGCGACAGCCAGATCGCCCATTCTCCGGTCGTCATGTGTCAGACCACCTGACCGAGCTTGAAGATGGGCAGGTACATCGACACGACGATGCCGCCGATGATGGTCCCAAGAAAGACGATGATGATGGGTTCCATCAAGGTTGAGAGGCCCTTCACCATCTCGTCGACTTCTTCTTCGTAGAACTCCGCGGCGCGTGCAAGCATGTCATCTAGCGCGCCCGATTCTTCGCCGATGCCAGCCATCTGCAACACCATGTTCGGGAACACGCCGGTTGCGGTCATGGCCGAAGTCAGTGCGGTGCCGGAGGCGACGTCACGTTGAATCGCTTCGGTGGCGATGGCATAGACCTTGTTGCCTGCGGTGCCGCCAACCGAGTCCAGCGCCTCCACCAACGGGACACCGGCACCGAACAAGGTCGAAAGGGTCCGGGTCCAGCGCGCGATGATGGATTTGCGAACCAGTTCGCCGAAGACCGGCATGCGCAGGAACAGGCGATCCATGAAAAATTGAAGCCTTTCCGAACGCCGCCAGGTGCGCACGAACATGTAGCCGCCGCCGAAGATGCTGCCGAAAATGGCCCACCAATAGGAGACGAAAAACTTGCTCATGGCGATCACCAACAGCGTGGGCGTGGGCAAGTCGGCGCCGAAATTCTTGAACACGTCCTCGAAGGCCGGGATCACGAAAATCATGATCACCGTGACCACGATGAAGGCGACCACCAGCACCGACATCGGGTAGATCAGCGCTGACTTGACCTTCTGCTTCAGTGCCAGCGTCTTTTCCTGGTAAAGCGCCAGACGGCCGAGCAGCAATTCCAGAATACCGCCAGCTTCGCCGGCCTCGACCAGGTTGCAGTACAGGGCATCGAAGTATTTCGGATGCCGGCGGAACGCAGCAGACAGGCTGGTACCTGTCTCGATGTCCGCACGGATATCCATCAGCAGCCGGGTCAGCGTGGCATTGGTGCTGCCGCGGGCGACGATTTCGAAGGCTTGCAGCAAGGGCACGCCGGCCTTCATCATCGTTGCCAACTGGCGCGTGAAGATGGCAATGTCCTTGGGCTTGATGCTCTTGCCGCCGGAACTGCGGCGCTTCTTCACCTTGGTGACCAGCACGCCCTGCCGACGCAGGCTGGCACTCACGGCGGCTTCTCCGCCGGCGCGCAACTCCCCGCGCACGACCTTGCCGTTGCGGTCCTTGCCTTCCCATTCGAAGGTGAAATCCTTGGCGCTTCTTGCTGCCGCTGCTGTAGCCATAAAGCCTCCGGCCGCTCCCGACGGTGTGATCAGTTGTAGTCGACGCCCGCAACGCGGGTGGATTCTCAGGACCCTGGCTTCGCCCGGTGCAAACCGGTGTTGCCTTGATTGTTTCGCGTGCCGCTATTCGTTGGTCGCGGCGATGACTTCTTCCAGTGAGGTTGCGCCCAGCCTGACCTTCAGCAGGCCGGACTGGCGCAAATCGCGCACCCCATCTTCGCGAGCCTGTATCGCCAGATCGTTGGCCGAACCATTGGCCAGGATCAGCCGCTGAATCGCGTCAGTGATCGGCATGGCCTGGTAAATGCCCAGACGACCACGATAGCCATTGTTGCAGGCAGAGCAGCCCACGGCGCGGTAAGGGCGCCAAGTGCCGTCGAGTTCGCTTTCGGTGAAGCCTGCACGCAACAGCGCAGGCC
Source organism: Ideonella sp. FW305-24 (assembly GCF_058788035.1). Lineage (NCBI taxonomy): Bacteria > Pseudomonadati > Pseudomonadota > Betaproteobacteria > Burkholderiales > Sphaerotilaceae > Ideonella > Ideonella sp. FW305-24. The sequence continues at coordinate 155,837 of NZ_JBYTAI010000005.1, read as the reverse complement.
TCGGGTAGTCGGCAGGCGCCTTGCAGCTTTCGCACAAGCGGCGTACCAGGCGCTGGGCGGTGATCAGCAACAGGCTGGACGCGATGTTGAAAGGCGCCACGCCCATGTTCAACAACCGGGTCAAGGTGGACGGTGCGTCGTTGGTATGCAGCGTGGACAGCACCAAGTGGCCGGTCTGCGCGGCCTTGATCGCAATGTCCGCAGTGTCCAGGTCGCGGATTTCGCCGACCATGATCACGTCCGGATCCTGGCGCAGGAAGGACTTCAGTGCCGAGGCGAAGGTCAGGCCAGCCTTGTCGTTGACATTGACCTGATTGATGCCGGGCAGGTTGATTTCCGCCGGGTCTTCCACGGTCGAGATGTTCACGCCCGGCTGGTTCAGGATGTTCAGGCAGGTGTAGAGCGACACTGTCTTGCCCGAGCCGGTTGGCCCGGTCACCAGCACCATGCCATAGGGCCGGTGCACCGCGTGCATCAGCCGCTCCTTTTCCTCCGGTTCATAACCGAGCGCCTCGATGCCCATCTTCGCGCTGGAAGAGTCGAGAATACGGATGACGATCTTCTCGCCGAACAGCGTGGGCAGCGTGCTGACCCGGAAGTCGATTGACTTGCTGCCAAAGCGCAGCTTCATCCGGCCATCCTGCGGCACGCGCTTTTCCGAGATGTCCAGCCGTGAAATGACCTTGATGCGGGACGCCAGCTTTTCCTTGATCGCAATCGGTGGTTGCGTGATCTCGCGCAACTCGCCATCCACCCGGAAGCGCACGCGGTAGTGGAATTCGTAGGGCTCGAAGTGCAGGTCGGAGGCGCGGAGATTGATCGCGTCGATCAACATCTTCTGCAGGAAGCGCACGACGGGCGCATCTTCGACCTCCGCAACTGCCTCCGGCGACGGCGAAGCGCCGCTCACCTCTTCTTCAGTGACATCGAATTCGAAGTCGGCAGAAGCAATCGTCTCCAGCGCCTGATTGGCCGAGATGGTCTGCCCGTCCACCAGCTTGATCAGCTTGTCGTATTCGACGACCACCCATTCAGGCGAAAGCTGGGTCGCAAACTTGATGCGCTCGCTGGCTTCCTGGTCGGTCGGGTCGGCGCAGGCAAGGAACAGGCGACTGCCGCGCTTGCCCAGCGGCAAGACCTTGTACTGGCCAATCAGTTTGCTGTCGATGAAGGACTTTGGCAGCTTTTGCGTGTCAACTGCGTCCAGATCCAGCAGAGGCGCTGCAAGAGCCTGGGACAGCGACTGCGCCAGTGCCAGTGGCGTCATCGTGTTGCTGCCGATCAGTTCAGCGATGAATGAAAGCTTCTTTTCCTTGGCGCTACGAACCAGTTCCTCGGCTTTGGCTGGCTGAAGCTTGCCGCCATGGACCAGTACACGTGCCACTCCCGACAAGAAGGCTTTGGAGGCGTCGGCAACAGTATCCACGGCTGAACGGCAAGAGGGCTACAACAAGAATGGGCCGGGCATCAACGCCCTTTGGCACGGTACTGTATATCGGCGGCTTTGCTGGTCAATGCAGCGAGAAAACCGGGCTCCAGTGGTCACAAGTTGTGACTGAACGCACGCAGGCGGCGAAGCGCTGCAACGGCAATGCAGGTCGCCGACGGGAATTGCCTCTTCGAGAGGGGAAGCATGATGCGGGCGCTCAAATGCAAAAAGCGCAGAAAGCTTGAACTTCCTGCGCCTTGGCAATGATTCACAGTAATTTGGTCGGGGTGAGAGGATTCGAACCTCCGGCCTCTACGTCCCGAACGTAGCGCTCTACCAGGCTAAGCTACACCCCGAAATGACCCGCTGCCAAAGCATTCCCTGTTGGCATCCGGTTTCGCAGCGCTTGGCGTGCTGACCCGGATCGCCTTGTGCATCTCTGGTGATGCCTGCAGTTCCTGCCTGGTTCGCTCAAGAAGAGCGCTCAACCGATCGAGCAGATAATTCTAGCAGCAAATTCAGCGAGTTGGAAAGAGGCAGGGAAGAAAGGCTCAGGCGGGCCGCTTCGGCTTCGGTGCGGGCGGCGTCGCGTGTGGCTTCCAGCGCACCGGTGCGGTGCACGATGCCGATGATGTCATGCAGCCGTTCGACCTCACCCTGTTCGATGGCGTGGCGGATCAAGTCGCGTTCTGCCGCGGAGCCTCGGCTCATGGCGATCAGCAACGGCAGTGTGGGTTTGCCTTCGCGCAAGTCGTCGCCCACATTCTTGCCGAGTGCAGTGGTCGTGCCTTGATAGTCCAGCAGGTCGTCGACCAGCTGGAAGGCCGTACCCAGCGAGCGTCCGTAGTCGGCGCAGGCTTCTTCGATCTCGCGGGGTGCCTGGGCAATCACGGCACCCAGGCGCGCGCTGGCCTCGAACAGCTTGGCGGTCTTGTAGCGGATGACGCGCAGATAGTCTTCGATTGCAACGTCTGGCTCATGCATGTTCATCAGCTGCAGCACCTCGCCTTCGGCGATGACGTTGGTCGCATCGGCCAGCACGTCGAGCACACGCATGCTGTTCACCGAAACCATCATCTGGAAGGCGCGTGAATACAGGAAGTCGCCCACCAACACGCTGGCGGCATTGCCGAACACCGCATTGGCAGTGTCCCGGCCGCGCCGCAGCGAAGACTCATCGACCACATCGTCGTGCAGCAGCGTGGCGGTGTGGATGAACTCGACTGTGGCCGCCAGTTCATATTTGTGTGGGCCCTTGTAGCCCAGGGCGTCCGCGAACAGCAGCACCAGCCGGGGGCGAATGCGCTTGCCGCCTGCACCGATGATGTAGTGGGAAATCTGTTCGATCAGCGCGACGTCCGAGGACAGCCGCTGCCGGATTACCTCGTCGACTTGGCGCATGTCGTCGGCCATCGGGTCGAAGTCGATGTTGGGGGTGGGCAGCGTCGTGGAGGAGGGCGACATGAGGCGGGGGAGCGAACCCGATGACGGCAAAACCCGTCGATTATAGGAAGCGACCGGCGCAGCGTTGGCGGCCTCTGCCATTCGCGTGCCGGGTGCTTGGCAGCTTGGTGGCTGCTATGCTATGATCCCAAGCTTCGCCTCGGAATGGTCCGCGGCGATTGATGAGATGCGTTTGGCGGGTGTGGCGCCTCCTGGATTTGAGGCCTGTTGAGTTAACGGGTCTGATGTTCAGGGCATGCCAACAGGTCTTGCGCACTTCAAGCAAAGGGCACATATGTACGCGGTCGTAAAAACCGGTGGCAAGCAATACAAGGTTGCAGCCGGCGAAAAGATCAAGGTAGAACAGATTGCTGCGGACGTTGGCCAGGAAATCGTGATTGACCAGGTTTTGGCTGTCGGCAGCGGCGCAAATCTGAAGGTCGGGACTCCCCTGGTGAGCGGTGCAACAGTGGTGGCAACCGTGGTGGCCCATGGCCGGCACGACAAGGTTCGCATCTTCAAGATGCGCCGCCGCAAGCACTACCAGAAGCATGGCGGTCATCGCCAGAACTACACCGAGCTGGAAATCAGCGCGGTCAACGGCTGATTCAGCACCTCAACAGGAGTTCTGAACCATGGCACAGAAAAAAGGCGGCGGTTCCACCCGGAACGGCCGCGACTCTCAACCCAAGATGCTGGGTGTCAAGGCCTTCGGTGGCCAAGTCATCTCGGCGGGCTCGATCATCGTGCGCCAGCGTGGCACCAAGTTCCATGCCGGCACCAATGTCGCGATGGGCCGTGACCACACGCTGTTCGCGTTGGTCGACGGTACCGTTTCGTTCGCCGTCAAGGGCGCGCTGAACCGGCACACCGTGATCATCACGCCGCTGTAATCGCCACAGCCTTCGCCTTGGTCTGCCTCTGGCTGGACCAAGCGTCCAAAGCCCCGGCTTGCCGGGGCTTTTGTCTTGATGGGCCGGCGCGGGCAGAGTGCCCGACATCGCCGGCGGCGAACCCAAGACACTCGGGCCGGTTTCGGCCCTCCGATACCATCCGAACACCATGAAATTCGTTGACGAAGCCACCATCGACATCGCCGCGGGCAACGGCGGCGCGGGCTGCGCGAGTTTTCGGCGCGAGAAATTCATTCCCTTTGGCGGACCAGACGGCGGCAACGGCGGTAAGGGCGGCAGCGTCTATGCCGTGGCCGACCGCAACCTGAACACGCTGATCGACTACCGCTACGCCCGCCGCCACGAAGCGCGCAATGGCGAGGCCGGCCGTGGCGCAGACTGCTTTGGCGCTGCGGCGGACGACATCATGCTGCGCATGCCCGTCGGCACCATCATCACCGACGTCGAAACCGGCCGCGTGATGGCCGAGCTGATCGACCCCGAAGAGCCGGTGCTGCTGGCCAAGGGTGGCGATGGCGGCTTCGGCAACCTGCACTACAAGACCAGCACCAACCGCGCCCCGCGCCAGCACACGCCGGGCTGGCCGGGTGAAGGCTTCAAGGTTAAGCTGGAACTGCGCGTGCTGGCCGACGTGGGCCTGCTGGGCATGCCCAATGCCGGCAAGAGCACGCTGATCACGGCAGTGTCGAACGCCAGGCCGAAGATTGCCGACTATCCGTTCACCACGCTGCACCCGAACCTGGGCGTGGTGCGCGTCGGCCCCGAGAAGAGCTTCGTGGTGGCCGACATTCCGGGCCTGATCGAAGGTGCTTCCGAAGGTGCCGGCCTGGGTCATCTGTTCCTGCGCCACTTGCAGCGCACGCGTTTGCTGCTGCATGTGGTCGACCTGGCGCCGTTCGACGACGAGGTCGATCCGGTCAAGCAGGCCAAGGCCATCGTCGAAGAGCTGCGCAAGTACGACCAGGCGCTGCACGACAAGCCGCGCTGGCTGGTGCTCAACAAGCTGGACATGGTGCCCGAAGACGAGCGTGCCAAGCGCGTCAAGGATTTCGTCAAGCGCTACAAGTGGAAGGGCCCCGTGTTCGAGATCTCGGCGCTGGCCCGTGACGGCCTGCAGCCGCTGATTCACGCCATCTGGGAGCATGTGGCCGCCGAACAGGTCAAGCCGCCGCCTGAGCCCGATCCGCGTTTCGACGCCGCTGCCGACACGACCGCTGCCGACGAGTGACCCCGCGATGAGTGCAGCACTGCAGGGCGCGCGGCGCATCGTCGTCAAGGTTGGCTCCAGCCTGGTGACCAACGAAGGCCGAGGCGTAGATGCCGAGGCGGTCGGCAACTGGTGTCGCCAGATGGCCGGCCTCGCGGCGCAGGGCTGCGAAGTGGTGATGGTCTCCAGCGGCGCGATTGCCGAAGGCATGAAACGCCTGGGCTGGACGACCCGGCCCAAGGAACTGCCGGAGTTGCAGGCTGCGGCTGCCGTCGGCCAGATGGGCCTGGCGCAGATGTACGAGAGCAAGCTCTCCGAGCACGGCATGGGCAGCGCCCAGGTGCTGTTGACGCATGCCGACCTGGCCGACCGCGAGCGCTACCTGAATGCCCGCTCGACTCTGCTGACCCTGCTGGGCCTGAAGGTGCTGCCGGTCATCAACGAGAACGACACCGTCGTCAATGACGAGATCAAGTTCGGCGACAACGACACGCTGGGCGCGCTGGTCGCCAACCTGGTGGAAGCCGATGTGCTGATCATCCTGACCGACCAGAAGGGCCTGTACTCGGCCGACCCGCGCAAGGACCCGGAGGCCCGTTTCATCGACGTGGCAGAGGCCGGCGACCCGGCGCTGGAACGCATGGCCGGCGGCGCTGGTTCCAGCATCGGCCGCGGCGGCATGATCACCAAGGTGCTGGCCGCCAAGCGCGCCGCAGGCAGCGGTGCCAGCACCGTGATCGCATGGGGCCGTGAGCCCGACGTGTTGCTGCGCCTGATGGCGGGCGAGGCCATTGGCACCGCCTTGCTGGCAGGCACGCCCAAGCTGGCCGCCCGCAAGCAGTGGATGGCCGATCACCTGCAGATGCGGGGCGCCGTGGTGATTGACGATGGCGCGGTCATCAAGCTGCGCGAGGAGGGCAAGAGCCTGTTGCCCATCGGCGTGGTCGAGGTGCAGGGCGAGTTCCACCGCGGGGATGTCATTGCGGTGCGCAGCTCCGCTGGCGGAGAGGTTGCGCGTGGACTGGCCAACTACTCCAGCGCCGAGGCCCGGCTGATTGCCCGCAAGCCCTCGTCGCAGATCGCGGGCTTGCTCGGCTATGTCGCCGAGCCCGAACTGATCCATCGCGACAACCTGGTGCTGAGCTGAGCGCTTGCCGCCTGGTCAGCGTGACTGAAGGCTGGGCGGCCTACTCTGGCGCGCCAGCAGGCGGCGACATCAGCGGCAGTGCAGGCCCCATGGCCTCGTCCATGACCCCGTCCGGCGACCTGCGGCCATCCCGATGCGGGCGCATGCCACCACGCAGGTAGCGATTCTGGTAGGCCATGCGCGGCATGAAGCGCGCCAGTTCGGTCAGCGCCATCTGGTAGACGCCGCGCTTGAATTCGATCACCACGTCCAGCGGCACCCAATAGTCGTTCCAGCGCCAGGCGTCGAATTCCGGATGGTTGGTCGCGCGCAGGTTCATGTCGCTGTCGCGGCCCATCAGGCGCAACAGGAACCAGATCTGCTTTTGCCCCTTGTAGTGGCCGCGTGCATCCTTGCGGATGAAATGATCGGGCACGTCATAGCGCAGCCAATCGCGGGTGCGCGCCAGAATTTCCACGTGATCGGGAAGCAAACCGACTTCCTCGTGCAACTCGCGGAACATCGCCTGCTCAGGCGACTCGCCATACTTGATGCCCCCTTGCGGGAACTGCCAGGAGTGGGTGCGCAGCCGCTTGCCCCAAAACACCTGGTTGCGGGCGTTGAGCAGGATGATGCCGACGTTGGGCCTGTAGCCTTCCCGGTCGAGCATAATCGAACCCCAAATTTTGAACTGAAATCAATATAGCACCCACGGGGCTCCCCGCCCAGGCTCTCGCTAACCCGGAGCTTGCGCCGGGTGCCTCTGCAGGCTGTAACGTCGCGCCCATGAAAGCCTCCCAGTTCTTCATCTCCACCCTCAAAGAGGCACCTGCAGACGCCGAAGTCGTGAGCCATCAGCTGATGATGCGCGCTGGCATGATCAAGCGCCTCGGCGCCGGCATCTACAACTACATGCCCATGGGCCTGCGGGTGATCCGCAAGGTCGAGGGCATCATTCGCGAAGAGATGAACCGTGCTGGCGCGGTTGAATTGCTGATGCCTGTGGTGCAGCCGGCCGAGCTGTGGCAGGAGACCGGCCGCTTCGACAAGATGGGCCCGGAACTGATGCGGGTGAAGGACCGGCATGACCGCGACTTCATCATCCAGCCGACCTCCGAAGAGGTGGTGACCGACATCGCCCGCCAGGAACTGCGCAGCTACAAGCAGTTGCCCAGGAATTTCTATCACATCCAGACGAAATTCCGCGACGAGCGCCGGCCGCGCTTTGGCGTGATGCGTGGCCGCGAGTTCACGATGAAGGACGCGTATTCCTTCGACCGTGACGAAGCCGGCGCGACCAGGAGCTACGAAGCCATGTTCGCCGCCTACAAGCGCATCTTCGACCGCTTTGGCCTTGAATACCGTGCCGTTGCGGCCGACACGGGCGCCATCGGCGGCGACCTGTCGCACGAATTCCAGGTGATTGCCGAGACCGGCGAAGATGCCATCGTCTACTGCCCGACCAGCGACTACGCCGCCAACATCGAACTGGCCGAAGGCGTGGCTTTGCTGTCCGTGCGCGCTGCCGCAGGTGCCGTCATGGCCAAGACGTCCACGCCTGGTAAGAGCACCTGTGCCGACGTGGCCGCGCTGCTGGGCTTGCCGCTGGCGCAGACCGTCAAGTCACTGGTGCTGGCGACCGACGAACTGGACGAGCACGGCGACATCAAGAAGACCACGGTCTGGCTGCTGCTGCTGCGCGGTGACCATGACATGAACGAAGTCAAGGCCGGCAAGGTCGAGGGCCTGAAAGGCGGTTTCCGCTTCGCGACCCTGGCCGAGATCGAGGAACACTTCGGCTGCAAGCCCGGTTACCTGGGGCCTGTCGGACTGCGGAAGCCGGTCAAGGTGATTGCCGACCGCACGGTGGCCAACATGGCCGACTTCGTCTGCGGTGCCAACGAACCCGACTTCCACCTCACCGGCGTCAACTGGGGCCGGGACCTGCCCGAGCCGGACGCTGTGGTCGACATCCGCAACGTCGTCGAAGGCGACCCTTCTCCTGACGGCAAGGGCGTGCTGGCGATCCAGCGCGGCATCGAGGTTGGCCACGTGTTCTTCCTTGGCACCAAGTATTCCAAGGCGATGAACGCCAACTACCTGGACGAAACCGGCAAGCCGCAGCTGATGCAGATGGGCTGCTACGGCATTGGCGTGACCCGCATCCTCGGCGCGGCCATCGAGCAGAACCACGATGCCCGCGGCATCATCTGGCCGACCAGCATCGCGCCGTTCCAGGTCGTGCTCTGCCCCATCGGCTATGACCGTTCGGCCGAGGTGAAGGCGGCCGCTGACGCGCTGCATGAAGAGTTGACTGCCGCCGGCATCGACGTGCTGCTGGACGACCGCGGCGAGCGCCCTGGCGCGATGTTCGCCGACTGGGAACTGATTGGCGTGCCCTTGCGCGTGGTGCTGTCAGATCGCGGGCTCAAGGAAGGCTTGCTCGAAATACAGGGCCGGCGCGACGCAGAGGCGCAGAAGATCGCCGTGGCCGAAGTGGGTGCCGTCGTGAAGGCGCGCCTGTCGGCATGAGCGCTGTTGGGGCAGGGCGGTCCGTCAGCCGGCGGGCCTGCCTGGCAGTCGGTGGTGCTGCGTTGCTCGCGCCCTGGGCCTCGCCGGCCTGGGCTGGCAAACAAGCCGAGGAACCGCTGATCGACTCGGTACGCGGCGCGCTGTCGTCTGCCATTGCCAACAAGGCGCCGCCCAAGCCCAGCTTTGCCAACTTCGATGACCGCCTGGTCTACCTGCGCTGGCTGGGCACCAACAGCGACCGGCTGAAGAAGCGCAAGTCCGAGGACCAGACGCGCATCGAGTTCCTCGAAACCATCTGGTACGAGGCCAAGCGCGCCGGGCTGGAGCCTTCTCTGGTGCTGGGCCTGGTGCAGGTGGAAAGCGGCTTTCGCAAGTACGCCATCAGCGTGGCCGGCGCGCGGGGCTACATGCAGGTCATGCCTTTCTGGTCCCGGCTGATCGGCGACGGTGACGCTTCGCGCCTGTTCCACATGCAGACCAACCTGCGCTTTGGCTGCGTCATCCTGCGCCACTACCTGGACCGCGAGCAGGGCGACCTGTTCCTCGCGCTGGGCCGCTACAACGGCAGCCGTGGCCAGCCCGAGTATCCGAACATGGTGTTCGGCGCCCGCAAGCAGTGGGTCGTCACCTGAGCTTCGGCCCAGGTTCAGAGGCCGTTCCAGTTCCTGGGCGTGGCATTGCCAACGCCGAGCAGCGCGATCACCCGCTCCACCGTGTCGTCCACCATTTCCGCTATCGACTGTGGCCGGTGGTAGAACGCCGGCAGCGGTGGGAACACGATGGCGCCCATTTCGGTCACTGCCGTCATGTTGCGCAAGTGGGCCAGGTTGAACGGCGTTTCGCGCACCATCAGCAGCAGCCGGCGGCGTTCCTTCAGCGTCACGTCGGCCGCGCGGGTCAGCAGGTTGTCGCCAAAACCGTGGGCCACGGAAGCCAGCGTCTTCATCGAGCAGGGCGCAATCACCATCGCGTCCACCGGGTGGCTGCCGCTGGCAATGCAGGCACCGATGTCGCCCAGCGGATGCGCCTCGTCCGCCAGGGCTTCCAGGGCGTTTCGGTCCAGGTCCAGCTCGTGGTGCGCGTTCAGCACACCGGCCGAGGTCACGACCAGGTGCGTGCGTGCACCCAGCGTGCGCAATCGCTGCAGCAGCCGCACGCCGTAGATCGCGCCCGAAGCGCCGGTGATGCCCACGACGATGCGCGGGACCACCGTGGCGGCCGGCTCGGCCAGCGTCACGCGGCTTCGATCATCGGCTGCAGTTCGCCGGACTGGTACATCTCCATCATGATGTCCGAGCCGCCGACGAATTCGCCGTTCACGTACAGCTGCGGAATCGTTGGCCAGTTGGCGTAATCCTTGATGCCCTGGCGGATCGCGTCGTCCTCCAGCACGTTGACCGTCGTCAGGTCACCCGCGCCGCAGGCTTTCAGGATCTGGATGGCGCGGCCGGAGAAGCCGCACATCGGGAACTGGGCCGTGCCCTTCATGAACAAGACCACCTTGTGGTTCTTGACGAGTTGGTCGATGCGTTGCTGAACGTCGCTCATGGCTGTGCTTTCGGGAGATATCGGGGGCGAATGTCGGGGCGAGAAAAGGGTCGATGCCACCATCCAGCTTTATACGACAAGCCGGCAGGCAGGCGCAGCGCAGGCTGGCGATGGCCTGACGTGGCGCCCTGGTAAAAAGCAGCCATCCACGCCGGTGCCTGCGTGGTGTGATCGCGCGTGCGGGCCGGGGTTCCGGCCCGTGGCCTAATGGCAGCAGAAAGTTCAGAACGAGTAGGACAGCTGAACCTGCAGCACCGGCGCCAGCTGGTAAGGCCTGCTGGGGTCGTCCAGCCCGCTGTTGGGGTTGCCGGACAGCAAGCGGCGCGAGCCACCGGCATTGCGGGTGGCCAGCAAGCCCAGGTCGGCGCTCAGGCCGAGGCCGGAGCGGGCCCACCAGGCCGTGTAGCCCATGCCCAGGTAGGGCGTGGCGGTGGTGTCCAACGCGCTTTCGCTGGCTTGGTTGCTGCCGCCGAATGTGGCGCGGCTCATCAGCAGGCTGCCTGAACCGTAGGCGCCGGGTGCTCCCAAGGCCACCGAAGGCGAGCCGAACAGCAAGGCACCAGTGGCCCGCAGGCCACCGCCGTCACCAATGCGGCCAATGTCGAAATAACGGTCGCCCGCCAGGCTGGCGCCCAGCGACAGGCGGCTGTCGAGCATGTTGGGTGCCGGGCCCAGCGGCTGGGCGCCAATGGACAGCCGGGTTTGCCACTGCGGCCAGGCAGCACTGTCGCCGTTCAGGCGCAATCCGTCGCCCACGGTCGCGGCCGAGGCCGCCGATGCGGCCAGCGTGGCTGCGCCCATCACGCCGGCCAGCAAGGCATGGCGAAATGTCTGGCGCGCGGAAAAGCGGCTGTCGACGGTGTGCATACGGCCCCCGGTGGTGTTGTCGCGCCTCGCCCGGTGGCTTCCGGATCTGCGCGTCCCAATGCAAAAGATGCTACTCCTTTGCCTATATTCAATGCCCGAAAAAAGGCGGGTTTTGCCGCTGTTGTGCGGACTGCACCACGCTATGGCGTGCCAGCTGGCTGACCGGTGGCTGGCCGCCGACCGCCGGTGCAGCGGCCGTGGCCGGCCAGGTCGTGCCGCGTCTGGATCTGGGCAAAACCGGCGCCTTGCAGCAGCGCCTGTACCGCCTCGGCCTGGTCCCAGCCGTGCTCGATCAGCAGCCACGCGCCGGGGCGAAGCTGCGGCGGCGCGTCAGCCACCAGCGAGCGGATCGCCGCCAGCCCGTCGCCTTCTGGCGTCAACGCGCTGCGTGGCTCGTGTTGCAAGGCAGCGAGGTGCGGGTCGTCGCCGGCAATGTAGGGGGGGTTGCTCAGCGCCAGGTCGAAGGTGCTGCCGGCGATGGCCTGCCACCAGTTGCTGTGCAGCAGGCGAACGGCCAGGCCCAGCCGCTGGGCATTGGCGCTCGCCACCGCCAGCGCCGCCTCGCTGGCGTCCAGCGCGGTCAGCGCCGCCGCCGGCCAGCGGTGCTTGACCGCCAGCGCAATCGCGCCGCTGCCGGTGCCCAGGTCGACGACCTGGGGCACCGGGCGGTCTGCCAGCTCGCCGGCAAGCAGTTCGAGCGCCCAGTCGACCAGGGTTTCAGTGTCCGGCCGCGGCACCAGCACCGCGGGGCTCACCTGCAGCGTCAGGCCATGGAACTCCCGCTCGCCCAGCAGGTAGGCGGTCGGTTCGCCGGCGGCGCTGCGCTGCCACAAGGCCTGGAAGCCGGCCAGCGCGTCGGGCGGCAGCACGTCCTGGTCGTGGGCCACCAGCCAGCCGCGGTCTTTCTGCAGCACATGGCCCAGCAGCAGTTGCGCGTCCAGCCGGTCCACGCCGGCGGCGCGGGCCGCGGCCAGGGCTTGGGTGACGGTGGCGCTCACGCGCCGGTCTCCAGTGCAGCCATCTGCTGCTGCGCCCGCGCCACCTGCAGCGCCTGGGTCACGTCGCCCAACTCGCCCTCCATCACCGCGCCCAGCTTGTACAGCGTCAGGTTGATGCGATGGTCCGTCAACCGGCCCTGCGGGAAGTTGTAGGTGCGGATGCGGTCTGAGCGGTCGCCGGAGCCGACCAGCGCCTTGCGCGTGGCGGCTTCCTTGGCGTCGCGCTCGCTGCGCTCCTTGTCCTGCAGCCGGGCCTGCAGCACGGCCAGCGCCTTGGCCTTGTTGCGGTGCTGCGAGCGGTCGTCCTGGCATTCGGCGACCAGCCCGGTGGGAATGTGCGTGACGCGAATCGCGCTGTCGGTCTTGTTGATGTGCTGGCCTCCGGCACCGCTGGCGCGGAAGGTGTCGATGCGCAGGTCGGCCGGGTTCAGCGTCACCTCGGCCGCTTCGTCCGGCTCTGGCATCACGGCCACGGTGCAGGCGCTGGTGTGGATGCGGCCCTGGGTTTCGGTCGCCGGCACGCGCTGCACCCGGTGGCCGCCGGACTCGAACTTCATGCGCGCATAGACCTGCGGGCCTTCGAGCCGGATCACCACTTCCTTGTAGCCGCCCAGGTCCGAGCGGCTCTCGCTCATCAGCTCGCTGCGCCAGCCCTGGGCCTCGGCGTAGCGCAGGTACATGCGCGCCAGGTCGGCCGCGAACAGGGCCGACTCTTCGCCGCCGGTGCCGGCGCGGATTTCGACAAACGCGTTGCGGTCGTCGTCCGGGTCCTTGGGCAGCAGGGCGGTTTGAAGCTCGGCCAGCAGTGCGGCCTGGTCGGCTGCGGCTGTGGCGGCCTCTTCGCGCGCCATCGCGGCCATCTCGCTGTCGCCCGCCTTGTCGGCCTCGGCCAGCAGCTCCTGCGCGCCGGCCTGGTCGGCCTCGCGCTGCTCGAAGCGGCGGAACAGGCCGACGACGCTCGCCGCGTCCGACTGCTCGCGCGACAGCGTGCGGTAGCGCTTCATGTCCGCGGTGACCTGCGGGTCGGCGAGCAGCGCGTCGAGTTCGCTCAGGCGCATTGCGAGGCGTTGCAATTGCTGGCGCAGCGAGGGGTTCATGTGGGGAGGCGGCGCGGGGCCGGCAGCAGGGCGACGGCGAGGTGCCGTGCGGAGAAGCGGGGGGCTGGCGGTGATGCCAGCAGGCAGGCCAAAGGTTCGGCCGACACGCGGCGAGCGCCGCTAACGCCCGTTGTCGTCGCCGTCCGAAGGGCCGCGCGCCGCCTGTCTCAGGAACAGGCGCGAGACCATCTCGGCCGTCTGGTGGCGCTGTTCGCCTTCGCTGCCATGCAGCTCGGCCAGCGCGCCGTGCAGCATCTTTTGGGTCAGGCCGCGGCTCAGCGCTTCCAGCACCGTGTCCACATCGGTGCCACGGGCCAGCAGCTTGCGGGCACGGCCAATTTCCGCCGCGCGCCAGTCGTCGGCCTGGCGGTTCAGCGCCTGGATCAGTGGCACGCTGGCGCGCTGGTCCAGCCAATGGGCAAAGCTCTGCACGCCGGCATCGATGATGGCCTCGGCCTGCTCGACGGCAGCCAGCCGCTTCTGGCTGGCGGTCTGCACCGCGGCGGTCAGGTCGTCCACGGTGTAGAGGTACACGTCTGACAGCCGCGCCACTTCGGGTTCGATGTCGCGCGGCACGGCCAGGTCCACCATGAACATCGGCCGGCGGCGGCGCGCCTTCAGTGCCCGCTCCACCGCGCCCAGCCCGATGATGGGCAGCGAACTGGCGGTGCAGGAGATCACCGCGTCGAATTCATGCAGCCGCGCCGGCAGGTCGGCCAGGCGCATGGCCTGCGCGCCGAAGCGGGTGGCCAGTTTCTCGCCGCGCTCCAGCGTGCGGTTGGCCACCGCCATCATCTGCGGCTCCTTGGCCGAGAAATGGGTGGCAACCAGCTCGATCATTTCGCCAGCGCCGACAAACAGCACCTTGATCTTCGCCAGATCCTCGAACAACTGCGAGGCCAGGCGCACCGTGGCGGCTGCCATGCTGATGGAGTGCGTGCCAATTTCGGTCGAGGTGCGCACTTCCTTGGCGACCGAAAACGAGCGCTGGAACAGCTGGTGCAGCGTGGTGCCTAGCGTGCCGGCTTCGTCGGCGCCGCGCACCGCCTGCTTCATCTGGCCGAGGATCTGCGGCTCGCCCAGCACCATCGAGTCCAGCCCGGAGGCCACGCGGAAGGCATGCCGCGCCGCTTCTCGGTTTTCCAGCACATAGGTGTGCTGCTGCAAATGCTGCTCGGCCACGCCACCTTGGCGGGCCAGCCAGTCCAGCGCCGGGCGCACCAGTTCGCGGGCGCGCTCGGGCCCGCTGGCCACATAGATTTCAGTGCGGTTGCAGGTCGACAGGATCGCCGTTTCCGGCGCGGAGCGCTGCAACTGGTCGCGCAGCGCCTGCAGCGCGGGTGTCAGCTGCTCGGGCGCGAACGCAAATCGGCCCCGCAAATCCAGCGGGGCCGTGTGATGGTTCAAGCCGAGCGCAAATACACTCATGACCGAATTATAAAATCCTTACCTTGCCCTCAGCATACGGTCGGTTGCTGACGCTGTGGCGCAATTGACGGGAATCAAAGCAGGACGTCGTCACCATGGGCCCTCTGGATGCCATCTGGCACTTGCTGAATTTCTTCGGTCCCGCGCTGGGCGTGGGGCTGATCGCCACCGGGCTGGCCAAGCTGATGTGGCACCGGCCGCTCAGGCGGGTGCCGTTTGCCCGGCTGGCGCTGTGGACCATGGGTGCAGGCGCCCTGGTGCTGCTGTTTGGCCTGGTGCTGTTCGGTCGGGATGGCCGCATGGCGACCTATGCGATGCTGGTCGCCGCCACCGCGCTGGCGCTGTGGTGGCGCGGCTGGGTCCGCCCCCATTGAACCACTCCCCAGCGACAGCCGCTCAGGCCGTCACGCTGTCCTGCGTCACCACCTCGGCGCGCAGCGAGTGCGGCATCGCCTGCGTGATGCGCACGTCGATCAGCTGGCCGATCAAGCGTGGCGTGCCGGGGAAGTTGACGATGCGGTTGCACTCGGTGCGGCCCATCAGTTCGGCCGCGCTCTTGCGCGAGCGGCCTTCGACGAGGATGCGCTGTACGGTGTCCTGCATCGCCAAACTGTAGCGGCGCACGTTGTCTTCCAGCCTGGCCTGCAGCGCCTGCAGCCGGGCCAGCTTCACTTCGTGCGGGGTGTCGTCGTGCAGCGCCGCAGCCGGGGTGCCGGGGCGGGCGCTGAAGATGAAGCTGAATGAAGCGTCGAAACCGATGTCGTCGATCAGCTTCATCGACTTGGCGTGGTCTTCCTCGGTTTCGCCGGGGAAGCCGACGATGAAGTCGGTCGACAGCTGGATGTCCGGCCGCACCAGGCGCAGCCGGCGGATCACGCTCTTGTATTCCAGCGAGGTGTAGCCGCGCTTCATCGCAGAGAGGATGCGGTCCGAGCCATGCTGCACCGGCAGGTGCAGGTGGTTCACCAACTGCGGCACCTTGGCGTAGACGTCGATCAGCCGCTGGCTGAACTCGTTCGGGTGGCTGGTGGTGTAGCGGATGCGCGCTATGCCGGGGATCTCGCCCACGTATTCCAGCAGCAGCGCGAAGTCGGCAATCTCGCTGGTGCCGCCCATGGTGCCGCGGTAACCGTTGACGTTCTGGCCCAGCAGCGTCACTTCCTTGACGCCCTGGTCCGCCAGCCCGGCGATCTCGGTCAGCACGTCCTCGAACGGCCGCGAGACTTCCTCGCCGCGGGTGTAGGGCACCACGCAGTAGGTGCAGTACTTCGAGCAGCCTTCCATGATGGAGACAAAGGCGGTCGCGCCGTCGACCCGTGCCGGCGGCAGGTGGTCGAACTTCTCGATCTCGGGGAAGCTGATGTCGACCTGCGAGCGCTTCTGCGCCTTTTGCTGGGCAATCATCTGCGGCAGCCGGTGCAGCGTCTGCGGGCCGAACACCAGGTCCACATACGGCGCGCGGTCAATGATGGCCGCGCCTTCCTGGCTGGCCACGCAGCCGCCCACGCCGATCAGCACGCCTTTTTCCTTCAGGTGCTTGACGCGGCCCAGGTCGGAGAACACCTTCTCGGCCGCCTTCTCGCGGATCGAGCAGGTGTTGAACAGCACCAGATCGGCCTCTTCAACGTCCTGCGTCGGCTCGTAACCGTCGGCGGCGCGCAGCACGTCGGCCATCTTGTCCGAGTCGTACTCGTTCATCTGGCAGCCGAAGGTTCTGATGAAAACTTTCTTCGTCATGATCGGTTCGCTCACGGCTTGGTCCAGGTCTGGGCGGCGGCGTCGAAGCGCCAGGTCTGCGCCTGCTCCAGCGTGCGTGGCCACGGGCTCATCTTGGCCTCGTCGTCGCGCAGCACCCAGATTTCCAGCGGCTGGCCCATCGCGTCCAGCGTGAAGTTGACGACCAGCTTCTGGCCCACGATGGCACCGGACATCTGCAGCAGGTTGTCCGCGCCGTGGATGCGGGCGCCGGGTGCCAGCCGCGTGGCCTGGCCGTTCAGCGTGGCTTCCGGCGGGGCGGTGACCACCAGCACGCCGCGCAGGGCCGTGGCGGGGAAATTGCGGGCCTGCCAGGCGGCTGCCGGCGCACTGAGCGTGGCCAGGGTGGAAAAGGCGAGCAGGGCCGGCGCGGCGGCCAGCAGGGCGCGCGCCAGCAAACGGCGCGTCGTCACACAGCGGTGCATGGTGTGTATCCAGGGGCTGTGAAAGGAAGCGGCCCGAGCGCTGCAAGCCTCGGGCCGTGCGGTATCGCGCGCAGCGCGCCACCCACGGGGGCTTCGCTGCAGCCGGCGAGTCGCCGATTGTAGCGAGCCGGGTGCCGCCCGGTCCGCCCCGGGGGCATGGCAGATGCCTCAGGCCGCTGCGAGCGTGCCCTTGGGCAGGCCGCTGCTCAGCGAGGCGCTGTGCTGGCGGGCCAGTTGCCGGGCGGTGGCCACGTCGCGCTTCTGCACTGCCGCTGCCAGTTGCTGCTGGTATTCGGCATGCGCCCGGGCCCGGGCCGGCGTGACGCGGAACAGGCCGTGCTCCGGGTCGCGCACCAGGCCGTGCAGCAGGTTCAACATCAGCGCCAGCGCGGGGTTGCCGCTCAGTTGGCCGACCAGGGCGTCGAAGGCCAGCACCGCTTGCACGCGGTGGCCCTCGTCGGGTGAAGCCTCGAAGCCTGCATGTTGCTTCACGTGTTCAGCCAGGCGTCGGCGCACCGAAGCGTCGGACGTGCCAGCCAGCGCGCCAGCGGCTTCTTCGATCACCGGCGTGGTGGCATTGGCAATCTGCTGCAGCGTGGCACCTTGCGAGCTCAGGAAGATTGCCGCCATGCGGGACACGGCCTGCACCGATGGTGGCTGGGCGAAAAAGCCGCCCCCAATGCCGCGCTTGATCTTCAGCAGCGCCTCGTGCTCCAGCAGGCGTGCGGCCTGCCGAAAGGTCGGCCGGCTGACGCCCAAGGTGGCGATCAACTGCTCTTCCGAGCCAAGGAACGCATCGTCCGGACCGGTGACGGCCAGGATGCGCTGGCGCAGTGCGTCAACCGCCCGCTTGACCAGCGACGTGCTGGCCCGGCCTTCAGCCTGGGTCGCCGGCAAGCCAGGGGTGCGTGGCTTGCGGGCGGGCTTTGCCGCCGCTTTCACCGGCGCCTTGGGCACAGGCTTGGCGACTCGCTTCGGCGCAGGCCGGGCCGCGGCCTTGGGACTGGGCTTGGGGGCAGCTGCGGCGGCTTGCTTCGCTGCGGCAGGCTTGGATTTCTTTTCGGCCACTGACTTTTTGGCAGTGGTGGCGCGAGCGCCGGGCTTGGGTACAGCCATTCAGGTGCCTTTGTGGGGTGGTAAAGACGGCGCGGCGATTATGTCCCAGCAAGAGCAGGCTTTCGGCCCGGGTTGACCACCATGTGGCGTGGCTTCCCCCAACTTGAACCACCCGTGAAACTCCGCCGCGCGTCGGCCGTCAGGCTTTCGGTGCCGCGGCCAGCCGGCCCGCCGCCCTGCCGCGCCGCTGCACCACCAGCAGCACCAGCGCGGCCAGCGCGCCCGGCAGCCACTGGTAGACCGCGCGGTAGACCATCACCGCGGCAATGATCTGCTGCACCGGCCATTGGTCGCTCAGCAACGCGACGAACACCGCTTCCAGCACGCCAACGCCCGCCGGCACGTGCGCCAGCGCGCCGGCCACCGCGGCCAGCAGCAGTGCGGTGGCCACGGCCGTGAAGTTGGCCCCCGCCGGCAGGGCGACCCAGACGATGGCTGCCGTGAAGCCCCAGTGCAGCGCGCCCAGTGCCAGCTGCAGCAGCGCCATGCGGCCGTTTGGCAGGTCCAGTTCCAGCGAACGCCAGCGCCACTGCCGGCGCTTGAATGCCACGCAGGCCCACACATAAGCAACCACAAGGGCCAGCGCCGCGCCGCCCGCGATCTGCCAGACCACCGATGCCACGCCCCACAGGTGCGGCAGCGCTTGCGTGCCGAACACCAGCAAGGCGCCGAACAGTGCGAAGTGGCTCAGCCAGTTGGTCAACGCGCTGGTGCCGGCCACGGCCGCAATCACGGCTGGTCGCAGGCCCAGCGCGGTGTATTGGTTCAACCTCAGTCCCAGCCCACCGACCATGTAGCCCAGGTTCTGGTTGATCGCAAAGCTGACCGCCGCGACGCGCAATACCGCCAGGCGGTTGACCTTGTGGCCTGTGACCTGCTGACCCAGGATGTCGAACCCGGCATAGGCCAAATAGCTGAGAACGGAGAACAACAGCGCCGCCGCCAGCTGCCAAGCCGGTGTCTCCTGCAAGGCCTTGCCAACCTCGGCCCAAGGCACTTTGCGCCCTGCGTGCACCAGCAAGACCGCCACCCCGACAAGGAACAGCGCCACCAGCGCCTGGCGCAGCCAGCGCGCCTGGTACCAGGGCACAACAAGCGGCGTCGCTGGGCGTGCCGGCATCGGCGCAGCCACGGTCATGGCGAAACCTGCGCCCGGGCCATGGCCCCGTCACCACAGTCGCCGCTGCTGCAAGACGCACTGGGCCGCGCCGGCTGGATCGCCGGCACGGCGGCCGGCACGTTGCGCAGCCAGCCCGGAAAGCGCCGCAGTGCGAAGAACACCACCGCGCCGCGCAGCTGCGCCCAGGCGGAACCCCAGGCAGAGAGTTGCACCTGTGGCACCTCGTGGCAGGCTTCTGCCATCAGGTGGGTGAGCCGCTCGCTGAGCGTGGCATTGAAGTCGCGGTCCATCACGACCACATTGGCCTCCAGGTTCAACGCCAGGCTGGTCGGGTCCAGGTTGCTGGAGCCGACGGTAGCCCATTCGTCGTCCACCACGGCCACCTTGCCGTGCAGTGGCCGCTCGCAGTATTCGAAGATGCGCACGCCGGCGCGTTGCAGGTGCCCATGCAGCAGCGAAGCGGCCGTCTTGACGATGGGCATGTCCGGCTTGCCCTGCAGGACCAGCCGCACGTCCACGCCACGCTGCGCGGCACGGCGCAGCTCGCGCAGCAGGCGGTAGCCGGGGAAGAAGTAGGCGTTGGCGATCACGATGCGGTGGCGGGCCTGGCGGATGGCCAGACGGTACTGGCGTTCGATGTCAGTGCGGTGGTGATGGTTGTCGCGCACCACCACCGCCGCCCTCGCGCCGGCTTGCTCGGCCGGCTCTGCCGCCTGGCCCGCGCGGCGCAGCAGGCGCTGCCAGCGCTGCGCCACCGCAGGCGGCTTCAGGCTGGCGCGCGTCAGCTCGCGCAGCTTCTCGACCAGCGGCCCGCGGATCTCCACCGCATAGTCCTGCTTGGCCTGCTGGCCGAATTCGGCCAGGTGGTCCAGCGAAAAGTTGATGCCGCCGATGAAGCCAATGCGGCCGTCGACGACGACGATCTTGCGGTGCATGCGCCGGAACAGGTTCAGGCGCTGGCCCAGCAAGCGTTTGACGGGCTTGAAGAAGTGCAGCTGCACGCCAGCCGTGACCAGCGAGTCGACGTAGTTGGGCGACAGGTCCGGCGAGCCCCAGCCGTCGATCAGCAGGTTCACTTTCACGCCGCGGTTGGCCGCAGCGACCAAGGCTTCTCGCAACTGCAGGCCCACCTTGTCCTCGAACAGGATGAAGGTCTCCAGCCGCACCTCCTGTTGCGCCCGGGCAATCGCCTCGAAGACGGCCGGGTAATACGCCTCGCCATTTTCCAGCAGGCGGATCTGGTTGCCGTCGGTCCACTCCAGGCGCTGCATGGCAGCCGCTCGGCTGACGAGTCCGTCGGCTTCTTGAACGCGGTCCGGCGCCTGGCCCGCATGAACGTGGTCGAAGGTCTTCATGGCTCGATGTGCGCCGCCAGCGGCGCATGGTCAGAGAGGTTGGCCCAGGGCCGGCGCGGCAGCCGCAGCGGCGCCTGCCTGCGCATGCCGCGCACGTAGATGCGGTCCAGCCGCAGCAGCGGCAGGCGGGCAGGGAAGGTGCGTGGCATGCCGCCGGGCACGTTGGCATGCACCTCGCGCAGGCCCAGCTTCATCAGCGGCGCATGCGCCAGGCCGCGCCAGTCGTTGAAGTCGCCGGCCACGATCAGCGGTGCGCCTTCGGGTACCTGCTGCGACATGACCTGGCCCAGGCGCTGGATCTGCTGCTGGCGATCGCGCTCGCGCAAGCCCAGGTGCACGCAGATCACGTGCACCTGCGTCTGGCCGGGCAAGTCCAGCACGCAGTGCAGCAGGCCACGCGCCTCGGGCGCCTGCGTTTCGCCTTCGTGCGGCATGTCATGGTTGTGCCAGCGCACGATGGGGAACTTGGACAGCACCGCATTGCCGTGGTCGCCCTCGGTGTAGACCGCGTTGCGGCCATAGGCATGCTGGTGCCACACGGTGTCGGCCAGAAATTCATAGTGCGGCGCGCTGGGCCAGTCGGCCACGCGGGCGCCGTGGCCGGCATGCCGGCCATGCACCTCTTGCAACAGCACCACGTCGGCCCCCACCGCGCGCATCGCGTCGCGCAGCGCGGGCAGCACGAAGCGGCGGTTCAGGCTGCTGAAGCCCTTGTGGATGTTGATCGTCAGCACGCAAAAACCACGCGGGCCGAACGGAGCCGAGTTCGAGGCAAGCATGCAGCCAGTCTCACCGGGGCGCCAGCGCGGCTGCGTCGTCCGTCGCAGCACCAGGTTGTAGGACGGCGCCTCGGTAAAAACTGCGCGATGCCATGCTAGGGTGGTGCCACGCGCAATTCCGGCCGGGCGATGCATGCTCGGTCGGCTTCAATCAGGAGAGCCCAGCATGACCTTGTTCCATGACCACCGCCGTGCGCTGCTGGCCGCGACCGCTGCCGCCTGCCTGCTCGCCGCCGGCGGTGCGCTGGCCCAGGCCAGCGTGCCGGTGCGCGTGGCCTCGAAGATCGACACCGAAGGTTCTCTGCTTGGCAGCCTGATCCTGCAGGTGCTGGAAGCAGGCGGCATCAAGACCCAGAACAAGCTGCAGCTGGGGGCGACCAAGATCGTGCGCGGCGCGCTGGTGGCTGGCGAGGTCGACATCTACCCCGAGTACACCGGCAACGGCGCCTTCTTCTTTTCCGACGAAAAGAACCCGGCCTGGAAAAACGCCAAGGCTGGCTACGAGCAGGTCAAGGCGCTGGACCAGCAGAAGAACAAGCTGGTCTGGCTCACGCCGGCGCCGGCCAACAACACCTGGGCGATCGCCATCCGCAAGGACGTGGCGGCGGCGAACAAGCTGAAGTCGCTGGAAGACTTCGGCAAATGGGTGGCCGGCGGCGGCAAGGTCAAGCTGGCGGCCTCGGCCGAATTCGTCGAGCGGCCCGATGCGCTGCCGGCTTTCCAGGGCACCTACGGCTTCAAGCTCGCGCAGGACCAGATCCTCACGCTGGCCGGCGGCGACACCACGGTGACCATCAAGGCCGCCGCCGAGCAGACCTCGGGCGTCAACGCCGCGATGGCCTACGGCACCGACGGGCCGGTTGCTGCGCTGGGCCTGCAGATCCTCGAAGACACGAAGTCGGCGCAGCCGATCTATGCGCCGGCGCCTGTTATTCGCGCCGAAGTGCTGGCCCGCCAGCCGCAGATCGCCCAGCTGCTGGCACCGGTCTTCCAGTCGCTGGACAGTGCCACGCTGCAGGCGCTGAACGCCAAGATCGCGCTCGACGGCCAGGACGCGAAGAAGGTGGCCGCCACCTACCTGAAGGCCAAGGGCTTCATCAAGTGAGCGTGGACCTGCGCCCGGCCAATCGGGTGCTGCTGGTGTTGGTGCTGGCGGGTCTGGTTGCGGCACTCTCTTTGGCGTTCTTGACGCAGGCACCGAACCGGCTGGTGTCGGGCGTGGGCGTGCCGTTGCGCACGCTGTTGCATGGCGCGAACTGGGCGCTGGTTTTGGGGCCTTTTGCGTTGCTGGCGCTGGCCGTCTTTTGGCAGCCTTCGGTGGCCACGCAGGGCCTGGTGACGGCCGCTGCCGCGACGCTGTTGGCCGTGCTGGTCTGGCTGGCCGGCGCACATGCGACGCAAATGGCCGACGCCGCGGAAGCGGCCGGCAACAGCGCCGGGCGCACCTCGTTTGGCGGCGGCTTCTGGGTGTTGACGGTGCTGTGCTGGCTGGCCGTGGCGGATGCGGTGCAGCGGCTGAAGCTCGCCCCACTGGGCCGCACGCTGGCGCTGGCCACGGTGCTGGCGCCAGTGGTCGTGTTGGCGGCATCGGGCGAGTTGGCTGCGCTGTCGCTGTTCAAGGAATACGACAACCGGCAGGACGTGTTCGACGCGGCGCTGTGGCGGCATGCGCAGATCGTCGGCGTCACCTTGTTGCCCACCTTGCTGCTCGGCGTGCCGCTGGGCGTGGCTGCGCATCGGCATCCGCGTTTTGGCACGCCGCTGTTTGCGCTGCTGAACGTGATCCAGACGGTGCCGTCCATCGCGCTGTTCGGCCTGCTGATGGCGCCGCTGGCCGCGCTGGCTTTGGCGCTGCCGGCGCTGGGCATCGGCGGCATCGGCCTGGCGCCGGCGGTCATTGCGCTGACCCTTTATTCGCTGCTGCCCATCGTGCAAAGCACCTTGACGGGGCTGCGCGAGGTGCCGGCAGCGGTGGTCGAAGCAGCGACCGGCATGGGGCTCACGCCGCGCCAGGTGTTCTGGCGCGTGCAGGTGCCGCGGGCGCTGCCGCTGCTGCTCTCGGGCTTGCGGCTGACGACGGTGCAGGCCATCGGCCTGGCCGTGGTCGCCGCGCTGATCGGCGCCGGCGGGCTGGGCGCCATCATGTTCCAGGGCCTGCTCAGCAGCGCGCTGGACCTGGTGCTGCTTGGCGTATTGCCGGTGGTGGCAATGGCAGTCGCGGTGGACGCGCTGTTCGCGGTGTTGACCCAATGGGCACAAAGGCGCCAGCCATGATCGAGTTCCTCGGGGTCAGCAAGTCCTTTGGCGACGCGGCGGCGGTGCGCGACCTGTCGCTGAGCATTGAACGCGGTGAGTTCACGGTGCTGATCGGCGGCTCGGGTTCGGGCAAATCGACCACGCTGAAGATGATCAACCGGTTGATCGAACACGACGCCGGCCGCATCCTGTTCCAGGGCCAGGAGATCCGCAGCTTCAAGCCCGAGGACATCCGCCGCCGCATGGGCTATGCGATCCAGTCCACCGGTCTGTTCCCGCACTGGACCGTGGCGCAGAACATCGCCACCGTGCCGCAACTGCTGAAGTGGCCGGCGGCGCGCATCGCCCAGCGGGTGGCCGAACTGCTGGGCCTGCTGGGCCTGCCGCCCGATCAGTACCAGGGGCGCTACCCGCACCAACTCTCCGGCGGCCAGCAGCAGCGCGTGGGCGTGGCTCGCGCGCTGGCTGCAGACCCGGAAGTGCTGCTGATGGACGAGCCGTTTGGCGCGCTGGACCCGATCACCCGCGGCGCGCTGCAGCAGGAAATGGCGCGCATCCACCGCGCCTCCGGCAAGACCATCGTGCTGGTGACGCACGACATTGACGAAGCGCTGGGCCTGGCCACGCGCATCGTGCTGCTGGACCAGGGCCGCATCGTGCAGGCCGGCACGCCGACCGAACTGCTGCGCCGCCCCGCCAACGATTTCGTGCGCGACTTCCTCGGCCGCGGCGAGATCGGCATCAAGCTGCTGGGCCTGGAAACCGTGGCCGGTCGTGTGCGGCCTGGCGAGCTCGCCGAAGGCGAGCCGATCGCGGCCACCTTGAGCCTGCGCGACGCCCTGTCGGTTTTCGTCGCCCGGAGTGTCGAGCGGCTGCCGGTGGTGGACACACATGGCCGCCCGCTCGGCACGCTGTATTTCGCCGACCTGCTGCGCAGCGCCGTCTGAGCACAATGGTCCGCCTGTTGCGCCAACCCTTGCCCTGGGCGCTGGCCGCACTGCTCGCGCTGACCTGGGGCATGCCGCTGCTCAAGCCGCTGTTTGCCGCCACGTTCCCGGCACTGGACCGGCCGCTGTACGAGCAGGACAGCTTCGCGCAACTGGTCTGGGCTCACCTGCAGATCGTCGGCCTGTCCAGCGGCATCGCGGTGCTGCTCGGCGTCTCGGCTGGCCTGTTCGTCACCCGCCAGGCGGGGCGCGAATTTCGCCCACTGGTCGAGACCTTGGTCGCGATGGGCCAGACCTTCCCGCCGGTCGCCGTGCTGGCCGTGGCTGCCCCACTGATCGGCTTTGGCGAGACGCCCGCGCTGATTGCGCTGACGCTCTACGGCTTGCTGCCCATCGTGCGCAACACCATCGCTGGCATCGAAGCCGTGCCCGCCAGCGCCCGCGAAGCCGCCGAGGGCCTGGGCATGAGCAGCTGGCAGCGGCTGCGTCAGGTCGAACTCCCGCTCGCGCTCCCGGTCATGCTCGCCGGCATCCGCACCTCGGTCATCATCAACATCGGTACCGCCGCCATCGCCTCCACCGTCGGCGCCAAAAGCCTGGGCTCACCGATCATCGTCGGCCTGAGCGGCTACAACACGGCGTATGTGATCCAGGGCGCGATGCTGGTCGGCCTGCTGGCCATCGTGGCGGATCTGGGGTTTTCGGCGCTGGCGCGGTGGGTGAGCCGTTGGCGCATGAGCGAGGCGGGCTGAGCGCGACCAACCTCAAGTTCGCGGACTTTTGGCGTGCAAATCAACAGCTTAGCCTCTCGGCCCTTCGACCTGCGCCCTGATTGAAGGCCGAGCAAGGCAAGGCCTGCAGTTGCGTCTGCCTGGGCTGCAGGCGACCACACCCCCCATTTGGGTTGCCCGACAGCGACCCGATGGCGCTCTTGGCTGCCGATGAATCACCTCCGACACTCCCCCAGTCGGTATGACGAACTGCGCTCACAGAGGAGTCGGGATATGTTGCATTCTCCAGGTCGCCTCAGTGTTGGCGTGCTTCACGAGTCCGAAGTGATTCGCCAGGGTCTTGCTGCCATGGTCAGCGGGCACCAAGGTCTTGACCTCAGGGGCCCTGGTGTGGGCCAGGGCACACCGGTGCCTGAGGAGCTTTTGTCTGCCCGCGTCTTGCTGACGAGCCAGGACCTCGCTTTGGAGCTCCTCGACCAATTCCTGCCATGCCGGGAGGGGCCTGCAATCATCGTTGTCGCTTCCTCTTTTGGGGACCAGGCAGCGCGAGCCCTGATTCGAAAAGGCGCCCGCGGGCTGCTGCTTCTTTCGGTTGCTTGTGACGAACTCCAACAGGCGGTACTGCGTGTTGGTGCGGGGCGTCGGCATATCACTCCGCCAGTGGCGTCTGTGATGGCGGAGCACGTTGGAGCCCCAGGTTTGACTTGCCGAGAGGCCACGCTGCTGGAACTGCTCGCTAGAGGCATGTCAAACAAGGCCATTGCCAGGGTATTGGGCATTTCAGACGGCACGGTGAAGACGCATGCAAGGTCGATCTTCTCGAAGCTTGGTGCCAGCAACCGGACGCAGGCTGTCGCCATGGCGGGCAAGCGCGGCATCCTCAAGTTGGGCGCCGACTTGCTGGACGCTCAGCCGGACGGTGACCCATCCCTGGTGTCAGACGTGTTCTCGTGGGCGAACAGAGTGACTCGGGGCCGTCAATTGGCAGGGGTTCCGTCGGTGGCTGTTTGACTACTCCCGCAATGAAGACTTTTCACAACGCGGCATCTCGCCGCAATTTTTCAGGAGTGCCGCATGGCCAAGGTTCTGGTTCTTTACTACTCGTCCTATGGACACGTTGAACAACTGGCCCAAGCGGTCGCCGAAGGGGCCCGCGCTGGCGGAGCTTCGGTCGTGGACGTCAAGCGTGTTCCCGAAACGGTCCCTGAGCAAATCGCAAAGGGCGCGCACTTCAAGCTGGAGCAAGCTGCTGCTGTGGCAACCGTGGCTGAGCTGGAGCAGTACGACGCCATCATCGTTGGGACGCCAACTCGCTACGGCCGCATGGCTTCGCAGATGGCTGCGTTCCTTGACCAAACCGGCGGCCTGTGGGCCCGCGGCGCGCTGAACGGCAAGGTGGGTGGTGCGTTCACCTCGACAGCCACTCAGCACGGTGGGCAAGAACAAACGCTGTTCTCCGTCATCACGAACCTCTTGCACTTTGGCATGGTCATCGTTGGCTTGCCCTACAGCCACGCCGGGCAGATGACCGTGAGCGAAATCGTTGGCGGCTCACCATACGGTGCTTCGACGGTGGCTGCCGGCGACGGCTCCCGTCAGCCCACGGAGATCGACTTGGCAGGCGCGCGTCACCAGGGCGAGCAGGTGGCCAAGACTGCCGTCAAGCTCTTCGGCTAATCGACAGACGGCACATCGGCCAGCCACGCTGCAGCTGGCAGCTGCCTGACAGACTGGCCGATGGCCGGGGCACCACTGAAGGAAAAGCTGACCGCCAGAAGGACAACTGCGCTCAAGCCAGCGATACAACGCCAGCCCGGGCTGGCGCACCGTGGCTTCGGCCAAAAGTGATGAACGGTCTCGGGGTGGGCCGGGCTGGCAGTGACGTGAGCTTTCACAATCTCCCAGATGAAGAGGTTGAAGCTTCCGACCTTGCTGCCGTCGTGCAGCTTGCACTCGAAGTTGGCATATGCCTCCCCGATGAGAGGCGCGTCGACATCGTCGGCACTCTGGGCCGTGAGTCCAAAGTGCTCGAACTTATCGAAGTCCTTGCCGGTCGTGTTTCCGATGCCAGCTTCCTGCGATTACCAGGGCTGGTTGGTAGGCAGCACGAACAGCTCGGCCACGTCGACGTGCGCCGGAGCCTGCAGGGCGAACAGCACCGTATCGGCGATGTTGTCGCTGCTCAGGAAAGACATCTGCTCGCGCAGGCCCTCCATCTGGTCGCGGTAGCCCTTGTCAGTGATGTGATTGAACAGCTCGGTGTGCACGGCGCCGGGCTGGATGCTGGTGACGCGGATGTTGTGCTTCTTGCCAACTTCCAGGCGCAATGCCTCGGTGAAGGCAGACACGGCGTGCTTCGTCGCACAGTACACAGCCAGACCCGGGAACACCTTGCGGCCGGCGATGGACGACGTGTTCACGAAGTGACCAGAGCCGCGCTTGATGAGCTGCGGCAGTGTCGCCGCGGTGCTGTTCATCAGACCCTTGACGTTGACGTCGACCATGCGGTGCCACTCGTCGACCTTCAGTGTCTCGACGTCGGAGATGGGCATCAGGCCGGCGTTGTTGAAGACGATGTCCAGACCGCCGTAGGTCTCGACCAGCTTGTTGACGCCTGCTTCAACGGACCCTCGGTCCACCACGTCCATCTGGATGGCGATGGCTTCGCCGCCGGCGGTCTTGATTTGGTCGACCAGCTTGTTCAGCCGGTCCAGGCGACGGGCGGCCAGGCCGACCTTGGCGCCAGCGGCAGCCAGCTTCAGGGCCGTTGCAGCGCCGATGCCACTCGAAGCACCGGTGACCAGAGCGACTTTTCCATTGAGTGTCATGACAGTTCCTTTCGGCAGTTGGGTTGGAGGTCGCGGCAGCTACGAATCGCTTGTCTTCCGTAGCTGCCACGGTTCCCATGGTGCCGATGGACGTTTGCTTGGTCGCTCGTGGTCTTGCTCTCGATATCGAAGTTTTGCTGTCGGCTCTCGGGGGCTCAGCGAACGCTTCGATAGTCGCTTGGAAGCACGCCAACCTCCTTGCGAAACACCTGCGCGAAATGGCTTGGACTGGCGTAACCCACCTCCAAGCCCACTTCCACGATTGGCATGTCCGTTTCTCTCAAGAGACGACGCGCGCGTTCCATGCGCAATCGGGTGAGGTACTGCGACGGTGAGAAGCCAGTGCTCTTTTTGAAGGCGCGAGAGAAGTGCGAGTCGCTCAGCTGAACCTCACGCGCCAGACGGCTCAGGTCAAGCTCTTGGTCAAGACGCTCCTGCATTGCGTGAAGAGCGCGGTGCATCTTGAATGCTGGGAGGCCCCCATGCGGTGTCGCCGGAACCTGCGCCTCGCTCGCATAAGAGCGAACCAGGTGAACAGCCAGGCTGCTCGCCAGGCCCTGGACCAGCATCGTGCTGGGCGTGCGCCTGTCAACAAGCTCGTCGCGAAGCATGCGCAATTGATTGCTGATGATGGCATCGCTGCCGCCGGAGATTTCGCGTAGCTGCACGGTCCCAGCCTCTGGCCCGAGGACGTCGATGACGGCCCGGCGAACGAGTGGCAGACCGAGGTAGACGTGCATCACCCGGAACGGCTCATGGGTGAGTGTTCGCCAGCGCAGCTCGCACGGGCGGGGAGACGTTTGAAGGAAGAAGTCGCCCTCCCTGACCTCATTGGCCATCCATTCGCCCTGCAGTGGTCGTTCCTCTACCAGCGCGGTTCCCGACACGACCCACACGATGAGTGGCTCCGGAACGGCCGGTATCAGGAGACTGTCCTGAACAGGCCTGCGGGTGTACATCTGGACAAGGAGGTCACGCCATGGCGTTCCCTTGCTGGTCGCAATCAGTTCGCCGGGAACACGTTCGTCGAGTGCCTCGGCGGTGCCAAGTTCGAAGTCCATGGTTCCTCGCACTTCAGTTTTCGGTCAGTTTGCGCGGCGGGGAACGGGCGCCGAGCCAGGCATTTCCATGTCGGCGCCAATTGGCCGTGGCTCGGAAATATCCCAGGCGCGCTGCCCGCGCCATGCGCAACGGAATGGCATCGTCCTGCAGGTGCCTCTATACAGGGAGCAGCGTGAAATGGAAACGCGCTTGCTCCTCGCCGAGATTCAGTGAACCCCACCCTTTCGCTCCACCAGCACCTCTTGGACGGCCAGTGCAGCGTTGATGGCTCGCGGAAAGCCGGCGTACGGGGCTGTGTGGATGACCAGTTCCACAAGCTCCTCTCTGCTGCCCCCGACGTTAAGAAAACCGTGGGTGTGCACTTTCAGCTGGGGCCTGGCGTTGCCCATTGCCGCCAACGCTGCAACCGTTACCAGCTCACGTGTGTGCAGGTCCAGGGCCTGACGCGTGTAGATGTCGCCGAAGGCGAACTCGATGATGAATCGTCCCAGATCGGGCGCAATCGCGGCAAGAGACGCGATGACTTTCTCTCCTGCTGAGCCGTCAATCGCTTCCAACGCTGCCAGGCCGGCTTGGTAGCGCGTGTCACTCGGCGCCTTGGAAGCATCGGGAACAGTTGGCAGTTCAGGCGGCTGGAGGATGTCGCGGAGCGCAGCCACGCCGTTCAACGCAGCGGGAAAGCCGGCGTAGACCACGAGATGGGTCATGACCTCCACCAACTGCGCCGCCGAAGCCCCGACGTTCAGAGCGCCCCGCAGGTGGAACTTGAGCTGCGGTTCAAGGCTGCCCACGGTTGCGAGCATGGCGACCGTTGCCATCTGGCGCTGCAGGAGCGGCAGGCCGGGCCTCGCGTAAACCTGCCCATATGCAAACGAGATGGCCAAGTCGGCGAGGTCCGGCGCCACGTCGCGCAGCGAGGCGATGATGCTCGGCGTATCTGTTGCTTCGATTGTCTTGAGAATTTTCAGGCCAGCGTCTCTTGTTGTGTCCGATGACATGAATTGCTCCTTGTCCCTGTGCGAGTTCATTGGCCGTCTGCATCGCGCAGGCGCGAGACGTCCTTGGATGGAGGAACGCCGAATAGCCGGCTGTACTCACGACTGAATTGGGAGGCGCTCTCGTAGCCAACCGTGTAGCCTGCGCGCGAGACTTCAATCCCTTCGCTCAGGAGCAGACGCCTTGCTTCCTGCAAACGAAGCTGCTTCTGGTACTGAAGTGGGCTCATCGACGTCACCGCACGAAAATGGTGGTGCAGCGACGATGTGCTCATGCAGCAATCACGCGCCAGTTCATCTACCTTCAGCGGTTCGGCGAAGTTGGATTTGAGCCAGGAAACGGCGCGCAACACCCGGCTGGCGTGGCTGTCGGTTCTTGCCACTTGGGCCAGTCGTTCGCCCTGTTCGCTGCGCAGCAGTCGGTACACCAGTTCACGGGCCGCCAGCGGCGCCAGCATGGCAGCATCTTCCGGCGAGTCGAGCAGCCGCATGAGGCGTATGGCTGCGTCCAACATGCCGTCCGTGACCTTGCTCAGGAACAGACCCCGCGACGTTTTGGCTCGGGGAACCGCTGGAGGGCCGAGTTGCAATACCAGCTCTGATACTTCTGCCGGATCCAGGTCCAGACGGAAGCACAGGTACGGCGCATTGAACGTTGCGTGGGTGACCTGGGCGCTGATGGGCAGGTCCGTGGAGAACACCAGGAATCTGGATGCATCGTAGGTGTAGACCTCATCGCGCAACATGACGCGCTTGCCACCCTGGGCGATGATGCAGACAGCGGGCTGGTGCAATGCGTGGACCAGTTCCTCGCTGGGAGCGGACAGCTTGATGGCCGACAGTCTCGGAATGGATGTCGGGCAGATTCCTTCTTGAGGGGCATGTCGCTCGACCAACCCGGCGAGCTCGCGAATGCGGCCCGCGTCGGGCGGCGGGAGGTTCGGCACGGCGGCGAATCGAGGCGCCGCAGCGGTTGAAGCGATGTCTTGAGTAGCCATGGCTGAACGTTGCTGTGTAGGAGACTTTCAGGGATGGGCGACGACTGGAATGGGCAAGCCAAACTCGGCAAGCCGGCCTGGCGACATTAGCAGGACGACGCGCTCTCATCCAAAAGGGGTAGGGAGGCCTTGGTGTTCCCGAAAGCGCCTGACGTCCCTGGCTGGTGGTGCGCCGAACATGCGGGCGTATTCGCGGCTGAATTGAGAAGCGCTCTCGTAGCCGACGCGATGACCTGCACTTGCCGCGTCCAGTCGCTCGGCGATGAGCATGCGTCGGGCTTCTTGCAGTCTCAGGTTCTTCTGATACTGCAGCGGGCTCATCGCGGTGGCTGCCTTGAAATGGGTGCGAAGCGCGGAAACACTTAGATGGGCCATCTCGGCCATCCTGTCCAGTTCCAGCGGTCCGTGGTAGTTCTCGCGGAGCCAATCGATCGCCCTGGCTACGCGATGGCTCGCGCTGTCCGTCAGCGCCAGCTGTGCGAGTTGGTGGCCACAAGGGCCTCTGAGCAGCCGATACAAGATTTCGCGAATGGTCAGCGGAGCCAACGGCTTAATGTCCTCCGGCGTATCCAGTAGCCTCACCAGTCGCACCATGGCGTCGAGCAGCGAGGGGGTGACGTCGGCGGTCACGATGCCGCGAGAGGCGCCTTGCTTGATGGTCTGGCTCTTCATGCCCATGCCAAGCATCAGCGAGGCCAGTTCCTTGGTGTCGTATTCCAACCGGATGGTGAGATACGGCAACTCGGGTGTCGCGTCGATGACTTGACCGGAGACCGGCAAATGCTGAGACACGACGAGGTACGTGTTCGGGTCGTAGACGTAGGCCTCGCCGCCGAGCAGGAGCCGCTTGCTGCCCTGAGCGAGCATGCACACAGCAGGTTCATGGACAGCGTGAACCGGGTGGTCGACTCGGTGCACGCGTATCAGCGTCAGGCGAGGGACTTTCGTGAAGAAGACGCCTTCACGAGGTGCGTGCCGCTTGATGCACGCTGCAAGTTCCGCCCTGCGCAACATGACCTGCAGGACCGAATCTTGGCGTTCCTGGCGCATGGAAGTTGCGGTGTTGCTGGACATGGCGCCAGCTTAGAACTCTGCGCACTGATTTGGGCGCATCGTGGGTCTTCGCAAGCGCCGAGTGCAAGCATCCGCGAGAAATAGACAAGTGACCTTTTGGGCCCGTCATCGCAAAGCCACGCAGTTTGCAGGAACAGGCAAATTGGCAAGCCAATCCGGCCAATGTCATCGTGCCTCGCTTCCTAGACTTCTTCTCATCCCACGCAACGAATCGTTGGAGAGATGCGATGAAGCGAGAAACCTCAACTTACGGAATCACGGTCCTGCTTTCCGTTGCTTCGGCGGTGATGTGGGCCGCACCGGATGCCGCATGGGCCGCCCGGGGCAACAGTTCTGAACCCCAAAGCACAGGATCAACCATGAGCACGACAGCCACGCAAAGCCATTCCGCCAAGACCGAGCGTCACGACAGCCACCCCTACGCGGGCATGTGGGTCACCGCGGACGGCTACATCCGGCATGAACTTCTTTCGAATGGTCGTTACGACGAGGCCCGTGGAAAGAGGCAGAGCGCGTACCAAGGTCGCTACCGCGTCACGGGCAACCACATCGACTACGTCGACGACACCGGCTTCACCGCCGACGGGGAGTTCCGCGATGGCGTTCTTCACCACGCAGGGATGGTCTTGTACCGCGAGGACAAGCGCGATTGACCCGGACTCTCGGCTCGATTCGGGCGCTTCAGGTCGCTGGAGCGCCCGAAGTCGTTTCGGGCGCCCGAGCGGCCATGTGGAAGCGGTAGTAGCCCACGCAATTGCTGAGCAGGAAACCTGCCTCGGCCAGAACACTCACCCAAGCGTCGATGTGCACGTTGTGCGCAATCCAAAGTCCCGACCCGAGCATCATCTGTAGTCGCATCCGGCGGTCCGATGCGTTGAAAGCCGCATGCGTTTGGATGCAGTTTCCAAGCCATGCCAAGCAGCTCGCTGCGGAGAGGGGAAGCGCAACGAATACCGCCGTGGCGGTGAAAAGGAAGATCTGCTCGACGCGTGGTGAGCGGGTTACGCTGCTCACGAGGAATCGCAGGCTTGCCAACAGCATCATGGCCGCCGACGCCCAGGCATCGAGCAACGCATACTGAGCGGCAAGCAGACATGTCGAAGCGCTCAGAGCCGCGAGTACCAGTTCCTTTCGGCGAATCTGGAACGACGCAAGGTCCAGCAGAAACGAAACCGCCGCAAGGCCTTGAGCAAGAATGAAATACAGCTTCACGGACAGCGCCAATGGCAGGTTGGGGAGCCTCATCCTCGTCGCATCGACGGAGGCTGCCATTAACGTTTGTTAAGTCTGCCGCGTATCCGCGACAGCGACACTTCGGTGATGCCGATGTAGGCCGCGAGCTGCTTTTGGCTCAGCAGGCTTGTCCACACGGGGAAGTGCTTGAGGACATATTGGTAGCGCTGCGCGGGGGAATGGAGGAGGAACATTTCCTCCTTGCGTTCCTTGAAAGCGAGCTGCATGCGAAGCAACCGCAGTGCTGTGGCCTCTGCGTCCCTGGTATCGAGCCAGCTCAGCGGAATTTCGGTGACAACCGAGTCCTCCGCCGCCTCGATCTGGTAGCTGGCAGGCTGGCCGGTGAGCCAGGACAGATAGAGGAAGCAGAACTCACCGGGGAAGTAGAACTCCTTCACCCTTTCGCTGCCGCTCTCTGTGTAATGGCAGGCCTTCAAGATGCCGCCGTGAACAAACCAGATGCTGTGTTGGTGCTGCCCCTGATGTTGCAAAACGCTGGCTGACCGTATTTCAATCGGCTCGGCCACAAGCGGCGCGGGGAGGTCAGCCCAACCAGGCGCAGATGTAGAAGAGGGACTTCTGCTCACGGCATTTCCTAGACACTGGCGATGCGGGCCTGTGCCGCAGCTGATGCGTTCAGCTCGGCCCAATCGAGCTCCTCCTCGATGACGTGGAAAACGTCGTCCTCGATTTTCCCAGAGGCCCTGAGCTCGTGTAGCAAACGCCTCTGGGACCGTAGCGCTTGTAGCCTGGCTTCGTCCAATTCTGTGACGGTGGAGGCCTCAGCAGGGTTGCTCAGAGCGCGGCGGTCGGCCCGGAGTTCTTGAATGACTTCTGCTACGCCCGGTTTGTGGGCCTCTTGCCCTTCGAGCGCTTGGAGAGCGGCGTCGACCAGCCTTGTCCTGGCAGAAGCGAGCTCGTGCTCAAGCGAATGATCGGGCTGTATGCCCAGCCGCTTGATGAGCGGGCCCAGGGTCAGACCCTGCAAGACGAGAGTTCCCAACACCACCGCGAAGGCCGCGAGCACGATGGTGTCGCGACCTGGGAAGTCCGCGGGGAGGGCAAAAGCCGTCGCGAGCGTGACCAAGCCACGCATGCCGGACCACCCGACCAGCACGCCCACTCGCTTTGGGGCTACCGGGACTTCAACGCCCAGGCGTTCGAACGCAGGATGGAGCGCGCGGATGACGGTCCCATAAGCGAGCACCCAGGCCAGACGCACGACGATGACCGTGCCAAGCACGGCCCCAGCGAAGGCAAGTGCATCCATGCGCGCTTGACCGGACAGTTGGGCAATGATGTTGCGCGCTTGGAGTCCCATCAGCAGGAATGCCAAAACATTCAGCGCGAACACTGCGGCGCCCCATACGGCGTACGAGTGGACGCGGTCGCGGGCGTTGCTCCGGGAGGGGAAGTAGCGGGCGACGGTCATGCCGAACACGACGACGGCAATGATTGGGGAAATCTTCAGATGTTCTGCAACGAGCCATGCGCCGAAGGTCATCACGAACTCGACGATGGTGGCCGACATCGTGCCGGCCACGATAGGGGCCAGGTGCACGAAGGCTTTGCCGAGCAAGTACCCCAGCAGGGCGCCAGCTGGTACCGACGCGGCCAGAATAGGTAGCTGAGATGAGATGGCGAGGTGCGGGGTCATGGCTGCCGCGGCGGCCGCGCCGAAGATGAGCAGTGCCACGGCATCATTGAGCAGGCTCTCGCCGTTGATGATGGACAGTGTCCTGCGTGGGATACGGAAGTTCTGCATCACGGTCGTTCCAGCCACCGCATCAGGCGGAGCGACGATGGCTCCAAGGGTGACGGCCGCAGCCAAAGGCAGGCCTCCGTGAGCCCATCCCACCCAAGCAACAGCCGCCGTGGTGAGAAGCACCGCCACCACGACGAGCGCGGTCAACGGCAACCAGTTTCTGACAAGTTCCCGCGGCGAGGTGTCGTAAGCCGCATCGAGAAGCGCCGGGGCGATGAAGAGGACCAGTGCCAGATGAGGCTCGATGTTCACTTGCGGCGCCCATGGCAGCAGCCCCGCCACCGCGCCCGCGAGCGCGAGCATGGAGGGATAAGGCAAGGACATGCGTCGTGATACCTGTAGCAGCAAGACCGCCAGGGCAAGGAGAAGAAGCATGTTTTCGAAGAGTTGCATGGCCGCCACCGTGTCGTTCCGCAAGCACGCGGGCTCATGGGCAATGTCCGCGCTTTGTCGTCACTCTACAAAGCGGGGCCATGTGCCACTTGCCCGTTCGACCAAGCTACTTGTCGCTTCGTGCAAGCATTGGTGGCGCCTTGCCAGTCTGCAGATGGTGAGGGTCGCTTGAGCTGTTTGCAGAAATTGGCAAGCGGATGCAGCGTTTTAGGCAGGTGCCGGCCGGCGGTGATTCCTAGACTTTCTTCACCTCATCAGCGAGGTTCAACTGAAAGGAACCACCATGAACACCCAACAGAACGTCGACCGCATCCGCGCCTTGTATGAAGCCGTGAACACCAAGGACTTGGAGACCATCGCTGGCTTCGGTGCTCCCGAGAGTGAATGGCTGGATGTCCCGTTCAACTTCACCTCTACCGGTGTCAATGCCATCATTGACCCGTGGAAGAGCTGGTTCAATATCTTCCCGGATGCGACCTGCGAAGTGCGCAGCCTGACGGCCCTTGGGGACCACGTCGTCGCACAGGGCATCGGCCGCGGTACCCACGAAGGTGTCTTTCACTCACCGGCCGGCACCATCGAACCGACAGGCCGCAAGATGCAGGTGAACTTCTGCGATGTCTACCAACTCAAGGACGGGAAGATTGTCCGTGCAGACAGTTACTTCGACTTCTATGGCCTGCACAAGCAGCTGGTTCAGGACCTCGCCGTTGCCGCCTGATCACGGGCTCTTGAAAGCATTGCGGGTCTGAGCGGCTAGGCCGGGACATCGACTTGATGGTCGGTGCCCGGTCTTTTTCTTTGGGCGCTCATGGCGCTGCGGAGCTGCGAAGTTTGCTGGCCGTGACGATGAGGGCAACCACTGCCTTCGGTTGAGACACGAGCACTGAATGGCTGGCCTTGACCTCGACCGTCTGAGCTTTCGCTCGTTCGTACATGAAGCGCTGCAGGTCTGGGCTCACAGTCTTGTCGTCGGTCGTGACGAGGGCGTAGGTGGGCTTCAGATGCCAAGCCGCGGTTTGCAGCTTCGCGCCGAACGCTTCGCCATTGGTCAGTACCTGGTTGGCGGCGGCGAAGTCGGAATAGGACTTGGGCGTGTCGGCACCGATGACCTCACGCCACTTCGACCGGTCGACGTAGATGTAGCCGTCTGGCGTGGCTTGCACCGCCTTCAGGCTTTCCATCGGGTATTTTCCGTTCAGGTCGGCGACGCTCTCTCCGGCGTCGGGAGCATGTGCCGCAACATAGACGAGCGCCTTGACCTTCTCGTCGCTTCCTGCGGCGGTGATGACGGCTCCGCCGTAGCTGTGACCGACAAGGACGACCGGACCGTCCTGCAGCGAAAGGACTCGTTGGGTGGCGGCGACGTCGGCGCCAAAGCTGGTCAGCGGGTGCTGGGCGATGGTGACGTGGTAACCCTTTTGAGATAACTCGCGATAGACCTGTTCCCAGTAGGAGCCGTCAACTGTGGCGCCATGGACCAGGACGACGTTTTTGATGATGGTGTCGGCATGCGCAGGCACAGCTGGCGCGGCGGCCGCTGCGCTTGCGACCATGGTGGTGGCGCTGAGGATGGCGATGGCGAGGGCGGGAATCGGCTTCATGGCTTGAATCGGATTTGGTGAGGTGCGTCAGCGGTGGACCGCCCGTGATGGAAGGTCCGCCCGTCGGTTCAGCGTGCGGTGCTCAAAATGCCGGTCACTTCAGGCTTGCGCTCGTCCAGACTCAGCGTGCCCCCGCCAAAGGCGACGAACTGCAGCAGCCCGCCGGCCACGGCCAGGTTCTTCAGGAAGTGGAACATCTGGTTCTGGTCGCCCAGTGCGTTGTGGAACAGCACCGCAGAGACGACAGAGAACGCAGCAAGAGCAGCGGCGACCCAGCGGGTGCGATAGCCGAGCACCAGCAGCAGTCCGCCACCCAGCTCGGCGGCCAGAGCACCCGCGTATGCGAGCTCAGGCAGGGGCAGGCCGACCGACGCGATGTAGCCGATGGTGGCGCTCGGAGCCGTCAGCTTGCCAAAGCCACTGACCAAGAAGATGGTGGCGATGAGCAGGCGGCCGAGCAGCGGCAGCACGGACACGTTGACGGGAGTGGAGACGGTATTGGTCGATTGCATGATGAAACTCCTGAATGAAGCTTTGGGTTGAAAGGACGTTGGTAAAGAGAAGGGGTAACTTGGGTGAGGTGGGTCTTAGATGGCCCGCCCGCTTGCGCGGAGTTGCTCGCCAAGCCGAGCAATTTCTTGTTCGCCGAGCCGAAGCGCAGCATGGGAGGTGTGAACCGAATACGAGCCCAGCACCAGGTCGTGCGGGTGTTTGCGCGCGGTGCCGAAGATGAAGTCGGTGGTGTGCTCGGCGGTAAGCCGAACCGCCTGGTCGCCTTCTTCGAAGACCACCAACTCATCGGCAATGCGTTCCATGCCGCTCAACAGGGAACCGCGGCCGACATGTAGCCAAGCCACCTGGTGGCTTGGAGGCGGCTGAAGCTCGATGCTTTCGCCTGCGTTCAGTGACACGTGCAGGTACTGGATGCCTTCGGGAGAGTTGACTTTGCTGCGCGCGCCCTGGTACTGGCCAAGGATGACGCGCACCTTGCCCACGACGGGGACTTCGGCAGGCTCGAGGTACTGGCTCTGGGCCGGGGCCAATTCAAGCGCCTCGGGCAAAGCCAGCCACAGCTGGTAGCCGCGCAGGCGCTGGCCGGGCAGCGGCACACCGTCATGCCATACGCCCTTTCCGGCCCGCATCCATTCCACGGAACCTGCCTTCAGCACGCCGCTGGCGCCAGTGGTGTCTTCGTAGCGCATGCCGCCCTCCAGCAGGACTGTCGTGGTTGCAATGCCCGAATGCGGATGCATCGGGAACATCGTCTCGCCGGTCGACTGGAAGTCGAAGTAGTCCAGGAAGACGAACGGCTTGAGATAGCTGCCCGCCATGCCGGGACTCACAAGGCGGTTCACTGGCCCGTGGATGCGACCGCTGGTGCGAGCGGCGATGCCGCGGTGAGAAGTGTGCGCATCGCTGGCCCGGTGCAAAGCCCGTTCAGAGGTACTGGTTTGATGCGGCATTTGGTAGATGGCTTTCATGTCTGTGCTCCGTCTAATGCGATGGAACGAAGCTTAAAAACTGGACAGCCAGCTGGGAAGCCTATATGTTTAGATGGAATCCATCATCGGGAGCGATAGATGCTCGACGGCGTCTCTCTGGACCAACTTCGCACCTTCATTGCCGCCGCCGAGGAGGGCAGCTTTTCCGCCGCAGGTCGCAAGCTCAGACGCGCCCAGTCCGTGGTGAGCCAGACGCTGGCCAATCTGGAGGGCCAACTCCGGGTGACTCTGTTCGACCGTTCAGCCCGGTATCCGGTGCTGACGGAGGAGGGCAAGGCCCTGCTGGGCGAGGCCAAGGCCGTCATTCATGGCATGGACAGCTTCAAGGCTCGCGCGCGCACCCTGTCGGAAGGCCTGGAGCCGGAGTTGTCGGTTGCTGTGGACGTGATGTTCCCGATGAGCGCACTGACAGCGGCCGTAGGAGCCTTCAAGGAACAGTTCCCGACAACGCCGCTGCGGATGTACGTCGAAGCGCTCGGCGCCGTTGTGCAACCGGTGCTGGAAGGGACTTGTCAGATCGGCATCGTCGGCTCGCTTCCCGTCGTGCCGGAAGGGACGAGGTCAGAGGCCCTGGCGCAGGTGCCGATGGTGACCGTCGTCTCGCCATCGCACCCCCTTGCGTCCCTGCAGGGCCCACTCAGCTCCAGCGAGCTGGAGCGCCACGTTCAACTGGTCCTGACCGACCGGACCACGCTGAGCGCAGGTCGCAGCTACGGCGTGCTGGCGGCGCAGATCTGGCGACTGGCGGACCTGGGCGCCAAGCACGCCTTTCTGAAAGCAGGCTTCGGCTGGGGCCACATGCCACGCGAGATGGTGCAGCGAGACATCGACAGCGGCGAACTGGTGTCGCTCAGCCTGGAGGTGCACCAGCCGAGCACGCCCAGCATCGCCATGTACGCCGTCTATCGAGCGGACGCGCCACCCGGGCCAGCCGGGCGATGGTTCATCGCCCGGCTCAAGGAGGCTTGAGTCAATGTATCTGCATTGACGATAAATTCCATCGAAACAAAGAGGCTACCGCGATAGGTCCTGCGTCCCTACTCTTCGAACCATGCAGCAACGAGCTGCACCACTTCAAGGAGTAGCAAATGGCACCAAAGGATTTTGAGAACAAGGTGGCGCTGGTCACCGGGGCTGGTTCCGGGATTGGTCGCGAGGCCGCTCGGGCCTTCGCAAGCCGCGGCGCAATCGTCGTTGCGGCAGACCTGAACGAGGGCGGCCTTGCGGCCACCCGAGACCTCATTGCCGAGCTCGGCGGCCGCGTGCTGACGGCGCCGATGGACGTCTCCAGCGAGGCGCAGGTACATGACCTCATCGCTCGAATCGACAAGGACCTGGGTCGGTTGGACGTGGCGTTCAACAACGCCGGCATCACGGGTCAGGCACACCGCATCGAGGACTACCCCACGGAAGACTTTGACCGGGTCATTTCGGTCAACCTCAAAAGCGTCTTCCTGGGCATGAAGCACCAGATCCCGCTGCTGCGACGCACCGGCGGCGGCGCCATCGTCAACACCGCGTCGGTGGCAGCGTTGACCGGCCCGGGCGGCATGAGCGCCTATGCGGCGTCGAAGCATGGCGTCCACGGGCTCACTCGAGTCGCGGCCATGGAAAACGCCGCGCATGGCCTGCGCATCAATGCCTTGGCCCCTGGCTGGACCGAGACGCCCATGGTCAAGGAAGCCAGTGCACAGAACCCCGGCTTCGCAGAGCTCGCTACCTCGGCCATCCCGGCCAAGCGCGGCGCCCTTCCCTCCGAGATTGCCGCTGCTGCAGTGTGGCTCGCCTCTGAGGCCTCTTCTTACGTCATGGGTCAGATGCTCGTCGTGGACGGCGGCATGACCATCGGCGGCTTCGAAATCTGAACCTCTCACTCGAAAGAATCAACATGACTGACACCACCAACATCAGCGAGGCCGCCAAGGCCGTCATTCGTCGAAACACCGCCGAAGTGCAAGGTGGCGGCAACTGGGCCCTGTTTGACGAGCTCTTCTCTGACGACTTCCTGGACCACACGCCGCAGCCGAACTGCACACCCGACAAGGCTGGCGCCCTCGGCCTCTACAAGAAGCTGCGCGAAGCATTCCCGGATTTCCATGCGGTCATCCACTGGCAGCGCTCCGACGGCGATGTCGTGACGACCTACAAGACGTATCACGGCACCCACAAGGGCGATTTCCTGGGCCTTCCCGCCAGCGGCAAACCCATCCACTTTGAAACAGTGGACGCCATGCGAGTGCAAGGCGGAAAGATTACCGAGCACTGGGGCGT
Source organism: Ideonella sp. FW305-24 (assembly GCF_058788035.1). Taxonomy (NCBI): domain Bacteria; kingdom Pseudomonadati; phylum Pseudomonadota; class Betaproteobacteria; order Burkholderiales; family Sphaerotilaceae; genus Ideonella; species Ideonella sp. FW305-24. The sequence continues at coordinate 115,039 of NZ_JBYTAI010000005.1, read as the reverse complement.
CGCCAACCTGTACTCGGTCCTGAAGCAACTGAATGCACTGCCGCAATAAGGAGAGCGACATGAACACCAACATCCTGCAGAACAAGGTCGTCGTCGTCACTGGAGGCTCCAGCGGCATTGGCCGTGCCATCGCCATCAATGCAGCCAAGCATGGCGCCAAGGCGGTCGTGGTGTCCGACATCAGCTCGGACCCTCGCGAAGGCGGTGTGCCAACCACCGACGAAATCAAGGCGCTCGGCGTTGCGACGACCTTTGTGAAGGCGGACGTGAGCAAGAAGGAAGAGGTCGACGCGCTCGTTGAGGCGGCCTCCGAATTCGGTGGCGTGGACCTGATGGTGGCCAATGCCGGCATCAGCCTCAAGGCCGACGGCCCCGATGTTTCTGCTGAGGACTTCCACAAGCTTCTGGCCGTGAATCTGGACGGGACGCTCTTCAGCGCACAAGCCGCAGCCCGTCAGATGAAGGCCAACGGCAAGAAAGGCAGCATCGTGCTCATGGCCAGCATGGGCGGACTCTCCGGTGCAGGCATCACGGTCGCTTATTCGACCAGCAAGGGCGGCGTCGTGCTGATGGCCAAGTCGCTGGCTGACGCGCTGGGACCCGACGGCATTCGCGTGAACGCCGTGGCGCCAGGAACCATCGACACCCACCTGCTGCGCACAGCACCGGGCATTGCCGAGGCTGCAGAAGGTTTCCGCCTGCGCACCCCGCTGCGCCGCCTGGGCCAGCCCTCGGAAATCGGCGACGCCGTTGCATTCCTGGGCTCGGACCTGTCGAGCTACGTGACCGGCACGGCACTGCTCGTGGACGGCGGCCTGCTCGCCGTCATCTGAGCCCGCCAACGCATTCAATACCTGCGAAAGAAATCATCATGAACACCACCATCCGTTACCACTCCTACGGCGGCCCTGAAGTCCTGGAGGTCGAGGACAACCCAGACATCGGCCTGCCCGGCGATGGCCAGGTCCGCCTGCGCCACCTGGCCATCGGCGTGAACTTCATCGATACGATGTTCCGTCAGGGCGTCTTCCCCCTGCCTGTGCCCGCCATTCCCGGCGTCGAAGGCGTTGGTGTCATCGAGGCTATTGGCCATGGTGTCAACAACGTCCAGGTCGGGCAGCGCGTTGCTTACTACCTGGCCCCGGGCAGCTATACCCAAACGCGGCATGTGGACGCCAGTGCGCTGGTCGCAGTGCCCGACGACCTCGGCGCTGAGCAAGTTGCCGCGGTTCTGACCAAAGGCCTGACGGCCTGGGCCGGCCTCAACGGCTATCACAAGTTGCAGGCCGGGCAGACGGTCTTAGTGCAGGGGGCGTCCAGCGGCGTCGGCAGCCTGCTGGCACGTTGGGCCAAGGCGCGAGGTGCGACCGTCATCGGCACCGCGGGCAGCGAACCAAAGCGTGCCGCGCTCGTGGGTGCCATCGACCACGTCTTGGCCTCTGACGCTGCCGACTTGGGAGCGCAGGTGCGTCAGCTCGTTCCGACCGGCGTGGACGTGGTCTACGAGTTCGTCGGCAAGGCGACGTTCGACGCGACGCTTGTGGCGGTGAAAGACGGTGGCACCATCGTCTCCATAGGTTCGGCGTCCGGTGCCCCGAATGTCGACAGGGACGCGGTGGCCAAGCGCGGTCTCAAGATGGTCGGCGGCCCAATGGCCACTCACCTGTCCGGCCTTGTCGAGCAGGCGACCAGTGAAGTCTTCAGCGCCCTCAAGGCCGGCGTCTTTGGCGAAGTCGCCATCACCACCTACGCGCTGCGTGACGCCGCCAAGGCGCACGAAGACATCGCGTCTCGCGCCAAGAGCGGCTCGCTGGTACTGCTGCCTTAATCTGTCGCGCAATCTCGCTGCTGCTCATGCCTGTGCGTGGGCAGCGGTGGATGTCGGCCGTATTCTCTGGCGTTAGACGATGGCGCGGATGGCTTGGTGCGTCCCGCTCGCGTTGGGGACACTGCGACCTTCGCCGCATGCGGAGGTTCAGTGATGTACGGGAGGCAGACCTCAGACCGAGGAATCTGGGTCGTCCATGAATGTGAAGTTGTTCGGAGGGGGCTCGGCGTCATGCTGACGGCCATGGGCTGTCAAGTGGGCGAATTCGGGCGCGACGACGAGCTGCCACAGTTGCCAAACCGCGCACTCGTGGTTGCGAGCATGACCGTGGTGAAGCGGCTACTTGAAGATGCAGCGCCGACGCTGGTGGTGATAGCGGTCCTGGATGCTTTTGGTGACCTTTGTGCCCGGGAAATGCTGCGCATGGGGGTGAGAGGCCTGCTCCAGGTCGGGACCACCTCGGAAGAGTTGGCTGCGTGTCTGCAGAAGCTGCGTTCTGGCGGACGCTACATCCCTTTGGAACTCGCTACGGCCATGGCGGAGAACGCGTACTCGCCGGAGCTCACCAGCAGAGAGTTTGAAGTCCTGCAATGCCTGGCCGCTGGTTTGCCCAACAAGGCCGTGGGAGAGAAGGTGGGAATCACCGAAGGCACAGTCAAGAGTCATGTGACGTCAATCCTCTCGAAGCTGGGTGCTTCGGGTCGCACGGAAGCGGTGCAAATTTCCGTGCGCCGCGGTCTCATTGCAGTTCCTCATCCTGCACGCCTGGCGGCGCGCTCTGCCGGCCCATTGAGGGCTCTGAATACTCGGACTGCTGAGGAACCATGGCCGCCTGCAGCAGAGGCCCAAGGCGAGCGCGATGCCAAGGACGGTATCGACCGACGCAGGTAGCGACGCCGCAAGCGCTTCGCGGTTCGCCGTCTGCGCGACAGGCTGCCATCGCGCTGCTCGCAAAGCATGGCGCCAAGCCCATAGCGCGCGGATCTGCAGCCTGTCAATTGCGAAGGTATATGGCAGCCTAATTCTGTTGTGGTGCTGGAGTTTCCGAGCAAAGAAGCAGTGAAGCGCTTCCATGACTCACCAGAGTACGAACCTTTGAAGAAAATGCGCTTCGGGCTGCAAGATCCAACGGCATCGTGGTGGTGGAAACGCGGCCCGCATGACGGGCTGGTCTGGTGCCGGTCGCACCTCGGCGACCGTGCTGCCGAATTGACGGCGGCGGCTCGATTCATGCTTGTTCTCTCCCCCGCCCTGAATCCTCGTCCGCGCCGCCAATGGGAAGAAATCTCGTCCGAGTTTTGCTGGTTGGAATTTTTTGGCTTGGACCCATTCCGGTCTTGGCAGACCCATCTCCCATTCCACTCATCAGGCAGTTCCAACACTCAGCTTGGCGCCAAGCCGACGGGGCTCCGTCGAGCATTGCTGGCATCACGGAGGACCGTGAGGGCTTCCTCTGGCTGGGCGCCAAAAGTGGCCTCTACCGTTTCGACGGAGCGACGTTCGAACGCTTCAATTCCCTGGGCGGAGTTCGCCTTCCCGCCAACAGTGTCCAATCCGTGCGCGCGTTCCCTGACGGGCGCTTGTTCATCGGATATCAGATGGGCGGCGTGAGCGTGTTCAAGGACGGGGCGCTGAAGACATACGGGCCTGCCGAGGGACTGCCTACCGGCACGGTCCAATTTTTTCGTCAGGCGCCCGACGGCGCAATTTGGGCTGGCTGTGGGCAGGGCATCGCGCGCTTCGACGGGAAAAGGTGGCAGCGGACCGAACGAAAGGACAAGGGGCACTTTGGCCTCCTGCTGGAGATAGACGCGCGCGGCACCATCTTCACTGACGACGCCAAAGGCGTTTGGTATAGGCGAGTCAACGACGAAGACTTCGTTTTCCTGCCGGGGTCTGAGGGTGAGCTCGCGATGGTCATGGCCGGCGCGGATGGTCGTCTATGGATGATGACGGCTGACAAGCGCAAGTTGCGCGAGGTCATGTACGGAGACGGCTCGTACAAGGTCGGCCAGTCTCAACTCGCACTGCCGGCTTCGGCGTACTCGGACCGACTGGTCGTTGATGCCGACGGGGCGGGGTGGATTCTTTCCGACGAAGGGGTGACCAGAGTCGTTGACCGTTCTGGAGCCGGCGACCTTACACAAGGGACTTTTGAGAGCTTTCCACAGGCGCAGGGCATGTCAGGCGGCACGACGACCTACATGTTCGAGGATTCGAAGAGAAACATGTGGATTGCAACGACGGGAGGGCTGGACCGCTTTCGGCGCGGAGCGGTGCAGATGCAGTTCCCGGTTGCGAACATGCAGTACCCAGTGGTGGCTCGGTCCCAAGCCGGCGGCGCTTGGGTCGGCACTTCAGACCACGGACTGCTCAGGCTGAACAAGGAGAAGGCCGAATTTTTGAAAATCGGCCCGAAGGAGGAAATCTTCGCCATCGCATCGGCGAACGATGGGGGAGCTTGGGCGGCCTCGTATGACCGGCTTTGGCACGTCACCGACGGTCAACGACTCGAGCTCATGCCGCCTGACGGCGTTGGGCCAAGACGAGGCGGCGCGAATCACGACCGCTATCAGGCGATAGTCGAGGATGCTCAAGGGATTCTCTGGGCCTCAATCACCCGCGCGGGCGTGTTCCGGCGAGTGGGAGACCAGTGGCGTCATGCGTCAGAGTTCCAGGGCGTGCCCAAAGGCACGGCGATAGCCATGGCGGCGGAGACGGGCGGCGGCGTTTGGTTGACCTACATGGCGGGGCGGGCACGGCGTGTGGGCGCTGACGGGCAAGTTTTATCCGTAGAGGAAGAAGACGGCTTGACGGTCGGGAACGTCCTTTCCGTCCACGCAAGCAGCGCTGGAACCTGGTTTGGGGGGGAGCGAGGCCTGGTCCTGCGAACGCCCGATGGACACATGTTGCCAATTCGCCTGGAAGCGGCGCAGCCGGAGCTCTCGGGCGTGACCGGCATCGCGCTGTCTCCTTCGGGCGACCTGTGGCTCGCCGAGGTCAACGGCGTCGTCAGAATCTCTCAGGCCGAATGGATGCGTGCAGCGACAGAGAAGAACTACGCCGTGAAGGCGCGTCGCTACGACTTCAGGGATGGATTGGAAGGTGCCATCCCGCAGTTGCAGAAGACGCCGACGCTGGTCGTATCGAATGACGGGGTGGTCTGGGTTGCCACCCAGGCGGGACTGGGCCGCATCGACCCCGCCGAGGGGCTTGCATCGAACCAGGCTCCGAAGGCATTTGTCCGGCAGGTTCTCGCCGACGATGCCGAATTGATTCGGCAGCCCGGCCTGCAGGCCCCGGCGGGCGTCTCGCTGCTCCAAATTGGCTACACGGCACCTCAGCTGTCAGACGCAACTCGTCTGCGCTTTGCCTACCGTTTGGTCGGCTACGACAATGACTGGCACGAGGCAGGCAATCGACGTCAGGCCATCTATACGCATCTGCCCCCAGGCAACTACGAGTTCCTGGTGAGGACCACAACGAATGAAGGTTTGGAGGCGGCAGAGCCAGCTTCGCTGAAGATATCCGTGCTTCCGTTCTATTGGCAGACGCGATGGTTCTACGTCTTGGCTGGTGCTGCGCTTTTGGCCTTGCTGCATCTTGCGTATCGACTGCGGCTGCGTGCCGTGGCCTCTTCAGTTCGAGCGAACATCGAAGCGCGGACCATCGAACGGGAGCGCATTGCGCGCGACCTGCACGATACGGTGCTGCAGGGTGTCACCGCGCTCACTCTGCAGGTGAGGGCGGCCGCGGAGCAGCTTCCAACCGAGAACCCGACAAAAGCTCGGCTGGAGGCGGCACTTCAAGGGGCACGCTCAGTGATGCGAGAGGGGCGCGAACGTTTGGAAGGCTTGCGTGGGGCGCCGAACCTGGAGCGCCTGGCCTCGGGCGCGCTTTCTGAGGCTGTGGCCGAAGCATGTGTCGAACTGGGCCGCCTGCATGTTGAGGCCTCTTATCAAGTCGCGGTTGAAGGCGACGAAGTGGGCATGGAGTTCGACAGGGCCGTTGAGGTCTACAGCATCGCGCGGGAGGCGTTGACCAACGCGTTCCGGCATTCGTCTGCGACACGCATTGAGGCTTTGCTCCTGTACACCCCGGGCGCCTTGCGATTGACGGTAAGCGACAACGGCATCGGACTGCCTTCCGACAGAGCAGATGAAGCACTGAAGGCTGGCCATTTCGGCCTCGTCGGCATGCGCGAGCGCGCCAAATCTCTGGGAGGTGCGCTTGAGATCTTGGGCGGCAGCCCTGGTACGACCGTGCAGCTCACCCTCCCTGTGGCTGAACGCTTGCACAAGCCGAGCCAGTTGGTTCAGCGCCGGCGCCGCATCGAAACCACAACAATCCTTCGGGCGGAGCGCCATGCGTCTACAGAGTAGCGACCGGGGCCGGTCAATGCCAACGCTGCGGCCACACAGCCTGAGAGAACGATGGCGTGGAACGGGGAGGCTTCGGTGTACCAAGCAACCGATAGGACAACTGTTGCAGTCACTGCTGCAGCGCGCGTTCGGTAACCTACCAACAGCAGAATCGCGGATAAAAAGCCGAAGAGTCCAACGACTTGACCATCGCTCAGCTTCACCACAATCCAGATCAGGCAGCAGAACAGCGTGGCTCGTAGCACCAAAAGTCCAAGACTTTTCTCAGCGCCGAAGATGAGGAGGGACGGATGGGACATCCAAAGAGTATCTGCAACCAGGGCGGTACGCGCATGCCTATTGATAGGCAAGAAATAGAGAGACCAAATGGTGATGCCCACTGATGACCGGGGCCATGTTTCCGCAATCGCACTGTTGGCCGTCGACGACCACCTGCTCATCCTGAATGGCATTGAGGCCGTGGTGCAACAAAGCCCGGACATCCGCTTCGTAGGTGGAGCGACGACGGCGACAGAAGCGGTGGAGCAGCATCGGAAACTGCGCCCTGACGTGACCTTGATGGACGTGAGTCTGCCCGACATCAATGGAATCGAGGCGCTGAAGCGCATACGCGAAGCGGATCCGCAGGCCAAGGTCATCATCCTCACGACTTATCGCGGTGACATGTTGGCAGTCCAGGCGCTCAAGGCTGGCGCATCAGGATTCATCTTGAAAAGTGCTTTGGAGATGGAGCTGGTGGACGCAGTGCGTCGAGTCCACGCCGGCGAGAAATTCATCTCCGCCGAAGTGGCTCGCGATATCGCACTTCGTGTGGACGAGCCTGGCCTGTCCGCGCGCGAAGTCGATGTCCTCAAGCGCGTCGCCGCGGGCGGTTCGAACAAGGCCATCGGACGTCAGCTCGAGATCTCCGAGCAAACTGTCAAGGGCCATCTCTGCCGCATCCTCGCGAAGTTGGGGGCCGCCGACCGTGCCCACGCCGTGGCAATTGCCGTGCAGAGAGGTGTTTTGTGCCTATAGCAAACGCTCTCCCGGCACGTCGCTTTCCTTCGTCTTCGCTGCGGCCTTTCACAGCGCCCTGAAATCTTCTTCGTCAGCGTGCGCGGCGGCGCCGCCTCGTTGGTGGCTGCCCCGTCCGTGTCGGTCACCCTGGACACCGAGTCCAGGAAGCGCGAAAGGTGGTGCGCGCCAATGTCATGAACGCGGAGATGCCGCCTGGTCCGATGGTCCGGGTGCGGATGTTGTTACCCCGGGGTCTGAGAATTTCGTCGCGGTCGCTCATCGTGAGAGCCAGCGCCAACCTTGTGTTGGCCCAGGCCGTGATGGCGCGTGCCTGGCCGGGATTCCTGGTCCGCAACGAGCAGCGGACCTCACGACGTTTTCGGCTGGCCTGGCCTGGGCCTGAAGGCCAGGCGCTCAAGAGGACGCGAAGAAAGTCGGTGCCGCGCGGTTTGCGGTACAGCCCTGGTGTCGAAATGGAGCCCAAGTGGCACCCTCAAATGGCACCCCTAGAAAAGAAAAAGGCTTGTAAGTCGTCGACTCACAAGCCTTCCAGATTTTGGTGGCGCTTCAGGGATTCGAACCCCGGACCTGCGGATTATGATTCCGTCGCTCTAACCGGCTGAGCTAAAGCGCCAACAGCCTTCTATTCTAGGGTGGGAAAAGCGAATTGGGCAAGACTTTTGGGAAAAAAGTTTGCCGGGCGGGTTGGCGCTGGGCGCGCTGCAGCGGCGCAGCCTGGGGCCGTGGAAGGGGGAGGGAAGTGCGAGTCTGTTGTGGTGACCGGTGACAATAGGCGGATGTTCAGTTTTTTCCGCAAGAAGCCGGCCGCGCAAGATGCCGCCTCGCCGGCCGAGGCCAGCGCCCCTGCCGCTCCGGCGCCTGCCGTTGAAGCGCCGCCAGCGCCATCGGCACCGTCTGCCTGGAACACCTTGACCTCGTGGGTCACCGGAGCGCCGGTCAAGGCGCCGGAGCCTGTGGTGCCACCGCCTGTGCCGGCGCGAGAGGCGGTCGCGCCGCCGCCTGCCGCGCCGCGTCCTGTGCCCATCATTGCGAAGGCGCCTGTGGTGCCAGCTGCCGTGCCGGCGCCGCCGCCGGTCGCTGCCCTGGCACCGGCGACACCGCCGACCGAGCCCACGCGGGCCAACTGGCTGAAGAAGCTCACGCAAGGGCTGTCGCGCACCGGCTCCAGCATTGCCCAGGTCTTCACCGGCACGCGCATTGACGACGAGCTCTACGAAGAACTGGAAGCGGCGCTGCTGATGGCCGACACGGGCGTGAAGGCGACCGAGGCCTTGCTGCTGGACCTGAAGCGGCGCGTGAAGGACGCGAAGGCGACCGAGCCGTCGCAGGTCAAGGCGCTGTTGGCCGAGGCGGTGACGGCGCTGCTGAAGCCGCTGGAAGGCGCGCTGGTGGTGGGCGAGCACCAGCCGACCGTGATCATGGTGGTGGGCGTCAACGGTGCTGGCAAGACGACCAGCATTGGCAAGCTGACACGCCACCTGGCGGATGCCGACCAGAAGGTGCTGCTGGCCGCGGCCGACACCTTCCGGGCGGCGGCGCGTGAGCAGCTGGCGGTGTGGGCCGACCGCACGAAGGTCGAAATCATCAGCCAGGAAAGTGGCGACCCTTCGGCGGTGACTTTCGATGCCGTCAGCGCGGGCAGGGCGCGTGGCTGCGATGTGGTGATTGCCGACACGGCCGGTCGGCTGCCCACGCAGCTGCACCTGATGGAAGAGCTGAGGAAGATCAAGCGCGTGATCGGCAAGGCCCAGCCGGACGCGCCGCACGAGGTGCTGCTGGTGGTGGATGGCAACACCGGCCAGAACGCGCTGACCCAGGTCAAGGCCTTTGACGATGCGCTGGGGCTGACCGGGCTGATCGTCACCAAGCTGGACGGCACGGCCAAGGGCGGCGTGCTGGCGGCGATTGCCCGCGAACGGCCGCTGCCTGTCTACTTCATCGGCGTGGGCGAGAAGCTGGAAGACCTGCAGATGTTCCGCGCGAGCGAGTTCGCGCAGGCTTTGCTCAGCTGAGCTGACACGGCGCCGCCCGGGAGGGCTGGCGCTACAGCAGGGCCAGCGCCTCGGCGATGGCGTCTTGCCCGCCGGGCCGCACCACGCGGGCGAGTTCCTGGCCGTCGCGCAGCAAGATCAGCGTGGGCCAGAGCTTGACCTTGAACGAGCGGCCCAGCGCACGGCCCGGGCCGTCCTCGATCTTCAGGTGGCGCAGGCCGGGACGGGCCGCCAAGGCTGCATCGATGAAGGGCTGTGCGCCGCGGCACCAGCCGCACCAGTCGGTGCCGAACTCCAGCAGCGTGGCGCCGCTCAGCGCATCGACTTCGGCCCGACTGGGCGCTTCGGGTTCATAGGGCACGGAGGTGGGCATGGCGAGGTCTCCAGGCAGTGTTCACGTCATGGATGGACCCTGGAGACGCGCCAGGGTTCAGCGGGTTCAGAAACCCATGCCACCGCCCATGCCGCCCATGCCACCGGGGCCACCCATGCCTTTCATGCCGCCCATGCGCTTCATCATCTTCATCAGGCCGCCGCCCTTCATCTTTTTCATCATGCCCTGCATCTGGTCGAACTGATTCAGCAGGCGGTTGACGTCCTGGATCTGCACGCCGGCGCCGGTGGCAATGCGGCGCTTGCGGCTGGCCTTGCTCTTGCCATCCATCAGCAGGCTGGGTTGGCGGCGCTCCTTGGCGGTCATCGCGTTGAGGATGCCTTCCATGCGCTTCATGTCGCGCTCGGCCTTGTCCATGTCGGGCTGGCCGGCCTTGGCGGTCATCTGCGTGGGCAGCTTGTCCATCAGGCTGGACAGGCCACCCATCTTCTTCATCTGGCTGATCTGGGCCAGGAAGTCGTTCAGGTCGAAGCCGCTGCCGCTCTTGAGCTTTTCAGCGAGCTTCTGCGCGGCCTCGACGTCTACGCCCTTCTGCACTTCCTCGACCAGCGCGACGATGTCGCCCATGCCGAGGATTCGGCCGGCGTGGCGCTGCGCGTCGAAGACTTCCAGGCCGTCGATCTTCTCGGAGGTGCCGGCGAACTTGATCGGCGCGCCGGTGATCTGCCGCACTGACAAAGCCGCGCCGCCGCGCGAATCGCCGTCCAGCTTGGTCAGCACGATGCCGGTCAGCGGCAGTGCTTCCTTGAAGGCCTTGGCGGTGTTGATCGCGTCCTGGCCCTGCATCGCGTCGACGACGAACAGCGTCTCGACCGGGTTCAGCGTGGCATGCAGGTCGCGGATCTCGGCCATCAGCGCTTCGTCGATCGCCAGCCGACCGGCGGTGTCGACCAGCAGCACGTCGAAGTAATGGCGCTTGGCGTAGTCGATCGCGGCCAGCGCGATGTCATGCGGCTTCTGGTTCGGCTCGGACGGGAACCATTCGGCGCCGGCCTGCTTGGTGACCATCTTCAGCTGCTCGATGGCGGCCGGGCGGTAGACGTCTGCCGAGACGGTCAGCACCTTCTTCTTGCGCTTCTCGATCAGGTGCTTGGCCAGCTTGCCGGTGGTGGTGGTCTTGCCGGCGCCCTGCAGGCCGGCCATCAGGATGACGGCGGGCGGTTGCGCGTTCAGGTTGATGTCGGCCACGCCTTCGCCCATGGTCGCGGCGAGTTCCTTGTTGACCACCGAAACCAGCACCTGGCCTGGGTTCAGCGAGCCGACCACTTCCTGGCCCAGCGCCTTTTCCTTCACGCGGGCGATGAAGTCGCGCACCACGGGCAGCGCGACGTCGGCTTCCAGCAAGGCCATGCGCACTTCGCGCATCATCTCCTGTACGTTGTCTTCGGTGATGCGGGCCTGGCCGCGCATGGTCTTGACCAGGCGTGACAGGCGATCGGTGAGGGTAGTGGCCATGCGTGCGGGGCAGTGCGCTCCTTTGCGCCAGCACGGAGGGGCTGGCCGCAGGGCGCCGGTAAACTGTGTGGATGATTTTATCCGCCGCCCCCGCTGACCCCCTGGCCTGGTTGGCCATCGTCGGCTACCTGGCGGCGGCCTGGCCCGCGGCGCCGGGTCAGCGCTGGCCGCTGCGGGTGTTGGTGGCGGCATGGTGCCTGCATGCGCTGGCCCTGGTGGCCGGCACCGGCATCTGGGCGCCCGACGTGCCGGGCGAGCCGGAGCGAGGCCTCTTGATCGGCTTTGCGCCGGTGCTGTCGTTCACGCTGTGGCTGGTGCTGGCGGTGCACGTGATCGAGAGCCGCCTGTTGCCGGTGGTGGGCATGCGGCGTGTGCTGGCCTTGTTCAGCGCGGCTGCAATGCTGCTTGCCTGGCTGTTCCCCGGTGAGCTGCGCGCGGTGGCGCATTCGCGCTGGGCGCCGCTGCATTGGGTGCTGGGCCTGGCGTCCTACGGTCTGTTTGGCACCGCGGTACTGCACGGCATGATGCTGGACTCGGCCGAGCAGCGGCTGCGCAGCGGCGGGCCGGCGACCGCCGCTTTTGGCATGCCGCTGCTGCGACTGGAGCGGCTGACCTTCCGCTTCGTCGAGGCCGGCTTTGCGGTGCTGACGCTGGCGCTTGCGCTGGGCCTGAGTTTTCCAGGCTACTGGCGCTGGGACCACAAGACGGTGCTGTCGCTGCTCGGCTGGGCCACGTTTGCGGCGCTGATTGCCGGCCGGCAGTGGCGCGGCTGGCGCGGCCGGCAGGCCACGCGCTGGCTGTATGCCGGGGCTTTGCTGCTGCTGCTGGCTTACGTGGGTTCGCGCTTCGTGATGGAAGTGGTCCTGCAGCGCCAGCTGACCTGAAGGCCGCGGAGTGCCATGTCACGTGTCGTGTTGCTGATCTTGTTGGTGCTGGCGGCGATCTGGTGGGTCGGGCGTCGGCGCCGCCCGCCGCCCGATGCCGGTCAGGCGCCTGTCGCGCCGCCGGTTACCCCGCCTGTCGCCACCGCCAAACCCATGCTGCGCTGCGCGCAGTGTGGGCTGCACCTGCCGCAGGACGACGTGGTGACTGACTCGCAAGGCCTGGCTTATTGCAGCGAGGCGCACCGCACGCTGGGCCCGGCGGGCCATTCGTCATGAGTCTCTGGTCCCAGGGCGCGGACCGGCGCGCCAAGCCCCGCAACGATGAGAAGCATGACGGCGGCTCGTGGTTCGGCGGGCTGGGGGGCGACCACAGCAGCCTGGACAGCACCGGTGGCGTGGCCACCAGCCTGGGCGGGCGCTGGGGCGACACGCATTCGGCGTCGGAAGACAGCCATTTCCTGACCCGCCAGGTGCAGCGCCTGCTGCAGAGCGGCGACACCACGCACCGCCGTATCTTCCTCACCTACCTGCTGGTGCGTGCCGGCCTGGGCTTTGCGCTGGTGCTGGCGCAGGCGGTGATGGGCTGGCTGGCCGGCCGCGGGCCGAGCTGGATGCTGATCGTCTGCAGCGTGCATGCCACGCAGGCCATCATCTGGTGGCTGTGGCTGGGCCGTGCAGCAGCGCGCGCGCCGCGGCTGTCGACCCTGCACTGGTGGGCGACCATTGGCTTCGACGTGGCGGCCTTTGGTGCCATGCACTGGCTGGACACTTCGGCAGCGCTGAACTATGGCGCGCTGCTGGTGCTGCCGGTGCTGATGTCCGGCGTGCTCAGTGCCCGTGTGCCGGCGCTGGCCACCGCGGCCGCCGTCACGCTGCTGCTGCTGGCCACCGCGGTGCACAAGATCCTGCTGGGCGGCGACATGGGCAACCTGCTGTCGCAGGCCGGCATGGCAGGCGCGGGCGTGTTCGTAATTGCGCTGGTGGCCGGGCAGATGGCGGGCCGGCTGGCGCGCGAGGAGCGCGCTGCGCGTGGCAGCCTGGCGCTGGCGCACCAGCAGGCCGAGCTGAACCGGCTGGTGATCGACGAGATGGGCGACGGCGTGCTGGTGGTGGACCGGCGCGGCCGCGTGCGCGCGGCGAACCCGGCCGCGCGCCAGCTGCTGGCCGAAGATGGCAGCTGCCCGAAAGCGCCGTTCCACCTGGGCGAACAGCCGGGCTGGCGCAGCCTGCTGGACCTGGTGACGCAGGCCTTCGAGACCGGCGAATGGCCAGGCGGCACGCAGGACCTGACCATCAGCGCCAATGGCGAGGTGCCGCGTTCGATCCGCCTGCGGGCTCGTTTCACGCGTGGCGCGCGGCTGCTGGTGGCCGGCCAGGTGCGGGGCCGGCAGGAAGTGCTGGCGGTGCTGTTTGCCGAAGAGCTGCGCACGGTGCTGGCGCGCCAGCGGCAGGAGCGGCTGGTGGCCATGGGCCGCATCTCGGCCGGCATCGCGCACGAGATCCGCAACCCGCTGGCCGCCGTGGCGCAGGCCAATGCGCTGCTGCAGGAAGACGTGCTGCGGCCCGACCAGCAGCGGCTGGTGGGCATCGTGGCCGACAACGTCGAGCGGCTCAAGCGCATCGTCAATGACGTGCTGGAAGCCGCCCCCGGTGGCAGCGCGCCGTCGCGCACGCTGGACGGCAGTGCCGAGGTCGGCGCCATCATTGCCGACTGGGCCCAGACCGAGCGCTTGCCGCTGGGCGCCGGCAGCCGGTTGCAGGTGCAGTTGCCGGCCGAGACGCTGGGCGTGTCTTTCGACGTGGACCACCTGCGCCGCGTGCTGGTGAACCTGCTGGACAACGCGCTGCGCCATGCCACCGACCAAGCCGGCGCGGTGGTGGTCACGCTGGAGGCGCTGGAAGGTGCGTTTGCGCGGCTGGCCGTGGCCAGTGACGGTGAGCTGATCGCGCCCGAGGTCGAGCCGCACCTGTTCGAGCCGTTTCACTCGACGCGCAGCCGCGGCACCGGGCTGGGCTTGTACATTTGCCGCGAGCTGTGCGCGCGCCATGGGGCCATCATCGACTATGTGCGCCATGAAGGCGTGCGCCACGGCAATGTGTTCCTGATCGTGATGCGCCGCGACAGCCTCGCGGCGGAAGGCCGGCTGCACCTATGAATGAATCGCTGAGCGCCGGGAATGGCGTGCTGGTCGTCGACGACGAACCGGACCTGCTGACCCTGTATGAGCTGACCCTGCTGCGCGAGGGCCTGGAGGTTGAGACCGCGGCCAGCGTGGCCGAGGCCTGGGCGCTGCTGCAGCAGCGCGTGTTCCGCCTGGTCATCACCGACATGCGGCTGCCCGACGGCTTTGGCATGACGCTGCTGCACAGGCTGGAAGAGCAGAACCGTAGCGAGAAGGTCATCGTCATCACCGCTTATGGCTCGGCCGAGAACGCGGTGGAGGCGCTGAAGGCTGGCGCGTTCGACTACCTGACCAAGCCGGTCGACCTGAAGCAGTTCCGCGGTGTGGTGGCTGCGGCAATGGGCCGGGTGGTGCCGCAACCCGCGGTGGCAGCGCCGGGCGCGGTGGCGCCGCCGGTGTCGGCCGCGCCGCTGGCCAAACTGGTCGGTCGCTCGGATGCGATGCTGCAGGTGCGCAACCTGATCGAGAAGGTCGCGCGCAGCATGGCGCCGGTGCTGGTCGAAGGCGAATCCGGCACCGGCAAGGAGCTGGTCGCGCGGGCCATCCATGAGGTCAGCGCGCGTGCGGGCCAGCCCTTCATTGCGGTCAACTGCGGCGCCATTCCGGAGAACCTGCTGGAGTCCGAATTCTTCGGCTACAAGAAAGGCGCGTTCACCGGTGCCAACGAGGACCGCAGCGGCTTCTTCCAGGCGGCCAATGGCGGCACCTTGTTCCTGGACGAGATTGGCGAGCTGCCGCTGGCCATGCAGTCCAAGCTGTTGCGCGTGGTGCAGGAGCGCGCGGTGCGGCCCATCGGCGCGGTCAACGAACTGCCGCTGAACGTGCGCATCGTCAGCGCCACGCACAAGGACCTGGCCGCGGAAGTGGCGGCCAGCCGCTTCCGGCAGGACTTGTATTACCGGCTCAACGTGATCCGCATTCCGGTGCCGCCGCTGCGCGAGCGGCTGGACGACCTGGACAGCATCAGCAGCGCCTTGCTGGACCGCATCACGCGGGACGCGGGCGTCTCGCCGGTGCCGAGGTTGTCGGCCGGCGCCAGGCGCCTGCTGGCGGCCTACAGCTTCCCGGGCAATGTGCGCGAGCTGGAGAACCTGCTGCACCGCGCGCTGGCGATGAGCAGCAGCGAGCTGATCGAGGCGGCCGACCTGGGCCTGCCGGACACGCTCTTCGAGGACAGCGCGGGCGACGAGGAGCCTGCCGACAAGGCTGCGGCGCTGGCGGTCGAAAGCTTGGTGCCGGTCGAAGCGCTGGCGGCGCCCCGCGTTGCCAGCGGCCCGCCGCCGTTGCCGGATGACCTGGCGCTGTACCTGGATGAGGTCGAGCGCGGCATCCTGGTGCGGGCGCTGCAGCAGCACAACTTCAACCGCACGGCGGCCGGCGCGCGCATGGGCCTGTCGCTGCGGCAGATGCGCTACCGCATGGCGCGTCTGGGCATCACCGAGGCGGCGCAGGACGCTGGCGGTGACGACCTGTCGTGAGCGTCCCGCAAACGGGTGACGCAATGTGGCGTGACGGTTGGTGGTCCGGTGCGCGGGCTGTGCCGTCCCCCAACTTCGGTCCTCGCCCGGCGGGCACGTGCATCGACCTGGCGCTGATCCATTCGATCAGCCTGCCCCCAGGCCAATACGGTGGTGACGAGATCGAGCGCCTGTTCACCAACACGCTGGACTGGGATGCGCACCCGTATTTCCAGGGCATCCGCGGCTTGAAAGTCTCAGCCCATTTTCTGATCCGGCGGACTGGCGAGCCGCTGCAATTCGTCTCGTGTGACCAGCGGGCCTGGCATGCTGGCCGTTCGGCCTGGCGGGGCCGCGAGGGCTGCAACGATTTTTCGATCGGCATCGAGCTGGAAGGCCTGGAAGGCGAGACCTTCGAGCAGGCCCAGTACGACACGCTGGCGGGCTTGCTGCCGGCCCTGGCGGCGGCCTATCCGCTGCAGGGAGTGGTCGGCCACGAGCATGTGGCACCGGGCCGCAAGCAGGACCCAGGCCCCGGCTTCGACTGGGCCGCATTGCGCGTCCGGCTGGGCTGGCCGGTGAGCTGTTTTCCCGCGGCCGGCTGAGCCGCACAGCCCTTCCGAGCAGCTCGCGGCTTGCGCATTTCCGAAGGCGAGTCAAGCCCTTCCGGGCTTGGCGTGGTTGAAAAATAGACGCTACCGGTAGTGTCTGACAGGGTTTCCCAGCCTACATCTAGCGTCCGCTGTGATAACCTCGGGTTTCGGAAATTCGCCATGTTCAAGCACGTCGACATGCCTTTGCTTGACCCCGCCAGCCATGTGTTGGCGGGCTGCCAGCAGCACCTCTTCGCTTCTCCCTGGG
The DNA here is from genome assembly GCF_058788035.1 of Ideonella sp. FW305-24. Classification (NCBI taxonomy): domain Bacteria; kingdom Pseudomonadati; phylum Pseudomonadota; class Betaproteobacteria; order Burkholderiales; family Sphaerotilaceae; genus Ideonella; species Ideonella sp. FW305-24. Next base: position 98,584 of record NZ_JBYTAI010000005.1, on the reverse strand, counting down.
GGTGGAGATGCAGCAGTCGACGAACGCCAGGCGCCGCGCCCACCTCAGGGCCGTGACGCCTGGCGATTGCCTTGCCACAGCCGGCCACGTCTGACCTGACGTTTGGCCTGACAGGCGCGGACCCGAAGCGGCCGCAGCGCCCGCACATCTTTCGTCTTCACCGAATCCACACAGGGGAATCCATGCAAGCTGTTTCCAGCACCGTCGACGCCGCCATTGCGCGTCCCAGCGCCGCCTCCACTGCCAGCGCCGCCGCGCCGGCCAGTGCCTTCCACGCCTACCAGATCATTCGCCGCAACGGCGCGGTCGTCTCGTTCGAGCCGAACAAGATCGCCGTCGCGCTGATGAAGGCCTTCCTGGCGGTGCATGGCACGCAAGGCGCGGCCTCGGCCAGCGTGCGCGAGACGGTCGACGTGCTGACCGAGAGCGTGGTTCGTGCGCTGATGCGCTCGCGTCCGGGCGGCGGCACCTTCCACATCGAAGACGTGCAGGACCAGGTCGAGCTGGGCCTGATGCGCGGCAGCCACCATGAAGTGGCGCGTGCCTATGTGCTCTACCGCGAGCGCCGGTCGCAGGAGCGTGCGCGCCAGGGCGTGGAGGCGGCGCCGGTGGCCGTGACCACCCTGACGGTGATCGACAAGGGCCAGCGCGTGCCGCTGGACGAGGCCAAGCTGCAGGCCCTGATCGTGTCGGCCTGTGCCGACCTGGGTGCTGACGTGAAGCCGGACCCGATCCTGGCCGAGACCCGCCGCAACCTGTACGACGGCGTGCCGATCGACGAGGTCTACAAGGCCGCGATCCTGGCCTCGCGCACGCTGATCGAGAGCGACCCCGGCTACACCCGCGCCACCGCCCGCCTGCTGCTGCACACGATCCGCCGCGAGATCCTCGGCGAGGAGCTGACGCAGGCCGACATGCACACCCGCTATGCCGAGTACTTCCCGAAGTTCATCAAGAAGGGCGTTCAGGCCGAGTTGCTGGACGAGAAGCTGCTGCAGTTCGACCTGGCCAAGCTGGGCGCCGCACTGAAGGCCGACCGCGACTTCCAGTTCGACTACCTGGGCCTGCAGACCCTGTTCGACCGCTACTTCCTGCACATCGAAGAGCAGCGCATCGAAATGCCGCAGGCGTTTTTCATGCGCGTGGCCATGGGCCTGGCGCTGAACGAGATCAACCGCGAAGCGCGCGCCATCGAGTTCTACAACGTGTTGTCGAGCTTTGACTTCATGTCCTCGACCCCCACGCTGTTCAACGCCGGCACCCGCCGCTCGCAGCTCTCGTCCTGCTACCTGACGACGGTGGCCGACGACCTGGACGGCATCTATGAAGCGCTGAAGGAAAACGCGCTGCTGTCGAAGTTTGCCGGCGGCCTGGGCAATGACTGGACCAACGTGCGTGCGCTGGGTTCCTACATCAAGGGCACCAACGGCAAGTCGCAAGGCGTGGTGCCGTTCCTGAAGGTGGTCAACGACACGGCCGTGGCGGTCAACCAGGGCGGCAAGCGCAAGGGCGCCGTCTGCGCCTACCTGGAAACCTGGCACCTGGACATCGAAGAGTTCCTGGAACTGCGCAAGAACACCGGCGACGACCGCCGCCGCACGCACGACATGAACACCGCGAACTGGGTGCCTGACCTGTTCATGCGCCGCGTGATGGACGGTGGCGACTGGACGCTGTTCAGCCCGTCGACCTGCCCGGACCTGCACGACCTGTTTGGCACCGCCTTCGAGAAGGCCTATGTGGCCTACGAGGCCAAGGCCGACCGCGGCGAGATCAAGCTCTTCAAGCGCATGGCCGCCCGCGACCTGTGGCGCAAGATGCTCTCGATGCTGTTCGAGACCGGCCACCCCTGGATCACCTTCAAGGACGCCTGCAACGTGCGCTCGCCGCAGCAGCACGTGGGCGTGGTGCACTCGTCCAACCTGTGCACCGAGATCACGCTGAACACCAATGAAGACGAGATCGCCGTCTGCAACCTGGGCTCGGTCAACCTGGCCCAGCACTTGAAGGATGGCAAGGTCGACCAGGAGAAGCTGAAGAGGACCGTGTCGACGGCGATGCGCATGCTCGACAACGTCATCGACATCAACTACTACGCGGTCAAGAAGGCGCGTGACTCCAACCTGCGTCACCGCCCGGTCGGCCTGGGCCTGATGGGCTTCCAGGACGCGCTGTACGAACTGCGCCTGCCCTACGCCAGCCAGGAAGCGGTCGAGTTTGCCGACCAGTCGATGGAAGCCATCTGCTACCACGCCTATTGGGCGTCGACCGACCTGGCGGCGGAGCGTGGCCGCTACTCGACCTACCACGGCTCGCTGTGGGACCGGGGCATCCTGCCGCTGGACTCGCTGAACCTGCTGGCCGAGCAGCGTGGCGGCTACGTCGAAGTGGACCGCAGCATGACGCTGGACTGGGACGCGCTGCGCCAGCGCATTGCCACCCACGGCATGCGCAACAGCAACTGCGTGGCCATCGCACCGACCGCGACCATCTCCAACATCATTGGCGTGGACGCGTCGATCGAGCCTTGCTTCGGCAACCTGTCGGTCAAGTCCAACCTGTCGGGCGAGTTCACCGTGGTCAACGAGTACCTGGTGCGCGACCTGAAGCAGCTCGGCCTGTGGGACAACGTGATGGTCATGGACCTCAAGCACTACGACGGTTCGCTGCGCCGCATCGACCGCGTGCCCGAGGACATCAAGCGCCTCTATGCCACCGCCTTCGAAGTGGAAACGCAGTGGCTGGTCGAGGCCGCGGCGCGTCGCCAGAAGTGGATCGACCAGGCCCAGTCGCTGAACATCTACATCGCCGGCGCATCGGGCAAGAAGCTGGACGACACCTACAAGCTCGCATGGTTGCGTGGCCTCAAGACCACCTACTACCTGCGCACCGTGGGTGCCACGCACGCAGAGAAGAGCACGGTCGCGGCGGGTGCGATGAACAGCGTGCCCTCGTCCGGCGGCATCGGTGGTTCGCATGCAGCGAGCCATGCCGCGCCAGCGATGTCGGCGCTCGACGCAGCGGCCGCACAAGCCCAGGCCATGATGGCCGCGCAGCAGGCCACGCCTGCGACTGACATCAAGTTCTGCGGCGTCGACGACCCGACCTGCGAAGCCTGCCAGTGAGCTTGAAGTGAACGTGAAGCGCACCGCATGCAAGGCCTGCGATGCGCTTCTCTTCATCGGCTCATCGAGTGTTCACACCACGCGCTGCGTGAAGCCTGCCGCATCGCTCGCATCGAGACGATGTTGAGAGGCAACACGCAGGCGTTTGCGCTGTCAAGAAGTGCTTGGTGTTTGAACACAACACTCTGATAATTCCACCCCAAGGAAACACGCCATGCTGGTCTGGGAAGACGACGCTCGTACCCCGCCGAATCCTGTTCAACGTACCGCGCCCGAGCCGACTGCCGGCGCACGGACAGCCGACCTGTCGCCGTCTGCGTTGACCCCCTCTTCATCGTCCGCTGCGTCGGCGATGTCCACTGCGCAAGCCACTGTCCAAGCTGCCGCCGCTCGCGCTGCGGTGGTCACGGCCTCGCATGCGGCCCCTGCATCCAGTGGCCGCGTCAACGCTGCCGACAAGCGCATCATCAACGGCCAGACCGACGTCAACCAGCTGGTGCCGTTCAAGTACAAGTGGGCCTGGGAGAAATACCTCGCCACCTGTGCAAACCACTGGATGCCGCAAGAGGTCAACATGTCGCGCGACATCGCGACCTGGAAGGATCCCAACGGCCTGACCGAAGACGAGCGCCGCATCGTCAAGCGCAACCTCGGCTTCTTCGTCACTGCCGACTCGCTGGCCGCCAACAACATCGTGCTGGGAACCTACCGCCACATCACGGCGCCCGAGGCTCGCCAGTTCCTGTTGCGTCAGGCCTTCGAAGAAGCGATCCACACCCACGCCTACCAGTACATCGTCGAGTCGCTGGGCCTGGATGAATCGGAGATCTTCAACGCCTACAACGAGGTCAAGTCCATCCGCGACAAGGACGAGTTCCTGATCCCGTTCATCGGCGCGATCATGGACCCGAACTTCAAGACCGGCACGCTGGAAAACGACCGCACGCTGCTGAAGAGCCTGATCGTTTTTGCCTGCCTGATGGAAGGCCTGTTCTTCTACGTCGGCTTCACGCAGATCCTTGCACTGGGCCGCCAGAACAAGATGACCGGTGCCGCAGAGCAGTACCAGTACATCCTGCGCGACGAGTCCATGCACTGCAACTTCGGCATCGACCTGATCAACCAGATCAAGCTCGAGAACCCGCAGCTGTGGACCGCGGACTTCAAGGCCGAGATCACCGCGCTGTTCCTGAAGGCGGTGGACCTGGAGTACGCCTATGCCGAAGACACCATGCCGCGTGGTGTGCTGGGCATGAACGCTTCGATGTTCAAGGGCTACCTGCGCTACATCGCCAACCGGCGGGCCACGCAGATCGGCCTGGATGCGCTCTTCCCGAACGAGGAAAACCCGTTCCCGTGGATGAGCGAAATGATTGACCTGAAAAAGGAACGCAACTTTTTTGAAACCCGCGTCATCGAGTATCAATCCGGTGGCGCATTGAGCTGGGATTGAAGGTGAACAAGAGGCCGGTCCTGTACCGGCCTCTTGTCGCATTCAAGAGGCTTGCCAGAGAGCAGTCCTTCCCAGCATGTTGAGAGATCAAGATCCGCGACGCGTGCAGCACGGACATCAGAAACCGTGCGGCGAGTCGTCTCCCCATTCACCGCACCGAGGGGGCACCCGGCTTTGGCCGGGACAACACCGCGGGCGGTGAATTGCCGGGCTGTATCGAGCGGCCCGGTATTTTTGCAACTTGATCAAGGAGTTTGAAATGGCAACTGCGAAGAAGGCCGCTCCGGCCAAAAAGGCGGCTCCGGCCAAGAAGGCTGCAGCTCCGGCAAAGAAGGCCGCTCCGGCCAAGAAGGCGGCAGCACCGGCGAAGAAGGCCGCTGCACCGGCGAAGAAGGCTGCGCCGGCCAAGAAGGCAGCAGCTCCGGCGAAGAAGGCTGCACCGGCCAAGAAGGCGGCAGCTCCGGCGAAGAAGGCTGCACCGGCCAAGAAGGCGGCGGCTCCGGCGAAGAAGGCTGCACCGGCCAAGAAGGCGGCAGCTCCGGCGAAGAAGGCTCCGGCCAAGAAGACGCTTGCACCGGTGAAGCCGGCAACCAAGGCCGTGGCGCCAGTGAAGCCGGCGACCAAGTCGGTGTCTTCGAAGCCTGCGGCCAAGAAGGCTGCGCCCGCCAAGAAGGTCGCCGACGCGCCTGCGAAGACCGCCACGGCCAAGGCCCCCGCCAAGAAGGCTGCAAAGAAGGCCGCTGCCAAGAAGGCTGCGCCCACCCCTGCGCCTGCGCCTGCGGCTTCTGCCCCCGCCGCGCCTGCAGCCAAAACTGCGCTGAGCCCCGCGGCCGCCTGGCCGTTCCCTACGGGCAACAAGCCCTGAGCCTTTGGGCCGGCGTGAAGCCGGCCCTTGGCTCAACTCCCAAAGCCCGGCCTTGCGCCGGGCTTTTCTTTGGGTGCCCTGCCGGCCCTGTGCCGGGCTTTTCTTTAAGTGTCCTGCCGGCCCTGCGCCGGGCTTTTTTCCTCGATCGGGCGTCGCCGCTCTGGCGTCCCCCGTCGTCAGCCGAGGCCGAGCGCCGTGCGGTCCACCACGTGGTTCTGGCCGCCTCGCTGCGCGATCTTCAGCGCGCCCATCTGGTTGCCCAGTGCCACGCAACGTGCCAGCGGCCAGCCCTGCTCCAGGCCGAACAGCAGCGCGGCGCGGAAGGCGTCGCCGCAGCCGGTCGGGTCCACCACTTCGGTGGCCTTCACGCCTGGCACCAGCGTGCGCTCGCCCTGGATCCACAGCTCGCAGCCCTCTGCGGCCAGCGTCACGATGATGCCGGCCAGGTGCGAGCGCGACATCTCTGCCAGGCTTTGCCCGGTGCGCTCGCTGAGCATGCGGCCTTCGTAGTCGTTGACGGCCACCCAGGTGGCTTGCGCGACGAAGGCGCGCAGCTCTTCGCCGTTGAACATGGGCAGGCCCTGGCCCGGGTCGAACACGAACGGGATGCCGGCGGCATGCAGGTCTCGGGCGCGGCGCAGCATCGCGTCGCGGCCGTCCGGGCCGATCAGTGCCAGCTTGATGTCGCCGCGCGCCGGCAGGCCGATCTCGTGCGCCTGCTGCATCGCGCCGGGGTGGAAGGCGGTGATCTGGTTGTTGTCCCGGTCGGTGATGATGATGGCCTGGGCGGTGTAGTTGTCAGGCACCTGCAGCAGGCTGCTGGTGTCGATGCCCAGTTGCTGGAAGCGCGCCAGGTAGTCGCCGCCGTCATTGCCCAGCGCGGCCAGCACGACAGGCTCGCCGCCAAGGGCCTTCAGCGTGTAGGCGATGTTGCCGGCGCAGCCGCCGTATTCGCGCCGCAGCGTGGGCACCAGGAACGAGACGTTCAGGATGTGGACCTGCTCGGGCAGGATCTGCTCGGCGAAGCGGCCGGGGAAGGTGGTGATGGTGTCGAAGGCGAGGGAACCGCAGACGAGGCTGGCCATGGTGTGTTGTCGGATGGAGGAAGGGCGGCGCAGCGGCTTGGGGCCGGCGCCGGGCATCAGGAAACGATGGGGCTCAGGGGTAGAAGACTTCCAGCGTGTAGCCGGCCACGTGCAGCTCGCCAATGTCCAGCCGCAGGTCCAGGTGCCAGGCGCCGTCGGCTTCCAGCGTGTCGCCGTGGCCCAGCTCGGCTGGCAGCAGCACCTTGCGCAACAGCACGCTGCCGCTGTCAGAAGAAATGCTCAACTCCAGCGCCGGAGTGCGCACCGGGTGCTCGGCGCGATTGTGCAGGTCGGCGTCCAGCCGCAGCACGCCAGGCTTGTCGGTGGCGCTGAGGTGGCTGGCATCCAGCACGATCTGGTCGAGCGCGTAAGGGCTGGCCACGCGGCAGCGCAGGGTCTGGCAGGCGGCGTTGAGGGCGGGCCGGAGACTGGGCCAGCGGGCGGCCAGCACGTCGCGCTGGTAGAGCGCCAGTTGGCCCAGCAGCAGCAGGCCCAGCAGGCCGCATGCGCTGGCCAGCACCGCGCGCACGGCAGGATGCCGCCAGCGGGCCGCGCGCTCGGCCTGGCGAATGAACTCGGGCTGGCGCGGCAGGTGCGGGTCGCGCTGCCGGCCGGGTGCAAAGCTGCTGTCCGGGGTCTCGCTGGCGTCGAAAGGTGCGGCCAGGGCGTCGGTGTCCAGCAACCTCGCTTCGTCTTCCAGGGCGGACGGGCTTTCCGCGACGAAGGACGAAACCGGCTCTGTGGCGACGGGGGGAACTGGCGGCGGCGGCGGTGGCAGCGCCTCGGCCGCTTCGCGTTCGGAGGGGCTGCGCGTGAAGGTGAAGTCGGGCCGCTCGCCGCGTGTTGGGCGTTCGGACAGGGCATCCAGCGCGGCCGGCTCGGTGGCTTCGAAGGCACGTTGCGCGGCCTCGTCGTCGTCCAGGTCGGAAAACACCACCGAGGACGATTGCGGCATCGGCGCCTGGGCGCTTGTTGCGCTGGCGGTGTTGACAGCCTGTGTCGCCGCGGAGGTGGCGCCGAATGTCGACCGGTCGACGATGGACGGCCCGAAGCCGTGCGCCGGCACGGGCGGTGGCGCGACGGGTTGCTGTGGAGGCAGCTCGAACAGCCCCTCCAGCGCGTTGAAGACCTCGTGGCACTGGCCGCAGCGCACCCAGCCCTGCGAGACCTTCAACTGGTCTTGCACCACACGGAAAACCGTGCCACAGGCAGGACAACGGGTGGCCAGACTCATGCGGGGAATGATGCCATGACGGCAGGGGGATTCCGGGCCGTGGCCGGTTGAGCAGTGCCCATCGCGGTGGCCCGTGCGGCGACGGCACAACGCGTTGCGCAGCCGCGCTGCGCAAGGTCTGGGCGGGTCACAAGCGCTGGCCGCCCATCAGGATCCATCCGTCGTCCTGGTTCAGCACTTCCAGCTTGACCCAGGGTGCGTAGGCGGCCTGCAACTCGGCGGCCTGTCGGTCCAGGATGCCGGCCAGCACCAGGTGCGCGCCGGGGGCCAGGTGGGCGCTGAGCAGCGGTGCCAGCAGCTTCAGCGGCGTGGCCAGGATGTTGGCCAGCACCAGCGGGTATTTGCCCTGCGCGAGTTCCGGCAGGCCACAGCGCAGCGTCACGCCATTGGCTGCCGCGTTGTGCTCGGACGAGGTCACCGCGGCCGGGTCGATGTCGACCGCGTCGACCTGCTTCGCGCCATGCAGCGCCGCGCCGATGGCCAGGATGCCGGAGCCGCAGCCGTAGTCCAGCACCCTGTCCCAACTGGCCGACAGCGCCGGTGCGTGCTCGGCGATCCAGCGCAGGCACATGCGGGTGGTCGGGTGGGTGCCGGTGCCAAACGCCAGGCCCGGATCCAGGCGGATCACCCGACTCGCCGCAGCGGGGGGTTCATGCCAGCTCGGCACGATCCAGAACGCCGGCGTGATCTCGACCGGCTCGAACTGCGACTGCGTCAGCCGCACCCAGTCCTGTTCGGGCACTTCACCCAGGCTTTTCACGCCCAGGCCGGCGGCCCAGTCCTGGGCCAGCAGCAGCGTGCTGGCCTGCACGGCGAGGTCCTCGGTGTCGAACAAGGCCTTCAGCGTGGAGCGGTCCCAGCCGGGCTTGGGCGCCGGCATGCCCGGTTCGCCAAACAGCGCATGCTCGGCTTCGGTGTTCGCGTCGGCATCCTCGACCGACACGGCCAGGGCGTCCAGCTCGTTCATCAAGGCCTCGGACACCGGTTCGACCAAAGTCTGCGGCGCGCTCAGCACCAACTCGAACAAAGCCACTTCGGCATTCCTTTTTTCCAAGGGGCAACGGCCAGGCGTGCGGGTGCGCGCCTGGCCGTTGTCGGGGTCACAAGAAGGTGGCGCCGCGCCTTTAGCGCGTGTGCTCGCTCATCCAGTGTTCCAGGTAGTGGATGCTGGTGCCACCCTGGATGAACTTGGCATCGGCCATCAACTCGCGGTGCAGCGGGATGTTGGTCTGGATGCCTTCGACCACCATCTCGCTCAGGGCGGTGCGCATGCGGGCCAGCGCCTGCTCGCGGGTGTCGCCGTGCACGATGATCTTGCCGATCATCGAGTCGTAGTTCGGCGGCACGTAATAGTTGGTGTACGCATGCGAATCCACGCGCACGCCCGGGCCGCCCGGCGGATGCCACATCGTGATGCGGCCTGGCGACGGCGTGAACTTGTACGCGTCCTCGGCATTGATGCGGCATTCGATGGCATGGCCGCGCATCTCGATCTGACGCTGCAGGAAAGGCAGCTTCTCGCCAGCGGCCACGCGGATCTGCATCTGCACGATGTCGATGCCGGTGACCAGTTCCGTCACCGGATGCTCCACCTGCACGCGGGTGTTCATCTCGATGAAATAGAACTCGCCGTTCTCGAACAGGAACTCGAAAGTGCCTGCGCCGCGGTAGCCCATCTTCTTGCAGGCCGCTGCGCAGCGGTCGCCGATCTTTTCGATCACGCGGCGTGGAATGCCTGGTGCCGGCGCTTCCTCGATGATCTTCTGGTGGCGGCGCTGCATCGAGCAGTCGCGCTCGCCCAGCCAGACGGCGTTCTTGTGCTCGTCGGCCAGGATCTGGATTTCCACATGGCGTGGGTTCTCCAGGAACTTCTCCATGTAGACCTGCGGATTGCCGAAGGCCGCGCCCGCTTCTGTGCGCGTCATCTGCACGGCGTTCACCAGCGCTGCTTCGGTGTGCACCACGCGCATGCCGCGGCCACCGCCGCCGCCTGCTGCCTTGATGATGACCGGATAGCCCACGGTGCGGGCGATCTTGATGATCTCCTTCGGGTCTTCAGGCAGCGCGCCTTCCGAGCCCGGCACGCAAGGCACACCGGCCTTGATCATGGCCTGCTTGGCCGAGACCTTGTCGCCCATCAGGCGGATCGATTCGGGCGTCGGGCCAATGAAGACAAAACCGCTTTGCTGCACCCGCTCGGCGAAGTCGGCGTTTTCCGACAGGAAGCCGTAGCCTGGGTGGATTGCTTCGGCATCGGTCACTTCCGCGGTGGAAATGATGGCCGGCATGTTCAGGTAGCTCAGCGACGAGGCCGCCGGGCCGATGCAGACGGCTTCCTCAGCCAGCCTGACGTACTTGGCGTCGCGGTCGGCCTCGGAATAGACCACCACCGCCTTGATGCCCATTTCCCTGCACGCGCGCTGGATGCGCAGCGCGATTTCGCCTCGATTGGCGATCAGTATTTTTTTGAACATGGTGCGATCACTCGACCATGAACATCGGCTGGCCGAATTCGACAGCCTGGCCGTTCTGCACCAGCACCTGGGTCACCGTGCCGGTGATTTCGGCTTCGATCTCGTTCATGATCTTCATCGCTTCGATGATGCAGACCGGCTGACCGAGCTTGATGACGCTGCCCACTTCGACCAGGGGCTTGCCACCCGGGGTGGACGAAGCGTAGAAAGTGCCGACCATTGGCGACTTGATGGCCACGCCGGTCGCGGCAGCCGGCGCAACCGGTGCGGCGTCGGCGGCTGGCAGCGCCGGGGCAGGCGCCATGGGGGCGCTGGCCATCGGCATCGGCATCATCGGCGCAGCAAAGGCGGCGCCGCCCGATTTCACGATGCGCACCTTGCCTTCGTTCTCGGTGATTTCCAGCTCGGCGATGTTCGACTCTGACACCAGATCGATCAGGGTCTTGAGTTTGCGCAGGTCCATGGGAATTTTTTCTCCTGTCAGGAAGAAGGAAAGGGCCCCGGTCACGGCCGGGTGGCACGTCTTGGAAGGTGCTGGCACATGCAAGCGCCGTGCCGTCACCAAATCGACTGCACGCTACGTGCAGCAAAGCGCTGGATTATGCGGAATCTGGCGCTAACTGGAAGTTACGCCCCCTATCTTTAGGAGGCATCTTGCTCGCTCCAGCAGCTGTCAGGCCACGCTGGCTTGACTGAGGAAGCGCGGACTTTACGCGCTTTGGTCGGTTTTTGCGATGAATTGGACCAAAATAATGTAGATGAGCGCTTGGTCCTCAGCGCTTGCGCAGCGCAGCTGCCCAGCCGAGCAGCTCAGCTTCCGTGGTCGCTCCCAACTTTCGGCCGTGCACTTCACCTTCGGCGGAGATGAGCACAGTAAAGGGCAGGCCGCCGGCGCTGTTGCCCAGATCCCGCACCAGATTCAGGCCTGTGGCGCCGGCCAGCGCAATCGGGAAGCTTACAGGAGTTTGCGTCAGAAAATGCTTGACGGGCTCCGCCTGATCGATGGCCAGGCCCAGCACCTGACCGCCCTGCGGCTGCCAGGTCGCCGCAAAACGGTCCAGCTCCGGCATTTCGGCCACGCAGGGCTTGCACCAGGCAGCCCAGAAATTGACCAGCAAAGGCCGGCCCTGGAAGGCCCGCAAGGCCAGTGGCGGACCGGCCGGCGTCGGCAATTCGAGCTGCCACAGCCGTGCCAGCGCGGCGGCGGTGGGGTCTGGCGACGAGCCCCAGCGCTGCCAGCCCACGCCAGCGCCCAGCGCGCCCACGGCGGCCAGGCCCAGCAGCCAGCGGCGCGAGGTGGCGTCGCGAACCGTTCCGTCTTTGGCGTCCGCGCCAGCCGTGGCTTCGGCTTCAGTGCGCATGGTCTTGCGCCTCGCTGGCCAGCAGGCGGCGCAAGGCGTTGGCGTCGCCGCGCCAGCTGCGGCCGTGGGTATCGGGTTTCAGCGCGCCGCGCAGTGCCAGGTACTCGTGCACGACAAAGTGCAGTGTCACCGGCTCGGCCAGCCCGGGCGTGCGGTCGACGGTGCTCAGCACCAGCGCTTCGTGTTCGCCTGCGCCGCCGCTGTCGAAATCCAGGCCGGCGTTCAGGAAGGCAATTTCGGCGGCTTTTTCATCGTCGCAATACAGGTCGAGGATGAGGTTGGACAGCCGGGTGGCCGTGCCGCGCCAAACGGCGCCGCCCAGGTGCGGGCGGAATTCGCCAAGCTGGTCCAGCCGTGTCATCCAGCGCAAAGCCAATTCGCGCAGCGCACGCAACTCGGCCGGCTGGGTGTCGGCGCAGAACAGCGCGAGGTAGTCGCGCACCTCGTCTTCGACCTGTTCGTTGGACGGCAGCTCGCCCTGGCGGCTGCTGCGGCGGCCCAGGTCACGCGCCGCCTTGCGCTTGGCGGCGCTGTATTCCATCCCTTCTTCGACCACCAGCCTGGCGGCGGTCGCGGCAATCTGGGCAGTGGCTTCCGTTTGGCTCATGCAGCGCTCCTGGGCAAAGGGTTCACGGCGGCGCGGCCGCAGGCGCCGATCAGGGCAGCTCGACCGCGCCCATGCGGGCGACGATGGTGCCCGATCGGCCGAGCACATACGCCGAGCCGGGTTGTTTCTCGAAGCGCTTGGGGGCTGGCAGCATCACCGCCAGCCGGGCTGCTGCCGGCGCCGACAGCTTGCTGGCGTCCACATGGAAGTAGTGGCGCGCGGCAGCCTCGGCGCCAAACACGCCTTCGCCCCACTCGACGCTGTTGAGATAGATGGCCAGGATGCGGCGCTTGCCCAGCAGGCCTTCGAGCATGAAGGTGATGACGAACTCCTGCGCCTTGCGCAGCGTCGTGCGTTCGCCTGAGAGGAACAGGTTCTTGGCCAACTGCTGGGAGATGGTCGAGCCGCCGACGACCTTGGGCACCGCACGTGTGGGCGGCTTGGCGGGTGCCGTCTTGCGCGTGGCCTCGCGCTGCTCGATGCGCTCGTTGACCTTCTCGGCCCGCACCTCGGCTTTCTGGTTGCGGTCCCAGGCCTTCTCGATCGCATCCCACTCCACGCCCGCATGTTCGACAAAGCCGGCGTCTTCGCTGGCGATCACCGCACGCTTGAGATTGGGCGAAATCTCTTCATCGGCCACCCAGTCCTGCGACCAGCTCAGCTGGTGCGTCTCGCGCAGCAGCCGCCAGGCTTCGCTGCGCTGGAAGCTGGTGGACTGCGGGTCTATTACCAGCATCAGCGCCACGCGCAGCAGGAAATACAGCTGCAGCGCGGCCGTGCTCAGCACCAGCAGTGCGAGCAAGCGGGCGAGCTGGCCCCAAGCGGCCTTCATGCCGCGCTTCTCGATCCGGCGGTTTTCATGCCGCTGCATCCACCTCGGCGCGCAGCCGGGCCAGCACGTCGCCAGTCTCGGGTCGCATGCCGCGCCACAGCGCAAACGCTTCGGCTGCCTGTTCGACCAGCATGCCCAAGCCGTCGCGGCCACGCGCGCCGTGCTGGGCCGCCCAACCGAGGAAGGGTCGCGCGGCGGGGCCGTACATCAGGTCGACCGCCAGGCAATCCGAGCCCAGCACCTTGGCTGGCACCGGCGAGGCCTGGCCGGCCAGGCTGCTGGCGCTGGCGTTCAGCACCAGGTCAAACGCGCTGCCTGGCTCGTCCAGGCCGTCGGCCTGCAGCGCCACGCCGTGTTCGGCTGCCAGCGCACGGTGGCTTGCCGCCAGGCGCAGCGCCTTGTCCGGGCTGCGGTTGACGATGCGCAGCTCGGCCGGCGCTTCGGCCAGCAGCGGTCCCAGTACGCCGGCTGCGGCACCGCCGGCGCCGATCAGCAGCACGCGGCTGCCGGCAATGGTTTGCTGCGCGTTGCGCACCAGGTCGCGCACCAGGCCGGCACCGTCGGTGTTGTCGGCCCACCAGCCCTGGCCTTCTCGACGCAGGAAATTGGCAGCACCGGCCAGGCGGGCGCGTGGCGAAGCCTGGTGCGCCAGCGCAAAAGCCTCGAACTTGAACGGCACCGTGACATTGCAGCCCAGGCCGCCAGCGTCGGCAAAAGCCTGCAGCGATGCGGCAAAGCCATCCACCGGCGCCAGCAGCGCTTCGTAGCGCAGCGCCTGGCCGGTGGCCTCGGCGAACCAGCCGTGGATGCGCGGCGAGCGGCTGTGCGAGATCGGATTGCCGAAGACGGCGTAGCGGGCCAAGGATTCGGGCATCGGTGCAAAGGCGGTCGGGGAAGTCACTGGCGAATCGTCGCTTCGGCAGTCGCTTCCAGCCCGTCGGTGCGGGTGAAGCGAAAGCGGGAGGTGACGACGATCTGGTCGGCCTGGCGGCGCATCGCATCGGTGAACTTGCCGAAGGGCCCGGCGGCATGCACGATGGCCACCGCGCGGCGGTTCAGCTCGGCTGACTTCGAGGGGCGCACCACGTCGGCGTCTATCACCTGGCCGGCGGCGTCAATGGTCAGGTTCATCGTCAGCTCGCCGTACAGTTTCTGGCCCTTGTACTGCGGGAAGTCGCGCGTGCCGCGTTCCTCGATCTTGCGGCGCAGGCTGTCGTAGTAGATCGCGTAGACCTCCTCGCGCGTGGCCGGGCTGATGTAGCGCTTCTTCGGCCGCGCGTTTTCTTCGTTGATGCGCTTTTCGATCTCGGCGAGCGTTCTCAGCATCTGCCGCCGACGCTCTTCGCGCTCGGCTTCTTCGCGCGACATCACCGGCTTGCTGGGGTCCGGTGGCGGCAGCAGTGCGAGTTCACGGCGGATGTCGGCCAGCAGCTGTTGCTGCACGTCCTGCATCTGCTTGATCTGGCGCTGCGCATCATCCAGCGCTTCGCCGGGCAGCGAGAAAGGCGAGGGCGGCAGCGGCGAGGTGGCGCGGCCGGTTTCGGCTTCGCCACCACCGGCCAGGCTGGCCTGGGCGATCGCCTGCGCCTTCTCAGGCCGCTCATCGCTGCGCGCATTGACCAGCACCACCTCCAGCGGCGTGTCCTCGAAGATGCGGTTGAAGCGCTCCGGGTCCACGAAGCGCAGGCTCAGCAGCACGGCATGCACCGCGACCGAGACCAGCAGCGCGGTCTGCAGCACCGAGGGGCGCCATGAAGTGCGGGGCGGTGGGGCGGCGGCGGCAGGCGAACTCATCGTCGGCAGGCGAGGTGGGCGGTGGCGGGGTGGAACTGCGGAAGGTCGGGCTCAGCCGGCGTCGGCAGCCGGCGCCGGTGGCGCAGCATCGCCATCGCTGAGGTCGATGGCCAGCGTCAGGCCACCAGTGGCCGGCGCCTCGTCCTGGTCGTCCATGGGCTCGTCGGCGCCTTCGGTCGGTGCTGCACCTGGGTCGTCCAGGCGCACCAGCAGGTTGGCGTGCAGGTCCAGCGTCAGCAGGTCCAGGCCGGTGATGCGCACGCGCACGCGGGCATTGCGCGGCATGGCCTCGGTGCCCAGCGCGCGGAAGACCAGCGGCAGCGTCTCGGCCCGTACCAGGCCGTCCTTCATCACGCCGGCATCCAGCTCGGTCACCTCGTTCTGCTCCAGCCAGCGCAGCGTCCAGAAACGCTCGATGGCCTGCTGGAAACCGTTGTACGCGCTGTAGGCGCCGTCGAAGGCCGAGATGACCGAGAACAGCGTGGCGTCCTTGGGCTTGAACGGCGCGACCAGTGCGGCGGTGCGGCCATGGCGCGCGCAGGCAATGATCTGCCACTGGTTCACCAGGTCCACATAGCGGCGCAGCGGCGAGGTGGCCCAGCTGTACTGCGCCACGCCCATGCCGGCATGCGGCGCGGGGCGCACGCCCATGCGCACTTTCACGCCCGGCGCCATGCTGGCCTGGCTGCGGTAGATGCCGGGCACGCCCACATCGCCCATCAGTCCGCCCCAGGTGCTGTTGGCCAGGATCATCGCCTCGGAGACGATCAGGTCCAGCGGCGCACCGCGCTTGCGCTCGGTGATGATGACCTTCTCACTGCCGGCGGGCTCGCTGCCGCTGCCGTCGAGCTTGAAGTTGTAGTCGGGGCGGTTGAAGTTCTCCGGCTTGCCGCGCACCACTTCGCGCGCCGCCTTCAGGTGCCGCGCCAGGCGGAAGCAGAAGGCCAGCTCGGGCGCAAACGCATAGTCGGCCGGCGCCTCGCCGGTCAGCGAGGCTTCGGTGATCACCGCGTCCAGCTGGTCGTGGCGCAGGTTGGCCCCAATCGGCACGCGCTCCAGCCTGGTCTCGGTGCTTTTCACTTCCAGCGTGGCTTCGTCGAAGCGCACGTACAGGCTCACCGCCGGGCAGTCGCGGCCTTCGATCAGCGTGTAGGCCTGCACCACCTCGTCGGGCAGCATGGTCAGCTTCCAGCCCGGCATGTAGACGGTGGACAGGCGCTCGCGGGCCACTTTGTCGACCGGGGAATCGGGTTGAATGGCCAGGCCGGGTGCGGCGATGTGCACGCCGAAGGTGATCTCGCCCGAGCCCAGGCCGGTGACGGACAGCGCGTCGTCGATCTCGGTGGTCTGCGAATCGTCGATGGAGAAGGCCTGCACGGCGGCCAGCGGCAGTTCGTCGGCAATCTGCGGCGCCTGCAGTGCGGGGAAGCCGGTGCCTTTGGGGAACTGCTCGAACAGGAAGCGCTGCCAGTGGAACTGGTAGGGGCTGTTGATCGCGCCAGCCTCCTTCAGCAGGTCCAGCGGCGCCCGCTGGCTGCGCTTGGCGGCCTCGACCACGGCCTTGTACTCGGGCGCGTTCTTGTCCGGCTTGAAGAGGATCTTGTAGAGCTGATCGCGGATCGGCGCGGGCGTGCTCCCTGCCGCCAGTTCGGCCGCCCAGGTGTCGATCTGCGCGGCCTGCTGGGCCTTGCGCTCGATGGCCAGCAGCGCGGCCTTGACGATTTCTTCCGGCGCCTTCTTGAACTGGCCCTTGCCGGCGCGGCGGAAGTAGTGCGGCGCCTCGAACAGGCGGAACAGCGCGGCGGCCTGCAGTTCGAGGCCGGCCTGGGCCGAGAAATAGTCCTTCGCGAACTCGGCAAAGCCGAACTCGCCTTCGGGCGCAAATTCCCAGGCCAGGTCCAGGTCGATCTCGGCGGCCTTGGCCTGCGCGGATGCGATCAGTTCTGCCGGCTGCGGCTTCTCGAAGCGCAGCAGCACATTGGCGGTTTTCACTTTGACGCGCTTGCCCGATTCCAGCTCGATCTGCATCGAACTGTCGGCCTCGGACATCACACGGCCGGCGAGGAATTTGCCAGCATCATCAAACAGGGCGTAAGTCACCGGCGGATTGTCGCTGAAGGCATGGGACCCGCCGCTGGCGCGTCCAACAAGCCCAGAAAGTCCAGCACAAAGGCCAGCGGGCCGGCGAATTCGCTCAGTGCATGGTCACTGCCTTCCAGCAGCAGGGTGCTGGCACCTGCGTGGCGGGCGCTCATTTCCTGCCAGTCCAGTACCTCGTCGCCTTTGGCGATCACCGCCGCGTAGCGCTCGGGCCGGGTCAGTGAGACTGGCTTCATCGCCTCCAGCTCCGGGATGAACTCGGCGCGGAAGTAGAAGCGTTGCTCCGGCGTCTGCCAGGTGCTTTGTTCGCCAATGTGCTTGGCCAGGTCGCGCGCCGGGTTGACCGCAGGGTTCAGCAGCACCGCCGGGCAGCCCAGCCGCTCGGCCAGCACGCTGGCGTAGAAGCCGCCCAGTGAGCTGCCGATGATGGCCATGCGCGCCTTCGGCCAGTCGGCCACGCCCTGCAGCGCCAGCGTGATGGCCTCGGCCGGCGAGGGCGGCAGCTGCGGGCACCAGAACTGCAGCTCGGGCCGGTGCTCGGCCAGCCAGCGGCCCACCACCTGGGCCTTCATCGACTGCGGGGAAGAGCGGAAACCGTGCAGGTAGAGCAAATGGCTGGGCGGGGCGGGCATCACGCCAGTGTAGGTGGCGGCCCTGGGCATGGGCCTTGCTGAGGAAACTCGGCATTGACGGCGTTGGCCGGCCCCTACAAAGTGCGCGGTTTTGCAACCGGGCGGGCCAGCAGGCTGCCGACTTGCCGGAACTTGACTTCAGGCCAACGGTCCACAAGATCGCGGCCTCCTTTTGGCGGTTGTTCCGCCTTTCTTCCTGCCAGCCAGAACCCGGCTGGCTTCGTTCATCGCCTTCATGCCCATCCAACACCTTGCCTTGTCCCGCCGGCTGCGCCCGGCGCGTTCTGTTCTGACCGTGGCCGCGCTGCTGGCGCTGAACGGTGCCGCGCTGGCCATGGTGCCGCCACAAGCCGTGGCCCAGGCGGCCTCCGGCGCCGCAGCCACGCCGCCGGCTGCCGCTGCCAGCGCGCCAGCCGGCGCCAAGCCTGTGGACCCGGCGGCGCCCAAGCCCTTTGCCGACGTCAGCCGTGACGCCACCCGCACCGACGGCTTCCTGCCGTTCTGGCGCAAGGAGGAGAAGGTCTGGCTGGAAATCGCCCCCGAGCAGCTGAACAAGCCCTTCCTGCTGACGGCCAACATCGCCCAGTCGGTTGGCGAGCGTGGCCTGTATGCCAGCCAGATGGGGCCGGACTGGATGGTCGAGTGGCGGCGCATCGGCAACCTGGTGCAATTGGTGGCGCTGAACAATGAATTCCGCCCGGGCGCCGACACTGCCTCGCGCGAAAGCGTGCGCCAGGCCTTCTCCGAAAGCCTGATCGGCTCGGCGGCGGTGGCCAGCGCGCCGCACCCCGAACGCAAGAGCTTCCTGATCGACGCCAGCTTCCTGCTGGCCGACATGGTGGGCTATTCCACCCGGCTGGAGGCCGCCTTCCGCCTGCCTTATGGCCTGGACCGCGGCAATTCCTCGTTCGACCAGTTGCGCGCCGATGCCAGCCTGACCTCGCTGAGCGCCAAGCTGCACTTCAGTACCCCGCGCCTGCCGGCCCCGCCGATGACGCCGCCGCCGGTACCGATGCCGCCGCCGCCGACCACCACGCCGGACCCGCGCAGCCTGTTCGTCACGGTGGTCTACAGCATGGCCAAGCTGCCCGAGCAGCCGATGGCCGCGCGCCTGGCCGATCCGCGGCTGGGTCACTTCACCGAAGACTTCACCGACTTCAGCGGCGACTTCAAGCCCAACCAGCGGGTGCACTACATCACCCGCTGGCGGCTGGAGAAGAAGGATCCGAACGCGGCGCTGTCCGAGCCGGTCAAGCCCATCACCTACTGGCTGGACCGCAACATTCCCGAGCGCTACCGCGGCGCGGTCACGGCTGGCATCCTGGAGTGGAACAAGGCCTTCGAGAAGATTGGCTACAAGGACGCCGTGGTTGTCAAGCAGCAGCCGGACGATGCCGACTTCGACACGATGGATGCCGAGCATGCGTCCATCCGCTGGTTTGTCGGCTCCGACGTGGGCTTTGCCATTGGCCCGAGCAAGCACGACCCGCGCAGTGGCGAGATCCTGGACGCCGACATTGGCATGAGCGATGTGTTCGGCCGCGGTGCGCGCCGCCTGATCGTCGAAGACCTGGGTGGCAGCAGCGCGAACAGTGCCGCGCGCGCTTCCGTGCTGTCAGCCCGTGAAGCCGCCGAGCGTTGCGACTACGAACACGAGTCTGCCGCCGAAATGAGCTTCGCGATGGACCTGCTGGAATCGCGTGGCGACATCGCACCCGACAGCCCAGAGGCCGACGCCTTCGTGCAGGCCGTGATCAAGGACACCATCATGCACGAGGTGGGTCACACGCTGGGCCTGAAGCACAACTTCAAGGCCTCCACCACCATCAGCCAGGCGCAGCTGAAGGACAAGGCCTGGACCGAGGCGCATGGCGTCTCTGGCTCGGTGATGGACTACAACGCCTACAACCTGCCGCTGCGAGGCGAGACCGCGGCCGCACCGAACAACAGCACGCTGGGCCCGTACGACTACTGGGCCATCGAATACGCCTACAAGCCAATCGCGCCCGAGCAGGAGGCGGTCGAGCTGGGCCGCATTGCCGGCCGCAGCACCGAGCCGGCACTGGCCTACGCCGACGATGCCGATGCCGAAGGCGGCCCCATCGGCGGGCTGGACCCGCTGGCCAACCGCTTCGACCTGGGCGATGACCCGCTGGCGTACTACAAGAAGCGGCTCACGCTGTCCAGGGAGCTGTGGGAGCGCGTGCAGGCCCGCACGCCGCATGCCGGCGACGACCCGCTGCGCGCGCGCCGTTCGCTGGCCAGCGGGTTCCGCCAGCTGCGCAACCTGCCGGAGATGACGGCCAAGTACGTGGGTGGCATGGAAACCGTGCGCGACCTGCCCGGCACCACCGGCCGGCCGGCCTACAAGCCGGTGGCCCCGGCGCGCCAGCGCGAGGCGCTGAAGTTCCTGGCCGACGGCGTGTTCAGCGTCGACAGCTTCCAGTTCCGCCCCGAGTTCCTGGCCTCGCTGAGCCCGGACTACACCGAGTGGGAACGCGACAAGCCGGTGCCCATCCCGGCCATCGTGCTGGCGCTGCAAAGCCAGGCGCTGGACCGGCTGATGGCTGCCAGCACCGCGCAGCGTGTGCTGGACCTGCCGGCCTACCTGAGCCCGGCAGAACGCAAGGGCACGCTGACGCTGGACGAGGTCTACGGCACGCTGCAGTCTGCCGTGTGGAGCGAGCTCAAGAGCGGCAAGGAGATCGACAGCATGCGCCGCAACCTGCAGCGCGAGCACCTGAAGCGGGTGGTCACCGTGCTGACGCGCGGCGGCGCCGGCTTGCCGGCGGATGCGGTCAGCCTGGTGCGCTGGCAGGCCGTCAAGCTGCAGACCGAGCTGCGCACGGCGGCCAACAAGCCGACGCTGTCGGTCGACAGCCGCGCCCACCTGGCCGAAAGCCTGTCCAGCCTGAACGAGGCGCTGAAGGCCACGATGAACCGAAGCTGAGCCGCAGTCCTGGGTCTTTCAGGCCCTGACGGCCAGCGCGGCGAGCAGCTTCTCGTGCACGCCGCCAAAGCCGCCGTTGCTCATGCACAGCACATGGTCGCCCGGTTTGACCGCGGCCACCACGGCCTTGACGGTGGCTTCGATGGTCGGGCAGACGACGGCCTGCTCGCCCATTGGCGCCAGCGCCTCGGCGGCGTCCCAGCCCAGGCCGCCGCTGTGGCAGAAGGCCAGGTCGGCTTCTTCCAGTGCCCAGGGCAGCTGGGCCTTCATCGAACCGAGCTTCATGGTGTTCGAGCGCGGCTCGAAGACGGCCAGGATGCGGTCCAGGCCGACCTTGCGGCGCAGGCCGTTGATGGTGGTGCGGATGGCGGTGGGGTGGTGCGCGAAGTCGTCGTAGACCTGCACGCCGCCGGCCTCGCCGCGCAGCTCCAGCCGGCGGCGCACGTTCTGGAAGCTGCTCAGGGCTGATGCGGCGGCTTCGGGCGCCACGCCCACATGTTCGGCTGCGGCAATCGTCGCCAGCGCGTTGAGCTGGTTGTGCTCGCCCAGCAGCGGCCATTCGACGTGGGCGATCTTCATCGAGCCGCGCAGCACATCGAAACTCTGCGGCTCGCCGCGCGCGCGCAGCGTGCCGGGCTCTTCCTTGCGCGCGCCAAAGCGCTGCACCGTGCTCCAGAAGCCTCGCTCCAGCACACGCTGCAGCGCGTCTTCACGCGCGTTGACCACCAGCCGACCCTGGGCCGGCACGGTGCGCACCAGGTGGTGGAACTGGGTTTCGATGGCGGTCAGGTCGGCAAAGATGTCAGCGTGGTCGAACTCGAGGTTGTTCAGGATTGCGGTGCGCGGCCGGTAATGCACGAACTTGCTGCGCTTGTCGAAAAACGCGGTGTCGTATTCGTCCGCCTCGATGACAAACGGCGCGCTGGGCGCGGTGCTGCCCAGTCGGGCCGAGAGGCCGAAGTTCTGCGGCACGCCGCCGACCAGAAAGCCTGGCTCAAGCCCGGCCTGCTCCAGCACCCAGGCCAGCATCGAGGTGGTGGTGGTCTTGCCATGTGTGCCGGCCACGGCCAGCACATGCCGGCCCTGCAGCACGTTTTCGGCCAGCCATTGCGGGCCGCTGGTGTAGGCCGCCCCGGCGTCGAGGATGGCTTCTATCAGCGGATTGCCACGGGTCACGACGTTGC
Source organism: Ideonella sp. FW305-24 (assembly GCF_058788035.1). Lineage (NCBI taxonomy): Bacteria > Pseudomonadati > Pseudomonadota > Betaproteobacteria > Burkholderiales > Sphaerotilaceae > Ideonella > Ideonella sp. FW305-24. The sequence continues at coordinate 76,888 of NZ_JBYTAI010000005.1, read as the reverse complement.
CGATGACGAACATGTCGGGCTTCAGCGCCAGCTGCTCTGCGCCATAGCCTTCGATCAGCTCGATGCCCAGTGCGCGCAGCTGGTCGCTCATTGGCGGGTAGACGTTGGCGTCGCAGCCGGTCACGCGGTGGCCGGCCTCGCGCGCCAGTGCCGCCAGGCCACCCATGAAGGTGCCGCAGATGCCGAGGATGTGGAGGTGCATGTTGGAGAGGGGCAGGGCCGAGGCGTCATCGCCTCGGCCAGGCGGAAATCTTAGGCGCGCAAATGCTGCATGCCGGCCCATTCTTCACCGGGCGCCAGTTGCACCGGCTCGGCAATGCGGGCGGCCTCGATGCAGAGGAAATGCTGCCAGTCGTCGTCCGGCAGGTCCGCGATCTTCGCAGCACCGCTCTCGCCGGGGTTCCAGATGACCACGTCGTCGAAACCCTGCATCGCAATCGAGGCCTTGCGGCCGATCTCGCGCAGCGTCAGCGCCCGGTTCACCTGGCGGTAGACGCGGTCGATGGGGCCGGCGAGCGTCAGCACGTCGCCCCATTGCTGGCCGGTCTTGTGGGTGGCGTCGGGCGCGTTGTCTTCGAAGTCGCAGCCTTGCAGGCCTTCGACCTGCAGCTTGGTGGGGTCGATGCAGCGCAGGTAGGTGTGCAGCGCGGCCTGGAAGCTGAAGGGCTTGTCGCCGGTGTTGGTCACCGCCAGCTCCAGGTCCAGTTCCTTGCCGGCCAGGCTCACCGTGAGTTCCAGCTCGAAGCGGTACGGCCAGTGCACGCGGGTTGCGATGTCGTCGGTGAAGCGCAGCACGCCGATGGCATGGCCGGCACGGACCACCGATTCGGTGGCCTGCCACGAACGTGTGCGCACCAGGCCGTGGCGCGGCAGCGGCCCACGCTCATTGAACTGCGGGAAGATCACAGGCACGCCGCCGCGGATCGCGGCCCCGGCGCCGTAGTTGGCGCTGGGCGACAGGTAGAGCTGCTCCTCGCCGCCGGCCGGGATCCACGAAGCCACGTGGCCGCCGTGCAGCAGCACCGTGGCGCTGGCCCCGTCCGGCGAGCGCAGTCGCAGCGCGGGCTGGCCGAGGAAGCTGCCGAGCACGACCGCAGGATTCAGGTCTTCACTCATGCTGGGGCAAACGCGCTGCGGGCTGCGGTCACGGTGTCGGCCAGGTCGGCTTCGCTGTGGGCGGCGCTGACAAAGCCGGCCTCGTACAGCGCAGGCGCGAAGTACACGCCGTGGTCCAGCATCTGGTGGAAGAAGCGGTTGAAGCGGGGCTGGTCGGTGGCCAGCACTTCGGGATAGTTCTGCGGCAGCTGGCTGCCGAAGAAGAAGCCGAACATGCCACCTTCGCTGTCCACCGCAAACGGCACGCCGGCCGCTTCGGCCGCGCCGGCCAGGCCTCGTACCAGGCGCTGGGTCTTGTCGGCCAGCGCTTCGTAGAAGCCGGGCTTGGCAATTTCCTTCAGCGTGGCCAGGCCGCAGGCGGTGGCCACCGGGTTGCCGCTCAAGGTGCCGGCCTGGTAGACCGGGCCCAGTGGCGCGAGCTGCTGCATGACCTTGCGGCTGGCGCCAAACGCGGCCAGCGGCATGCCGCCGCCAATGACCTTGCCAAACACCGAGATGTCCGGCCGGAAGCCGGGGATGGCCTTGGCGTACAGGCTTTGCGCCGAGCCGAGGGCCACGCGGAAGCCGGTCATCACCTCGTCGAACACGAACAGCGCGCCGTACTGATCGCACAGTTCGCGGATGCGCTTCACAAACGGCACGCTGGCGCGCACGAAATTCATGTTGCCGGCGATGGGCTCGATCATCACGCAGGCGATCTCGTTGCCCTGCGTGCGGAAGGCTTCCTCGATCTGCGCGACGTCGTTGTAGGCCAGCACGAGGGTGTGCTGCACCACTTCCTGCGGCACGCCGGCGGAGGTCGGGTGGCCGAAGGTGGCCAGGCCCGAGCCGGCCTTGACCAACAGCGCGTCGGCATGGCCGTGGTAACAGCCTTCGAACTTGACGATCTTGCTGCGGCCGGTGGCGCCACGTGCCAGGCGGATCGCGCTCATGCCGGCCTCGGTGCCGGAGCTGACCAGGCGCACCTGCTCGATGCTGGGCACGTGGCGGATGATTTCCTCGGCCAGCTCGACCTCGCGCTCGGTCGGCGCGCCGAAGCTGAAGCCGTCATGCGCGGCCTTCAGCACGGCGTCCAGCACGGCCGGGTGGCCATGACCCAGGATCATCGGGCCCCAGGAGCCGATGTAGTCGATGTAGCGCGTGCCCTCGGCGTCCCACATGTAGGCGCCTTCGGCCCGGGCGATGAAGCGCGGTGTGCCGCCGACGGCGCGGAAGGCGCGCACCGGCGAATTGACGCCGCCGGGAATGGATTGCTGGGCGCGCTCGAACAGGCTGGCGTTGCGGCGGTTTTGGCTGGGATTCTCAGTGGACACGGCGCGAGCCTCCCGGCGGCAGTGTGGCATCGTCCGGCGTCACGGCGCCAGGCTCGCCTGGCAGCACGGGCGGCTCTTCCTCGTCGGGCGGCAAGGCCCAGAAGAAGCGGTCCGGCACCACATGGCCCATGCCGGGGCGGAAACCCGCGTCCAGGCTCTGGTCCAGGAACTGCAGTGCTTCGCCGACGGCCGCCTGCAGTTCGCTGTTGACCGCCAGCAGCGAGGCCAGCGCGGCGGACAAGGTGTCGCCAGCACCGACAAACGAGACTTCGAACAGCTCGAACTTCTCGCCGGTCAGGGCGCCCTGGGCCGAAGCCAGAACGTTGTCGATGAACTGACCTGCCTTGGCCGGCAGCATCACGCCGGTCACCAGCACGAAGCGCGTGCCGTGTTCGGCCGCGGCCACGGCCAGCTCGCGCGGCGAGGCCGGCCGCTCGTTGTCCCATTCGGGCAGCAGGAAGTCGGTCAGGGTCTTGTGGTTGCCCACCAGCACCTCGGTGGCCGGCAGGATCAGCTCGCGGAAGGCGTCCAGGTAGCTCTGCTGCTCGTCCTCGTCGACCCAGGACAGGTTGGGCAGGTAGGAAACCAGCGGCACCTCGGCATAGTCGGACAGGATCTCGGCCACGGCGCTGACGTTTTCGGCCGAACCGAGGAAGCCGACCTTGAAGCCGGTGACGGTCACGTCTTCCAGGATGCTGCGGGCCTGCTCGACGATGGCGTCGCCCTCGATCACGTGCTGGTCGAAGATCTCGGCGGTGTCGCGCATGATGATGGTGGTCACCACCGGCAGTGCGTGGGCGCCCATCGCGGCGATGGTGGCGATGTCGCCGCCCAGGCCGCTGGCGCCGCTGGGGTCGCTGGCGTTGAAGCTCATCACGCAGGCCGGCGACGGCGCTTCCTGCAAGGCGTCGTCGGCGGCGCCGGCGTCGGAGGGAATGTCTGTGGTCATGGTGATGGCCTGGCGCAAGGCGTTCGGCGGAAGGCGCGAACCGGCGGGCCGGCACGATGTGTGGATTGTTGGAGCTTTGTTTGAGCTGTGTTGTGTATGTGCCGACAAACCCTTGGGATTTCGCCTCGGGCCGTCGCTATACTCCGGGCCGATTGTAGTGATCTGGCATCGAACCCGTGAGCGAAAACCGAACCTGGATGTGCCTCATCTGCGGATGGCTTTATGACGAGGCGACCGGGGATCCTGAGCACGGCCTCGCCCCTGGCACCGCATGGGCCGATGTGCCCATGAACTGGACCTGCCCGGAGTGCGGCGCACGCAAGGAAGATTTCGAAATGGTTCAGATCTGAAGACCGCGCACATGCATGCTGCATGGCACGACGCGGGCTCGCCAGGCGCACAAAGACGCTATTCGTTGAGGGGCGCAAGGTGACCACATTAGGTCTGACGGAAACGCCGTCGGCAGTGACCAAGGTATTGGTCATCGATGACAGCAACACGATTCGCCGCAGCGCGGAGATTTTCCTGCGCCAGGGCGGCTATGAAGTCTTGCTGGCAGAGGACGGCTTCGATGCGCTCGCGAAGGTCAATGACCACGAGCCGCACATCATCTTCTGCGACATCCTGATGCCGCGGCTCGATGGCTACCAGACCTGCGCCATCATCAAGCGCAACCCCCGTTTTGCCGATGTGCCGGTGATCATGCTGTCCTCGAAGGATGGCGTGTTCGACAAGGCGCGTGGCCGGATGGTGGGTTCCGACGATTACCTCACCAAGCCTTTCACCAAGGATCAACTGCTGCAGGCAGTGGCGCAGTTCCGCGCCCTCGCCACGCAGCGTTGAAACCGTGGCGGGCCCGCCTCTTGCTGGCGGGTATCCGCGGCCGCCTGCTTTTTGGGTAGTCCCATGACCATTCAGAACATTCTCCTCGTTGACGACTCGAAGACCGAGTTGCACTTCCTGACCGAGCTTTTGACCAAGCGCGGCTTCTCGGTGCGCACTGCCGAGAGTGGTGAAGAGGCCATGCGTCGGCTGGCCGAGGCCAAGCCGGACCTGATCCTGATGGACGTCGTGATGCCCGGCACCAACGGCTTTCAGCTGACGCGGGCCATCACCCGCGATCCGCGCTTCTCCGACGTGCCGGTGATCATGTGCACCAGCAAGGGGCAGGAGACCGACCGGGTCTGGGGCCTGCGCCAAGGCGCACGCGATTACGTCGTCAAGCCGGTGAATGCCGATGACTTGATGGCCAAGATCCAGGCCCTGGGCTGAGCCCCCGGCCCGCTCGCGACAACGATGTCCAACAAGGAAGCCCTCAGGGAATTGCAACTCCGGCTTGCCAGCCGCTTGCAGGCGGCGCGTGAGCAGCCGCGTGAAGCCGGGTGGCTGGCGGTGGAATGCGGCTCCGCTGGCCTGCTGCTGCCGCTGGGCCAGGCGGGCGAGATCCAGTCCGCCAGCGTCGTGACGCCGGTGCCGCATGCGGTGCCCTGGCTGGCCGGCGTGGCGAATGTGCGCGGCCAGCTGCATGCCGTGCTGGACCTGGCCGTCTTCCTGGGCCTGCGCGAGCCGCAGCCGGGTGTCGCGCCGCGTACCGGCGGCCAGCTGGTGGTGCTGAACCAGTCGATGCGCGTGAACTGCGCGCTGTTGATCGACCGTCTGGCGGGCTTGCGTGACAGCGAACAGCTGCAGCGCCTGCCGGAGGGCGACACGCCGAGGCCGGCCTTTGCGCCGCGCCAGTGGCGGGGCGCTCAAGACCGTGTGTGGGATGAGCTGGACCTGTCTGCGCTGGTCCACGATCCGTTGTTTCTGGATGTGGCCGCCTGACGATGGCGGTCCCCTGCTGCCGCTTGCTGCGGCAACCCCTGTGAGGAAGACATGAGCCTGCTCGATCAGTTCAAGGACAAGTTTGGTGCCCGCCCGACCGAGGAGGAGACGTCCCGAGCCGAGTCCGTGCCTCAGCCGGCCGCAACGCCTGCCGTGGCTGCCCATGCCGACCAGGAAGTCGACCTGCTGCTGAGCCAGATCGACCAGCGCCTGGGCCAGCAGGCCCAGGCGGCGATCGAGCCCGATGTTGCACTGGCCGCGGCCGCTGCTCCGGCTGCGCCCGTTGCCGAGGTGAGCGAAGAAGAGGCTGCCGCTTCGCGCCTGGCGCCCGAGCTGTCGACCTTCGGCGAGGCCAGCACTGGCTTGCCGTTGATCGGCCGGCGTCCGGCGCTGGAGCAGCAGCGGCTGCTGCTGGGCTTGATCGGCGGTGGTGCGGCGGTGTTCGTGATCACCGGCGCGCTGGCGCTGGGCGCCGCGAACCGCCAGGCCAGCCAGCTGTCCGCCACCGGCCAGGCGCTGATGCAGTCGCAGCGGCTCGCGAAATCGGTCTCGCAGGCGCTGATCGGCAGCCCTGCGGCCTTCCCCGAAGTGCGCGAGAGCGGCGAGGTGCTGGCGCGCAACGTGCGCGGCCTGAGCGCCGGCAGCGAAACGCTGGCCGCCGCGCCCGCGGCCACGCAGGAAGTGGTCTCGCCGCTGCTGCCGCTGGTGGACCGCGCCGAGAAGAACGCCGGCATCGTGCTGGCCCAGCAGACGGTGCTGACGCAGGTCGGCCAGGCGTTGCGCCTGATCAACCGCCAGTCGTCCGACCTGCTGGAAACCGCTGAAACGGTGTCCTCGCTGAAGCTGCAGACCAACGCTTCGGCGGCCGAGCTGTCCGCCGTCGGCCAGTTGGTGATGTTGACCCAGCGGATCGGCAAGAGCGCCAACGAATTCCTGACGCTGGAGGGCGTGAGCCCCGAGGCCGTGTTCCTGCTCGGCAAGGACTTGAATTCGTTCCGCGAAATCGCCGACGGCCTGTTGCACGGCAACCCCGAGCTGCGCCTGCCTGGCACCAAGGACCCGCAGACCAAGGAACGGCTGGAACAGCTGGTCGCCCAGTACGAGCAGACGCGGGCGCAGGCCAGCGCCATTCTTGGCAACCTGCAAGGCCTGGTCTCGGCACGTGAAGCCCAGACCGTGATCGTGGCCGACTCCGAGCCGCTGCGAAAAGGCCTGGAACAGGTCCAGTCCAGCCTGGAAGGCCAGGGCGGCCTGAGCGCTGGCTACCTGCTGGCCTTGCTGCTGTCGGCAGCGGCCATCATTGCCGGCGGTGTCGGCTTCCTGCGCTTGTATGTGCGCAACCAGGCCTTGCGTGCCCAGCAGGCCGAAGGCCAGCGTCTCGCGGCCGAGGAGCAGGAGCGTGAAGCCAAGCGCGTCAACGATGCGAACCAGGCCGCGATTTTGCGTTTGATGAACGAACTGCAGACGGTGGCTGAAGGCGACCTGACGCAGCAGGCCACGGTGACGGAAGACATCACCGGCGCCATCGCCGACTCGGTGAACTACACGGTGGAAGAACTGCGCAGCCTGGTGGCTTCGGTGCAGGGCACTGCGGCCCGGGTGACGGACACCACGCAGCAGGTTGAACAGACCTCGACCGAGCTGCTGGCCGCCTCGACCGAACAGTTGCGCGAGATTCGTGAAACCGGCGAGTCGGTGCTGCAGATGGCATCCCGGATTAACCAGGTGTCTGCGCAGGCGCAGGAGACCGCGGCGGTGGCGCGCCAGTCGCTGGACGCGGCGACCACCGGCCGCAAGGCGGTGGCCGACACGATTGGCGGCATGAACACGCTGCGCGAACAGATCCAGGAAACCTCCAAGCGCATCAAGCGGCTGGGTGAGTCCTCGCAGGAGATTGGCGAAATCACCGAGCTGATTTCCGACATTACCGAGCAGACCAACGTGCTGGCCCTGAACGCCGCCATCCAGGCCGCTTCGGCCGGTGAAGCGGGCCGGGGCTTCTCGGTGGTTGCCGAAGAAGTGCAGCGGCTGGCCGAACGCTCGGCTGATGCGACGCGGCAGATCGCAGCGCTGGTGAAGACCATTCAGACCGACACCCAGGACGCCGTGGCCGCCATGGAACAGTCCACGCAAGGTGTGGTGCAGAACGCCCAGTTGTCCGACGCGGCCGGTAGCGCACTGACCGACATCGACCGTGTGACGCGCGAACTGTCGTCGCTGATTGAAGGCATTTCCAGCGAAGCGCGCAGCGAAGCTGAGTCCGCCAACGTGGTGGCCGCCAACATCCAGCACATTTTCGCGGTGACCGAGCAGACCGGCGAGGGCACGCGCTCGACCGCTCAGATGGTCCATGACCTGTCGCGTTCGGCGGACGAATTGCGCCAGTCTGTGGACCGGTTCAAGATCGCCTGATGGATGCGCTGCACGGCCTGTTGGGGGTCGTGTTTTCGCGGGTCGGCGGTGCCGACGCGGTGACTCAAAGCCAGAGCCGGGCCTGACGCGAACACGCGGCGGGTCCGGCGGGCTCATTTCATGGACAGGAATTCCGGCAACACCATGGACCAAGCACAAGACCACGAACTGCCGGGTGACCTGAGCGCGCTGGCCTGGGTTCAGGATGAACTCCGCCGCACGCTGGACAACGCGCACAAGGCCTTGCGCCGCCATCTGCGCAGTCTTGAAAGCACGGCGGGCGACGAAGGCGGCAGCGCCCCGACCGCCTTGCTGCAGGCCCGCAGCCTGATCCACCAGGGCGTGGGCGCACTGGAACTGATCGGCGTGGCCGCACCGGCCCGCTTGCTGCGCGGCAGCGAGCAGGCCCTGCAACGGCTGAGCCTTGGTCAGGCGACCTTCGACCTGGCAGCGGTGCAGACGCTGGAGCGTGTCTCGTTTGCGGTGCTGGACTACCTGCGCCGCCAACTGGCCGGCAAGCCGGCCTCCGAGCTGAGCCTGTTCCCGCAGTACCGTGACGTGCTGGTGCTGGCCGGTGCCGAGCGGGTGCACCCGGCCGACCTGTGGAGCGACACGCCTGCGCTGCCGCTGCCTTCGGACAATGCGCCTTCGGCTCTGCCCGAGGCGCAGATCCGCCAGGCCATCGAGGCCAGGCTGCTGAAGTATTTCCGTGGCGATGCCGCAGCCTCGCGCCGCATTGGCGAGCGCTTTGGCCAGTTGGCGGATGCCGGCCACGGCCGGCTGGCCCAGCTGTGGGCGCTGGCCGCCGCTTTCTTCGAAGCCCAGGCCCAGGGCCTGCTGCCGGCCGACCTGTACGCCAAGCGCATGGCCTCGCGCCTGCTGGCCCAGCTGCGCGCTGCCGAGCGTGGCCAGACCGAAGTGCCGGATCGCCTGCTGCAGGACCTGCTGTTCTTCTGCGCCCGCGCCAAGCCGGCGGTCAATGCGCCGCGCCTGGCCGCGGTGGTCAATGGCCACCAGCTGCAGCCACTGCCCGAGGTGGACTACGAGCAGAGCCCGCTGGGCCGCTTCGACCCGGCGCTGGTGCCGGTGGCGCGCCGCCGCGTGGCCGCGCTGAAGGAAACCTGGTCGGCCGTGGCTGCGGGCGAGCTGGCGGCGATGCCCGGCATCCCGGAGCAGTCCACGCTGGTTGCCGACTCGATCCACCAGATCTACCCCGACGGCGCACGCCTCGCGCAGGCGCTGCAATCGGCGCTCGAAAGCACCGTGCGCCGTGGCGAGGCGCCGCGGCCCGAGCTGGCGATGGAAGTTGCCACCACGCTGCTGTGCCTGGACGCTTCGCTGGACGAAGTGGACCCTGACCAGCCCGAGCTGCAGCACCGCATCCAGCGCCTGGCCGACCGGCTGGAGGCCGCGTCCAAGGGCTTGCCGGCCGCGCCGCTGGAACCCTGGGTCGAAGACCTGTACCGCGACGTGTCGGACCGCCAGTCCATGGGCAGCGTGGTGCAGGAGCTGCGCGCCTCGCTGGCCGAGATCGAGCAGCAGCTGGACCGCTTCAACCGCGAGCCCGAACAGCGCGACGTGCTGCTGGGTGTGCCCGGCCAGTTGGGTGCGATGCGCGGCGTGCTGTCGGTGCTGGGCCTGGACCAGGCCGCGCAGGCGGTGCAGCGCATGCGCGACGACGTGCATGCCGTCATCGACCAGCATGCAGATGCCGCCAAGGCCACCGAAGAACTGGCCGACAACCTCGGCGCCTTGTCCTTCCTGATCGACATGCTGGGCGTTCAGCCGCAGCTGGCCAAGTCGCTGTTCCGCTTCGACGCCGACACCGGCCGCTTCTCGGCGCTGATGGGCCGGGCCCGCAGCGCCGCTGCCGAGCCGGCCGTCGAGCCGCGCCTGGCCGACCAGCTGCAGACCCTGGCCCGCGACGCGGCCAAGGACGAGCTGTCCAACGAGGACCTGGGCCGCCACCTCGAAGGCCTGGCCGACCAGGCCGTGGCTGCCGACCAGCCTTCGCTGGCCGTGGCCGCCACGCAGGCGCGCCAGGCCTTGGCCAAGGCCCAGGACGCGGTGGAGGAAGAGGCCGCACGGGCCGACGTGGTGCAAGCCTTGTCGGACCTGGCAGCTGCCAGCCAGCCGCCGGCCGAAGCGTCGGCCTCCAAGCAGATGCCGCTGGACGATGACGACGACATGCAGGCCGTCTTCATCGAAGAGGCACAGGAAGTCATCGAGCAGGCCGGCGAAGCGCTGGCCCGGCTGGCGCGCGAGCCGCAGGACCTCGAAGCGATGACGGCCGTGCGCCGCGCCTTCCACACCCTCAAGGGCAGCTCGCGCATGGTCGGGCTGAAGGCGTATGGCGATGCCGCCTGGGCCTGCGAACAGCTGTTCAATGCCCGCCTGGCCGACGCCGTCGTGCAGGCCGACCCGCCGCTGCAGAACTTCACCGCCCAGGCGCTGGCCGAGCTGCGCCAGTGGGTCGAGGCGATTGCCGCCGGCCAGGCGCCGGCCGACGTGGGCCCGGCCCTGATCGCTGCCGCACTGGCCCTGCGCCAGCCGGCCGCCGTGCCGCTGCAATCCATCGAGCCGCCGGCACCGGAGTGGACAGCCCCTGCTTTCGACGAAGCGTTTGCCGAGCCCATGCCGGTGGCCAAGCTGCCGCCGGAACCACTGTCCGACGAAGCCTTGCCGCCGCTGGCAGCAGGCGAAGTGTCCGGCTTCGAGCCGATCGACAGCCTGCCTGGCGAACTGCTGCCCGCTGGCGACGCCATGCCGGTGCCTGACCACGTGTGGGACGGCGACGTGCTGCCCGAAGCCCAGCCGCCCGCGCTGTCCGAAGCGCTGGCCGCTTCCGGCGACTGGCTGCCGGAAGCCGGGGCGGAGCCGGAACTGGATGCCGGCGACGACGCGCCGCTGCCGATGGGCGAGGTGCTCGCCCGTGGCCCTGCGGACCTGACCGAGCTCAATCTGCCGGACCTGAACCTGGACGCGCTGGAAGGCGATGCAGCGCCGGCCGACTGGGCCCAGCAAACCGCGCCGCTCGAACCGCTGGCCAGCCTGCCTGAAACCTTCGAGCCGCAGGCCCCGGCCGATGTGCCGGAAGTCCTGGAACTGCCAGACCAGCCGGACTGGACGCCGGCCGAGCTGACCCAGCCTTTCGAGCCGATCGAGCTGCCGGTGTTGGACCAGGCACTGGACGCACCGCAGCTGGAGGCGGGCCTGGACGCCGAGCACCTGGACCTGCCGTTGCCCGAGTTCGGCGAGCCGCAACAGGCGCCGCTGGTCGACACCGAAGCTGTGCAGGCGATCTCGCTGCTCGAAGGCGATGTGATCGAGCCGCCGCTGCCATTGGTGACCGCCGAGGACGAGTACGCACCCAACGACTGGCCCGAAACCACGCACCAGGCGGGCGGCGACCTGCGCCTGCCCGAGGTTGACCTTGAGCTGGACCTGGAAGATGCGACGGTCACGGCGCAGCCGCTGGAAACGCAGCCTGAACCGGTGTCGCAAGCGCCCGCGCTGGACGCACCGGTCGACGATGCCGAGCGCTACAAGGTGGTTGGCCCGCTGCGCATCCAGATCACGCTGTTCAACATCTTCCTCAACGAGGCCGACGAACAGTCGCGCCGCCTGACGGTGGCGCTGTCCGAGTGGCAGCACGAACTGCACCGGCCGGTGGGCGACACCGCGGTGGCGCTGGCCCACTCGCTGGCCGGCAATTCGGCCACCGTGGGTTACCAGGACCTGTCTTCGCTGGCGCACCGGCTGGAACATGCGCTGGAGCGTTCCTGCGCCCGTGGCATGGGTCAGGAGGCCGAGGCCGCCTTGTACCTGGACGTGGCCGACGAGATTCGCCGGCTGCTGCACCAGTTCGCTGCTGGCTTCCTGAAGCCGGTGCCGATCGAGCTGATCGAGCGCCTGGACCGCCACGAGGAAGCCGACGCCCTGCAGCACAACAGCCGCGCTGCCGAACTGGAAGGCCTTTCTGAGGCTGAGCACGACCTGGACCAGGATCAGGACGAGCCGGACGACGGCTTTGGCGGTTCGGTCACGCAGATGGCGTCGCTGAACCCGCTGGGCGAGGTGCGTTTCAGCGCGCTGGAGCCGCTGGCCGCCGAACCTGCGCCGGAAACCCATGCCACGCCGTCGCGTGGCGACAGCGAGCGCCTGGGCGCCACGGCTTCTCTGGCCGAGGACCTGGAAGCGCGCGACGCGATCGACGACGAGCTTTTCGAGATCTTTGTCGAAGAAGGCGAAGAGCTGCTGCCGGTGCTGGCCGAACAGATCCGCCAGTGGGAACGTCTGCCGGACGACCTGGACGCGGGTGTTGGCGCCTTGCGCGCGCTGCACACCTTCAAGGGCGGCGCCCGGCTGGCCGGCGCGATGCGCCTGGGCGAGCTGGCGCACCGGCTGGAAACCGCCATTGAGCGCTTGACCGTGCGTGGTGGCGTGGATGCCGCCGTGCTGGCCCAGTTGCACCAGGGCGTGGACGCGCTGAACGAGGAGTTCCAGCGCCTGCGCCTGGGCGGTGGCTCGGCGGTGCCGGGCGACGGCATCTCACGCCACATGGGCGACACCGAAATGCAGGCCATGGGCTTCGCCAACACGACGGACCGGCCTCACGAACTGGCGCCGCTGCGAGGCGATGCGCTGACCTTCCAGGCACCGCAACAGCACTTCGTGTCCGAACAGCCGCTGCAGCCGGCCGAGGCTGTTGCCGAAGTGCCGGCCGAGCTGCCGGCCGTGGTGCAGGTGGACTGGCAGCGCCTGGCGCGCCGCACCGGCCTGCGCGAAGGCGTGCAGGCGGGCCTGCCGGTCGAGCAGGCGTCAGCCGGCTCGGTGCGCGTGCGTGCGCCGCTGCTGGACCGCATGGTCAGCCATGCCGGCGAGGTCGGCATTGCGCGTGCCCGCATCGAATCCGACATGGGCCAGATGCAGCTGGGCCTGAAGGAACTGACGGACAACCTGGAGCGGCTGCGCCGGCAGCTGCGCGACCTGGAGCTGCAGGCCGAAACCCAGATGGCCACGCGCATGGAAGCGGCCCGCCACTCCAAGCAGGACTTCGATCCGTTGGAAATGGACCGTTTCACCCGCGTGCAGGAACTGACGCGCATGATGGCCGAGTCGGTCAACGACGTGGGCACCGTGCAGCGCGGCCTGCAGCAGACGCTGCAGGACACCGAAGACCAGTTGGCCGTGCAGGCACGGCTGAACCGCGACCTGCAGGACGACCTGCTGCGCGCGCGCATGGTGGAGTTCGACACCCTGTCCGACCGGCTCTACCGCGTGGTGCGCCAGGCCGCCAAGGAGTCCGGCAAGCAGGTGCGCCTGAACCTGCAGGGCGGCGGCATCGAGCTGGACCGCGCGGTGCTGGACCGCATGGCGCCGCCGTTCGAGCACCTTCTGCGCAATGCGGTGGTGCACGGCATCGAAAGCGGCTCGCTGCGCGAGGCCATGGGCAAGTCGGCCAGCGGCACGATTGACGTGACGCTGCGCCAGGCTGGCAACGAAGTGCAGATCGAGGTGCGTGACGACGGTGCCGGCCTGAACCTGGCCCGCATTGCCGAACGCGCCACCGCGATGGGCCTGCTCAACGAGCACAGCCGGCCGACCGAAGCAGAGTTGGCTGGCCTGATCTTCACGCCAGGCTTCTCGACTGCCGACCAGGTGACCGAGCTGGCTGGCCGTGGCATTGGCATGGACGTGGTGCGTTCCGAGGTGACCGCGATGGGCGGCCGGATCGAAACCGCCAGCTCGTCCGGCCAGGGCACGGCCTTCCGGATGGTGCTGCCGCTGACCACGGCGGTGACGCAGGTGGTGGTGGTGAATTCCGGCGCGCAGACCGTGGCGCTGCCGTCGACGCTGGTCGACATGGTGCGCCGCGTGCCGGCGGCCGAGGTCGAGGCGGCCTACCAGACGGGCCTGCTGCGCCATGGCGAGGTCGACGTGCCGTTCTTCTGGCTGGGCAGCCTGCTGCAGCAGTCGCTGCGCGGGCCGGTTGAAGGCAAGAGCCTGCCGGTGGTGGTCGTGCGCTCGGCGGCCCAGCTGGTTGCGGTACACGTCAGCCAGGTCGTGGCCAACCAGGAAGTGGTGGTCAAGAACCTCGGGCCGCAGCTCTCGCGCCTGCCGGGTCTCGCCGGCATGTCGCTGCTCCCGACCGGTGACACGGTGCTGATCTACAACCCGGTGGCGCTGACGGCGGTGTACGGTGCCGAAGTGCGCCAGCGCCTGCTGGCTGCGCCGGTGGATGCCGCGACCCACGCGGTGCTGCCGGAAGTGGTCGAGCCGGTGCGCCTGGCGCCGCTGGTGATGGTGGTCGACGATTCGCTGACGGTGCGCCGCGTGACGCAGCGCCTGCTGCAGCGCGAAGGCTACCGCGTGGTGCTGGCCAAGGACGGGTTGGACGCACTGGAAAAGCTGGCCGATGAAGCGCCGGCGGTGATGCTGTGCGACATCGAGATGCCGCGCATGGACGGTTTCGACCTGGTGCACAACGTGCGCAGCGATCCTCGCCTGGCCAAGCTGCCGGTCGTGATGATCACCTCGCGCATTGCCGAGAAGCACCAGGAGCATGCGCGTGAGCTGGGCGTGAACCACTACCTGGGCAAGCCCTATGACGAAGACTTGCTGCTCTCGCTCGTGCGCGACTATGCTGGCGAGACGGCTGCGGCCTGAGCGCAAGGGGCGCCAGGCATAGACGGTTGGAGCAGGGGGTTCATGCAACCGCGCTGTCGATGCGACCGATTGTCGAACGGCTCGCCGAACTGACCGGCCTTCGGGACCGGGACGCGCTCGATGTCAGCTTGCTCAGCGCGCTGGCCGAGCTCTCCGGTGCGCGCCGGGTCGCGTTGCACCGCCTGGTGGGCGAAGACCCGGGACGGCGCTGGCTGATGCGGGCCCACGTTGAGGCTGCAGCGGATGGCGGCCACACCGAGGTGCAGATCGAGCCGCTGTGGGCCGACCTGCGTGGCCAGCCGCGTTTCGACGAGCGGCCCGATTGGCGTGACTGCCTGTTGTCGCAGCAGACACGCGCCTGGCGGCCGACCGAGGCCGCCAGCCTGTTCCCGCTGTGGGTTGACGAAACGCCGGTGGCCATCATCGAGCTGGAGACGGCCCAGGCGCTGACGCCGACCATGCGCAAGCATGCGCTGGCGCTGCTGCAGGTGATGCGCAACCAGCTTGGCATGCTGGACTACAGCGAGCGCGACACGCTGACCAGCCTGCTCAATCGCAAGAGCTTCGACGAATCCTTCTACCGCGCCTCGGCGCCGCTGCCGGTCGCGGTGTTGACCGACGACGAAGCGCGCCGCCGGGAATCGCCGCTGCGCTACTGGCTGGCCGTCGTGGACATCGATCACTTCAAGCTGGTCAACGACGGCTTTGGCCACCTGATAGGCGACGAGGTGCTGCTGCTGGTGGCGCGGGTGATGCGCGGCAGCTTCCGCTTCTACGACCAGCTCTACCGTTTCGGCGGCGAGGAGTTTGTGCTGCTGCTGCGCTGCGGCAACGAGCAGGACGCGATGCTGGCTTTCGAGCGCTTCCGCACCCGCGTCGAGGCCTACCTGTTCCCGCAGGTCAAGCACATCACCGTCAGCATCGGCTTCACCGACGTGCGCACAGGCGACTCGCCGACGGCGGCCGTCGAGCGCGCCGACCAGGCGGTCTACTACGCCAAGCACAACGGCCGCAACCAGGTGCGCTGCCGCGAGGCCTTGCGGCGCGACGGCCTGCTGGCCGACGAAGAGAAATCCAGCGACGTCGAGCTGTTCTGACGCGCCCACTGCGACCGACGCGCTGGCGGCGCGTCAGTGGTTGCGGATCGCCGTCAACCGCTTGCTGGTCTTGCGCGGCGGGCTGTCCCTGGCCTGGACCGGGCCGCCACGCGCAGCGGCAAAGCGCGCCAGCGTTGCTTCGCGCGCCTCATCGTGGGAGACGACGGGCAGCGGGTAGTTCTCGCCCAGCGTGACTTCAGCAGCAGCCAGTTCCAGCGGCAAGGCCTGCCACGGCGCATGAATGGCCTTGGCCGACAGCGCGGCCAGCTGCGGCAGGTAGCGCTTGATGAACTTGCCCTCGGGGTCGAACTTCTCGCTCTGCGAGACCGGGTTGAAGATGCGGAAGTAGGGCTGGGCGTCGCAGCCGGTCGACGCGGCCCACTGCCAGCCGCCGTTGTTGGCAGCCAGGTCGAAGTCGTTCAGCCAGCGTGCGAACCAGGCCTCCCCCCGGCGCCAGTCCAGCCCCAGGTCCTTGACCAGGAAGCTGGCCGTCACCATGCGCAGCCGGTTGTGCATGTAGCCGGTGCGGCTGAGCTGCAGCATGGCCGCGTCCACCAGCGGATAGCCGGTGCGGCCCTCGCACCAGGCTTCGAACAGCGCGTCGGCTTCCTTGCCGTGTGCCCATTTGATGCGGTCGTATTCCGGCTTGAAGGCGTGGCCGTCCACGCGGGGGTGGTGGTGCAGGATCTGGTGATAGAAATCGCGCCAGATCAGTTCGGACAGCCACACCTCGGCACCGCGCGAGCCGGCCTGCATGCGCTGCCAGGCTTCGCGCGCCAGGTGGCGGATCGAAACCGTGCCAAAGCGCAGATGCGGGCCCAGGTAGCTCGGGCCCTTGACGGCGGGGAAGTCGCGCGCGCGGTCGTAGGCGTCAATGCGGGCCAGGAAGTCCGCCAGCAACTCGTGGGCGCCGCTGCTGCCCGAAGGCAGGCGCATCTGGTGCAGGTCGGTGCGCTCGAAGCCGATGTCGTGCAGCTCCGGCACGCCGGGTTCGCCCAGCTCGGCCGGCCATGGCGCCAGCGCCCCGGCATGGCGGGCCACTGGCCAGGCCTTGACGAAAAACGGCGTGAGCTTTTTGAGCCAGGCGTTCTTGTAAGGCGTGAATACGCTGTAAGGCGTGCCGGTGGCGGTCATCACCTCGGCCCGCTCGAAGACCACATGGTCTTTGCTGGTGTAGAGCGACACGCCTTGCGCGGCCAATTCGCCGCGAACCTGGTTGTCGCGTGCCAGCGAGGCCGGTTCGTCGTCATGGCTGGCGAACACCGCCTGCACGCCAAGTTGTGCAGCCAACTGCGGCAGCAGCGCGCGGGCCTGGCCGTGGCGCACGATCAGCCTTACCGGCTGGACGCCGTGCGAAAGCCCCAGGCTGTGCAGCTGGTCATCCAGGTCGACCAGGCTGTCGCGGATGAACTCGACGCGGCGGTCGGCGCGCGGCAGCGGCGCCAGGATCTCGTCGTCGAACACGAAGGCGCACCAGACCTGGCGCGCGGCACGCAAGGCGGCGTAAAGAGCAGCATGGTCGTCCGCCCGCAGGTCGCGCCGGAACCATACCAGCGCCCGGTCCAGGGAATTGTGCATGGTCCGCAGTGTCTTCTGAATTTCCGGCGGGGCCGGAAACAGTGCGGGGATCGGCCCTGAAATAGAATGCCGGCCATGGCGGCCGACGGCATCAACCTCACCAACCAGTTTTTGATCGCCATGCCCGGCATGGCCGAAGACGCGTTTGCGGGTGCCGTGATCTACCTGTGCGAGCACAGCGAGAAAGGCGCGCTGGGCCTGGTGATCAACAAGCCGATCGACATCACGCTGAAAAACCTGTTCGAGAAGGTGGACCTGGCGCTGGATGAAGAAGGACTGGGTGCGCAGCCGGTCTTCTACGGTGGCCCGGTGCAGACCGAGCGCGGCTTCGTGCTGCACGATCGCCAGAACGACGACGGCAGTGCCTACAACTCCACGCTGAGCGTGCCCGGCGGCCTGTCCATGACGACCAGCAAGGACGTGCTGGAAGCGCTGGCCAATGGCCAGGGCCCGAAGCGGGTGCTGATCACGCTGGGCTACAGCGGCTGGTCGGCCGGCCAGCTCGAAGAGGAGCTGGGCCGCAACAACTGGCTGACGGTAGACGCCACGCCGGAGATCATCTTCGACACCCCCGTGGCCGACCGCTACCGCCGCGCGCTGGCCGAGCTGGGCATCGACCCGCGCATGCTGTCGACCGAAGCGGGGCATGCATGACGCCGCCAGGGCGCATCGCTTCGTCATCCTCCTCTTTCCTGGCCTTTGATTTTGGTGTGAAGCGGGTGGGCACGGCGACCGGCTCGGCGCTGCTGCGCCAGGGCCAGCCGCTGCGCACCATCGCCGCCGAGGGCGATGCGCGTTTCACGGCCATCGCGGCGCTGATCAAGGAATGGCAGCCCGATGCCCTGGTGGTCGGCGTGCCCTTTCACCCGGACGGCGCCGAACACGACAATACCCGCCGCGCGCGGCGCTTCGCGCGCCAGCTGCAGGGCCGCTACGGCCTGCCGGTGCACGAGGTGGACGAGCGCTACACGACCACCGAGGCGCTGGCCGCAGGTGCGGCGGACGCCGACGCCGCCTCGGCCGTTCTGATTCTTGAGCAGTTCTTTCGGGAGCACCTTTCATGAGCACCCTTTCACTCGACGCCGAGGCGCTTTACACCGAGCTGCGGCAAGGCGTACGTGCGCTGCTGCGGCCGGAGCTGTCGCTGGTCGGCATCTGGTCCGGCGGCGCCTGGCTGGCCGAGCGGCTGCAGGCCGACCTGGGCCTGGCCGGCGGCCACGGCGTGTTGTCCAGCTCGCTGCACCGCGACGACTTCGGCGAGCGCGGCATGTCCGCCAGCATCACCAGCACGCAGCTGCCGTTTCCGGTCGACGGCCGCCACATCCTGCTGGTCGACGACGTGCTGTTCACTGGCCGCACCATCCGCGCCGCGCTCAATGAGTTGTTCGACTACGGCCGCCCGGCCAGCGTGCAGCTGGCGGTGCTGGTCGACCGCGGTGGGCGCGAGCTGCCGGTGCAGCCGGCCTACGCGGCCGCGCGCATCGTGTTGCCCGCAGCGCAGCGCCTGTCGCTGGCCCGCGGTGACGATGGCCGTTTCACCTTCACTGTCCAAGAGGAGCACTGATGCTCTCCAAGCGAAATCCGCAGCTCAACAAACACGGCGAGCTGATCCACCTGCTGTCGATCGAAGGCCTGCCAAAAGCGGTGCTGACGCAGATCCTCGACACCGCGGGCACCTTCCTGTCGGTCAATGACCGCGACGTGAAAAAGGTGCCTCTGTTGCGTGGCAAGAGCGTGTTCAACCTGTTCTTCGAGAACAGCACGCGCACCCGCACCACCTTCGAGATCGCCGCCAAGCGACTGTCGGCCGACGTGATCAACCTGGACATCGCCAAGTCCAGCACCGCCAAGGGCGAAAGCCTGGTGGACACGATTGCCAACCTCTCGGCCATGCACGCCGACATGTTCGTGGTGCGCCACAGCGAAAGCGGTGCGCCCTACCTGATCGCCCAGCACTGCGCGCCCCATGTGCACGTGGTCAACGCCGGTGACGGCCGGCATGCGCACCCGACGCAAGGCCTGCTGGACATGTACACGATCCGGCACTTCAAGAAGGACTTCTTCAACCTGACCGTGGCCATCGTCGGCGACATCGTGCATTCGCGCGTGGCGCGGTCCGACATCCACGCGCTGACCACGCTGGGCGTGCCGGAGATCCGCGCGGTCGGCCCGAAGACGCTGGTGCCCGGCGACCTGAAGGAGATGGGTGTGCGCGTCTGCCACGACATGGCCGAAGGCATCCGCGGCGCGGACGTCATCATCATGCTGCGGCTGCAGAACGAACGCATGAGCGGCGCGATGCTGCCCAGCGCCGGCGAGTTCTTCAAGAGCTTCGGCCTGACCGACGAGAAGCTGGCGCTGGCCAAGCCCGACGCCATCGTGATGCACCCCGGCCCGATCAACCGCGGCGTGGAGATCGACTCGGCTGTGGCCGACGGCACGCACAGCGTGATCCTGCCGCAGGTCACCTTCGGCATTGCCGTGCGCATGGCCGTGATGTCCACCCTTGCAGGAAACGAAGCATGAAGGTCCTGATCCGCAACGGCCGGGTGCTCAACCCCGCCACCGGCCGCGATGAGCTGGCCGACCTGGCCGTGGCCAACGGCCGCATCGTCACCATCGGCAGCGTCTCGCCTGATTTCCAGGCCGATCGCGACATCGACGCCAAGGGACTGGTGGTCGCCCCTGGCCTGGTGGACCTGGCCGCGCGCCTGCGGGAACCCGGCCATGAGCACGAAGGCATGCTGGAGAGCGAGCTGAACGCGGCGGCGGCCGGCGGCGTCACCAGCCTGGTCTGCCCACCGGACACCGACCCCACGCTGGATGAGCCCGGCCTGGTCGACATGCTGAAGTTCCGTGCCCGCAAGCTCAGCCTGTGCCGGCTGTTCCCGCTGGGGGCGCTCACGCGCGGCCTGCAGGGCGAGGTGCTGACCGAGATGGTCGAGCTGACCGAGTCCGGCTGCGTCGGCTTCTCGCAGGCCGAGGTGCCAATCGCCAACACCCAGGTGCTGCAGCGCGCGCTGCAGTACGCGGCGACCTACAACTACACCGTCTGGCTGCGGCCGCAGGACGGCTCGCTGGGCGGCGGTGTCGCGGCCAGCGGCGCTGTGGCCACGCGGCTGGGCCTGTCGGGCGTGCCGGTGATTGCCGAGACGATTGCGCTGCACACCATCTTCGAGCTGGTGCGCGTGACCGGCGCGCGGGTGCACCTGTGCCGCCTGTCCAGCGCTGCGGGTGTCGAGCTGCTGCGCCGGGCCAAGGCCGAAGGCCTGCCGGTGACCGGCGACGTGAGCATCAACTCGCTGCACCTGACCGACGTGGACATTGGCTACTTCAACTCGTCCATGCGCCTGAACCCGCCGCTGCGCCAGCAGAAGGACCGCGAAGCGCTGCGCGCCGCGCTGGCCGACGGCACGCTGGACGCACTGGTGTCCGACCACACGCCGGTCGATGCCGATGCCAAGACCTTGCCGTTTGGCGAGGCCGAGCCGGGCGCGACCGGGTTGGAGCTGCTGCTCAGCATGGCGCTGAAGTGGGGCCGGGAAAGCAAGCTGAGCCTGCCCGAGACGCTTTCGCGCATCACCAGCAAGCCGGTGCAGGTGCTGGGCGACACGCTGGGCTCGCTGGTGCAGAGCGCCGGCCAGCTGGTCGAAGGCGGCGTGGCCGACATCTGCCTGTTCGACCCGGATGCGCTGTGGCAGGTCAAGCCCGGCGTGCTGAAGAGCCAGGGCAAGCACACGCCGTTCGACTTCGCCACCAGCGGCACGGCATTGCCAGGCCAGGTGCGCGCCACGCTGGTGGCCGGCCACCTGGCCTACCAGGCGCCCGCGCTGGCCTGATGGCGGGCGATGCAGTGCAGGGCGCCGTGCCTGGTGCCGAGGGGGGGCTGCTGAACGGCCTCACGGCGCTGGCGCGCATGGTCCGGCTCTTCGGTCATGTGATGCGTGGGCTGGTGCTAATCAAGCTGCAGTTCGGTGGCATGACGCAGGCCCAGCGGCACGTGGCGGTGCAGGCCTGGAGCCTGCGGCTGTTCGCGATGATCGGCATGCAGCTGACGGTGCATGGCGAGCCTGCCGCCGAGCCTGCGCTGATCGCCGCCAACCATGTCTCGTGGCTGGACATTGCCTGTGTGCATGCGGCGCTGCCGCGGGCGCGCTTTGTCTCCAAGTCCGATGTGGCGCACTGGCCGATGATCGGCACACTGGCCTACGGCGTGGGCACGCTGTTCATCGAGCGCGAACGCAAGCGCGACGCGCTGCGCGTGGTGCATCAGGTGGCCGAGGCGCTGCGCGATGGCGACAGCGTGGCCATCTTCCCTGAAGGCACGACCGGTCCGGGTCCGACGATGTTGCCCATGCATGCCAACCTGCTGCAGGCGGCCATCAGCGTGGGCGCGCCGGTGCAGCCTGTGGTGTTGCGCTACCGCGAGCCTGGCCTGGGCTTCAGCGTGGCGGCGCAATACATCGGCGACACCTCGCTGATCCAGAGCATCTGGCGCATCGCGTCGGCGCGCGGCCTGGCGGTCGAGGTGCACTTCCTGCCGCTGCTGCCCACCGCCGGGATGGACCGCCGCGCGCTGGCCGAACAACTGCGCGAGCAGATCCAGCAGCGGCTGGACACCTGAAGCCGCGCCCGGCCCTCGTCCACAGCTCTTCAGGCCTTCTTGCCCTGGTTCGCCACGGCGGCTGCAGCGGCCGCGGCGGCTTCGGCGTCGCCCAGGTAGTAGCGCTTGATCGGCTTCAGGTCGGCGTCCAGCTCGTAGACCATCGGGATGCCGTTGGGGATGTTGACGCCGACGATCTCGTCGTCCGAGATGTTGTCCAGGTACTTGACCAGCGCGCGGATGGAGTTGCCATGCGCGGCAACCAGCAGGCGCTGGCCGGACTTGATGGCCGGGGCCAGCGTGTCGTCCCAGAACGGGATCACGCGGGCCACGGTGTCCTTCAGGCATTCGGTCAGCGGCACCTGCTCGGGCGAGAGCTTGGCGTAGCGCACGTCCTGGCGCTGGCCACGCGGGTCGTCGGCTTCCAGTGCGGGCGGCGGCGTGTCGTAGCTGCGGCGCCAGATCAGCACCTGTGCATCGCCGTACTGCTTGGCCATGTCGGCCTTGTTCAGGCCTTGCAGGCCGCCGTAGTGGCGCTCGTTCAGGCGCCAGTCCTTGACGACCGGCAGCCAGGTGCGCTCCAGCGTGTCCAGGCAGTGCCACAGCGTCCAGATCGCGCGCTTGAGCACCGAGGTGTAGGTGACGTCGAATTCGTAGCCCTCGGCCTTCAGCAGCTCGCCAGCGGCGCGGGCCTGGGCCACGCCGGTGTCGGTCAGCTCGACGTCGGTCCAGCCGGTGAAGCGGTTTTCCAGGTTCCAGGTGGATTCACCGTGGCGGATCAGCACGAGCTTGTACATGGACTTTTGGGGCGCGGTGTGGCGCGCTGGTGGCAGCTGCAAAGGCCCGAATTCTATAATTCGCGATTCCTTTCCTTACGGCCCTTGGCCGCCGAGACACGCCATGGGCAGCACGCAAGAATTCTTTGTTCAAAACTGGTACCTGATCGCTGCCGCACTGGTGTCGGGCGGGCTGCTGGCCCTGCCGTCGCTGCGCCGGGGGGCGCAGGGTGGTGGCGTCTCGCCGGCCGAGGCAGTGCGCCTGATCAACCGCGAGAAGGCCGTGGTAGTGGACGTGTGCGAGCCGGCCGAATACGCCGCCGGCCATGTGGTGGGTGCGCGCAGCGTGCCGCTGGACACGCTGGAGAAGGCCGGCAAGGAATTGCCGTCCAACAAGACCCTGCCGCTCGTGGTCGTCTGCGCCAGTGGCGCACGGGCCAACAAGGCCGCTGCGCTGCTGCGCCAGCGCGGCCATGAAAACGTGCAGGTGCTGGCCGGCGGCATGCGCGCCTGGCGCGAGGCCAACCTGCCGGTGGAAACCAGCAAGGCCTGAGTGGGCTTGGGCTGGCTTGTGCCGGCGCATGTCCTGATGCCGCCTGCGGCCTTGCCGTGCGGCCCTGCAAGCCGAGGGGCCGCGGCGGACAATTCAGGCCTGTCCTGACCAAAGCTGACGCCATGAACAAAGTCCAGATGTACACGACCCAGGTCTGCCCGTTCTGCATCCGCGCCAAGGCCTTGCTGAAGCAACGCGGCGTGGAATCCATCGAGGAGATCCGCGTTGACCTGGAGCCCTCGCAGCGCAACCTGATGATCGAACGCACCGGCCGCCGCACCGTGCCGCAGATCTTCATTGGCGACACCCATGTGGGCGGTTGCGATGACCTGATGGCGCTGGACCAGCGCGGTGGGTTGCAGCCTCTGCTGCAAAAGTCCTGAAACCCGTCCGCGGCCGGGTGCAGGCCCTGCGGCGCTGCGCCTTGGCCAGTGTCACAGGCGCTGCGCCTTGGCCAGTGTCACAGGCGCTGCGCCATAATGCCGCCCGCAGCCCGCCACCATCCCGGGGCGGGCTTTGTCTTTTCCCGAAAGCGCTTCATGGCCGAACAAGACCAGACCCCCGTGTTCCAGCTGCAACGCATGTACCTGAAGGACTTGTCGCTGGAG
Organism: Ideonella sp. FW305-24; assembly: GCF_058788035.1. NCBI lineage: Bacteria > Pseudomonadati > Pseudomonadota > Betaproteobacteria > Burkholderiales > Sphaerotilaceae > Ideonella > Ideonella sp. FW305-24. The sequence continues at coordinate 53,390 of NZ_JBYTAI010000005.1, read as the reverse complement.
CAACCGAACTCCCCGCAAATCCTGCTGGAGCAGCAGCAGCCGCAAGTCGACATCCAGCTGGGCATGGGCGCCGAGCCGATCGCCGAAGGCATCTTCGAGGTCAGCGTCACCGCGACTGTGACCACCAAGGTCGGCGAACGCACGCTGTTCCTGGTCGAGGCCAAGCAGGCCGGCATCTTCGAGATCCGCAACGTGCCGGACGCGCAGCTGTCGGGCATCGTCGGCGTGGTCTGCCCGCAGATGATCTACCCGTACCTGCGCGCCATCGTCTCGGACGTCTGCACCCGCGCCGGCTTCCCGCCCATCCTGCTGGCCGAAGTCAACTTCCAGGCCATGTTCGAAGCCCAGCAGGCGCAAGCCGCTGCCGGCACCGCAGGCAACCCCGCAGCGATCAACTGATCCTCGTGCCAAGCGCTGCGCCGCCGCTGCGCATCACGGTGCTTGGCGCCGGTGCCTGGGGCACTGCGCTGGCGATTGCCGCCGCACAGCGCCACGAGGTGCTGCTGTGGGCGCGGGACGCGGCACAGGTGGCCGAGATGGCCGCTGCGCGCTGCAACACCCGTTACCTGCCCAAGCTTGCGTTCCCGGCTGGCCTGTTGCCCAGCGCCGACTGGGCGCGAGCGATGGCGCATGCAGCCGATGACGGTCTGTTCATCGTCGCGACGCCGATGGCCGGCCTGCGCGCCACGCTGGCCGCGCTGCCGGCACAGGCGCGGGTCTTCTGGCTCTGCAAGGGCTTCGAGGCCGGCAGCGGGCTGCTGGGCCACCAGATTGCCGAGCAGGAGCTGCCGAATGCGCGCGCAGGCGTGCTGTCCGGCCCCAGCTTTGCGCAGGAAGTGGCCGCGGGATTGCCGACCGCACTGGTCGCCGCGAGTGCCGACGAGGCGTTGACCCGTTTGGCCGTGGATGCCTTCCATGGCGGCGCCTTGCGCGTCTACATGTCGCCCGATCCCATCGGGGTCGAGGTCGGCGGGGCGGTCAAGAACGTGCTGGCGATTGCGACCGGCATCGCAGACGGGCTGGGCCTGGGCCTGAACGCCCGCGCCGCGCTGATCACCCGCGGGCTGGCCGAGATGTCACGCCTGGGCGTTGCGATGGGCGCACGCGCCGACACCTTCATGGGCCTCACGGGCCTGGGCGACCTGGTGCTCACAGCCACTGGCGACCTGTCGCGCAACCGCCAGGTTGGCCTGGCACTGGCCGAAGGGCTGGACCTGCCGGCCGCGTTGGCACGGCTGGGCCACGTTGCTGAGGGCGTCTACAGCGCCGCCACTGTGACCGCGCGTGCCCGGGCCTTGGGCGTGGACATGCCGCTGTGCGAAGCGGTGAACCAGGTCCTGAGCGGTGGTTGCACGCCGGCCCAGGCCGTGACCCAGCTGATGCAGCGCGATGCCCGCGCCGAAACGCTTTAGATACTGCCCTCGAAGCCGCACTGCCGCCAGGCTTCGAAGACCGACACCGCGACCGCGTTGCTGAGATTCAGGCTGCGCTGATCCGGCCGCATCGGCAGCCGCAGGCGCTGTTCGGCCGGGAAGGTCTCGCGCAGTGCCGGCGGTAAGCCGGCGGTTTCCTGGCCGAAAACCAGCACGTCGCCTGCTTGCCAGGCCACCTCGCTGGGCCGGCGCCGGCCGTGGGTCGTGAAGGCAAAGCAGCGCGCCGGGTCGGGCTGCTCGGCGTCCAGGAAGGCCTGCCATGAAGCATGGCGATGCACGGCGGCGTACTCGTGATAGTCCAGCCCGGCGCGCTGCAGCAGCTTGTCTTCCATGCGGAAGCCCAGTGGCTCGATCAGGTGCAGCGCGCAGCCCGTGTTGGCCGCGAGGCGGATCACGTTGCCGGTGTTGGGCGGGATTTCGGGGTGGACGAGCACGATGCGGAACATCGCGGCATTGTCGCGTCTGTCGCCGCACTCAATCCTTCGGCGCCGCGGTCGGTGTGCGTGCAAGCACCCAGAGCCAGACTTGCGCTGCGCCGGCTTGCTGCAGCGTGCGTGCCGCCTCGAACGCGGTGGCGCCGGTGGTCATCACGTCGTCGACCAGCGCCACGCGCTTGCCGGCCAGCAGGCGGCTGCCGGCGGTGCTGAGCAGGAAGGCGCCGCGCAGGTTGGCGCGGCGCGCGGCCGGGTCGGCCAGAAGCGACTGGGTTTCGGTGGCGCGCCAGCGCAGCAGCCAGTCCGCGTGCGCTGGCCTGTCCAGCGCCTTGCCAAGACGGCGGGCCAGTTCCCAGGATTGGTTGTAGCCGCGTTGCTGCGCCCGTTTTTCGAACAGCGGCACTGGCAGCAGCAGCTCCACGGCTTTGGCGCTGTGCTGCTTGTCTTGCTGGATGGCTTCAAGCAATGGCTTGACCAGCAGCCCGGCCATTTCGGGCCGGCCGCCGAACTTCATTGCAGCGATCAGGCCGTCCCAGGGGAAGCCATAGTCCAGCGCGGCCAGCGTGCCGGTGACCGGCGGCGGCTCTTCGATGCAGCGGCCGCAGCGCGGTGCCTGCGAGCTGGCAGCTGTCAATGCGTCCGCAGCCAACGCCAGGCCGCAGCCCGTGCAGCGGCTCTGCGGCGCGGCAAAACGCTGCAGGCAGGGGCTGCACAGGCCGCCGCGCGTCCACTGGCGGCAGATGGGGCAGGGGGCGGGCCAGCGACCCGTGGCAAGCCAGGACATGTGGGCCTCAATATACTGGCGCGCCCGAAAAATTCTCAGCCTCCGAGCCGGTGTCCATGTCCGCTTCTTCGTCCCGGCTCGATCCAGCCGCCCTGCGCCGCGTGATGCAGCGCCGTCTTCAGGCTGGTCAGATGCCCTGGCTGCATCAGGAGGTTGCGCGCCGCATGGCCGAGCGGCTGTCCCTGATCCTGCGCACGCCGGCCCAGGTGCTGGACTGGTCGCTGGACGCCGGCCCGCCGTCCGAGGCGCTGGTGGCTGCCAACCCCGAGGCCACGATCACCGTGGTGGACGCCACTGCCAGCGATGCCGCTGCCACGCCGCAGCGCCCCGGTTGGTGGGCGCGCTTTCGCGGGGCGTCCGCCGCATTGCCGCGCGTTGCGCCCGCGGCGGTGCCTGCCGAGAGTGCCGACCTGCTGTGGTCCAACATGCTGCTGCATCACGAGGCCGAGCCACCGCAAACGCTGCGCGCCTGGCGCCAGGCGCTGAAGCAGGATGGCTTCGTGATGTTCTCGACCGTGGGCCCTGGCTCGCTGGCGATGCTGCGCGCGGTCTATGTGGCGGCGGGCTGGCCTTTGCCGCATGCGCCGTTTGTCGACATGCACGACCTGGGCGACATGATGGTCGAGGCCGGTTTTGCCGATCCGGTGATGGACCAGGAGGTCCTGACGCTGACCTACGCCGACCCGACGCGCCTGCTCGAAGAGCTGCGCGAGTGGGGCGGCAACACCGAGCCACAGCGCCTCGCCGGCCTGCGCACGCCACGCTGGCGCGAGCGCTTGCTCGCGGCATTGCGTGCGCGGGCCGGTGCTGACGGCCGCATCGCGCTGGAGCTTGAGCTTGTCTACGGTCACGCCTTCCGTGCGCCGGACCGTGGACCACAGGTGGCCGCTGAGACCAGCGTCGGCCTGGATGCGATGAAATTGATGTTGCGCAAGTCCGGTGGCCGCAAATAGGCTCGGATAGAATTTCCTGATTGATATTGATCAGTCCTGGGTGCCCGGATCTTCGTCGGTCGATCGATTGAAGACCGGTGGCCCGGTCAGTGTGGGCTGTTCGGGTTCGCGCGCGCGTCACTGTCCATACGCGGGGCGGTACTGGACCTGATGCGGCCGACCCCCGATTCGCGGTAGCCTGCTCGCCGAGCCCGGTTGCGATGGCCGCTGGGCCGGACTGCCCGATATGCGCTGCCGGGCTGGCGGTCCGCTCGCCGCGGCTGAGGGTGTGCGAGACGACGGAGAAGATCAGGGGCACGCTGCGGCAGTCAGTGTGATCATGGGTTTGGAACGGAACTGACGACAACGATGATGATGACGACCATGCTTTGCAAGAACGTCACGCGCACAGCCCTGGCGCTGGTCGCCCCGCTGCTGGTTGGCGCGGCAATCGCGGCGCCGGTCAATGACCTGCCGGGTGGCCCGGGCGTCAACCAGATGGACCTGCAGGCCCCGGTGACACGCATTGCCACCGACATCCAGAACCTGCACTACGGGCTGATGATCGTCTGCCTGGTGATCTTCGTGCTGGTCTTCGGGGTGATGTTCTATTCCATCCTGAAGCACCGCAAGTCGCTGGGCGCCAAGCCGGCGAACTTCCACGAGAGCGTCGGCGTGGAGATCGCCTGGACCATCGTGCCGTTCATCATCGTCACGGTGATGGGCTTCGCGGCCACCAAGACGGTGGTCGCCGAGAAGGACACCAGCAACGCCGACCTGACCATCAAGGCCACCGGCTACCAGTGGAAGTGGGGCTACGACTACCTCAAGGGCGAAGGCGAGGGCATCAGCTTCCTGGCCACGCTGGACACCGCGCAGCGCGAGATGTCCGACGCCGGCGCGCCGCAGGGCGACAACTACCTGCTGAAGGTCGACAACCCGGTGGTCGTGCCAGTGAACAAGAAGGTGCGTGTCATCACCACCGCCAACGACGTGATCCACGCGTGGATGGTGCCGGCCTTCGGCGTCAAGCAGGACGCCATTCCCGGCTTTGTGCGCGACACCTGGTTCAAGGCCGAGAAGGTGGGCGACTACTACGGCCAGTGCGCCGAGCTGTGTGGCAAGGAACACGCCTACATGCCGATCCATGTGCGGGTCTTGTCCACCGAGGACTACAGCAAGTGGGTCGACGGCAAGAAGAAGGAGATCGCCGCCAAGGCCGACGATCCGGGCAAAGTCTGGGAACAGGCCGCGCTGATCGCCCGCGGCGAGAAGGTCTACACCGCCAACTGCGCCGTCTGCCACAAGCCAGACGGCAAGGGCGCCGGCCCGATCAAGCCGCTGGACGGCTCGCCCAAGGTGCTGGATGCCGACAAGACGGTGCAGGTCCATGTGCTGCTGAACGGCCAGAACAATGGCGCCATGCCGTCGTGGAAGCAGCTCTCCGACACCGAGATCGCCGCGGTGGTGACCTACACCAAGAACAGCTGGAGCAACAAGACCGGCCAGACGGTGCAGCCGGCCGAAGTCGTTGCGGCCCGCAAGCAGCCTTGAATCCCCGAGCGATCTGAAAAGGAAAAGTCATGAGTGCTGTTCTCGACCATCACGGGGATCACGGCCACGCGCACGACGACCATGGGCATCCCCATGGCTGGCGCCGCTGGGTCTTTGCGACCAACCACAAGGACATCGGCACGCTGTACCTGCTGTTCAGCTTCACGATGCTGATCATCGGCGGCATCCTGGCGCTGTGCATCCGGGCCGAGCTGTTCAAGCCGGGCCTTCAGTTCTTCAACCCCGAACTGTTCAACCAGTTCACCACCATGCACGGGCTGATCATGGTGTTCGGGGCCATCATGCCGGCCTTCGTCGGCTTCGCGAACTGGATGATCCCGCTGCAGATCGGCGCGGCGGACATGGCTTTCGCGCGCATGAACAACTTCAGCTTCTGGCTGCTGATCCCGGCCGCGCTGATGCTGGTTTCATCGTTCTTCATGCCCGGTGGCGCACCGGCGGCGGGCTGGACGCTTTATGCGCCGCTGACGCTGCAGATGGGCCCGTCGATGGACGCCGGCATCTTCGCGATGCACATCATGGGCGCCTCGTCCATCATGGGTTCGATCAACATCATCGTCACCATCCTGAACATGCGCGCGCCCGGCATGACGCTGATGAAGATGCCGCTGTTCGCCTGGACCTGGCTGATCACCGCCTACCTGCTGATCGCCGTGATGCCGGTGCTGGCCGGCGCGATCACGATGACGCTGACCGACCGCCACTTCGGCACCAGCTTCTTCAATCCGGCCGGCGGTGGCGACCCGATCATGTACCAGCACATCTTCTGGTTCTTCGGGCACCCGGAGGTCTACATCATGATCCTGCCGGCCTTCGGCATCGTCAGCGCCATCATCCCGGCGTTCGCGCGCAAGAAGCTGTTCGGCTACACCTCGATGGTCTATGCGACCGGCTCGATCGCCATCCTGTCCTTCATCGTCTGGGCCCACCACATGTACACCACCGGCATGCCGGTGACGGGCCAGCTGTTCTTCATGTACGCGACCATGCTGATCGCGGTGCCCACGGGCGTGAAGGTCTTCAACTGGATCGCCACGATGTGGCGCGGTTCGATGACCTTCGAGACGCCGATGCTGTTCGCAGTCGGCTTCCTGTTCGTGTTCTCGATGGGCGGTTTCACCGGCCTGATCCTGTCGATGGCGCCGATCGACCAGCAGCTGCAGGACACCTACTACGTCGTCGCCCACTTCCACTACGTGCTGGTGGCCGGCTCGCTGTACGGCATGTTCGCCGGCTATTACTACTGGTCGCCCAAGTGGACCGGCGTGATGTATTCGGAGACTCGCGGCAAGATCCACTTCTGGGGCTCGCTGATCTTCTTCAACGTGACCTTCTTCCCGATGCACTTCCTGGGTCTGGCCGGCATGCCCCGCCGCTATGCCGACTACCCGATGCAGTTCGCCGACTTCAATGCGCTGGCCTCCATCGGCGCCTTCGGCTTCGGGCTGATGCAGGTCTATTTCTTCCTGTTCGTGGTCGTGCCTGCGATGCGCGGCAAGGGCGAGCCTGCGCCGCAAAAGCCTTGGGAAGGTGCCGAGGGCCTGGAATGGGAAGTGCCGTCGCCGGCCCCGTTCCACACCTTCGAAACCCCGCCCAAGCTGGACGCCAGCGCCACGCGCATCATCGGCTGATCGCATTTCCGAGTACGCACCTCCGTGGCCCTGACCCCCGAACAACGCAAAGCCAACCTGCGGCTGGCCCTGATCCTGGCGACGATCTCGATCTCGCTGGGTGTCGGCTTTGTGCTCAAGGTCTTGCTGACCCAAGGCCACTGAGTGCAGGCCCGCTTGCTTTCCTCTGACGGTCTGCCGCTTCATCCATGAAACTGACCGCCCTGCGCCGCGACAACCTGCAGATGACGGCCAAGCTGCTGGTCGTGACGTTTTGCATGTTCGCGTTTGGCTATGGGCTGGTGCCGCTGTACAAGCACATCTGCGAAGCGCTGGGCATCAACGTGCTGTCACTGGCCGAGCCGAATGGCGGTGGCGGCGCGCGCAAGCTGCCGGCCAATACGCAGGTGGACATGAGCCGCACCGTGACGGTGGAGTTCGACGCCAATGCACGCGGGCCGTGGGAGTTCAAGCCGGCGGTCAATTCGCTGCAGGTGCACCCGGGCGAGATGGCGACCGTGATGTACCAGTTCCGCAATGTGCAGGACCGCACGATGGCCGCGCAGGCCATTCCCAGCTACGCGCCGCACCAGGCCTCGCCGTATTTCAACAAGCTCGAATGCTTCTGCTTCAACGAGTACGTGCTGGCGCCCGGTGAAGGCAAGCAGTGGCCGGTGGTGTTCTACCTGGACCCGAAGCTGCCCAAGGACGTGACCACGATCACGCTGTCCTACACCTTCTTCGAGGTCGGCGGCAAAGTGCCAGCGGCACCGGCTGGCCACACCGCACAGGCGCCGGTGCCTGTGCTGGCGGATGCCGTGCGAGCGCCGTCATGAACCCCTTTGCATCATCCTGTTCCGCGCGGGCCGGGCGCCGGGCCGCTCCCAAGCTGGCCCGCATCCCGTCGGGGGATCGGCCGACGTATTCGTTGGACGAGGGGCTGACATGACCGACAAGCCCGCTGCTGAACCTTCGCTGCTGGCGCGCAAAGGCTCGTTCCTGGGCACGCTGAAGGCGGTCGCCTGGTCCTTCTTTGGTGTGCGCCGCGGCACGGATTACGAGCGCGACCTGGGCCAGCTCAATCCGCTGCACCTGGTGGTGGCGGCGGTCATTGGCGCGGCGTTGTTCGTGCTGGCGCTGGTGCTGCTGGCGAACTGGGTGGTGGGCAGCGGCGCGGCCGCCAGCGCCTAGCAATTTCAAAGTTTCGAGAGAAGACGAGGAGACCCCGAACATGTCCGCTCACATGCCCGCTGCCGGCAGCCTAGGCACCGCGCCGTACTACTTCATTCCGGCGCCATCGCGACACCCGGTGATGGCGGCCATTGGCCTGTTTTTCGTCATCCTCGGTGCCGGCCAGTGGGTCAACGGCCACGGCTGGGGCGCGTATTCGCTGGCGGCCGGCCTGCTGATCTGGCTGACCGTGCTGTTCCAGTGGTTCAGCCAGGCGATTGGCGAAAGCGAATCGGGCCAGTATTCGGACCGCATCGACGTTTCCTACCGCTGGAGCATGAGCTGGTTCATCTTCTCGGAGGTGATGTTCTTCGCGGCCTTCTTCGGCGCCTTGTACTGGGCTCGCGTACATGCGCTGCCGTCGCTGGGCAGCATCGAGAACCAGCTGCTGTGGCCGGACTTCAAGGCCGTGTGGCCCAGCACCGCCGCCGGCATGACCGCTTCGCCGGCAGGCACAGTGGCGCCGTTCACCACGATGGGCCCGTGGCCCATCCCGACCATCAACACCGGCATCCTGCTGACCTCCGGCGTCACGCTGACGATTGCCCACCACGCGCTGATCGCTGGCCACCGCAGCAAGACGGTTGCCTGGATGTGCGTGACCGTGCTGCTGGGCATCCTGTTCCTGGGCTTCCAGGTCTACGAGTACCACCATGCCTACACCGAGCTGAACCTCAAGCTCAGCTCCGGGATTTATGGCTCGACCTTCTTCATGCTGACCGGCTTCCACGGTTTCCACGTGTTCGTGGGCATGCTGATGCTGCTGTTCATCACCATCCGCCTGAGCAAGGGCCACTTCACGCCGCAGCGCCACTTCGGCTTCGAAGGCGCCGCCTGGTACTGGCACTTCGTGGACGTGGTTTGGCTGGGCCTTTACCTGGTCGTCTACTGGATGTGAGCTCGCTCGGCGATTGACAGAAACGCCGCTCGACGCGGCGTTTTTTGTGCCGGCTTCACCGCCCCAGCGGAATGCCGCGCGGCTCGATCCAGCCCATCTGCCAGGCCAGCAGCACCAACAGGAACAGCGTGATCGATAGCCCCACGCGCAACGCCAGGGCCCTCGCCATGCGCTTGTGTTGGGCCCCGTCGCTGCCAGGCCGGCGCAGCATGAACACACCGGCGCTGGCCAGCACCACGACAATGGCGAACAGCGCCAGCAGGATCACGATTTTCATGCCGAGCATTATTTGCGTTCACCGGACCCAGGCATGGGCAGGGTTTGCCGCATGGCAATGACGGCCGGCCAACGTCGCGGACTGGTGTTGCTGGCGGCCTTGTTGGGCATGGCCTTGATGGCCCGCATGGGCTTGTGGCAACTGGACCGGGCCAAACAGAAGCTGGTGCTGCAGGCGGAGATCACCGAACACGGCCGGCTGCCGGCGCTGGGCAACGACAGCCTGGCGCGCACCCAGTTGCAGGCCGACGAGCAGGCCTATCGCCCCATCACGCTCACAGGCCACTGGGTGCCCGGCGCCACCGTCTTTCTCGACAACCGGCAGATGCAGGGACGGCCCGGATTCTTCATGCTGACGCCGCTGCGCCTGGCCGCTGGCGACGCGGTGCTGGTGCAGCGCGGCTGGGCGCCGCGCGACCAACTGGACCGCACGCGCCTGCCACAGGTTCCGACACCCGAAGGTGAAGTGCAGGTCACCGGCCGCGTGGCACCGTGGCCGTCGCGGCTGACGCAACTGGGCGAAGATGCGCCCGGGCCGATCCGCCAGAACCTGGACCGTGAGGCTTTCGCCGCGCAGCAAGGCCTGTCGCTGCGGCCGCTGTCGGTGCAGGCCCTGGCGCCGATGGCCTTGGGCGGTGTGCCTCAGGACGATGGCTTGCTGCGCGACTGGCCACAGCCGGCGGTCGACGTCGCCAAGCATTACGGTTACGCAGCCCAATGGTTTGTTTTCTGCGCCATGATCGCGGGTCTTTATGTCTGGTTCCAACTCATTCGACCCCGCCGTGCCCGCGCATGATCCGCTGGCCATGACGGTGCACACGCCAGCCGTGACGCTGCCAGACGCACAGCGCAAGCGGGGCCGCGCGACCATGCTGCTGGTGCTGCTGGCCTGCCTGGCACCGGTGGCGGCGTCCTACTTCCTGTATTTCGTGGTGCGGCCGCAGACGCGCAGCAACTATGCCGAGCTGATCCAGCCCACGCGCGGCCTGCCGGCCGACCTGCCGCTGCGCAGCCTGGGCGGGCAGCCCGTACCCGCCGGCAGCCTGAAGAACCAGTGGCTGATGATCGTCGTGGCCGGAGGTGATTGCGACAGCCGCTGCGAAGCGCTGCTGTACGACCAGCGCCAGCTGCGCGAGATGATGGGCCGCGAGAAGGACCGCATCGACCGCGTCTGGCTGGTGGTGGACAACGCACCGCTGCGCCCGCCCATCGCACAGGCCATGCAGGCCGGCGTGCCGGCGACGGTGCTGCGCGTGCCACGCGAGGCCTTGACAGCCTGGCTGCAGCCGGCGCCAGGCCAGGCGCTGGAAGACCACCTCTACCTGATCGATCCGATGGGTGAGTGGATGATGCGCACGCCTGTGCCGCTGGCGCCGGAGAAGTTCAAGAAGGACCTGGAGCGCCTGCTGCGCGCCTCGGCTTTCTGGGACCGGCCGGGCCGGGAGCCGCGCTGATGCTGGACCCGCGCTGGGCGGTTTTCGTGCCGCTGCTGCTGGGCGCGGCCACGCTGGCGCTGCTGCCGCTGGGCTGGGTCTGGCTGCGCCGCCGCGGAGCGGATACGCCGGCCCGGCTGGCTGCGCTGACGGCCTTGACGCTGTTCCTGACCTTCGACCTGATTGCCTTCGGCGCCTTCACCCGGCTGACCGATTCGGGCCTCGGTTGCCCGGACTGGCCTGGCTGTTACGGTGAAGCCAGCCCCTTGCATGCACAGGAAGAGATCCAGGCCGCGCAGGCCGCGATGCCCACCGGCCCGGTGACCTGGCACAAGGCCTGGATCGAGATGGTCCACCGTTACCTGGCGATGGTCGTCGGCGCCTTGTGTCTGGTGCTGGCGGTGCTCAGCTTCATGGCCCGAAAACGCCTGCCGCATTCGCTGGCCTGGCCGGTGCTCACGCTGGTCTGGGTCATCGTGCAAGGCATGTTCGGCAAGTACACCGTGACGCTGAAGCTCTACCCGGCCATCGTCACTGGCCACCTGCTGGGCGCAATGGTGTTGCTGGCCTTGCTGATGCTGCAGCACCAGGCCTACCGCGACCGTGCATTGTTGCTGTCGCCTGCCTTGCGGCGCGGGGCGGGCGGCGTCCTGGCGCTGCTGGTGCTGCAGATCGCGCTGGGCGGCTGGGTGAGCACCAACTACGCCGTCGTGGCATGCCAGGGCTTTCCGCAGTGCAACGGCCAGTGGTGGCCGCAGGCCGATTTCCACCAGGGCTTCACGCTGCTGCGCGAACTGGGCCGGTCCGGCCATGGCGGTTACCTGGCGCTGGACGCGCTGGTGGCCATCCATTGGGTGCACCGGCTGGTGGCGGCGCTGCTGGGCGTGGCCATGCTGGCGCTCATCGTGGCCTTGTGGCGCCGGGGTGGCGAAGCCCGCGGCTACGCGCAAGCCTTGCTGGCCTTGCTGGCGCTGCAGCTGGCCAGCGGCATTGGCAACGTGGTCTTGCAGTGGCCGCTGTTGGGGGCATTGGCCCACAGTGCCGGCGCGGCTGCACTGTTGGCGACAATGGTGGGCTTGCTCGCCCGCGCCAGGTTGGCGCGAGTGCAGCAGGTGTCATCTTCTCCGGCCGCTGCCGCGTCGCGCGGCCCTGCCTTGTCCACATGAGTCCGCCCATGGCCGCCGCGCCCGCTGTTTCGTCTCCCGCCCCGATGTCCAAATGGGCCCAGTACCGGGCGCTGACCAAGCCGCGCGTGGTGCAGCTGATCGTCTTCTGCGCCGTCATCGGCATGCTGCTGGCCAGCCCTGGCATCCCGCCCTGGCGGGTGCTGGTGGCTGGCACGCTGGGCATCTGGCTGGTGGCGGGTGCGGCGGCGGCGTTCAACTGCCTGATCGAGGCCAAGATCGACCAGCGCATGAAGCGCACCGCCTGGCGGCCGACCGCCAAGGGCGAGCTGGCGCCGCGCGACACCTTGCTGTTCTCGGGCGTGCTGTGCCTGGCCGGCTGCCTCATGTTGTGGATCTGGGTCAACCCGCTGACGACCTGGCTGACGCTGGCCACCTTCGTCGGCTACGCCGTCATCTACACCGTGGTGCTGAAGCCGCGCACGCCGCAGAACATCGTCATCGGCGGCGCATCGGGCGCGATGCCGCCGGTGCTGGGCTGGGCAGCGGTGCGGGGCGACGCCGGGCCGGAAGCCTGGCTGCTGTGCCTGATCATCTTCCTGTGGACTCCGCCGCACTTCTGGGCGCTGGCGCTGTACCGCGCCGACGACTACCGACGCTCCGGCCTGCCGATGCTGCCGGTGACCCACGGCGCCGAGCTGACGCGGCTGCATGTGTTCCTCTACACCATCGTGCTGCTGGCCGGCACGCTGATGCCGTTTGTCTACGGCATGAGCGGCTGGATCTACCTGGCCAGCGCGCTGGTGCTGGGCTTCTGGTTCATTGCCTACGGTTTCCGGCTGTGGCGCAATTACTCCGACGCGCTGGCCCGCCGCACCTTCTTCTTCTCCATCCTTTACCTGGCGCTGCTGTTCGCCGCGCTGCTGGTGGACCACTACCTGAGTCCGCTGCTGGCCGGCTTGCGCTGAGCCGGCTGCGTCGCAACCCGATGTCCGTTCGATGAACCCTCAAGCAACTGCCTGGTCCCGCCGCCACTGGCTGGCGGCGACCGCCGCGCTGGCGCTGGCCGCCTGCGACCGCCCAGGCCCCACCGCCGGCTTCAAAGGCGTGGACATCACCGGCGCCGAGTACGCCAGCGGCCTCAGCCTGCAGGACGTGGACGGCCAGCCGCGCACGCTGGCCCAGTACAAGGGCAAGGTGCTGGTGGTGTTCTTCGGCTACACGCAATGCCCGGACGTCTGCCCGACGACGATGGGCGAGCTGGCGGCAGTCAAGCAGCAGCTTGGCGAGCAGGGCAAGGACGTGCTGCCGATCTTCGTCACGCTGGACCCGGAGCGCGACACCGGCCCGGTGCTGAAGGCCTACATGGCCAACTTCGGGCCGGACTTCATCGCGCTGCGCGGCACGCCGGAGCAGACGCTGGCGGCAGCCAAGGGCTTCAAGGTGTTTTTCGCGAAGGTGCCTGGCAAGACCGAAAGCAGCTACACGCTGGACCACACCGCCGGCTCCTACCTGTTCGACCGCCAGGGCAGGGTGCGGGTGTTCACCCGCTATGGCGGCGGGCCGGACGTGCTGGCGCAGGACCTGAAGCAGTTGCTGGCCGAAGGCTGAGGCCGGCTGGCCCTACAACGAAAACGGCTCCCGAGGGAGCTGTTTTGCATCGCAGGGCGGAAGCGTTCAGGCCGCTTCCAGCGCCTTGCGCATCTTCTTCATCGCCGCCACTTCGATCTGGCGGATGCGCTCTGCGCTGACGCCGTAGTCGGCCGCCAGCTCATGCAGCGTCATGCCGCCGGAGCTGTCGTCGTTGACCTTCAGCCAGCGTTCCTCGACGATGCGGCGGCTGCGGGGGTCGAGCTGGTCCAGCGCATGGGCAATGCCGTCGCTGCCCAGCCAGTCGCGGCCACGTGCTTCCAGCACCCGGGTCGGCTCCTGCGTGTCGTCGGCCAGGTAGGCGATGGGGGCGAAGGTTTCCTCGCCTTCGTCGCCCTGCGGCTCGAAAGCCACGTCGCCACCCGACAGCCGGGTTTCCATCTCGACGACCTCTTCCGGCTTGACGTTCAAGTCGCGGGCCATGGTCGCCACTTCGTCAGGCGTCAGCGTCGCGCGGAAACTCTGGTCGCCAGACTTGCTCTTCAGCGTCTGCTTCATCGAACGCAGGTTGAAGAACAGCTTGCGCTGGGCCTTGGTCGTCGCGACCTTGACCATGCGCCAGTTCTTCAGGATGTACTCGTGGATCTCGGCCTTGATCCAGTGCAGCGCGTAGCTGACCAAGCGCACGCCTTGTTCCGGGTCAAAGCGGCGCACCGCCTTCATCAGGCCGACGTTGCCTTCCTGGATCAGGTCGCCTTGCGGCAGGCCGTAACCCAGGTACTGGCGCGAGACCGACACGACCAGGCGCAGGTGCGACAGCACCAATCGGCCGGCGGCCTGTACGTCGTCCTTGTCGCGCAACTGGCGCGCGAACTCACCTTCTTCTTCCGGCGTGAGCAGCGGAATGCGGTTGACCGCGGTGATGTAGGCATCCAGGTTGCCGATCGGCGGCACCAGGGCCCACGGATCACGCAAGGCCAGGGCGTTGGTGGAGGTCATGGTCATGTGGTGGTGGACTCGTGTGCCAGGAAATTGGTTCCGCGGATATTAGCACTCCCTCCGGTTGAGTGCTAAGGCGGGTCATGTGGGGTCGCGTGGGTTCGAGTTCCAGGGTTTTTGCTCCCCTAGAAAGAAGGGTGAAAAGGTCGTAAAAATCTCTGGGAGAACTCTTGAAGAAAATATGACAGATGGCTAAAGTCAGTTCACGGTGCCGGGTGTGGTGATGGATTGCACGCCGGCAATGAGCTTGTGGGCCAGCAGCGCGCCGGCCTGCGTGTGGATGGATTGAGTCTGAACATAGAGGGGTTGGAGATGTTGATGAGCAAGTCCTTGCCGGCTGCCGGCGTGATCGCTGCGGCCATCGCCGCGTTGCTGCCTTCGCTGGCGCAGGCCCAAACCGCCACCGCGGTGCAGATCTGCGAATGCCTGGTGACCGACCTGTCCACCGATGGCCAGTCCGCCACCGGCCAGATGTACGGCACCTACGAGACCTTCCACTGGAACGCCAGCACCGGCCTGACCCTGCTGGGCCGCAACATGGCCACCGAGATCGGCATTCCGCCGCCTGGCCTTCCTGCCATTTCCGGTGATGGCAAGAAGGTGGCGGCCACGGTGATGAACGACGCCAACACCTACGGCACCCAAGCGGTGTGGACCGCGGAAAAAGGCTGGACCGTGCTGAAGCCGCTGCCGGCCGATGGCGGCGTGATGGACACCGACGACGGTTCGGTCTGGGGCATGTCGCGCGACGGCAAAGTCATCACCGGCCTGTACTGGCGCCCGAACCAGAGCGGTGGCAGCGCACATGGCAGCGTCTGGAAGGCCAAGGTCGGCATGGTCGGCATGCCGACGGCTGGCGGCTCGGCTCGCATCGACGATGCCAACAAGGACGGCAGCGTGCTGGCCGGCTGGGAAGAAGACCCCAACACCGGCAGCCGCCTGCCGGCCGTGTGGGTGAACGGCGAGCGCACCTGGCTGGACCTGAACTACGGCGAAGCCGAGGCAGTGAACGGTGACGGTGACATCCTGGTCGGCCAGGCGCCGGACCCGGAAACCGGCATCCCGGCGGCCGCCCGCTGGAAGTGGAACGGCAAGAAGTGGGAGACCAAGATCCTGGGCATCCTGCCCAACAGCGATTGGGGCGGCATGGCCTATGCCAATGCGCTGTCCGACGATGGCAAGCTGGTCGGCGGCCTGGCCCGCACCACCTTCACGCCGGCCACCAGCGGCTTCCTCTGGACCAAGGCCACCGGCCTGGTCCTGGCGGCCGACTTCCTGAAGACCCATGGCTACTCGTCCAGGGGCTACAACCTGACCAACGTGATCGCCATCACGCCCAAGGGCGACAAGCTGGTCATCGTCGAAGTCATGAAGCGCTCGCCGTACACCCAGCGCAGCATGTTGATCACGCTGCCGGACGCGGCCATCGCGCCTTGAGTCCAGCATCCGCTCGCGGTCCTCGTGACCGATGCGGGTGTTTTTCGGGCCTGCCGCAGCGGCAGGCCCGTCTTTGCTGGCGCCGTCGCCGGGGTCACTTCACCGATACTCGGGACCACCTAGTCCCGCACCGCTGGCCGCTGTTTCGATGTCTTCCCTCGCGCTTTCCCCGCTGTCCTCGTCGGATGCCACGGCCGCTGAGCCTGCCGACCTGCCGGCCCGTGGCACGTCGCCGGTGACGGCCGTTGCGACTGCGCTGCGAGCCGCGTTGACGCCCTTGATCGCCGAGCTCGCCGGCATGCCGCCGCGGCCGATCCGGCTGATGCGCAGCGCTGGACTGGACAAGAGCCTGGCCAGCCGGCTGGTGCAGGCCACGCGCGCCGAGTCCGACGCCGAATTCCTGCACCGCCTGCCATCGCCCACCGGGCTGCGCATGCTGATCGACGGTGCCCAGGGCCATGCCGACGAGGCGCTGGTCAGCCCGCTGGCCGCAGCCATCGACGCCTTCCAGTCGCTGCTGGACCGGCTGCCCGGTGGTCGCCAGGGACTGGATGCCCAACTCGGCGCCAACGAGGAAGACGTGCGCGCCCGCCGTGAGCACATGGCCCGCCAGGCCTCGTTCAAGGCCGTGTCCTTTCTGTTCGGCCACTACGCCGAGACCGTCAGCACCGCCTTGTTCATCGTGCCGAGCCCGGACGGCCGGCACCTCGATTTCATCGAAGTGCATCGCCGCATCGGCCTGCAGCGGGTCACACCCGGCACTGCGGTGCCGCTGCTGAGCCTGCATGTGCAGGACGAGGTCGCGCCCGATGGTGAAGAGCCGCGCATGCGCAGCCTGGCAGGTAGGCCCGGCACCGACGACGCGGCCGATTTCATCCTCGCCGAAGCCAGCGGCCAGCCGCTGCCGGCGCTGCAGCTGGAACGTGAAGGGCGCATCAACACCTTCGTGCTGCCCGGCGACAGCGCTGCCAT
The DNA here is from genome assembly GCF_058788035.1 of Ideonella sp. FW305-24. Classification (NCBI taxonomy): domain Bacteria; kingdom Pseudomonadati; phylum Pseudomonadota; class Betaproteobacteria; order Burkholderiales; family Sphaerotilaceae; genus Ideonella; species Ideonella sp. FW305-24. The sequence goes on along the minus strand of NZ_JBYTAI010000005.1, from coordinate 36,663 downwards.
CCCCAGTCCGCTGACCACCGCCTTCCGCGCCGACCGCGGGCACCAGCTGGACGATGCCGCCAGCAGCCAGATCCTGCGCATCTACATGCTGCACACCCCGTGCCACCGCCTGGTGCGCGACGTCTTCATGGCCGAAAGCCTATGGCCGCGGGCCCGCCCGCGCATCACCTTCTTCCTGCCCGGCCCCACCGGCGTGCCGCTGGCGCCACCGGACCCGACCCATCGGCACTACCGGCAACTCAACCTCAGCGCCACCATCGACCCGCTGCCGCACGGCATGCCCGACGACGGCAAGCCCTGGGCGCTGGCCGGCGTGCCGGACCACCAGGACACGCTGGCCCTGGCGCTGCAGCGCGCAGGCTTGTCTGGCCAACGCTTCCGCGGCTGGCGCTGCGAGATGGCCTACCCGGTGCCGCTGATCGAGATGCAGATCGTGATCGACAACATCGATCCGGCCGCCAGCGCTGCGAGCTAGAAGCTCAGGTCTTCCGGCAGCGCATAGCGGAAGCGCTTGGGATCGAACGCCAGCTCCCAGGTCTTCTGCGGCCGCTGTTCGCCATTGACCAATCCGCCGCCCGTGACGCTGAAGCTCAACAAGCCCTTGGCCGGCACCGGGCCGGCGCGGTAGGTCCAGCGGGCGTGGCTGCAGCGCCGCTGTTCTTCGGCTGCGGCCGTTTCCTCGTCGTCCACCTTGCCGTCGGCTTCGGTGACCGCTGTGCCGGCCTGGCCTGCCGTGGGTTCGCATGCGCTGCCAGGGCCGTCTGCCAGCGAGGCCGGGAAGCGGACCAGCTCGGCGATGTCGACCTCGTGCGGCGCCATCACCACCTGCCAGGTCGCCGCCGGCTTGTCCGCCGCCTTGGCGTCGTAGTGCGTGGTCAGCACCCAGCCCCAGGTCTTGGCGCCCAGCGCCATGAACTTCACGTCCTGCGGCTGCAATGGCCTGGCACCTTGCTCCTGCCGCAGTGGCGTGCTGACCTCCAGCAGCGAACCGTCGCGCTTGGCCATGTTGCCCTTGACCTGGAACAGCCCGGTCAGCGTCGGCTCCGCCTGGGTGGGCCGCAGCGGCGTGCCGGCGGCGACGAAATACAGCTCGTCGTCACCTTGCGCGCCGTCTTCCGGCCCCACCTTGGCCTGCTGCACCACCTGCATCAGGTAGTGCACCTGCTGCGGCCCGGTCCACAGCCAGCCCTTTTGCTCCGCAGAGTAGGCACCATAGTTGCGCTGCATCACCGCTTCGATGACTTCGTCGGCCTCGATGCGGATGGGCACATGGTGGCGCTGCGTCTGCACCCAGAAAGCCGTGCCCGCAGCCGCCAGCGCCGCAACGCCCAGCAGCGCATGCGTCAGCCAGCCAGGCCGCTTGCGCCGCGGCGCCGCCGGGCTTGGCGTCAGCCGGGAGTCTTGCGAAGAATCCAGTGAGCTGGAGTCGTAGTCGTCTATCGGCATGGCTGCCCATTGTGGCTGCATTGGCCGGGCCAGTTTTCAGGCGGCCTTGGAGCGTGCAGCGAGCCGACTGACAATCTCTGAGAGAACTCTTGTAGATTTTTTGCCGTTTCATTAGTTTCGTTACATTGCGCGTTGGCGCGCTGCGTCCGGCAGTTCTAGATGCGGCAGATCAAGGTTGGGGCTGACCCGGAGTCGGCTTGTCTTTTCGAAGGTGTGAAAGATGAATACACGCAAGTTCATGCAAGGCGCAGGCCTGGTGGCCTCGTTTGCGATGCTATCGCCCTGGGTCGCGCAGGCGCAGGAGGCGGTGGCCCAGGTGGTTTGCACCGACTGCTACCTGGAAGGCATGTCGGCCGACACCAAGTTCGCCACCGGCCGCATGCTGGACAACTACGAGACCTTCCTGTGGTCGCACAAGACCGGCACCACCGAGCGCCTGGGACGCAGCGTGCTGGACGTGCTGGGCGTGTCCGGCGGCCATCCGGTGATCTCGGGCGACGGCAAGGTCGTCGCGTCGATGATCCTGTCGGACGACGGCACCTACGGCACCGCCGGCCGCTGGACCCGCAAAAAGGGCTGGTCCACGATCCAGCCGCTGCCGGCCGACGGTGCGGTGATGGACGCCACCGACAGCTCGGTCTGGTCCATCTCCGGGGACGGCAAGACCATCGGCGGCCTGTACTGGCTGACCAGCGGCAAGGCGCACGGTTTCTACACCGACGCCAGCGGCATGGTGGGCCTGCCCACCGACGGCGGCTCGTCGCGCATCAACGCCATCAACCAGGACGGCACCGTGCTGGTGGGCTGGGAGGAAAGCCCGACCAGTGGCACCTGGCGCACGCTGATCTGGTCGCATGGCAGCAAGACCGTGATGGGCGCCGCGGACGACCTGCCAGGCACCGCCGAAGCGGTCAACGCCGCCGGCACGATGGTGGCCGGCCAGAGCCTGGACACCAACACCTTCTTCAACTCGGCCGCGCTGTGGCGCTGGAGCGAGAAGAAGCAGACCTGGAAGAGCGAGATCCTGGGCGTGTGCCCTGGCACCACGATGGGCGGCATGGCCAGCGCCGCCGCGTTGACCGATGACGGCAAGATCGTCACCGGCATGTGCCGGCTGTACTTCAGCCCCGTGTCCAGCGGTTTCATCTGGACCCAGAAAGCCGGCATACAGACCGCCAAGGACTACCTGGCAGCGCGGGGCTACAGCAACAGCGCCTACGACATCATGCACGTGCCGCTGGTCTCGGCCGACGGCAAGGCCTTCGCGCTGTGGGAAAAGAAGAAGACCTCGCCGTACACCATCCGCGGCGTGATCGTGCGGCTGAAGAAAACCGCCTCCGAGTGAGCCTGTGACGGTGGGGGAGGCCGCCGGTTTCGACGGAGGCCGGCCGCCTTCCCCAGTCTTTCAGCCCGCGACGTGCGCGAGCATCTCGTGCACGTCGTGCGCCATGACGGCCAGGAAACCCGCCAGTGCCAGGTAGCAAAAGCCGTATTCCAGCTTCACCGCGGTGGACACGGCGTAGTAGCCATTGGCCTCGGCGCTGTTCGGGTCGTACTTCCAAGCCTTCCATGCCTGCGGCGCTGCGAGCAAGGCCATCAGGATGAGCAACGGGCTCGGCCGCCACAGGAACAGCGCGACCAGCACCGGCACGCCCAGCAGCCAGATGCGCGGCGACAGCACCGCGGTGATGCGGCCGCCGTCGAACGGCGAGATCGGGATCAGGTTGAACAGGTTCAGGAAGAACCCGCTGTAGGCCACCGCCAGCAGCCAGTGCGTGTCGTGGCCATCGCGAGCGAAGAAATACGCCACCAGCGCGCCCACCGTGCCCAACAGCGGCCCGGCCAGGCCGACAAAAGCCTCGGTCTCGGCGTTGTGCGGCTGGTCCTTCAGTTCGACCCAGGCGCCGACGAAGGGAATGAAGGTCGGCAGGCCGACGTTCAAGCCTTTGTGCCGCGCGGCCCAGAAATGGCCCATCTCGTGCACGAACAGCAGCACCACAAAGCCGGCGGCATAGCGCCAGCCGTAGACCCAGGCATAAAGCACCAAGGACAGCAGCATCGTGCCGCCGGTGGCCAGCAGCTTGCCGAACTTCAGGCCTGAGAACAGCAGGAACAGCAGCTTGATCATGGTCGGCTCCGCCGTGGTTTCAGGCTGCAGGGCCCTTGTTGCGGCGGAAGAACTTCATGATGCCGCCGCCAAAGGCCAGCGTGCCGATGAAGAACAGCTTGGCGAACTTGGCCACGAATGCAAATGCCAGCGCCAGCAGCCCCAGCTTCTTCGCGCCCACGCCCAGTACCAGCGCCGCCAGGCCGTATTCGGCCACCTTGTCGGTGCTGCTGTTGAAGTCTGTGTAGCGCTTGCCTTCGTTGAAGTCCAGCGCACCCAGCAGGCGTTGCGCTTCGACCTTGTCGGTTGGCAGGGACTTCAGCGCGGTCACCAGGTTCAGGCTGATGTAGCCCTCGCGGCCCAGCGCATAAGTGTTGTAGTTGACGCCGGGTTCGTCCCCCGCCGGCGCATCCTTGCTGCGCGAGGCCATGGCCCAGACCAGGCGGTGCGTGCCCTCGTCGTACTTCGGCGGCTCGGCCCAGCCGGTGATCTCCATCGCCGGCACGCCCAGCTTCACACGCTCCTGGTTGCTGGCTTCGGTGCCTTCGCGGTAGGACTGCAGCAGCTCATCGGCCTTCCACTCCTTGGCGTCGCCATCCTTCACGTAGCCCGAGGCCTCGTAGCGCAGCGTGGCAAACCAGTCGCCTTCGCCCTTGGGGAAGACCAGGCCTTGCAGGTCCGAGTATTCGCCCGGGTTGCCCATGGCCCGCATGACCCTGGCGGCTTGCGGCTGCGGAATGAAGACCTCGCCGGCAGGCAGGTGCAGCGTGGCCTGGCCGGCCAGCGCGATGTCCTGCGGGCCGGCCTTGGCGACGCCGCGGGCTTCGCTCCAGGCCTGGGCGGCCTCGGTCGCGCGGGCAGATTCGGCAGGCTTGTCCTGCGCGTGGGCCGAAAAAGCCGCTGCCGACAGCAGCAGGGCGGGCAGCAGGCGCTGCCACGGCGTGGCGGTGGTGTACATGGGTTCCTCCCTCTTGAAAAACTGGCTCTGCTGCCCGCTGCCATCGTGGGCGATGGTCGTTGCGGGCGGCCGGCGGTTCGAGCCGCCGGTCCTTCGATCTATCTCAGACGTTGAACAGGAAGTTCAGCACGTCGCCGTCCTTGACGACGTATTCCTTGCCTTCGGCGCGCATCTTGCCGGCGTCCTTCGCGCCTTGTTCGCCCTTGAACTTGATGAAGTCGTCATAGGCGATGGTCTGGGCGCGGATGAAGCCGCGTTCGAAGTCGGTGTGGATCACGCCTGCCGCCTGCGGCGCGGTGTCGCCGATGTGGATGGTCCAGGCGCGCACTTCCTTCACGCCGGCGGTGAAATAGGTCTGCAGGCCCAGCAGCTTGAACGCAGCGCGGATCAGCCGGTTCAGGCCCGGTTCGTCCTGGCCCATCTCGGCCAGGAACAGCGTGCGGTCCTCGTCTTCCATTTCCGACAGCTCGGCTTCGGTCTTGGCGCAGATCGCGACGACCGGGGCGTTCTGCTTGGCGGCGTATTCCTTCAGGCGGTCCAGGAAGGGGTTGTTCTCGAAGCCGGATTCATCCACGTTGCCGACGAACATCGCCGGCTTGGCGGTGATCAGGCACAGCGGCTTGACCAGCACCCACTCTTCCTTGCTGAAAGGAATGGCGCGCACCGGCTGGGCCTGGTCCAGCGCGGCCTGGCACTTCTCCAGGATCTTGACCAGTGCCGCGGCTTCCTTGTCGCCCGAGCGGGCGTTCTTGTTGTAGCGGTGCAGGCTTTTCTCGACAGTGCCCAGGTCGGCCAGGCACAGCTCCGTCTGGATGACCTCGATGTCGGAGATCGGGTCGACCTTGCCGTTGACGTGGATCACGTTCTCGTCTTCGAAGCAGCGCACCACGTTGACGATGGCGTCCGTCTCGCGGATGTGGCTCAGGAACTGGTTGCCCAGGCCTTCGCCCTTGCTGGCGCCGGCCACCAGGCCCGCAATGTCGACGAACTCGACGATGGCCGGCAGGATGCGCTCGGGCTTGACGATCTCGGCCAGCGCCTGCAGCCGCGGGTCCGGCAGTTCCACCACGCCCACATTGGGCTCGATGGTGCAGAAGGGGTAGTTCTCGGCAGCGATGCCGGCCTTGGTCAGGGCATTGAAAAGGGTGGACTTGCCAACATTGGGCAAGCCGACGATGCCGCACTTCAGGCTCATGGGGGACTTTCGGAGAGGAGAGAGAGGGACAGGCCTGCAGGCGAATCTCCGTTCGTCGCTGAAAGAAAACCGTCGCGGCACTGTCAAAAGAAGGATTTTAGGGCGTCCCTACAATGGCCGTATGACCGCTTTCGACGTGCGCATCCTGGGCTCCGGCATTGTCAGCCGTGCCATGGCGCTGAGCCTGGCCCGCCAGGGCCTGCGTGTGGCGCTGCAGGCCAAACCGCCGGCAGAAGCCAGCGAGCGACGTCCGGACGTGCGGGCTTACGCGCTGAACCCGGCTTCGGTCACGCTGCTGGAAGGCCTGCGAGCCTGGCAAGCGTTGCCGGAAGACGCCCGCAGCGCGGTGCTGGACATGCGGGTGCATGGCGACGCGCATGGCGCAGCCATCGAGTTTTCCGCCTGGCAGCAGGCGGTGCCGGCACTGGCCTGGATCGTTGACGCGGCAGCGCTGGAAGCGGTGCTGGAATCGGCCGCGAGCTTCGCGCCGCTGGTCACGCTGCAGCCCGAACCCGGCAATGCGCCGCTGACGCTGATCGCCGAAGGCAAGGCCTCGATCGAACGGGAGCGGCGTGGCGTGGGTTTCGAGCGCCATGCCTACGGCCACCGCGCAATCGCGGCCCGGCTGGTAAGCGACCGGCCACACGGCGGCACTGCGCTGCAATGGTTCCGCAGCCCGGACATCCTGGCGCTGCTGCCGTTTGACCGGCCGCAGCCGCAACATGCCTACGGCCTGGTCTGGTCGCTGCCCGAGGCGCAGGCCGAGCAGTGGCTGGCCGCGCCGGTGGCCGAATTCGAAGCGGCGCTGAACCAGGCCACAGCCGGTGCTGCCGGCACGCTGAAGCTGGCCAGCGAACGCATGAGCTGGCCGCTGGCCATCGGCCAGGCGGACGCTGTCACCGGCCCCGGCTGGGCGCTGCTGGGCGACGCCGCCCACCAGGTGCACCCGCTGGCCGGCCAGGGCCTGAACCTGGGCCTGGCCGACGTGGCCGCGCTGGCGCAGGTGCTGGCCGAGCGCGAATCCTGGCGCGGCCTCGGCGACGCTGCGCTGCTGCGCCGCTACGCCCGCCGCCGCGGCCCGGCCCAGTGGGCCATGGCGCGCGCCACCGATGGTTTATGGAATTTGTTCACGCCCGATCACCCAGGGCTGCGGGAACTTCGCAACCGCGGCCTGAGTCTCGTCAACCAGCTGGCGCCGGTGAAGCGCTGGCTCGCCAGCCACGCGCTGGATGTCTAAGCCCCACCAGGACCTGAAATGACTTCCTTCTCTCGCGCGGCCACCGCCGCATTGCTGGGCGCGTTGTCGCTGGCCTTCGCCGGCACCGCGCTGGCCGATGAAGCCGCGATCCGCAAGACCCTGGCCGACCGCATGCCCAACCTGCCCAAGATCGACGAGATCAGCAAGACCTCGATGCCCGGGCTGTGGGAGGTGCGCATGGGCACCGACGTGGTCTACAGCGACGACACCGGCAACTACATCATCGAAGGCTCGCTGTTCGAGACCAAGACCAAGAGCGACCTGACCAAGGCCCGCATCGACAAGCTGACCGCCATCGACTTCGACCAGCTGCCGGTCAAGGACGCACTGGTGGTCAAGCAGGGCACCGGCGCCCGCAAGATCGCCGTCTTTGCCGACCCGAACTGCGGCTACTGCAAGCGCCTGGAAAAGGACTTGCTGACGCTGAAGGACGTGACGATCTACACCTACGTCATTCCCATCCTGGGCGGCGATTCGCCTGCCAAGTCGCGTGACATCTGGTGCGCCAAGGATTCGATGAAGACCTGGCGCAACTGGATGATCGACGGCGCGCAGCCGCCGAAGTCGATTGGCGAGTGCGATTCCACCGCCATCAGCCGCAATTCCGAGCTGGCGCGCAAGTACAAGGTCAACGGCACGCCGGCCATCGTCTTCGAAGACGGCACTCGTTCGCCGGGCGCGATGCCGGCCGCGGCCATCGAGAAGCAACTGGGCGCCCAGAAGGTCAGCAGCAGCAAGGGCTGAGCACCGGCCCGGAAACCTGGCCAAAGGAAGCGGTGGGAAGCCTGTCTTTTTCCCGCTTCGGTGTTGCGCGGCAGCCGTTGCCGCAGCTTGACATGCGGTCACAATGGCGGTTCATGAGCCTCCTGTCCGCCTCCGGTCCTGCCCACCCCACCTTGCCAGAGGCGGCCGAGCCGCCGCCGAGGGCCCGCTTGCTTGCGTACCTGGGCCTGCTGCCGTTTTTCCTCGGTGCGCTGGTGATCTGGAACCTGCAAGGCGAGGACCGGGAACGCCTGGCCCTGGTCCTGGCCAGCTACGCGGGGGTCATCGTGGCCTTCCTCGGTGGCATCCACTGGGGCCTGGCGATGCGTGTCGATCCTCAGGCGCCGCGCAGTTTCGGCTGGGCGGTGGTGCCGCCCATCGTCGCCGGTGTCGGCATGGCGATGCCGGCTTCGGCGGGGCTGGCCTTGCTGGGTCTGGCGCTGGTGGTCTGCTACCTGGTCGACCGCCGCTTGTATCCCGCAGGCGGCATGGCCCACTGGCTGACGCTGCGTTTTCGCCTGAGCATGCTCGCAGCGCTGTGCTGCTTCCTCGGTGCCGCTGGCGCCTGAGCTTCGGCGGACCCTCCGTCAGACACCCACTGAACGATGATTGCCTACCGCATTGACGTGGCCGACGCGGCCACGCACCGTTTTCGCGTCACGCTGAGCGTGCCGGCACCCGAAGCCGAAACCACGCTGAGCCTGCCGGTGTGGATCCCGGGCAGCTACATGGTGCGCGAGTTCGGCCGCCACCTGAGCCAGCTGCAAGCCACGCAGGGCAAGCAGCCGGTGCTGCTGGAGCAACTGGACAAGACCACCTGGCGCGCCGCCTGCAAGGGCCGCGGCACGCTCACCGTGCAGTACGAGGCCTATGCCTTCGACACCTCGGTGCGCACCGCCTACCTGGACGACAGCCGCGGCTTCTTCAACGCCACCAGCCTGTGCCTTCGTGTGCACGGCCAGGAAGCGCAGCCGCACCAGGTGCAGATCGGCACGCTGCCCAAGGGCTGGGACGTGGCAACGGCCATGCCGGTGGCCGAAGGCAAGCGCAGCTACCTGAGCGCCGACTACGACGAGCTGGTCGACCACCCGTTCGAGCTGGGCACGTTCTGGCGCGGCGAGTTCGAGACGAATGGCGCGCGGCACGAGTTTGTCGTCTCCGGTGCCTGGCCGGGCTTCGACGGCGAGCGCCTGCTGGCCGACACCAAGCGCATCTGCGCAACGCAGATCGGCTTCTGGCACGGCAAGAAGAAGCCGCCGTTCAAGCACTATGTGTTCATGCTGAACGCGGTGGAAGATGGCTATGGCGGACTGGAGCACCGTGCCAGCACCGCCTTGATCGCCAACCGCCGCGACCTGCCGCGCGCCGGCATGGAAGGCCTGCCGGACGGTTACCTGACGCTGCTGGGCCTGATCAGCCACGAGTATTTCCACACCTGGAACGTCAAGCGCCTGAAGCCGCGTGAGTTCCTGCGCTACGACTACACGCAGGAAAACTACACCCAGCTGCTGTGGCTGTTCGAGGGCTTCACCTCCTACTACGACGACCTGATGCTGGTGCGTGCCGGCATCCTGGACGCGCCGCGCTACCTGAAGCTGCTGGCCCGCACCGTCAACGGCGTGGCCGCGTCGCCAGGCCGCCAGGTTCAGAGCGTGGCCCAGTCCAGCTTCGATGCCTGGGTCAAGTACTACCGCAGCGACGAGAACACGCCGAACTCGACCATCAGCTACTACACCAAGGGCTCGCTGATCGCCTTGCTGCTGGACCTGCGCTTGCGCGCCAACGGCAAGACCACGCTGGACGACTTGATGCGCCACCTGTGGGCGCAGCACCTGGCCAGTGGCGTCACAGAAGAAGCCGTGTTCGCCGCGGTCACCGAGCTGGACAGCGCCGCATTGGCCGACGAACTGCGCAGCTGGGTGCATGGCCGTGGCGAGCTGCCGCTGTTGGCTGCTCTGGCCGCGGCTGGCGTCGGCCAGGGCAGCGAAGCCGCAGGCTGGGCGCCGTCGTTCGGGCTCAAGCTCAGCGAAGGGCCCATCACCGGCGTGCAGGTCAAGGGCGTGCTGGCCGGCAGTGCCGCCGCAGCGGCAGGCCTGTCGGCAGGCGACGAACTGCTGGCCATCGACGGCTGGCGCATTCGCCGCTTCGACGACGCGCGCTCTTGGGTCGCCCCGGGCGCCGCGATGCAGCTGACGCTGGTGCGTGGCCAGCGCCTGCGCGAACTGACGCTGAAACCCGCGGCCACGCCGCTGGCCGCGCCGCTCACGCTGTCGCTGGTCGACAAGCCCGAGACCGCAGCGCTGGCTTTGCGCCAGGCCTGGCTGGGTCGCTGAGCGCGGCCTCGGCGCAAGATGCAGGCGGGCAAGGTGGCCTCATCGGCTGCCGGCCACCTGCCGATGGCCAGTGAACAGGTGAACACCAGGTGACGTCCGCCAAGCCTTCGCGGCGGCGCCGAGCGGCGCTGTGCGTGCTGGTGCCTGCCGTGCTTGGGCTGCATTTGTGGCTGGCCAACGGGGTGTTGCGGGACCGGCTGGGCGAAGGTGCGTCTGACAAGTCGCCTGCGGCCATCGAGGTGGCTTTTGTCAAGACGCTGGCGCCCAGCCTGCCGCCGGTGGCCGTGGCACCGCCGCCCGCGCCGCGTCCTCGGCCCAAGCCCGCCGCCGCCGTGCCGCGGCCTGCCGCGTCCGCCCCCGAGCCCGAAACCGCGCGGGCCGATCCGGCCATGGCGCCGGACCTGCCGGACGTCGGCGCGTCGCAGCCGGAGCTGGCGGCGGCTGAAGCGCCACCGGTGGTCGCCGAGGCGGCCTCCGCGGCCAGCGAGCCTGCGTCCGCGCCCGTGGTGGTCAGCGCCGCTTCCGCCGCCTCGGCGCCGGAGGCTTTCGACTGGCCGCCGTCGACCCGGCTGAGCTATCACCTGACACTGTCCAACTACAGCGTGCGGCCGATCTACGGCAGCGCCCGGGTCGAATGGCTGCGCCAAGCCGAGCGCTACCAGGTGCGGGTGGTTGCCAAGGTGCCGGGGCTGGTCGAGCGCCGCCTGCTCAGCGACGGGCTGCTCGGCCCCGAAGGCCTGGTGCCACAACGCTTCGACCAGGAAACCGAGGCGCTGATGATGTCCACCCGGCGCGAAACCGTGCTGTTCCGCAACGGTCGCGTGGAGTTCACCAACGGCAAGACCGCGGCCGTCGTGCCTGGCCTGCAGGACTCGTCCAGCCAGTTCGTGCAGACCTCCTGGTGGTTCCTGACCCACCCCGAGCTGCTCAAGCCCGGCCAGGTGCTGGAGGTGCCGCTGGCGCTGACGCGGCGCCTGGGCGTCTGGCGCTACATCGTGCAGCCACCAGAGATCCTGCAACTGCCGATGGGCCCGGTGCAGGCCTACATGCTCAAGCCCGAGTTGGCGAACCGCAAGGCCAACGAGCTGCTGATCACGATGTGGATCGCGCCCAGCCTGCAGTACCTGCCGGTCAAGGTGACGATGCAGCAGGACCCGAACATCGTGCTCGACATGGTGCTCGAAGGTTCGCCGCTGCAGTCGAAATGACGCACCCTGTCCTGCGGGTACGCAGGCCCACCCGCCGAGCGGGTTGCGCGGTCCGCTTGGGGCGGCCCGGCGCTGGACCGCGGCGCGCTGCACGCATGGCGATCACGTAAGCCTCGCTCAATTCCTTTGGCTTCGGCTAGCCTTGTGTTTTTCGAGTAAGAGCCAGGAGACCCTGATGGACTACGAATGCATCATGACCGAGGTGCGCGGCGAGAGCGCGCTGAAGACCGGGCTGATCACGCTGAACCGGCCCAAGCAGATGAATGCGCTGAACGACCGGCTCATGGACGAACTGGGCGCGGCGCTGCTGGCCTTCGACGCCGATGACGGCATTGGCTGCATCATCGTCACCGGCAGCGAAAAGGCATTTGCCGCCGGTGCCGACATTGCCGCGATGGCCACGCTGGGCCACATGGACGCCTGGAAGGCCGGTTACATCTCGCGCAACTGGGAAACCATCCGCCAGGTGAAGAAGCCGGTGATCGCCGCAGTGGCAGGCTTTGCGCTGGGCGGTGGCTGCGAGGTGGCGATGATGTGCGACATCGTGCTGGCAGCCGACAACGCCAAATTCGGCCAGCCCGAGATCAAGCTGGGCATCGTGCCGGGGGCTGGCGGCACCCAGCGCCTGCCGCGCGCGGTCGGCAAGGCCAAGGCCATGGACATGCTGCTGACCGGCCGCATGATGGGCGCCGAGGAAGCCGAGCGGGCCGGCCTGGTTTCGCGCATCGTGCCGCTTGCCGGCCTGCTGGACGAGGCCTTTGCCACGGCAGAGCTGATCAACGCGCTGGGCGCGCCCAGCATCGCGCTGACCAAGGAGCTGGTCAACGAAGCCTTCGAGAGCGGCCTGTCCTCGGGCGTGAAGGCCGAACGCCGGGTGTTCCATTCGCTGTTTGGCACCGAGGACCAGCGCGAGGGCATGGACGCCTTCCTGGCCAAGCGCAAGCCCGCGTTCAAGCACCGTTGAGGTGCGCTGGTGGGGGTTGGGAAGGCGGGCCAGGAAATGCTGCAATTCGGCAGCTTAATCCTGCTGGGGTGAGGCCGATAAGGACTCATCATCAGACTGAGATCTGGAACATCGCCATGCAGGTCGACGCAGCCCACGCCGCCATCCCTTCCCCGTGTCCCCAAGCCTCGCGCCCGCCGGTCGCCGCCGAGCTTCGCCAGGTCAGCCGCGAAATGCCGGACGCTTGCGAGCGGCTGGAATATGTCGGCAAGATGACAGAGAAGGCCGCCAACAAGGTGCTGGCATCCATCGACGCCGCCAAGCCGGCCTGCGAGCAACTGGTCAAGCGGGGCGAAGACCTGGCGGCGGTGATGCGCCGCCAGGCCGACCAACCCGAGATGACCGTCGAAAAGGCGCGGGCCTTGATGCGCATGTGTGCCGACTACGTCGACAACACCACCAAGTTCGCCCGTCAGCAGAACGACTGCCTGACCGACATCATGATGGCCCAGGATTTCCAGGACTTGTCCGGCCAGGTCATCAAGAAGGTCACCGACATCCTGCTGCGTGCCGAGGCCGAACTGCGCCACATCGTCGAAGACGAACTGCCCAGCGGCTGGAGCGAGGCAGACATCGTGCAGCCCGAGCTGGCAGGCGTGCAGACGCCGGACCGCGCGATGCAGCAGGACGACGTCGACGCGCTGCTGGCCGCGATGGATTTCTGAACGAGGCGCCCCGTCAGGGCTTCTTCGTCACGGTTGCAGCCAGCAAGGCTCGGCACCTGCCGAGAACTGGGCGCGCCGGTGGCCGCCGGGTGCCAGGCCCAACCAGTCCAGCTTGCGGACCTCGCCCATCACCATCGCAAAGTATTCACGGTTGCTGAGCGCGGGTGCCTGCAGCGCTGCGCTGGCCGCCAGAGCGGCCGGGTCCATCGCGGTGGGCAAGTCCTGCGGCGCCAGCGTGGTACCAGGGGCGCGCTGTGACAGGTAGTCCAGTGCGGCAGGCGTCAGCTTCAGCTGGGCCCAGCGCGAAGAGGCAGCCAGGCCTTCCTCCTGCACCTCGCAATTCAACGTCAACCGCAGTTGCCAGGCCAGGCGCGGGCACCACATCAGCAGCACCGCTTGCGGCTGGTGACGCAGGTGAGTCACCTTGGGTGCGCGAGCATCGGTGAAGAAGCACAGCCGGCGCATCGCAGGGTCCACCTCCCGCAGCACCACGTTGCGCGCATCCGGCAGGCCGTCCGGCCCGACGGTGGCCAGCGCGGCAATGCGCCAGCCATGGCCCTTGGTCGCCGCCGCCAGGCTGAGTTCCTGCCACAGCCTCTCTTCCAGCGCGGCCAGGCCGTCCGGGCCTTGCCATGCGGCCTCTTCCGCCAGCAGCGGGGTGGCAATGTCGGCGTTGTGGTTCATCGGTCCTTACCCAGGTCTACTGCAAAAGGCAAAAGCACTGAATGCAGACTCGAAAACGCCGCCGCGCGTTCCCTTCTTGCGCTTTCTTAACCTTCGCGGCGCAGCGCAGGGAAGAGGATCACGTCGCGGATACTGGGCGAATCGGTCAGCAGCATCATCAGCCGGTCGATGCCGATGCCGCAGCCACCCGTCGGCGGCATGCCGTATTCCAGCGCGCGGATGAAGTCGGCGTCATAGAACATGGCTTCTTCGTCGCCGGCGTCCTTGTTGGCCACTTGCGACTGGAAGCGTGCAGCCTGGTCCTCGGCGTCGTTCAGCTCCGAGAAACCATTGGCGTATTCGCGGCCGGTGATGAACAACTCGAAACGTTCGGTGATGGCCGGGTTGGCATCCGACGCCCGGGCCAGCGGGCTCACCTCGACCGGATAGTCGATGATGAAGGTCGGCTGCCAGAGCTTTTCTTCCACCGCAGCCTCGAACAGGCCGAACTGCAGCTGTGCCAGGCCCCAGTGCTTGGGCGGCTCTTCGCCCAGGCGCTTCAGCGCCGCGTGCACGGCTTCGGCCGAGTCGGCCTCGGCTTCCGTCAGCCCGGCGTGGGCAACCAATGAGTCACGCACCGACAGGCGGGCAAACGGCTGGTCCAGGTGCACTTCCTTGCCGGCGTAGGTCACGCGGGCAGAGCCGGTGGCCTGCTCGGCCGCATGGCGCAGCACGCCTTCGGTGAAGTCCATCAGGTCGTGGTGGTTCCAGAAGGCCGCATAGAACTCCATCATCGTGAATTCGGGGTTGTGCCGAACCGAGATGCCTTCATTGCGGAAGCTGCGGTTGATCTCGAACACCCGCTCGAAGCCGCCGACGATCAGGCGCTTCAGGTACAGCTCGGGCGCGATGCGCAGGAACATTTCCTGGTCCAGCGCGTTGTGGTGCGTCACGAAAGGCCGGGCGTTCGCGCCACCCGGGATCGGGTGCAGCATCGGCGTTTCGACTTCCATGAACTGGTTGGCCACCATGAACTGGCGGATCGAGCTCAGGGCCTTGCTGCGCGCGGCGAAGCGGTTGCGCGCCTTTTCGTCGGTGATCAGGTCGACGTAGCGCTGGCGGTACTTCTGCTCCTGGTCGGCCATGCCGTAGAAGTCGCTGGGCAACGGCCGCAGGCTCTTGGTCAACATGCGGATGGACGTGGCCTTGACCGACAGCTCGCCGGTCTTGGTCTTGAACAGCGTGCCTTCGCAGGCCAGGATGTCACCCAGGTCCCACTGCTTGAAGGCGGCCAGCACTTCGGGGCCGACGGCGTCCTGCGTGATGTAGAACTGGATGCGGCCAGTGGCATCCTGCACCGTGGCGAAACAGGCCTTGCCCATCACGCGCTTGAGCATCATGCGGCCCGCCACGCTGACCTTCACCGCCTGCGGCTCCAGCGCCTCGTTGGCCAGGCTGTCGTAGGCCTCGTGCAGCGCTGCGGCACGGTGCTCGGGCTTGAAGTCGTTCGGGAACACGGCCGTGCCGGCGGCCTTGGCCTGCGCGCGCATCCCCGCCAGTTTCTCGCGGCGTTCGGCGATCAGCTGGTTGTCATCGGGCGGCGCGGGAGGCTGGGTGTCGTGGCTCATGGCACAGGGCAGGCAGGCGAGGGCGCAGGGTGCGTCTCGCGGGGAACAACAGGATCGGTGGCGGGCGTCAAGCCGGGGCGCCACCGGAAGAACCCGCGATTTTAAGCGGCCGTGCCGGGGCGTCGCAGCGCCCGGTCCTAAAATCGCCGGCTTTGACACGCCTGGGCGCCGCTTCGGCCTCTTTCCTCATGCATCGCAAACTTGCCGTGGTCGGTCTGGGCTATGTCGGCCTGCCGGTCGCCGTGGCCTTTGGCCGCAGCCACCCTGTGGTCGGCTTCGACATCCAGGCCAGCCGCGTGGCCGAGCTAAAGGCCGGCCATGACCGCACTGGCGAAGTCACGCCCGAGGCCCTGCGCGCCGCAGACATCCGCTACACAGCCGACATCGCCGACCTGCGCGCTGCGGACTTTTTCATCGTCGCCGTGCCCACGCCGGTCGACAAGGCCAACAAGCCGGACCTGTCGCCGCTGATCTCGGCATCGCGCAGCGTGGGCCAGGCGCTGAAGAAGGGCGACATCGTCGTCTACGAGTCCACCGTGTACCCTGGCGCCACCGAGGAAGACTGCGTGCCGGTGCTGGAGCAGGTCTCCGGCCTGAAGCACGGCGTGGACTTCTTCTGCGGCTACAGCCCTGAGCGCATCAACCCTGGCGACCGCGAGCACCGTTTCGAGACGATCAAGAAGGTGGTTTCCGGCTGCGACGCCGCCACGCTGGACGTTGTTGCCGAGGTCTACGCGTCTGTCGTCACCGCCGGCGTGCACCGCGCGCCCAGCATCAAGGTGGCCGAGGCCGCCAAGGTGATCGAGAACACCCAGCGCGACCTGAACATTGCGCTGATGAACGAGCTTTCGGTGCTGTTCGCCCGCATGGGCATCGACACGGCGGAGGTGCTGGCCGCAGCCGGCAGCAAGTGGAATTTCCTGCCGTTCCGGCCGGGCCTGGTGGGCGGCCACTGCATTGGCGTGGACCCGTACTACCTGACCTACAAGGCCGAGCAGCACGGCTACATCCCGCAGGTCATCCTGGCGGGACGGCGCATCAATGACAACATGGGCCGCTACGTCGCGCGCAACACCGTCAAGCTGATGCTGCAAAAAGGCATGGACGTGCCGCGCTGCCGCGTTGGCGTGCTGGGCATCACCTTCAAGGAAAACTGCCCGGACATCCGCAACTCCAAGGTGGTGGACCTTGTGCGCGAGCTGCGCGACCACGGCACCACCGTGGTCGTGATGGACTCCTGGGCCGACGCCGCCGAGGTGCAGCACGAATGCGGCTTCGCGCTGGCCGAGCCGGCGACCGAGGCGCCATTCGACGCACTGGTCGTCGCCGTGGCGCACCGCGAATACCGCGCGCTGACCGTGCCGCAGTTGCGCACGATGCTGCGCGGTGAGCAGCCGGTGCTGGCCGACGTGAAAGCCCTGTTCCCGCGCGACGAACTGGCCGCAGCCGGCGTCAGCGTGTTCCGCCTATAGAGGTTGACAGTCTCTCGACCATGCCCGCTCGTCACGCCATAACGCGCCCGCTCGGCGTTGCAAATGCTCGCCATAGCGCGAGCTATGGCTGTGCTTTGCGCCTTGATCGGACACGTTCTGGCGCACCGCTCGGACACGTCCGAGAAACTCTCAACCTCTTGCCATGACCCAGAAAAACTTCGCCCTGATCGGCGCCGCCGGCTACATCGCGCCGCGCCACATGCGGGCCATCAAGGACCTGGGCCAGACGCTGGCTGTCGCCTACGACATCAACGACTCGGTCGGCATCATCGACAGCCTGCACCCGCAGGCCGAGTTCTTCACCGAGTTCGAGTGTTTCCTGGAACATGCGAACCAGCGCAAGCGCACGCCGGCTGAGGCGCTGGACTTTGTGGCCGTCTGCAGCCCCAACCACCTGCACCATCCGCACATCGCCGCCGGCCTGCGCCTGGGTGCCGACGTGATCTGCGAAAAGCCGCTGGTGCCTACCGTGGCGCTGCTGGATGAGCTGGAGCGTGTCGAGGCCGAGACCGGCAAGCGTGTCTTCAACATCCTGCAGCTGCGCCACCACGACGCGATCCTGAAGCTGCGCGACAAGGTCGCCGCTGCCCCCAAGGACACCAAGTTCGACGTCGAGCTCACCTACATCACCTCGCGCGGCAAGTGGTACGCGCAGAGCTGGAAGGGCGATCCGCGCAAGAGCTTTGGCGTGGCGACCAACATAGGGGTGCACTTCTTCGACATGCTGCACTTCATCTTCGGCCAGCTGCAGCACAGTGTGGTGCACCTGAACGAAGACGCGCGCGCCGCTGGCTTCCTGGAGTACGAACGGGCGCGCGTGCGCTGGTTCCTGTCGATTGACGCGAACGACCTGCCGTCGGACGTCCAGGGCAAGAAGACCACCTTCCGCAACATCGACATCTCCGGCGAGCAGCTCGAGTTCTCCGAAGGCTTCACTGACCTGCACACCGTGAGCTACCGCGAGATCCTAGCCGGCCGCGGCTACGGGCTGGCTGACGCTCGGCATTGCATCGAGACGGTCGCCGCGATCCGCACGGCCAGCGCTGCAGCGCTGGGCACGGATGCGCATCCGTTCCTGAAGCGATGAGCAAAGATTTCTGGGCTCACGATAGCGCCATCGTCGACGATGGCGCGCAGCTCGGCGCCGGCACCAAGGTCTGGCACTTCAGCCACGTTTGCACCGGGGCACGCATTGGCGAGAACTGCTCGCTGGGGCAGAACGTGTTCGTGGCCAACGATGTCACCATCGGCCACGGCGTGAAGGTCCAGAACAATGTTTCGGTCTATGACGCGGTGACGCTGGAAGACGATGTGTTCGTCGGCCCCAGCGTGGTTTTCACCAACGTCTTCAACCCGCGCGCCGCCGTGCCGCGCAAGGCCGAGTACCGGCGCACGCTGGTCAAGCGCGGCGCTTCGCTGGGTGCGAACAGCACGCTGGTCTGCGGCGTGACCGTGGGTGAATGCGCCTTCGTCGGCGCTGGTGCGGTTGTCACCAAGGACGTACCGGCGTTTGCACTGGTGACCGGCGTGCCGGCCAAGCAGACCGGCTGGATCAGCCGCCATGGCGAAAAGCTGGCGCTGCCAGTGCGCGCGGTGGATGGCGCCGAGGCCGTATGCCCGGCCAGCGGTGAGCGCTACCGGCTGGTCGGCGGTGCGTTGGCGCTGGTCGAAGGCGGCTGATCAGTCCAACTCGGCCAGCCGGCGCTTGAGCCGCTGCTGCCAGTCTGCGTCTTTCTCGGCGGCGATCAGCCGCTTCAGGATCTCAACCTGGGCCACGTCCAGCGCTTTCTTTTCAGAGACCTCAATGTGAGGCTTCACGCCCACGCCTTCCCAGTCGGTGTGTGTGACCGGGCTCACCGTGCGGCCGGCGGGCACGTTCATCATGAAGTGCGAAGTCAGCCGGCGGCGGTCGCCGGGGTGGGCGCCACCGCCGGTCACTTCGCCGACCAGCGTCGCGCGGCCGGTGTCCTTCAGCGCCATCGCGAAATCCTCGCCGGCCGAGAAGGTGTCCTCGCTGGTCAGCAGGTAGACCGGGCGCGCCTGGCCGTAGCGCTTGCCGGGCACCTGCGCGGTGGTCCAGCGCGCATCGGTGCGGTTGTTGTCCCGCGGCCAGACGATGTCGTTCAGGTGCGTGGGCTGGTCGAACAGGTAGCTGGCCAGCATCATCACGCTGTCCGGGTCGCCGCCTTCGTTGTGGCGCAAGTCGATGACCAGCGCCTGCGTGTCGGCCAGCAGCGTCATCGCGGCTTCGATCCGGCCGGCGACGAATGCCGGCCGGCCGAACTGGCGCAGGTCCAGGTAGCCGATGTTGCCGCGCAGCCGGCTCAAGCCGGCAAAGCCGAAGTTGAAGCGCTGCCATTCGACGAGGTCCCTGGCCTGTTCTTCTTGCGTCTGGTCCTGGCCCGTGTCTTCGGGAATGGCCTTCTCGAAGTAGCGCACCTCCAGGTGCTTGTCGTGCAGTTGCTGCTGCATCGCCTCGGTCAGGGTTTCGGCCAGCTTTTGCGCGCTGGTGATGCGGTCGAAATCGCCTTGCTGCAGGCGGGCCTGTAGCGCCTGCGCAAGCTGCGCCGCCTTGGCCTCGTCCACATAGTGACGCTGCATCTGCGCGTTCAGTTGCGTGACGACTTCCTGCCGCATCGTCGCGTCCAGCGGCATGTCTCTTTGCGGCGGCCCGGGCTGTGCCAGGCCTTGCTGCCAGGCCAGGCCGGCACCGGCCGCGGCCAGCAACACGGCGACGGCGGCCGTCAACTTCTTTGTCTTCGTCTTCATTGCGCTGCTCCAGTTGAGACCGCGTGATGGCGGTCGACAACAAGAGCTTCGCGGCCGAGTGTGGAGAAACTATGGAGATGAAGGCGCGGGCAGTGCTGCGGGCGGCGCTGGCAGTTCGACCCTGTAGCCCAGCCCGTAGACCGACTGCACCACATCGGCCTCGGGCCAGTGGGTGGCGATCTTGCGGCGCAGATTCTTGATGTGGCTGTCGATCGCGCGGTCGGTCACGTCCAGCGCGTCCCCGCGGATCAGGTCCAGCAACTGGGCGCGGGACCAGATGGCGCCTGGCCGCCGCGCCATCGCGGCGAACAAAGCGTATTCGGTGGGCGTGAGCTGCAGCGACTGCGAATGCATGGTCACGCTGCGTGTCTCCTCGCTGACGATCCAGGCCGGCTCGGGCGCTGCCACCTCGGGTTGACTGCGCCGCAGCACGGCCTTGATGCGCGCCACCAGTTCGCGTGGGCTGAAGGGCTTGCACAGGTAGTCGTCTGCGCCCAGGTCCAGCCCATGCAGCCGGTCGATCTCCTCGACACGCGCGGTGACCATGATGATGGGCACGTCCGAGCGTTCGCGCACCGCCTTGCAAAGCGACAGGCCGTCCATACCGGGCAGCATCAGGTCCAGCACGATCAGGTCCGGCATCTGCTGCTGCACGCGGGCCCAGGCTTCGCGGCCATCGGCCAGCACCTGGGCCTGGTGGCCTGCGGCGGTGATGTAGTCGGCCACGATGGCCGCCAGGTCCGCTTCGTCTTCCACGACGAGGATGCTCGCCATTCAACAACTCTCCAGCGGCAACACAATGCGGGCCCGCAATCCGCCCAAGGGCGACGGGCTGAACAGCAGCCGGCCGCCATTGGCTTCGATGATCTGCCGGCTCAGCGCCAGCCCCAGTCCTGCGCCGCCGGTGCGCCGGTCACGCGAGGCTTCGATCCGGAAAAAGCGCTCGCCCAGCCGCGGCAGCGAGGCCGCCGGCACGCCGGGCGCGCTGTCGTCGACGTCCAGTTGCAAGGCCTGGTCCTGCACCTGGCCGTGGACCTCGATGCTGCCGCCGCGCTCGGTGTAGCGCACGCAATTTTCCAGCAGATTGCCCAGCACCTGGCGCAGCCGCTCCGGGTCGCAGCGGACCCAGCTGGCCGCGGGCGCCAAGCCGATGCGGGCCTGCAAACCAGCTTCCGCCAGCCGCGGTGCAAAGGCCTGCAGCACTTCGACGGCCAGCGGCCAGGCATCCACCGGCACAGGTGCGTTGGTCAGCCGACCGACGTCTGCCCTGGCCAGATCATGCAACTCGTCGACCAGCCGGGCCAGTGCCAGCACCTGTCGGTGCATCAGCGCCAGGTGCTCGGGGGTCGCGTGGCGCACGCCGTCCTGCAATGCTTCCAGCTGGCTGCGCAACACGGCCAGCGGTGTGCGCAGCTCGTGCGAGGTGTTGGCCACCCACTGGCGGGGGCCGTCCTCGGCCGCCGCCAGCTGCGCAGCGAGTTGGTTGAAGCTGCGCGCCAGCTCGCCCAGTTCGTCCTGCCGGCCATCGGCCAGCCGCGCTTCGAAATGCCCGGCGCCCAGCTGCCGTGCGCCATCGACCAGCTGCCGCACCGGCCGGCGAAAGTTGGCCGCCAGCGCAGCCGCCGCAAGCGCCGCCAGCAAGAGGCTGATGCCCGCGAGCACGGCCAGCGGGCGCTGCTGCTGGACCAGGAAGGCGACCGCCAGGTTGTCGGCCGGGTTCTCGGCGCGCGCCAGCAGCAGCGAGCCGACCTTGGCGCCATCGACCACGACTGGGCGCTCCAGGGTGTCGATGGACGCGACGACGATCAGGCCGCGATGCACCTTCACACCCGCCAGCAGTTGCCGCTGCGCGTCCAGCAGGCCCAGGCGCTCGCCGAGCGCGGCCGGTGCCAGCGTGTCGCGCAGCCAGGTCGTGCGCTGGGCCGCATCGGCTGGCAGGAAGGACCAGTCGCCGTGCTGGCTGAAACGTTCAGCCAGCGTCTGGGCCAGCAGGTCCAGCGCGGCCCGGTCTGGTGCTGACGACGCTTTGGCTCCACCCGACAGGTTCCAGCGCACCAGGCCCACCCCTACCGCACCCACCAAGAGGAAGGCGGCCAGGATGGACGCGAACAGGCGCTGGCCGATCGAGAGCTTCAGGCGGGTGGACACGAGGCGAGATGGGGCGCGAGGTGCGTGGAAAGGGTCGCATCATGGCGGGCCTTGGCTTGTCCGACAATCCGCCTATGCAATTCACCGACCTGCAGGCCCAGTATGCGGCGCTGAAAACCGAGATCAATGCCCGCATGCAGCGTGTGCTGGACCATGGCCAGTACATCATGGGCCCCGAGGTGGCCGAGCTGGAAACGGCACTCGCGGCGCGCACGGGGGTGCGCCATTGCATCACGGTGGCCAGTGGCACCGAGGCGCTGCTGATCGCACTGATGACGCTGGATCTGAAGCCCGGCGACGAGGTCGTCACCACGCCGTTCACCTTTGCCGCGACGGCCGAGGTCATCGTGTTGCTGGGCGGCGTGCCGGTGTTCGTGGATGTGGAGCCGGACACCGGGCTGATCGACGCAGCACGCATCGAGGCGGCCATCACGCTGCGCACCCGCGCGCTGATGCCTGTCAGCCTTTACGGCCAGGTGGCCGACATGGCGGCGATCCAGGCTGTCGCCAACAAGCATGGCCTTTCGGTGATCGAAGACGCCGCGCAAAGCCTGGGCGCGACCTTCGGCGGCCACCAGTCCTGCGGCCTGTCCACCTGGGGTGCGACCAGCTTCTTCCCCAGCAAGCCGCTGGGCTGCTATGGCGATGGTGGCGCGCTGTTCACCAACGACGACGCGCTGGCGCAAGCCGCGCGCGAGATCCGCGTGCACGGCCAGAGCGCCCGCTACACGCACACCCGCCTGGGCGTGGGCGGCCGCATGGACACGCTGCAATGCGCCGTGCTGCTGGCCAAGCTGCCGCGCTTCGAGTGGGAGCTGCAGCGGCGCGCGGCGCTTGGCCAGCGCTACCGTGAAGCGCTGGCGGGCCTCAAGCTGGACCTGTTGGCGGTGCGCCCCGGGCGATGCTGCGTCTGGGGCCAGTTCACCGTGATGGTGGACAGTCGCGACGAGGTGGTTGCGTCACTGAAGGCCGCCGGCATTCCAACCGCCGTGCACTACCCACGCCCGTTGCACCGCCAGCCGGCCTACGAGCGCTTCACAGCGGCCTGCCCGGTCAGCGAACAACTGGCCGCGCGCGTGCTGAGCCTGCCGATGAGCGCTGACCTGACCGAGGCCGACCAGGACCGCGTGATCGCGGCGCTGGCGGCTGCTGTGGGCCATCGCGGCTGAACCGGCCCGGATGCGCGACACCCCCAAACCGCCGCTGCAAGGCCTGCTGCGCGCCAGCCTGACGCTGCTGGCCGGCGGCGCACTGGCGCAGGCGCTGCCGCTGCTGCTGGGGCCGTTGCTGACGCGGCTGTTCACGCCGGCGCAGTTCGGTCAGTACCATCTGTTTGCCGCGGTGGCGACCAACTTGGGTGTGGTGGCCTGTGCGCGCTATGAATTCGCATTGCCGTTGGCCCGTTCGGACGATGAGGCCCAGGCGCTGCGCGTTCTGTCGCTGCGCATCCTGCTGGGCGTGACGCTGGCCAGCGCACTGGGTGCGCTGGGCTGGGCCGCGCTGGGCGGCGGCGCCTGGGTCGCCTGGCTGCCGCTGGCCGTGGCGGCAGCGGGTGTGGTGTCGCTGGCCACGCTGTGGGCCACGCGCGAGCAGCGCTTCTCTGCGCTTGCCGCGGCGCGGGTGCTGCAGTACGGCGGTGCGGCGCTGGCGCAGGTGGCGGCGGGCTGGGCAGGCGTGGGTGTGGCCGGGCTGATCGCCGCGCCCATCGCGGCGACCTTGTTGGCCACGGTCTGGCTGCGGCTGCCGCTGAGCGGCAGTGCGCCTGGGCTCGGCGCCGTGGCGCGCCAACACCGTGTCTTCCCGCTGCTGAACACGCCGCATGCCTTCACCGGCGCGCTGCAGGACACGCTGGGCGTGGCCTTGATCGCTGCCAGCCTGGGCCCGGCCGCGGCCGGCTTCTGGGGCCTGGGCCTGCGCTACCTGAAGGCACCGGCCACGCTGGTGGGCAGCGCGGTCTCGCAGGCGCTGTACCCGAAGCTGGCGCTGGCCGGCGCGCGGCCCACGCGTGCGGCCCGCGCCGCGCTGCGCAGGGTGATGCTGGTGCTTGCCGCGCTGGCGCTGCCGCTGGTGGCGCTGCTGTGGGCGCTGGCGCCCTGGGGCTTTGCGTGGCTGTTCGGGGCCGAATGGCGCGAGGCTGGTGAGCTGGCGCGGGCGCTGGCGGTCTACATCGGGTTGCATTTCGTTTCGGCGCCGCTGGCGGTGGTGACGATGGCCTGGCAGGCGCAAGCCTGGGCGCTGAAGCTGGCGCTGGTGGGGCAGGTGGCCTTCGTGGCCGCGCTGGCGGCCGGGCTGCACTGGGGCGGGCTGACCGGGGCGGGCTGGGCGGTTTCGGGCGCGATGCTGCTGTACTTCGGCTACTACTTGCTGCAACTGGCGTTCTGGCCGGTGGACGATGACACGGCCATCGCGTCGGTGGTGAAAGAATCGCGGCCGTGACTTCGTTCAATGCTTTCCTGAATCGCTGCCGCCGGCGCCTGGTGCGCTCGCTGCTGTTTCGCATCGTCTTTGGCGAGCGCTCCGGCGGCAAGCTGCTGCCGCACACGCGCATCTCCCCCGCCGCGCACCTGGAGGCCGAGGACAAGCTGGTGATGGGCGACCACGTCTACATCGGCCCGTTCAACTACCTGGAAGCCAGTGGTGGCATCACGCTGGGCGAGGGGGTGCAGATCACCAGCCACTGCGCCATCGTGACCCACAGCTCGCACCGCTCGGCGCGGCTGATGGGCGAAGGTTTCGTGCGCTGGCCGGCGGCCGGTTTCGGCGAGCGGCCGGGCTGGATCGCCGGGCCGGTGGAGATCGGCGCGTACAGCTTCATCGGCCCGCATTCGCTGATCGAGGCCAACACGAGGCTGGGCCGCGGCACGCTGGTCTGTGCCGGCAGCTTTGTGCGAGGCGAGTTCCCGGATTTCGTGATTCTCGAAGGCCGGCCGGCCCGTGTGGTCGGCGACAGCCGGCGCGCTGACGAGCGGCTGCTGGAACGTTTCCCCGAACTGCGCCCGCTGTACGACGCATGGGCCGGGCCGGTGACGTGAGTCCCTTGCGAACGCCACTCCGTCTGGTGCTGATCGGCGACGGCGAGAGCCCGCACCTGCTGAAGTGGGTGCGGGCGCTGGCCGCGTTGTCGCAGCAGGTCGAGCTGCATGCCGTTTCCAGCCGCGGTTTCCTGCCGGAGATCGTGGCCTTGCTGCCGGCCGAGCGCCGGTTGGCGCTGGGCCATGCGATGCAGTTCGAAGGTGGCAATGGCGGGCTGCTGCGCCAGCTGCCGCGGCTGGCGCGTTGGCTGAAAGCCGTGCGGCCCGACTGGCTGGCGCCGCACTACCTGACTTCGCACGGCACGCTGGCCTGGCTGGCGGTACGGGTGTTCGGCGTGCAGGCCCGCATCGCCGGCTCGGCCTGGGGTTCGGACATCCTGGTCACGCCGGAGCGCAGCGCGTTGATGCGCTGGGTCACCGGCCGCGTGCTGCGGGCCTGCACGCTCTGCACCAGTGACTCGCAGCACATGACGGCGCGCATGCGGGCACTGGGCGCCGGGGAGGTGATGACCTTTCCATTCGGCCTCGAAGCGCTGCCGCCGGCACCTGGCGCGAAGGACACGAACCTGTTTTTCGCCAACCGCGGCCTGGAGCCCATTTACCAGCCGCAGCGCGTGCTTGCGGTGTTCGCCGCGCTGGCGGCGGACTGGCCCGAGGCGCGGCTGGTGCTCGCGCATGACGGCTCGCTGCGCGCCGGGCTGGAAGCACAGGTGGCCCGAGATCGCCAGTTGCAGGGGCGCGTGCGCTTCGTGGGCCGGCTGGACACCGCCACCCAGGCCCGCTGGTATGCCCGCGCCGGCTGGTACCTCAGCCTGCCGCAGAGCGATTCGGTCTCGGTCTCGGTGCTGGAAGCCATGGCCCACGGCTGCGTGCCCATCCTGTCTGACCTGCCGGCCAACCGGGAGCTGGTGGCCGATGGTCGCAATGGCGTGGTCCTGGCGGATGGCGAAGTGCCTTCCCACGCACGACTGACGGAGTTGGCGCAGCATGCCGGTGAAGTGGCTGCAGCCAACCGCGCCTGGGTTGCAGAACACGCCTTGTTTCCACGCAGCGTTGCAGCCTACGTGCAGCGACTGCAAGCCCTGTCATGAACATCCTGTACCTCAATCACTACGCCGGCTCGCCCGCGCTGGGCATGGAATACCGGCCGTACTACCTGGCGCGCGAATGGGTGCGCGCTGGTCATACCGTGACGATGCTGGCGGCCAGCTTCTCGCATGTGCGGGCGAAGCAGCCACAGCTCGACCAGAACGCCGGGCCGGACGGCACGCGCGAGACGATTGACGGCATTGCCTACCGCTGGTTCGACACCCCTGCCTACCAGGGCAATGGCATGGGCCGCATGCGCAACATTGCCAGCTTCCTGGCCCAGGTCTGGCAGCAGGCAGACGCGCTGGTGGCCGAGCTGAAGCCGCAGGTGGTGATCGCGTCCAGCACCTATCCAATGGACATCTGGATCGCCCAGCGCCTGGCGCGCAAGGCCGGCGCGAAGCTGGTCTTCGAGGTGCACGACCTGTGGCCGCTGTCGCCCATCGAGCTGTCGGGCATGTCGCCGTGGCACCCGTTTGCGCTGATCTGCAGCAGCGCCGAGCGCGCGGCTTACCGGGACGCAGACGTGGTGGTCTCGATGCTGCCCAAGGTGCACGAGCACATGGCCTCGCGCGGCCTGGACCTGAAGAAGCTGGTCATCGTGCCCAACGGCATTTCGCCCGAGGAATGGGAGGGCAGGCCCGAGCCGCTGAAGGCCGAGGTGGCCGCCTGCATCGGCGCCGCGCACAAGGCCGGCCGCCACGTGATCGGCTACGCCGGCTCGATGGGCCGGCCCAACGCGCTGGACACGCTGCTGGACGGCGCCAAGCTGCTGGCCGATTCGCCGGTCGAGATCGTGCTGGTCGGCGACGGGCACGAGCGTGAGCGGTTGGTCAGGCGCATCGAGCAGGAAGGCTTGTCCGCCCGCGTGCACTGGTGCGGGACCATCCCGAAGGCACAGATCCCGTCCTTCCTCGCTGCCATCGAAGTCGCCTACATCGGCTGGCAGCGCGTGCCCATCTACCGCTTCGGCATCGCGCCGAACAAGCTGATGGACTACATGATGGCCGGCTGCTCGGTGCTGCATGCCGTGGAGGCGGGCAACGATCCGGTGGCCGAAGCGGGTGCCGGCATCACCGTGCCCCCCGAGTCACCCGAAGCGGTGGCCGAAGGCATCAAGCGCCTGCTGGGCCTGCCAGCGGCCACGCGCAAGGCCATGGGCAAGCGGGGCCGAGCCTTCGTGCTGGCCGAGCATGCCTACCCGGTGCTGGCCAAACGATTCCTGGCGGCCTGCATGCCGCCGGCACCGCGCCCGGGGCAGGCCACAATCCAGGGTTTGCCGCCCCGTCCTTCCCAATTTCCCCGCCGCCCATGAGCACTGAATCGTTGCCCTTCCTGCCGTTCGCCTTGCCCGAGATTGGCGAGGAGGAGATTGCCGAGGTGGTGGACACGCTGCGCTCCGGCTGGGTGACCACCGGCCCCAAGGCCAAGCGCTTCGAGGCGATGTTCACCGAATTCTTGGGCGATGCGTCGCTGCAGTCCATCGCGGTGAATTCGGCCACTGCCGGCCTGCACCTGGCGCTAGAAGCGCTGGGCGTTGGCCCTGGCGACGAAGTCATCACGACCACGCACACCTTCACCGCAAGCGCCGAGGTGGCCCGCTACCTGGGCGCGGACGTGAAGCTGGTCGACATCGATCCGGCCACGCTGTGCATTGACCCGACCAAGATCGAGGCCGCGATCACGCCGCGCACCAAGTGCATCATCCCCGTGCACTACGGCGGCCTGGCCTGCGACATGGTGGCGATCCTGGCGATTGCGAAAAAGCATGGCCTGAAGGTGGTCGAAGATGCGGCGCACGCGCTGCCCACCACGCTGAACGGCGAGCTGATCGGCACGCTGCAGAGTGATGCAACCGTGTTCAGCTTCTACGCCAACAAGACCATGACGACAGGCGAGGGCGGCATGCTGGTGACCCGAAACCCGGAGCTGGCGGCGCGCGCCAAGGTCATGCGCCTGCACGGCATCAGCCGCGATGCGTTCGACCGCTTCACTGCCAAGGTGCCGAGCTGGTACTACGAGATCGTCGCGCCCGGCTTCAAGTACAACCTGACCGACATAGCCGCGGCGTTGGGGCTGCATCAGCTGGGCCGCGCGCGTGGTTTCCAGCTGCGCCGCGCCGAACTCGCCGCGCAGTACAACGCGGCGCTGGCCGAGTTGCCCGTCGTCCTGCCGCCGCAGCCGCCGGCGGGCGAGCTGCACAGCTGGCACCTGTATGCCATCCGCCTGGCCGAGGGCACCCGCATCGGCCGTGACGCCGTGATCGAAGCACTGTTCAAGGACGGCATTGGTTGCAGCGTGCACTACATCCCGCTGCACCAGCAACCGTACTGGCGCGACCGTTACCAGTTGCGTGCCGAAGACTTCCCGCAAAGCCAGCTGGCTTACGAGCGCATGCTGAGCCTGCCGCTGTACACGCGCATGACGGAGGCGGACGTGACGCGCGTGGTGGCCTCGCTGCGGCGCGCGCTGGTGGACTGAGGGCTTGGTTGCGGTGGCCAAACGGCTGTTCGACCTGCTGGCTTCGGCACTGGGCTTGGCAGCGCTGCTGTTGCCAGGGCTGGTCGTGGCCCTGCTGATCAAGCTCGATTCGCCCGGCCCGGTGTTCTTTCGACAGCAGCGCGTGGGCCGCTTCGGCGTGCCGTTTCGCATCCACAAGTTCCGCACGATGCGCGTGGACGCCGAAGCCGCCGGGCTGCTGACCATGGGCGCCGATGCGCGCATCACCCGCGTCGGCGCCTGGTTGCGCTCACACCGCGTGGACGAGCTGCCTCAGCTGATCGACGTGCTGCAAGGCACGATGAGCCTGGTGGGACCGCGCCCCGAGGTGCCGCGCTACGTCGCGCTGTATCCCGAAACGCTGAAGGCCCAGGTGCTGTCTGTGCGCCCCGGCATCACCGATCCTGCCTCGCTGCGCTTTCGCAACGAAGGCGAACAACTGGCCGCTGCGGCGGATCCCGAGCGTGAATACCGCGAGGTGATCCTGCCGGCCAAGCTGGCTTGCGCGGCCGAATATGCGGTGAGAGCGTCGCTGTGGACCGATCTGGGCGTGCTGCTGCGCTCGCTGCGCGTCTTGTTGCGAGGCTGAAGCCTTGCCGTCTGGAAACCCAATGACCTCCACCCAATTCATCGGCCAACCGACCCGGCGTCAGCTGCTTGGTGCTCTCGCCGCAATGAGCGTTGCAGGCGTGCTGCCGTCGCAGATCTCAGCCGCAACGGCTGCGCCACTGGTGCTGGCCTATACCGACGGCCAGGTGCCCGCGGCCTACACCAACCTGCAGGCGTTCTACGCGCAGCTGGGTGCCGTCGGGCTGGGCTCGACCTGGTCGCTGCTGGCCGACGGTTCGCTCAGCGACGTGGGCATGAGCAGCACCACGCAGAAGATCATCAAGTTCGCGAAAAAGAAGGCGCTGCCGCTGTACCCCACGGTGTCGGACTACAGCGACGCGCTGGGCGAATTCGACCCGGCCGTGTCGCGCGGCATCCTGGCGAACGCCGCGGCGCGGGAGGCCGCGCTGGGCGCGATGCTGCAGCTGGCCGCGGGGCAGGGCTTTGCCGGCATCGACCTGGACTGGGAAGCGGTGGAAGAGGGCAGTGCCGCGGCGTTTTCGTCCTTTGTTGCGGACCTGGCCTCGCGCCTGCATGCGCAAGGGCTGAAGCTGATCCTCAGCGTGCCGCCAAAGTTCGACGAGGCCTCGTCACCCTGGCTGGCCGGCTACGATTATTCGGCGCTGGGCACATCGGTCGACTGGCTGCAGGTGATGACTTACGACGAGGTCGGCCCGGGCTGGTGCACCACCGGCTTCAACCATGGCAAATGGCCTGGCCCGGAGTCTGGCCTGGACTGGCAGCAGGCGGTGCTGGGCTACACGCTGGCGCGTGTGCCCGCGGCCAAGGTGTTGTCCGGGCTGCCGGCCTATGGCTACGACTACAGCACCGGCAAGGTCGTGTACTGGTCCAAGTACGGCAAGACCATCGCTGCGCACGCTGGCGCTGTAACGGTGCGAGACAGTGCCTCGGCCACGCCGTCCGCCAGCTGGGGCACGGTGACACCGCAGCGCGATGGCAAGCCCTGGAGCAAGGCCACCCGCCAGCCCGTGCTGTGGTTCGACGACACACAAAGCCTGGCCGCCAAGACCGCGCTTGTGCGCAGCCTGGGCCTGGGCGGCACCAGCGTTTGGGCCATGGGCTATGAAGATGCGGCGTTCTGGGATGCCGTGACCGCCGGCCTCAAGCCCTGAGCCTGCGAAACCACTGAAGCCGATGACTGTCCCCACTGCTTCGCGCTGGTTGCGCCTGGAACAACTGCTGGCCCGGCTGCGGCCGCACCGCGCGCCGCTGAGCCTGGCGATCGACGCGCTGATGGTGGCACTGGCCTGGAACGCCACCTACCTGTTCCGACTCGGCTTCGAGCGCTGGTGGGATGCGCGGCCGTGGTATGACGGCTGGGTGCTGCTGGGTGTGGTCGCGGCTTATCTCGCTGCTTTTGCGCTGCTGAAGGTGCCGCAAAGCATGTGGCGCTTCTCCGGCTTCGGCGAGGTCAAGCGGCTGACGTTTGCGTGCGGCGCTGCCGGCCTGGCGAGTGCCGCAGCCGTCATGGGCCTGCAGCTCTACCAGGTGCCGCGTTCCGTGCTGGCGTTGCACCCGCTGTTCAGCCTGATGGCCGTCTGCATGGTGCGCGTGGCCTACCGCATGCTGTACGAGCACGCCCGTGCCCGCATTGCCGGCAGCAACGGCACCGAGCCGCGCCGCGCGCTGGTGCTGGGCGCCGGCGAGGCTGCCAAGCGGCTGCTGGCCGGCATTCAGCACCAGGGCTGGATCGTCACCGGGCTGCTGGACGATGACGCCGCCAAGCAGGGTGCGCGCATTGCCGGCGTGCCGGTGCTGGGGCCGCTGGAAGCCATCCGGGACCGCGGCGTGCGCGGCGATGCGACGCACCTGATCATCGCGCTGCCGTCGGCCACGGCCGCACAGCGCCGCCGCGCGGTGGAACTGGCCAGCGCGCTGGGCCTGCCGGTGCTCACCGTGCCGTCGGCAGAAGAGCTGCGCAGCGGCGAGGCCGCGGTCGACCGCGTGCGCGACATCGAACCCGAGGACCTGCTCGGCCGCGAGCCGGTGCAACTGGACGAAGCCGGCATCGGCGAAGTGCTGCGTGGCAAGACAGTGCTGATCACCGGCGGCGGCGGCAGCATCGGCTCGGAGCTCTGCCGCCAGGTGGCGCGCTTCCAGCCGGCGAAGCTGGTCATCGTCGAACTCTCCGAGTTCAACCTGTACACCATCGAGCAGGACCTCAGCCTGCGTTTCCCTGCGCTGCCACTGGTCAAGTTGATTGGCGACGTGAAGGACCTGGACGGACTGCGCGCCATCTTCGAGCGCGAACGCCCGCAAGTCGTCTTCCACGCGGCAGCCTACAAGCACGTGCCCCTGATGGAGGTCGACAACGCCTGGGCTGCGCTGCGCAACAACACGCTGGGCACGTACCACGCCGCGCTCGCTGCGGCCGAGGGCAAGGCGGAGCGTTTTGTGCTGATCAGCACCGACAAGGCCGTCAACCCGACCAACGTGATGGGCGCCACCAAGCGGGCTGCTGAGTTGGTGGTCTCCGCGATGGCCGCCGAACACGCCGGCACGCGCTTCATGGCCGTGCGCTTCGGCAACGTGCTGGGCTCGTCCGGCAGCGTGATTCCCAAGTTCAAGCAGCAGATCGCCGCCGGCGGCCCGATCACCGTCACCCACCCCGACATCATTCGCTATTTCATGACCATCCCCGAAGCCGCGCGCCTGGTGCTGCAGGCCGCAGCCATCGGTGAAAGCGGCCAGGTGCTGGTGCTGGACATGGGCGAACCGGTGAAGATCGTCGACCTCGCCAAGACCATGATTCGCCTGGCCGGCCGCAGCGAACAGGAGATTCGCATCGTCTTCACCGGCTTGCGGCCGGGGGAGAAGCTGTATGAGGAGTTGCTGGCGGACGGGGACTTGACGGTGGCCACCGCAGTCAAGGAATTGCGGCTTGCACAGCTGGACGACTCGCTTGAAGGTGCGCGGCGATTGCTGGCCTGGGTCGCAAGTTCACCGTTGCAGTCGGCCGATCTGGTGCGCGATGCGTTGAGCACCCTTGTCAAGGAATACAGGCGGCATTAGTCGACGGGAATGCACCGAATGCCCGACAACAGTGTTGTTTTCATTTCTTAACCTTTGGGTCGGCAGCGATAATGCTCGATTTTGGGCCTAACCCGCCCGATCCGAGGGCTTGTTGCGCACCGAGTCCCTTTGTCGAGAGGAACGACATGTACGTAGATGATGGCGCCCGCGATTTGGGTGGCTCGCATCCGGCATCCAGCGCAGG
Source organism: Ideonella sp. FW305-24 (assembly GCF_058788035.1). NCBI lineage: Bacteria > Pseudomonadati > Pseudomonadota > Betaproteobacteria > Burkholderiales > Sphaerotilaceae > Ideonella > Ideonella sp. FW305-24. The sequence continues at coordinate 4,560 of NZ_JBYTAI010000005.1, read as the reverse complement.
TGTTTCGGAAGCATTGAGCCTGGATGATGTCCAGGAAGCGCAACGGATTGGCCTCGGTCCCTTGAGCTTCGCGCTCAAGCGCTTGTTTGACCTGATCAGCATCGTCGTGATCCTTGCCCTGTTTGGCTGGATCATGGTGCTAGTGGCCATTGCGGTGCGATTCAGCAGCGGGCCCGGGGTGATCTATGGCCACCAGCGTGTGGGAAAAGACGGCAGGCTGTTCAACTGCTACAAGTTCCGCTCGATGGTTGCGGACTCGGATCAGGTGCTGAAGGATCTGCTCGACAACAGCCCCGAAGCTCGCGCCGAATGGGAGCGCGATTTCAAGCTCAAGGACGACCCCCGCATCACGCGTGTGGGTCGCTTCATCCGCAAGACCAGCCTGGACGAATTGCCACAGCTGTGGAATGTGGTTTGCGGCGAGATGAGCATCGTCGGGCCCCGCCCTGTGGTGCAGGCTGAGCTTGATCGCTATTACGGCGATGCCAAAGCGCATTACTACAGCGTGCCGCCCGGCCTGACCGGCCTGTGGCAGGTGAGCGGTCGAAACAACCTCGACTACGACCAGCGCGTGCAGCTCGACAAGGCCTATGTTGAGAACTGGAACGTGTTCTCAGACTTCATGATCGTGATGCGCACGGTCAAGGTGATGGTTGCGCGAGATGGCGCATATTGAACGGTTGCCATCTGAGGTGGTCGCAATCCCACCGGTGCTGAGCGTGGAAGGGGCTGGGCCAGGATGGGCCAGCAAGGTGAACGCCGCCAATTACTTGCGGTATTCGATCCGCTTGTATGCTTGCTCACTGGTGCGAATTTGATGCCGATTTTCAACGGCAACGTCTGATTGCAACTAGCTGGCTCCCACTTTGGTTGGGTTCACAGTTCGGGAATGGGCGGGCCTCAGAGGCCGTGACTATCGAGCGCAGCCTCTTGGGCGCTATTGAGCAGCTGAATTGCTTCTTGCCAAGCTGTGTTCAGGACAAGGGAGGCGCCAGACGAAGATTTGATCGCTCTGGATGGCAATTCCGCAGCGTGCTTTGCCGTTGCGCTGACATGCCAATGCCTGAGCAGGCTGTCTCTGACCTCTCCAGGGGAGGCGCGCAAGTCTTGCTGCCTCACCACTACCAATTCTCTGCGCGATAGGGTTGCTCGAAGTCGGGTAAGGCTGCGCGCCGCTTGCCGCAGGGCAGACTCAATGAAATGCTCCAGAACGCCGTTTGGTGTGCCAGCCAATCCGTATATGTTGATCATGCTTGGCCACATCTTCAGATTCGATTGGACGATCTCGGCCGGTGAGCGAGTGATCCAGACGATGTCTGAGTTTGGAAAGCGACGAAGCAGGGCTGGTGCGCGAAAGCTGTGATTGGGCGATTTCAGTATCAATCTCCGCCTTTGCTCATCCTGAGCCACGACCTGTCCAAGAAAGTCTCGCCACATGGCCTCCGCAATCCAGGTGGCCTGTTCGTCCCAGGCGTCTGGGTTCAGCAGCCACTCCAATGTGGTCAGCCTGCGCGGATCCAGGAAGCCTCGGTAGACACTGTGCCCGCCCAGCATTAGCCATGCAAACTCGTCTTCTTGCGGGGAGTCGGTAGCGATGACCATGTCATCCATTGGTCGGTCCAGTTGGGTCGAGTGACTTGGTCTCCCAGTGATGGCAAATGAACTGGGTGCCATGCATTGCCAGGTTCGCGGTGCGCAAAATTTGCGGTCTGCCATGAGCAGTTCATGGAGAGCGGTCGTGCCGGACCGCCAAAGCCCGAAGATCCAAATCGGATCCATGTCCAGCGATGCGGGCGGCAGCAGTCGCTTCTGCATTGCCAGATTCAGGTGGAAGAAGTGCCCGGCCCATTGGTAGCGCAGCATTGCAAGGCGTGAGCCACCGGAGAACGGACTTCCCTTGCGAAGCCAATCAACCAGGGCCGGAGAAGCCGCTGCGAAGTTGCGGCTTGCTTTGTTCACGGCAGAAGGGCTTTATTTTTTTCGACTTCTGATTCGATGGCTGCGCGTAGTCGAGCCGCCACCTCCGGATGCGCTGCGACCAAGTCTTGCTGCTCGCGCGGATCGTTGTCTAGGCGGTACAAGCGATCGCGCTGCCCGTGGGGGGTTGTCGCATCCATAGGGCCGATGCGGGTGGTCAATTTCCACGGATAGTCAACCGTCATGACGCTGCCCTGTTCCAACGCGCCTTCTTTCTGCGAGCGTTCGAAGTTCATCGAGTAGATGGGGCGAGGCTTCACGCTTTGGCCCGCCAGGGCGTTTGCGAACGAGCGCCCCTCCACCTCGCCCAATAGGGGGACGTTTGCTAGGTCGGCAATGGTTGGTAGCAGGTCGGCTTGCTCTGCTGGTAATGCAACTCTTTGTTCACCTTGTTGGCCTGGTTTGCGAATCAGCAGCGGAAGACGCGTGACTTCGTCGTAGAGCTCTGGCCCACCATGTCCGCCGTAGTCATGCCAGAAATTCTCGCCATGGTCCGCACTGATGACCACCACGGTGTTCGCCAACATGCCTGTCTTGTCGAGATTTTCCAGAAAGTCACCAATCGCGGCGTCTACGTACCTGATGGACTCGTCATAGCGTGGCAGCAGTTCTTTCCGTTGTTTTGCAGCGAGGGTGTGGCCGAGGTAGTGATACACCGGCGATGAATCCAGAATGGTGCGTGCCTGACCGCCTTGGTCGAACATGCCGACGTAAGGCGGGGGAGGCGCGTAAGGGTCGTGCGGCGGAGTCAGGTGAACCCACACGAAGGCCGGCTTGCCCTCGGCTTCACGCCATCGGGTCTCGGTCTGGTGCAAGGCGGCCCTGGGGTCGAAGTGATCTGTTGCAGGACAGATGCCGGCATCTATCAGCCAACTTAGCAAGAGGAACCGGGAGGTCTGCCAAATCGTGTTGGTGTCAAGGATGGCAATCGACTGCTGGTGCATCAGGTACTGTGCCAACACATCTGGATCATGAGGACATTTCTCTCGCCAGGGATTGCTGACATCGTGCGTGTCCACATCTGGCATCGTCTGCAGTTTCGGCGGCGATGCAAACGGGTTCGTGGAAACGGTGATGGTTCGATAGCCCGCCTTGTGGAAGGTCGCAAGTAAGGAGCGCCGGGCATGGCTTTCCAGCGGTGCTGACGGCGCGACAAACACGCGATGGCGCCAAGGCCGCTCTCCCAGCAGGACCGAGGCCATGGAAGGCGTCGTGACATTCGAGTTGGCGTAGAAATGCTCGAACACGCTTGCGGTCTTTGCGAACCTGTCCAATGCCGGAGTGGTCGGCAGGTGATATCCATACAGCGACAGATGGTCTGCGGAGAGCGTGTCAACTGTTAGCAAGAGGACATCCGGCTGGGTACGTGGGGCTTGTTGGGCAACTTCTTCAGGTTCACGGTTGTCCATCAATGGCCAGACAGGTGCTGTTGCCAAGCCGCAGAAGATCATCAAGCCGGACAAGCCACACCAAAAGCGGATCGCTTGCGGAGTCTGGACTGGTGCAGCCCCGCCTTTGGACCTGCGCCATCTGGCCCATGCGACAACCGACCCAATCATCCCCATGGTGAGCCAGAGGCCCATTCTGTGGTCCGTCACCCCGCGTGGAAGCCAATGCTGGTCACGCATCCAATTGAGAAGATGCGGCGTGACCCCAATGGCGTGCAGCCAAGCACGCAGGCCCTCAAGCATTGAGAGGCCCAAGGTGAGTGCATAGCCGAGTGAAAGGGCATCCACGATGCTGCCCTTCACGGCGCGGCGTGCGATCAGCGCAAAGATGGGCCCGACTGCCATGCAGGCCACGCCGAACGCGGCGCCCAGCACCAAGAAGACCGCTCCGAGTTCAGCAAAGATCTGGATGCTCTGAGGCACTGACGCGTAGTGAAGAACTCCGGGAAGCTCGGGCAGGTACTCAAGTGGCAGTGCGACACCGATGACCGCGGCCAACAAGCTGGCAAACGACGTGAAGATGGGCCGGTAACCAAGTGCATTCATGTTGCCGAATCATCCTCATCGCCTGCCAAGTGCGATTGGGCATCCGTCTTCGTCTTCGTCTTCGCCTTCGTTTGCGTGAGGCGTTGGAGCGCCGACTTCAGCCACATCTTCAAATAGCGCCAACCGGCTGTCACGGCAACGATCACCGGTAGCAGAATCTGGTAAATGAGGCCGCCTGCGTTCGGATCGAGATACGCCATGGCGTCAACGGAACTGAACAGCAGCCAGAGGGCGCAAGCCATGCGCAGGGAAGGCGAGGGGCGCAGTTGCATCATCGAAATTGGAAGAAGCATCGCCGTACTTTAATCTTGTCTTGCCTGTCTGCTGCCATTGTCAGCGCGTGGGGCGCCGAACCGGCGGTCCCCGTGTAGCGAATGACTTTGGGCAAAGCCGATGCCCCGGGCCGAAATGTGTTCTTGACGTCACGCTCGAGATGACGGAAATTCAACGCACGATGAGAGCGAAGCTCGCCCATCGACCAGCCTTCTTGTGCGGCCTGGTCGAGCTCAGTCCGTAAGCGTCCGGCCAAGTCACATTGAATTGGCGTAGCCGGACAAGGATGCTTGTGTCCACGAACAAATGCGTGGAC